>NZ_CP124535.1:1210000-1865000 GCF_029953595.1 Fuscovulum ytuae | reverse complement strand
CTGATGGCGGCGGGGCTGGTGCTGCCCGCGCTGGGGGATGCGCTGCGGCGGCGGTGAGGGTGGCGGGGGGACGGGCGTCCCCCCGCACCCCCCTTTGCGCAAAAAGCCCCGGCCGCGCGCGGGGGGCGACCGGGGCTTTTTTGAGTATTTGGGCCAAGATGAAGGGGCTTGGCCTTTCTATCTGGTATCAGGCGTGGATCGCACCGTCGCCGCAGGCGAGCGCCGCCTCGCGCACCGCTTCGGAATAGGTCGGGTGGGCGTGGCAGGTCAGCGCGAGGTCTTGGGCCGAGGCACCGAATTCCATGGCGACGCAAATCTCATGGATCAGGTCGCCTGCCATCGGGCCGATGATATGCGCGCCAAGGATGCGATCTGTCGCCTTGTCGGCGAGGAGTTTGACGAAGCCTTCGCCTTGGAACACAGCTTTGGCGCGGCCATTGCCCATGAAGGAGAACTTGCCGACCTTATAGGCGCGGCCTTCCTCTTTCAGCTGTTCCTCGGTCTTGCCGACGGAGGCCACTTCGGGCGTGGTGTAGATCACGCCGGGGATGACGTCGTAATTCACATGACCCGCCTTGCCGGCAAGGATTTCGGCCAGCGCCATGCCTTCATCTTCGGCCTTATGGGCGAGCATGGGGCCGAAGATCGCATCACCGATGGCGTAGAGGCCGTTGATATTGGTGGCGAAATGGCTGTCGGTCTTGACTTGGCCGCGGGGCAGCATCTCGACCCCCAGCGCCTCTAGCCCCAGCCCTGCGACATAGGGGCGGCGGCCTGTGGCGACGAGGACGGTGTCGGCGTCAAGCGTGGCCTCGGTATCGTTCTTGCGCAGCTTGTAGCGGATGGTTGCGCCCTTTTTGCCCTTGTCCACGCCCTGCACGGCGGCGCCGAGGATGAATTTCAGGCCCTGTTTCGTCAGGATGCGCTGGAAGGTCTTGGCGACTTCGGCATCCATGCCGGGGGTGATGGCGTCGAGATATTCGATCACCGTCACCTCGGAACCGAGGCGGGCATAGACGGAGCCCATTTCGAGGCCGATGACGCCTGCGCCGATGACGGCGAGTTTCTTGGGGATGGATTTCAGCGCGAGCGCGCCGGTGGAGGTGACGATGGTCTCTTCGTCGATGGTCACGCCGTTCAAGGGAGACGACTCGGAACCGGTTGCGATCACGATGTTTTTCGCGGCATGGACCTCATCGCCCACCTTGACCTGACCGGGGGCCGGGATGCTGCCCCAGCCCTTGAGCCATGTGACCTTATTCTTCTTGAACAGGAATTCGATGCCCTTGGTGTTCTGGCCGATCACATCGTCCTTATAGCCCAGCATACGCGCCCAATCGACCTTGGGCGCTGCCCCCATGAGCCCCATTTTTTCAAAGTTTTCATGGGCTTCGTGCAGGTGGTGGGTGGCGTTCAAAAGCGCTTTCGACGGGATGCAGCCGACGTTCAGGCAAGTGCCCCCAAGGGTTTCGCGCCCCTCGACCACGGCGGTTTTCAGGCCCAGCTGGGCGCAGCGGATTGCGCAGACATAGCCGCCGGGGCCGCCGCCGATGATGATGACGTCAAACTCAGCCATGGGTCGGTTCCTTCCTTTCGGGTCTGTCTGCGTTGTGCCGGATTTTGTGCAGCAAACTGTGCAGACAACTGTGCATACAAATCATGTCAAATCAGCGCGGCCAGCAGGAGGCCGAGCGTGGCGAACCAGCCCACCGCCCAGATGACCGAGCGCCAGAGACGCCAGCCGAGCGCATAGGCCGGGATGTAGAGGATGCGCGCCCCAAGATAGGCGAAGGCGCAGGCGGCGGTGAAGGCGGTGGACTGGTCCGAGACGGTGATGACCACAACCGCGAGGGTGAAGAGGATCAGCCCTTCGAAATGGTTGTTGAGCGCGCGTTGCAGACGGCCGGTGAGGGTGGACAGGGGCCGTTCCGGGGCCGTGTCGCGGGGGCCGGAGGTGTAGCGGGTGCCAAGTTCCATGTTGGCGGGAACGGCGAAAAGGATGAACTGCACCATCTGGAGAAGGCCAGCGAGGGTGAGGGCGGTGAGTTCGGGGGTCATGGGGCTGTCTCGGTTGGAGCGCTGCGGGGCGGGGCCCCGCAGCCCTTGTAGGATGGGCTATATTGCCCATCCTGAGGGTCAGAGATCCATCAACAACCGGCGCGGATCTTCCAAGGCGTCCTTGACGCGGACGAGGAAGGTCACGGCACCCTTGCCATCGACGATGCGGTGGTCGTAGCTCAGCGCGAGATACATCATCGGGCGGATGACGATCTGGCCGTTCACCACCACGGGGCGGTCCTGAATCTTGTGCATCCCCAGAATCCCCGATTGCGGCGGATTCAGGATCGGCGAGGACATGAGCGAGCCATAGACCCCGCCGTTCGAGATGGTGAAGGAGCCGCCCTGCATTTCGGCCATCGACAGTTTCCCGTCGCGGGCGCGGACGCCCAGTTCGGCGATCTTCTTTTCGATCTGGGCAAAGCCCATCTGATCGGCGTCCCGCACGACCGGCACGACGAGGCCCGAAGGCGTGCCGACGGCCACGCCCATATGGACGTAGTTCTTGTAGACGATGTCGGTGCCGTCGATTTCGGCATTAACCTCGGGCACCTCTTTCAGGGCGTGGCAGCAGGCTTTCACGAAGAAGGACATGAAGCCCATCTTGACGCCGTGCTTTTTCTCAAACGCGTCCTTGTAGGTGTTGCGCAGCTCCATGATGCCGGACATGTCGACCTCGTTATAGGTCGTGAGCATCGCGGCGGTGTTCTGCGCGTCCTTCAGGCGGCGGGCGATGGTCTGGCGGAGGCGGGTCATCTTGACCCGCTCTTCGCGTGCGGCATCGTCGGCGGGGACGGGCGCGCGCGGGATGGCGGCCGGGGCCGGCGCGGGGGCCACGGCGGCGGCGGCGGCACCAGCGGCGCCGGCCACGGTGCGGGCGACATCCTCTTTCATCACGCGGCCATCGCGGCCGGTGGCCTGCACCTGATCGCGGGAAAGGCCAGCCTCGGCCATTGCCTTTTTCGCGGCGGGGGCGTCTTCGACATCCTTGGCGGCCGGGGCAGCCGGGGCCGGGGCGGGCGCAGCTTCGGCCTTGGCGGCGGGGGCCGGGGCGGCGGCAGCGGCACCCTCGGTCATGATGGCAAGGCGGGCATTGGCGGCCACGGTCGCGCCTTCGGGGGCAAGGATTTCGGCCAGCGTGCCGGACACGGGGGCGGGCACTTCGACCGAGACCTTGTCAGTCTCAAGCTCGCACAGCATTTCGTCCTGCTTCACGTAATCGCCTGGCTTTTTGAACCAGGTCGAAACGGTGGCCTCGGACACGCTTTCGCCAAGGGCGGGCACCATAACATCGGTCATCTTCGGTTCCTCCGCGCCGCTTTGGGGCGCCTATCGGTTGGTCTGGCCCGCGCCGGGGTGGCGCGGGCGGGATGGGATCAGGCGGAAACGCCGAGAGCGTCGTTCACCAGTGCCTCCTGCTCGGCCTTGTGGCGCGAGGCGAGGCCCGTGGCGGGCGAGGCAGAGGCCGCGCGACCGGCATAGGTGGCGCGGCTGTGCTTTGCCCCGATGCGGGTGAGAACCCATTCGAGATTGGGTTCGACGAAGGTCCAGCCGCCCTGATTTTTCGGTTCTTCCTGGCACCAGATGATTTCCGCGCCCTTGAAGCGTTCCAACTCTTTGACCATCGCCATGGCGGGGAAGGGGTAGAACTGTTCCAGACGCAGAAGGTAGACATCTTCCAGCCCGCGCTTGTCGCGTTCGGCGAGCAGGTCGTAATAGACCTTGCCCGAGCAGATGACGACGCGCTTGATCTTGGCATCGGGCTTAAGCTTCAGGTCCGAGTGGCCCTTTTGCGCATCGTCCCAGAGAACGCGGTGGAAGGTGGAGCCGGTGGTGAAATCTTCCGCATCGCTGATGCACATCGGGTGACGCAGGAGCGATTTGGGCGTCATCAGGACCAGCGGCTTGCGGAAGCTGCGGTGGATCTGGCGGCGAAGGATGTGGAAGTAGTTCGCCGGGGTGGAGCAGTTCGCCACGATCCAGTTATCTTCGGCCGACAGCTGGAGGAAGCGTTCCAGACGGGCGGAGGAATGTTCCGGACCCTGACCTTCGAAGCCATGGGGCAGCAGCATCACAAGGCCCGACATCCGCAGCCATTTGCGTTCGCCGGAATTGATGAACTGGTCGAACATGATCTGCGCGCCATTGGCGAAATCGCCAAACTGCGCCTCCCACATCACGAGCGCGTTGGGTTCGGCCAGCGAATAGCCGTATTCGAAGCCCAGAACCGCGTATTCCGACAGCATGGAATCGATGACTTCATACCGGGCCTGACCCGCGCGGATGTGGTTGAGCGGGTAATAGCGTTCCTCGGTCGACTGGTCGATGAAGGCGGAGTGGCGCTGCGAGAAGGTGCCGCGCGTGCAATCCTGACCTGCCAGTCGGACGGGGAAGCCTTCGACAGCCAGCGATCCGAAGGCAAGCGCCTCGGCCGTGGCCCAGTCAAAGCCCTTGCCGGTTTCGAACATTTTGGCCTTGGCGTCGAGTTGGCGGGCCACGGTCTTGTGGATATCAAACCCGTCGGGGATGCGGGTCAGGGCTTGGCCCACCTCTTTCATCGTTTCGGGTTTGATGGCGGTCTGACCGGGCTGGTATTCCTCTTTCTCGCGGTCCAGCCCCGACCAACGGCCATCCAGCCAGTCGGCCTTGTTCGGCTTGAAATTCTTGCCGATCTCGAATTCCTCGTTCAGGCGGGCTTGGAAGGCAGCCTTCATATCCTCGATCTCGCCTTCCGGGATGAGGCCGTCTTTCACGAGGCGTTCGGTGTAAAGCTGAAGCGTGGTCTTCTGCTTTTTGATCCGGGTATACATCGCCGGATTGGTGAACATCGGCTCGTCGCCTTCGTTATGGCCGAAGCGGCGATAGCAGAAGATGTCGAGCACCACGTCCCTTTGGAATTTCTGGCGGAATTCGGTGGCGACGCGGGCGGCGTGGACCACCGCTTCGGGGTCGTCGCCGTTGACGTGGAAGATGGGCGCCTCGACCATCAGGGCGATGTCGGTGGGATAGGGCGAGGAGCGCGAGAAGTGCGGCGCGGTGGTGAAGCCGATCTGGTTGTTCACCACGATATGGATCGTGCCGCCCGTGCGGTGGCCGCGCAGGCCGGAAAGGCCGAAGCATTCGGCCACCACGCCCTGACCCGCGAAGGCCGCGTCGCCATGGAGCAGGATCGGCAGGACGGAGGAGCGGGTGGTTTGGTCGCCGAACTGATCCTGTTTGGCGCGGACCTTGCCCAGCACGACGGGATTGACCGCCTCAAGGTGCGAGGGGTTGGCAGTCAGCGACAGGTGGACGGTGTTGCCGTCGAAGGTGCGGTCGGACGAGGCGCCGAGGTGGTATTTCACGTCGCCGGAGCCATCCACATCTTCGGGCTTGTAGGAGCCGCCTTGGAATTCGTGGAAGATGGCGCGGTAGGGTTTCTGCATCACATTGGCGAGAACCGACAGGCGGCCCCGATGGGGCATGCCGATGACGATTTCCCGAACGCCAAGGGCACCGCCCCGCTTGATGATCTGTTCCATCGCAGGGATGAGCGCCTCGCCCCCGTCAAGGCCGAAACGCTTGGTTCCCATGTATTTGACATGGAGGAATTTTTCGAAGCCTTCCGCCTCAACCAGCTTGTTCAGGATGGCGCGGCGGCCTTCGCGGGTGAAGGCGATCTCCTTGCCGTAGCCTTCGATCCGTTCCTTGAGCCATGAGGCCTGTTCGGGATCGGAAATGTGCATGTATTGCAGGGCGAAGGTGCCGCAATAGGTGCGGCGCACGATCTCGATGATCTGGCGCATGGAGGCCATTTCGAGGCCAAGCACCTTGTCGATGAAGATCGGGCGGTCCATGTCGGCTTCGGTGAAGCCGTAGGAGGCCGGGTCGAGTTCCGGGTGCGGCGTGGTTTCGCGCATCCCCAGCGGATCAAGATCGGCCACGAGATGGCCGCGAATACGGTAGGCGCGGATGATCATCAGCGCGCGGATGCTGTCGAGCACGGCGCGTTGCAGTTGCGCGTCGGACAGCGAGACGCCCTTTTCGGCGGCCTTTTCGGCGATCTTGGCGGCGGCGGCTTTGGCCTCTTTGGCCGGGGGCGCGGGCCATTCGCCGGTCAGCGCGGCGGTCAGATCATCGGCGGGCGAGGGTGGCCAATCGGCGCGTGCCCAAGAGGGGCCTTGCGCCTGACGCTTGGCGTCGAGGTCGCTGTCGCCAAGGGCGCGGAAAAATTCCGCCCATGCGGCATCGACCGAGTTCGGGTCCTGCGCATAGCGGGCCTGAAGCTGATCGATATATTCCGCGTTATGGCCTTGCAGAAAGCTGGAGGCGTGGAACTGGTCGTTGGGGCTGTGTTCGGTCATGTCCTGTGATCCTCCGCCGTCGCGGGAAAGGGCGGACCGGCGTCCCGGCCCGCCTGAATGGAAAAACCTAGTCTGTCTGTCCGAAAACCGCGCCTTTCAGGGCGCGGTTGGGTTCGGCCTGGCCGAGCGATGTCCACGCGGCCAGCGCCAGAAGCGCGAGCAGGGCAAGGAAGGAGGCCATGACGGTTTTCGCGCGTAGATCCATCGTCGTTTCCTCCATTGCCCTTGCCTCCGTTTACTTGCCGAGCGACTTCATCACCGCCTCGCCCAGCGTCGCGGGGCTGTCAGCCACCACGATGCCTGCCGAGCGCATCGCCTCGATCTTCGACTCTGCGTCGCCCTTGCCCCCTGCAACGATCGCGCCAGCATGGCCCATGCGACGGCCGGGAGGTGCGGTGCGGCCCGCGATGAAGCCGGCGCAGGGCTTGGCGCGGCCACGCTTTGCCTCGTCCTTCAGGAATTGCGCGGCCTCTTCTTCGGCGGAACCACCGATTTCGCCGATCATGATGATCGACTGCGTTTCGGGGTCGGCGAGGAACATCTCAAGCACGTCGATATGTTCGGTGCCCTTGATCGGGTCGCCGCCAATGCCCACGGCGGAGGATTGGCCAAGGCCCAGATCGGAGGTCTGCTTGACCGCCTCATAGGTCAGGGTGCCGGAGCGCGAGACGACACCGACCGAGCCGCGCTTGTGGATATGGCCCGGCATGATGCCGATCTTGCAGGCATCCGGCGTGATGACGCCGGGGCAGTTCGGCCCGATCAGGCGGGATTTCGACCCTTCCAGCGCGCGCTTGACCTTCATCATGTCAAGGACGGGGATGCCTTCGGTGATGCAGACGATCAGCTCCATCTCGGCATCAATGGCCTCGAGGATGGAGTCGGCCGCGAAGGGCGGGGGGACGTAGATCACGCTGGCATTGGCTTGGGTCATGGCCTTCGCTTCATGCACCGAGTCGAATACCGGGAGGTTAAGATGCGTGCTGCCGCCTTTGCCGGGGGTCACGCCGCCGACCATTTTGGTCCCGTAGGCGATGGCCTGTTCGGAGTGGAAGGTGCCTTGGCTGCCGGTGAAGCCTTGGCAAATGACGCGGGTGTTTTCGTTGACGAGAACGGCCATTGGATTACCCCTTCACCGCTTTGACGATCTTCTGGGCGGCATCCGACAGGTTGTCGGCGGCGATCACGTTCAGACCGGATTTGTTGATGATCTCTTTGCCAAGTTCGACATTCGTGCCTTCCAGACGCACGACGAGCGGAACCTTCAGCCCCACCTCCTTGACCGCCGCGATCACGCCTTCGGCGATGATGTCGCAGCGCATGATGCCGCCGAAGATGTTGACGAGGATGCCTTTGACGTTCGGGTCGGAGGTGATGATCTTGAACGCCTCGGTCACCTTTTCCTTGGTGGCGCCACCGCCGACGTCAAGGAAGTTGGCGGGTTCGGCCCCGTAAAGCTTGATGATGTCCATCGTGGCCATCGCAAGGCCCGCGCCATTGACCATGCAACCAATCTCGCCATCCAAGGCGATGTAGTTGAGGTCGAATTTCGAGGCGGCGAGTTCTTTGGGGTCTTCTTCCGTTTCATCCCGCAGGGCGGCGATGTCGGGGTGGCGGTAGAGGGCGTTGCTGTCAAAGCCCATCTTGGCGTCGAGGCATTTCAGGTTGCCATTGGTCATCACCACGAGCGGGTTGATCTCTAGCATCTCCATGTCTTTTTCGACGAAGAGACGGTAGAGGTTCTTCACCAGCGCCACGCATTGCTTGACCTGCTGGCCTTCGAGTTTCAGCGCGAAGGCGACGCGGCGGCCGTGGAAATCGGACAGGCCGGTGGCGGGATCGACCGAGAAGGAGACGATCTTTTCAGGCGTGTCATGGGCCACGTCTTCGATCGACATGCCGCCTTCGGTGGAGGCGACGAAGGAAATGCGCGAGGTCTGACGGTCGATCAGGATCGCGAGGTAAAGTTCGCGCGCGATGTCGGAGCCGTCTTCGATATAGATGCGGTTGACCTGCTTGCCGGCCGGGCCGGTCTGGATGGTCACGAGGGTGCGGCCCAGCATCTGGCGGGCGAATTGGTCGGCTTCGGTGACGGAGCGGGCAAGGCGGACGCCGCCCTTTTCGCCAGCTTCGGGTTCCTTGAAGCTGCCCTTGCCGCGACCGCCGGCATGAATCTGGGCCTTCACCACCCAGAGCGGACCGTCAAGCTCACCTGCCGCCGCCTTCGCTTCTTCGGCCTTCAGGACGACGCGCCCATCCGAGACCGGGACGCCATATTGGCGCAGCAGCGCCTTGGCCTGATATTCATGGATGTTCATCGTAGCCGTCCCATCGCTGTGGTTTTGCGGTGGAATGACATGGAAAGGGGCAGGGGTGAAACGGTATTCTATGGTATGCAGTGGTTTCGGGCCAAAAATCGACATTTTGTGATCACACGCCGAAAATGTGTGATCACAAGCAGGAAACCGTTAGCGATAAAGGGTGATTCGCGGGTTCCAGCCGTCTGTATGGGCCGTACAGACCATCCTACGGGGCCGTCGGTTCGGCGGTAAACATCACCTGCCCGCGCGGCAGGCGATGGGGATGGGCGGTGGCCGTGAAACCTGCGGCGGCAGAGATGGAGAGGGCTTTCCCTTCGGTCATGTGCCATGGAAATCGGTCGGGATGGGTGACGACGCCATCCGCCTGACGGTAGGGGCCATGATGGCCTTCGGGGGCGAGGAAGAGGGTGAAGATGATCCGCCGCAGATGCGGAAAGCGGGGGCGGAGATTGGTTAAGGCGGTGTGAAGATCCTGTGCTGGGAGATGGGTGAAAACCGCGAAGGCGAGGACGAAGGTGATCGTGTCGGGGATGTTGGGATAGAGAAAGGCGGCGTCTTCGACGAGGTGGTCTTGTGGGAGGTCGTGGCGGGCAGTGTCATCCAGCTCGGTTTCCCAACCCTTAAGCATGAGGGCGCGGGAGGCATCCGTCGCCCAATAGGCGGTGACCATGGCGGCGAGGTGACGGCCAAGGCGCAGGCTGCCTGCGCCGATGTCGAGGAGGTGGTCTTTGGCGGTCAGGCCGTGCCGGGTGAGGAGGGGCAGCACGATACGGGGCGTTTCCTCCCAGCGGCCGCCGACGATGTCGCGGTGGCGGCCATCGGCCAAGGCCTTGTCGTAGAAACCGGGGGCGGCGTAGGGGGAGGGATGTCTCATAGGGCCCGATTGCCCAACCTACGCTTGCGCCACAACGCGGCGCAGGAGGGCGAGCATCAGGTCCGAGGCGCGTTCCATATCCTGCACCGACACCCATTCCAGAGGCCCGTGAATTTCCTGCATTCCGGTAAAAAGGTTGGGGCAGGGCACGCCCATTTCGGTCAGCCGCGACCCATCGGTGCCGCCCCGGATCGGGACGGAGACAGGGTCAAGCCCGATATCGCGGCAGGCATCCTGCGCCAGCGTGACGGGGCGCATGTCGTTTTCCAGCCAGTAGCGCATGTTGCGATATTGCGGCGTGATGGTGCAGGTGATGGTGGCGCGGGGTTCCGTGGCCTGCACGGCGTCGCAGACCGCGCGCAGGATTTTACCTTTCTCTTCAAGGCCCTGACGTTCGAAATCGCGCAGGATGAAGCGCAGGGTCATGGCGGAGGAGCCGCCCGTCATATCGGTTGCATGAATGAACCCGTCGCGGCCATCGGTCAGTTCCGGCAGCATCGTATGCTGTGGGAGGGCCGCGATGATCTTGCTGGCAAGATGGATGGCGTTGACCATCTTGCCCTTGGCCCATCCGGGATGGATGGAGACGCCTTCGATTTTCACCTCGGCCCCGTCGGCGGAGAAGGTTTCAAATTCGATCTCGCCCGCCTCGCCGCCGTCGAAGGTATAGGCCCAATCGACATTCAGATCGGATGGCAGGCGCTGGTCGACGCCGCGGCCGATTTCTTCGTCGGGCGTGAAGGCGAGGCGGATCGGGCCGTGGGGGATGGAGGGGTCTTTCAGCAGCGCCGCGGCGGTGTGAAGGATGATGGCGATGCCGGCCTTGTCATCGGCGCCAAGGAGGGTGGTGCCGGAGGCGGTGACGATGTCATGGCCCAGCTTTTTCAACAGGTTAGGCGAGGCTTCGGGGGTGAGTGTGAGGGTCGGATTGTCAGGGTATGTGATCGCGCCGCCATTATAGCCGCGGATCAGGCGGGGTTTGACGCCGGTGGCGTTGAACTGGGGGGCGGTGTCCATATGGGCGAGAAAGCCGATGGTCGGCCCTTCGGCAGTGCCGGGGATGGTGGCGAGGACGGTGCCGTAATCGGTCAGGCGAATGTCGGAAGCGCCCATGATTTCAAGTTCTTGCACCAGAAGGCGGGCGAGGTTGAGCTGGATGGCGGTGGAAGGCTGCGCCGGACTATCGGCATCGGACTGGCTGTCGATGGCGCAATAGCGCATCAGGCGGGCGGCGAGGTCTTCGGTGCGTGCGGTCATGGCTGGTCCCCTTTGGCGCGATGTGGCCGTGGGGGCGGGGGGAAGTCAATCTCTTGCGGTTTGGGCTGTGATTTCAGGGGGTTGGCGGAAAACGGTTGTGCCCTGTTTTGTGCCGGGTTTTGTGCAGCAAAGTGTGCATACAAATTTGGAGAGGGTTGGGGGCGTGATTATGGTTAATGGTGCGAATTTGCACGGTATGCCGAGGATGAGGGGCGGCATGGCCCATCCTGTAGACTGACATGACGGGGTAGGATGGGCCGTTTGGCCCATCTGCGCCTTCGGTCAATCCTTGGGTTTGCGCGCCTCGGCGGCGGCCTTCATGCGGGCAAGGAGTTCTTCCTTTTTCGCGGCGGCCTTGGCATCGCCCTTGGGCGCGCCGCGGCGGGGTTGATCATGCGGGTGATGGGCATCCTTGGCGGCTTTGGGGTTGCCGGCTTTGCCGTAGTCCATGGGATAGGCCTTTCAGGAAAAAAGAAGGGCGTTCCCTGCGGAACGCCCCCTTGGATTAGCATGGGTCAGGCAATCAGGCCAGCGACGGGTCGATGCCCTTGCAGGCGGCGACAAGGCCCTTCACCGCATCCACCGACTTGTCCATCATCGCCTGTTCGGCGGCGTTCAGTTTGATGTCCACGATGCGTTCAATGCCGTTCTTGCCGATGATCGTCGGCACGCCGACATAGAGGCCATCCAGCCCATAGGCGCCTTTCACATAGGCGGCGCAGGGCAGCAGACGCTTTTGATCCTTGAGGAAGGCTTCGGCCATTTCGATGGCCGAGGTTGCGGGCGCGTAGAAGGCGGAGCCGGTTTTCAGCAGGCCCACAATCTCGGCCCCGCCATCGCGGGTGCGCTGGACGATGGCATCCAGTTTTTCCTGCGTGGTCCAGCCCATCTGCACCAGATCGGGCAGCGGGATGCCCGCGACGGTGGAATAGCGGGTCAGCGGGACCATCGTGTCGCCATGGCCGCCAAGAACGAAGGCCGTCACGTCGCGCATGGAGACGTTGAATTCGACCGAGAGGAAGTGGCGGAAGCGGGCAGAATCGAGGACGCCGGCCATGCCGACCACCATGTTGTGGGGCAGGCCCGAAAATTCACGCAGCGCCCAGACCATGGCATCGAGCGGGTTGGTGATGCAGATCACGAAGGCGTTCGGGGCATGGGCCTTGATGCCTTCGCCCACGGATTTCATGACCTTGAGGTTGATGCCCAGAAGGTCGTCGCGCGACATGCCCGGCTTGCGCGGCACGCCTGCGGTGACGATGCAGACATCGGCCCCTGCGATATCGGCATAGTCATTGGTGCCCTTCATCGTGGCGTCAAAGCCTTCGGAGGGGCCGGATTGTGCGATATCGAGCGACTTGCCCTGCGGCGTGCCTTCGGCGATGTCGAAAAGCACCACATCGCCGAGTTCCTTGATGGCGGCGAGATGGGCGAGCGTGCCGCCGATCTGGCCGGCGCCGATGAGGGCGATCTTGGGTCGTGCCATGGTCCGGATCCTCCGTCTTTGGTGAGTCGGGGGTTTGCTACGCCCCTCCGCGCCGTCTGGCAAGCGTTACGGTGGCTGTTCGGTATACAATGGCATGCGGCAAATGCGGCAGGGTGGTGGCGGGGGCAGCCTGTTTGCGCTAAAGCGCGAAGGCGAATGAAGGGGCGGGCATGGACGGGCCGGGATTCTGGATGGCTGCAGTGGCAGCGGCGGTCTGCGTCGGCGCGGGCAAGGGCGGCATTCCCATCGTGGGCATGCTGAGCGTGCCGATCCTTGCCCTGACGATCAGCCCGGTGACGGCGGCAGGGTTGCTGCTACCCGTTTATGTGGTGTCGGACATGTTCGGGCTGTGGGCCTATCGGCGCGATTTCGACGGGCGCGTCCTGGCGATCATTCTGCCCGGTGCGCTGGTGGGGATCGGGGTGGGCTGGGCGGCGGCCTCTGTCGTGTCAGAGCATTGGGTGCGGGTTCTGGTTGGGGTGATCGGGATCACCTTCGCGCTGAACCTGATCCTGCGGGGGCGGCCAGATGGCCCGCCGCGCCGGGCAGAAGTGGCGCCGGGGCTGTTCTGGGGTGCGGTGTCGGGCTTTACCAGTTTTGTCAGCCATTCGGGCGGGCCGCCCTATCAGGTCTATACCCTGCCCTTGAAGATGACGAAGACGGTCTTTGCAGGCACATCAACCATCGCCTTTTCGGTGATCAATGCGGCCAAACTGATCCCCTATTGGCAATTGGGGCAGTTGACGGCGTCGAATATGAAGGTGGCGCTGATGCTGATGCCGATTGCGGCGGCGGCGGTCTTTGCGGGGGTCTGGTTGGTAAAGGTGCTGCCGGACAAGCTGTTCTTCCGGTTGGTGATCTGGGCGCTTTTGATCCTGTCGGTGCAACTTTTGTGGACGGGCTTGCGGGGCTGATACGCGGGTTTTGCTGCGCTGCGGCAAATTGGGGCTTGCTGAAACTTCCGAAATGATGCCTTTGGGCGAAACAATCTTGCGTGGAGGCGAATCCGATGCTGCGGCCCTACCGATCTGTCCTGTATATCCCCGGATCGAAGGAGCGGGCGCTGGAAAAGGCGCGTGATCTGGCGGTGGACGCGATCATCTTCGATCTGGAGGATGCCGTGGCCCCGGATGAGAAGGCGGCGGCGCGGGCGACGCTCGCGCGGTTTCTGGCCGAGGTGGACTATGGACCCCGCGCGCGGATCGTGCGGATCAACGGGTTCGATACCGAATGGGGGCGGGCCGATGCGGCGGCCTTTGCCGACCATCCGGGGGTGGATGCGATCCTTGTGCCCAAGGTGAATGGGCCTGCCGATCTGGACGCTGTGGCGGCGGTGACGGGCGAGATGCCGCTTTGGGCGATGATGGAAACGGCTTTGGGCATGCTGAACGCCGCCGCGATTGCCGCCCATCCCCGGCTGGAGGGGATGGTGATGGGCACCAATGATCTGGCCAAGGAATTGGGCAGCCGTTTCCGGGCGGATCGGATGCCGCTGATGACGGGGCTGGGGCTGTGCCTTTTGGCGGCGAAGGCATCGGGGCGGGTGATCGTGGACGGGGTCTATAACGCTTTCAAGGATGAGGCGGGGCTGGCCGCGGAATGCGCGCAGGGGCGCGACATGGGGTTTGATGGCAAGACGTTGATCCATCCCGCGCAGGTGGAGATCACGAATGAAGCCTTTGCGCCGAGCGAGGCCGAGGTCGATCTGGCACGGCGGCAGATCGAGGCTTTCAACGCGGCACAGGCGCAGGGGCAGGGCGTGGCCGTGCTGGACGGGCGGATCGTGGAGAACCTGCATGTGGTGACCGCGCAGGCCGTGCTGGCGAAGATGGAGGCGATCCGGGCACAGGCGATGACTGCCGAGAGAATTGCGGTGGGCGCAGAATAGGGGCAGGGTGCGCGCGCATTTAAGCCTTTGGAGGTAGAGCGATGACCCTGTTGATCCTTGGCGTGGCCCTGTGGTGGGCGGCGCATCTGTTCAAGCGTGTGGCGCCGGGGGCGCGGGCGGGCCTTGGCGATGCGGGCAAGGGGCTGGTGGCGGTGGCGGTGCTGGCCTCGGTCGTGATGATGTATTTCGGCTATGGCGCGGCGCGGCCCGAGGCGGATGTGTGGTGGGGGCGCAACCCGGCGCTGGTGGGGATCAACAACCTGTTGATGCTGCTGGCGGTTTATCTTTACGCGGCATCCGGCGCGAAATCGGCACTGGCGCGGAAGATCCGGCACCCGCAGTTGACGGCGGTGAAGACCTGGGCGGTGGCGCATCTTCTGGTGAATGGCGATCTGCCATCCTTCATCCTGTTTGGTGGATTGCTGGCTTGGGCGGTGGTGTCGGTGATCCTGATCAACCGGGCGCAACGCGACTGGACCCCGCCGGTGGCAAAGCCCGGCGCAGAGGTGAAGGCCATCGTGGCGACCGTGGTGGTGACGGTGGGGATCATGCTGATCCACAACTGGTTGGGCATCCAGCCGTGGGGGTAAAGGCATGAAGCTTTATCGGTTCCTGTCGGAGGACGACACTTCGGCCTTCTGTCACAAGGTGACGGCGGCCCTGAACAAGGGCTGGGCGCTGCATGGGGACCCGACCTATGCCTTTGACGCCGCGCGGGGCGTGATGCGCTGCGGGCAGGCAGTGGTGAAAGAGGTTCCGGGTGACTACAGCCCGGAGGTGAAACTGGGCGAGATGTAGGATGGGCAGGTTTGCCCATCCTACCTTGAGATGTGGGATGCGTAGGATGGGCAATATTGCCCCTCCTACGGGTGGAGACAGGTGATGAAGACCAATCCGGGGCGGTTTTTCGAGGAATATCGGCTGGGCGAAACCATCGTTCATGCCGTGCCGCGCACGATTTCGGGGGGGGAGCGGGCGCTTTACCATGCGCTTTATCCGGCGCGGGGGGCGATCTATTCGTCGGACGAATTCGCCCGCGGCTGCGGGCTGCCCTCGGCCCCGGTGGATGACCTGATCGCCTTCCATGTGGTCTTTGGCAAGACGGTGCCGGATATCAGCCTGAACGCCGTGGCGAATCTTGGCTATGCCGAGGGGCGCTGGCTGGCCCCGGTCTATGCGGGGGATACGCTGCGGTCGGAATCGACCGTGATCGGGTTGAAGGAAAACTCGAACGGGAAATCCGGGGTCGTCTATGTGCGCACGCGGGGGATCAACCAGCGCGACGAGGTGGTGCTGGAATATGTCCGCTGGGTGATGGTGAAAAAGCGCCGTCTTGATGCGCCGGCGCCCGCGGCGGTGACGCCGTCGCTGGCCCCGGTGGTGGTGCCGGAGGCATTGGTCGTGCCGAAGCGTCTGGACTTCAGCCGTTACGATTTCGCGCTGGCGGGGGAACGGCATCGCTTTGCCGATTACACGGTGGGCGAGAAGATCGACCATGTCGATGGCGTGACGGTGGAGGAAGCCGATCACCTGATGGCGACGCGGCTGTGGCAGAACACGTCGAAGGTGCATTTCGACGTGACGCAGCGCGAGGATGGGCGGCGGCTGATTTACGGCGGTCATGTGATTTCGCTGGCCCGCGCGCTGTCTTTCAACGGGCTGGCCAATGCGCAGATGATCGTGGCGCTGAATGCGGGCGCGCATGCGAACCCTTGTTTCGCAGGCGATACGGTGCGGGCTTGGTCGGAGGTTCTGGACCGGGCCGAGACGGAAGCGCCGGGTGTGGGTGCCTTGCGGCTGCGCTTGGTGGCGGTGAAGGATGGGGCCGCGCCCTTTGCCCTGCGGGGCGAGGATGGGAAATACCTGCCGGAGGTTCTATTGGATCTTGATTATTGGGCGCTGGTGCCGGTCTGAAGGGCTTTGTGATCACAAAATCCCTCTTGATTGGTGGCCGTGTTTGGGCATGATGCATCCCATGCGGCGTGTGATCGGTTCCCTTCTTTTGTTTCTGTCGTTGGCCTTTGGGGCGGCGGCCCAGACCCTTGGGGTAAAGGGCGGGGCTGAGGACAGCGGTGAGGCCTTGGCCGGAGAAGAGCTGGACCTGTCGGATGCAGAATGGCATGTCCGCGATGTGATGCTGGCGATCTTTTACCACGAGCTTGGCCATGCGCTGATCGATGTGATGCAGCTGCCGGTTCTGGGGTTGGAAGAGGATGCGGCGGATGTCTTGTCCGTCGTGATGATCGACCGGCTGTGGGATGCCGAATCGTCTGAGGCGAAGGTGGCGGCTGTGGCGAATTTCTGGGCCACCAGCGCGATGCAGAGTGCCGAGGCCGGGTATGATCCATCCTTTTGGGGGGTGCATTCGCCGGATGAGCGGCGGTATTTCACCTTTCTCTGCCTGTATTACGGCGGTGCGCCGGATGAGCGGGAGGCGCTGGCGATAGAGTTCGGCCTGCCCGAGGATCGCGCGGCGAGCTGCCCGGATGAGTTCGACCTTGCTGCCGGGTCCTGGGGGGTCTTTCTGGACGAGCTGGAGGCGGCGGGGCCAGGGGAAAGCCTTGTCTGGCTGGGTGAGGGGGAGCCTGCCGATTACATTGAGGCGGCGATTTTGGAAGAGGTGGATTACCTGAATTCCATCTGGACCCTGCCGGAAGCGGTGGGTGTGCAGGTCGGACCCTGCGACGAGGCCAATGCCTTTTACGATCCGTCCGAAAAGACCATCACCATGTGCATCGAGCTTGCGGACTATGCGCTGACGACGGCACCGTGATCTGTGATCACAAATTTTCAGCGCGTGATCACAAAGCTAAAATTTTATCGGATTTAGCGCCAACATGACGCCTCTGCGGCGTTCTGAAGCGTGACTTGGCCATAAAATCCGCTATTCAGACACGTCATAAGGCCAAGAATGCGCGCCCGCCGGTCCGATCGGACGGGCAAGCCAGCGACGAAGGGAACCGAGATGGCTGATGTGAAGCGGGTCGAACGGCCCCTTTCTCCGCACTTGCAGATTTACCGTCCGCAACTGACCTCGATCACGTCGATTCTTACACGGATCACCGGCAACGGGTTGATCGTGGGGACGATGCTGGCGGTGTGGTGGCTGCTGGCGGCGGCGACCTCGCCGGAATATTTCGCGATTGCCGATGCGGTGGCGACAAGCTGGTTCGGCGATCTGGTCTTCACGCTATCGGCTTGGGCGCTGTGGTACCATTACCTCGCCGGGATCCGGCATCTGATCTATGATGCGGGCAAGGGGCTGGATATTCCCACGGCGGAAAAGCTGGGCTGGGCCTGCATCATCGGGTCGGTCGTGCTGACCCTTCTCACCATCATCATCGTGTAAGGGGGGCAGGGCGATGCGTTACCTGACCGACCGCAAGCGCGCCGTGGGCAAGGGCGCGGGGCATAGCGGAACCGAACATCACTGGTACATGCAGGTCAGTGCAGTGGCGCTGGCCTTCCTGCTGCCGGTTTGGGTTTTCATCTTTGGCCGTGCGCTGGGGCAGGGGCATGAGGCGGTGATGGCCACCTTTGCGCGGCCCTTTCCGGCCATCGTGACCGGGCTGGTGCTGTTCGTGTCGATGCGCCACTTCGCCAAGGGCGCGCAGATGATGATCGAGGATTACGCGCGGGGCCATACGAAGAAGGCCCTCGTGATCGCGGCGATTTCGCTTTCCTACGTGGTGATGGCGACGGGGTTCTATGCCCTTGTCCGCATCGCGCTTTGAGATTTGGGGCTGAGATGACGGCTTATCCGTATGAAGTGCATGACTATGACGTGGTCGTGGTGGGGGCGGGCGGTGCGGGTCTGCGCGCGACGCTGGGCATGGCCGAGCAGGGGCTGCGCACGGCCTGTGTGACGAAGGTGTTTCCCACCCGCAGCCACACGGTTGCGGCGCAGGGGGGGATTGCGGCCTCGCTTGGCAATATGGGCCCGGATTCGTGGCAGTGGCACATGTATGACACCGTGAAGGGGTCGGACTGGCTGGGCGATACCGACGCGATGGAATATCTGGCGCGTGAGGCGCCGAAGGCCGTGTATGAGCTGGAACATTACGGCGTTCCGTTTTCGCGCACGGAAGAGGGGAAGATCTATCAGCGCCCCTTCGGTGGTCATACGACGGAATTCGGGGAAGGCCCGCCGGTGCAGCGCACCTGTGCCGCCGCCGACCGGACGGGGCATGCGATCCTGCATACGCTTTATGGGCAATCGTTGAAGAACAATGCGGAGTTCTTCATCGAATATTTCGCGCTGGACCTGATCATCACGGATGGGGCCTGCACGGGCGTCGTGGCGTGGAAGCTGGATGACGGGACGATCCATGTCTTCAACGCCAAGATGGTGGTGCTGGCGACGGGCGGCTATGGCCGGGCCTATTTCAGCGCGACCTCTGCTCATACTTGCACGGGTGATGGCGGCGGGATGGTGGCGCGGGCCGGGTTGCCGCTGCAGGACATGGAATTCGTGCAGTTCCACCCGACGGGGATTTACGGGTCGGGCTGTCTGATCACCGAAGGCGCGCGGGGCGAGGGCGGCTATCTGACCAATGCGAATGGCGAGCGGTTCATGGAACGCTATGCGCCGCATTACAAGGATTTGGCACCGCGGGATTATGTGTCGCGCTGCATGACGCTGGAGATTCGCGAAGGGCGGGGCGTGGGTGCGAATGGCGACCATATCCACCTGCACCTGAACCACCTGCCGAAGGAAACGCTGGAGCTGCGCCTGCCGGGGATTTCGGAATCGGCACGCATTTTCGCGGGTGTGGACCTGACGAAAGAGCCGATCCCGGTTCTGCCGACGGTGCATTACAATATGGGCGGCATTCCCACGAACTATTGGGGCGAGGTGCTGAACCCGACTGCCGAGAACCCCGATGCGGTCTTCCCCGGCCTGATGGCGGTGGGCGAGGCGGGTTGTGCATCGGTGCATGGCGCGAACCGTTTGGGGTCAAACAGCCTGATCGACCTTGTGGTGTTCGGCCGTGCGGCGGCGATCCGGGCGGGGCAGATCGTGGACCCGAAAGCCCCGGTCGCGCCGGTGAACAAGGCCGAGGTGGACAAGGCCCTGACGCGGTTCGATGCGATGCGGCACGCCAATGGCGGCACGCCCACGGCAGCGCTGCGGTTGGAGATGCAGAAGACCATGCAGGCCGATGCGGCGGTGTTCCGCGCCGAGGCGACGCTGGCCGAAGGCGAGCGGAAGATGACCGCGATTGCCGGGAAGATGGGCGATCTGAAGGTCACCGACCGGTCCCTGGTCTGGAACAGCGATCTGATGGAGACGCTGGAACTGGCCAACCTGATGCCCAATGCGCTGGCCACGATCTATGGCGCGCATGCGCGGACAGAATCCCGTGGGGCGCATGCGCATGAGGATTATCCGCAGCGCGATGATGCCAATTGGCGCAAGCATTCGCTGGCTTGGGTGGAGGGCGACAAGGTCACGCTCGGCTATCGGGGGGTGCATGTGGACCCGCTGACGACCGAGGCTGAGGGCGGCATCAGCCTGAAGAAGATCGCCCCCGCAGAGCGGAAGTTCTGATGGGCAAGGGGCTTGCATCGGCGGGGATGCGCCGCCCCGGTCGCGCCATGGCGCGGCGGGGCTGCGGTTCCTTGCAGGGCCATGGCAGGATGCGGGAAACCCCTGCAACCGGAGGCACGACCATGCGCCCGACCCTGATGCTTGCCCTTCTTCCCCTGACGCTGGCCGCCTGTTCGCCACAGGATGTGGCCGACAAGGTCGCGCGGCGGACGGCGGAAACCGTTGTGCGGCCCATCGTGGATGACCGGTTGGCCGGGCCACAGGCGGGGGCGGCCACGACGTGCGTGGTACAGAATGCCAGCGCGGCAGAGATACAGTCCTTGGTGCGGGATGTGGGGGTCTATGCCGGAACCTCGACCGAGGCGGTGGTCTGGTCCATCGTCGCGCGGTCGGAAACGCAGGCCTGCCTTGCCGCCAATGGCGTGGCTTTGGGGGTGTGATGCGGGCGGTCTGGCTGCTTCCCCTTTTGCTTCTGGCTTGTGGGCCGATCCCGGTGGATCGGGCCGAACGGCAATGCCTTGACCGGGCACAGCTGGCGGCAAAGCCGCGCGGCATGGTCAGTGCGGGTGTCACCTCGGGCGGGAACGCGACGGGGGGGGTAAGGCTGGAAGTGTCGTCCGACTATCTGCTCGGCCGCGATCCTTCGGCGATCTTTGATGCCTGCGTCTATCAGAAATCAGGCGTGCCGCCGACGCGGCCGCTGTATTCATTCCCGGAATGGAAGGGATAACATGGTCCAGTTCACGCTTCCCAAGAACAGCAAGGTGCGCACCGGCAAGACATGGCCGAAGCCTGAGGGCAAGAATGTGCGCAAGTTCCAGATCTATCGCTGGAACCCCGATGACGGGGAAAACCCGCGGGTGGATACTTATTTCGTCGATATGGACAGCTGCGGTCCGATGGTTCTGGACGCGCTGATCAAGATCAAGAATGAGATCGACCCGACGCTGACCTTCCGCCGGTCTTGCCGGGAAGGGATTTGCGGGTCTTGTGCGATGAATATCGACGGGATCAACACGCTGGCCTGTATCTATGGGCTGGATGAGGTGAAGGGGGATGTGAAGATCTATCCCCTGCCGCATATGCCGGTGATCAAGGACCTGATCCCCGACCTGACGCATTTCTACGCCCAGCATGCGAGCATCATGCCTTGGCTGGAGACGAAGACGAACCGCCCCGCGAAAGAGTGGCGGCAGTCGATCGAGGATCGGAAGAAACTGGACGGGCTTTATGAATGCGTGATGTGCGCGTCCTGTTCGACCTCGTGCCCGTCTTACTGGTGGAACAGCGACAAGTATCTGGGTCCTGCGGCGCTGCTGCATGCCTATCGCTGGATCATCGACAGCCGCGATGAGGCGACGCCAGAGCGGTTGGATCAGCTGGAAGATCCGTTCAAGCTCTATCGTTGCCACACGATCATGAACTGCGCCAAGACCTGCCCCAAGGGGCTGAACCCGGCCAAGGCGATTGCCGAGATCAAGAAGATGATGGTGGAGCGGGTGGTCTGATCGCCCCCTTCACGGCACAGGGCAAGGCCGGGGGTGACCCCGGCCTTTTCCTTTAGCGCCCCACGCCTTCGTAGGTTTCGAAGCCTGCGGCGAGGGCGTCTTCGCGGTTGTAGATGTTGCGCAGGTCGGCCATGCGGGGGGTGTTCATCTTGCGCGCCAGTTTGCCCAGATCGAGGGCGCGGAATTCGTTCCATTCGGTCAGGATCACCACGACATCGGCCCCGTTCGCGGCCTGATAGGCGTTTTCCACCCATTTGACATGGGGAAGGAGCGCCTCACCCTCACGCTGGCCTTCGGGGTCGGTAACGCGGACCTTGGCCCCTTGACCCACCAGTGCAGGCACGATGGTGAGTGAGGGGGCATCGCGCATGTCGTCGGTATTGGGTTTGAAGGTCACGCCAAGGATGGCGACGGTCTTGCCGTTCACCTGCCCATCCAGAAGATCGATGATCTTGTCGAGCATGCGTTGTTTGACCTGATCATTCACTTTGATGACGGTTTCCACGATCTGCATGGGCACCGCATGTTCCTGCCCGATGCGGGCAAGCGCCTTGGTGTCCTTGGGGAAGCAGGACCCGCCATAGCCGGGGCCGGCATGCAGGAACTTGTTCCCGATGCGGCCATCAAGGCCGATGCCCTTGGCCACCGATTTCACATCTGCGCCGACACGTTCGCAAAGCGCTGCGATTTCGTTGATGAAGGTGATCTTGGTCGCGAGGAAGGCGTTGGCGGCGTATTTGATCATCTCGGCGGATTCGAGGCCGGTGAAGACAATGGGGAATTCCCGCAGGAAGAGGGGGCGGTAGATGTCGGACATCACCTTTTGCGCCCGGTCGTTTTCCACGCCGACCACGACGCGGTCGGGGCGCATGAAATCGTCAATCGCGGCGCCTTCGCGCAGGAATTCGGGGTTGGAAGCGATGTCGAAATCGGCGGTCGGGTTGGCGGCGCGCACCGCATCGGCCACCTTGCGGTTGGTGCCGACGGGGACGGTGGATTTGGTGACGACCACGGTATAGCCCGTCATGGCGCGGCCAATCTCTTCGGCGGCGGCCATGACATAGCGCAGGTCGGCATGGCCATCGCCGCGCCGCGTGGGCGTGCCCACGGCGATGAAGACGGCATCGGCCCCATCCACCGCCTGCGCAAGATCAAGTGAGAAGGACAGGCGGCCCGCGGCCACGTTCTTGGCCATCAGGTCCTGAAGGCCCGGTTCGAAGATCGGCACTTCGCCTGCATTCAGACGGTCGATCTTTGCCGGGTCCTTGTCGACGCAGACGACATCATGCCCGAAGTCGGAAAAACACACCCCTGAGACGAGGCCGACATACCCCGTCCCGATCATCGCAATCTTCATTCGCCTACACCCATCTGGCCGTGGCCCGATGCCACGCACCCTGCCTGTTTAAGACAGCGCGATTCGCGCTGTCAAAGGCTGCGGTGCAGCAAGATGGGGCAGGTGGCGCAGTCAGGACACGCTGTCAGGCCTGACGCAGCCAGATTGCGGTAGCGAGGGCGCTGGAAATCTCGGCCGGGTTCCAGGCCCATTGGGCGGGGGCGGGGCCAGGCCAGCCATGGGTGCGGCGCAGCACCTTGCGCGCCGAGGTGACCGGGGCGGTGCCGCCATTCACATCGGGCGTGGCGGTTGCTGCCCAAGCCGACAGCGTGGCGGTGGAGGAATGGCGGATGCCCAGCCAGACGGTGCGGCCCTGCCGCAGCGACAGCGTCACGATGGCCGATTTCGCCCCGGTGGTGGACAGGTCGAGGTCATCGCTTTCCAAAATCAGGGCATCGGGCCGCCCGTTGGAATCGGCGGTGTAAAGGACGACGCGGGCCAAGGCCCCGGCCACGGCGGTGGTGCAGTTGACGAGGACGCGGTCTGTGGACAGATCGGCGCGTGGCTGGAAGGGGTAAAGGTCAAGCCGCCCAGCCGCCCCGGCAAGCGTGCCTGCCGTTGTGCCGCCCGCGCCTGTGGTGGTGAGGATCATCTCACCCGCCGGGGGGAGGAGGATGGGAATGTTGCCTTGCCCGTCAAGGCGGATGCCTTGCCCGGCGAGTTGGGCGAAAAGTTGCCCGTTTTCTTGCCAGAGCGCCCCATCGGGCAGGCCCTGTGGTGGTGTGGATTGGCTGTGCAGGATCACCGGACGGGCCAGCGTGGCGCGGCCTGTCCCGGGATCGGCGGTCAGGACGGGTTGAAAATTGCTGCCATCGGCGCTGACCTTCAGGGAGAAGGCATCTTCGCCGACAAGGCCGAATTCAGCGCGGCCCGACCAGCCGGATTGAAACAGGAGGCTCGCGGTATCGCCGGGGGCCGCTTTGTTCAGCTTGAGCTGATGCCCCGCGCCTGCATGGGTGAAAAGCGAGGCAGGGCTGGCGACGGCAAGGCGGTTGTGGTCATCGGCAGAGGTAGAGATGCCGAAACGGGGCTGGGTTTCGGGGAGGGTGAAGGCCGCCCCCCAACCCGTGCCATTATGAACGAGCGTCAGGTCTTCGGCCAGAACGCGTGCCTGCCAGCCGGGGCGGGGGTCAAGGATGACCCAAACGCCGCCCCAGAAGGCGGCCACCTTGCCGCTTTGCCCAAGCCATGCACCCGTCGCATCGGGCCCGATGATGTGGCGGTCACCTTCGATCGGCAGATCGGGCGGGGCGCTGCGCGTGCGATCCAAGACGGCCAGATGGACGAGGATATCAAGCAGGCGCAGCGATTCATTATGGGTGACATGCTTTTGTGCCTGCGCGGGCAGGATCAGCGGCAGGGAAAGAAGGGGGGTTGCGTCGTCCGACATCGGGCTTCCTCTTGGCCATGCGTTCTGCGGGCAAGGATCGGCGGCGATGGTGAACGGTTTCCAAAGAGGGCGCGCGGGGCTATCGCGCGCGGGCTGGCGCGGCTAGTGTCGGGCCCAGACGGGTCCGGAAGGGAGTTTGCGAGTGGCGGATCATGTGCTGGTGACGGGGGGCGCGGGGTATATCGGCGCGCATGCCTGCAAGGCGTTGAAGCGGGCGGGGTTTGTGCCTGTGGCCTTTGACAACCTGTCGACGGGATGGGAGGGGGCGGTGAAGTTCGGCCCCCTTGCGCGCGGCGATCTGATGGACCGCGCGAGCATCGATGCGGCGCTGGCGGAATGGAAGCCTGTGGCGGTGATGCATTTCGCGGCGCTGTCCTTGGTGGGCGAGTCGATGTCGGACCCCGGCCGTTATTGGCGGGTGAATGTGGGCGGCGCGCTGAACCTGATCGAGGCCTGTGTGGCGGCGGGGGTTGGGCAGTTCGTCTTTTCCTCGACCTGCGCGACCTATGGCGATCAGGATGGGGTGGTGTTGAACGAGGACACGCCGCAGCGCCCGATCAATGCCTATGGGGCGTCAAAGCTGGCCATCGAACAGATGCTGGGGAATTTTGGTGCAAGCCATGGGCTGCAATCTGTGATCTTTCGCTATTTCAACGTGGCAGGCGCCGACCCGGAGGGCGAGGTGGGCGAGCGGCACGAGCCGGAGACGCATCTGATCCCGCTGATGCTGGATGCGATTGAGGGGAAACGCGCGGCGCTGACCCTGCATGGCACGGATTACGCGACGCGGGATGGCACCTGTCTGCGGGATTATGTGCATGTGACCGATCTGGCGGATGCCCATGTGCGGGGCCTGCGCTGGTTGCAAGGCGGCAAGGGGGGGCGGGTCTTTTGTCTGGGCACCGGGACGGGCTATTCGGTGCGCGAGGTGATCGATCATGCCCGCGTGGTGACGAACCGCGCGGTTCCGGTGGTGGAGGGGCCGCGTCGCGCGGGCGATGCGGCGGCCTTGGTCTGCGGATCGGCCCGGGCGCGGGACGAGCTGGGCTGGACCCCAGAACGGGGGTTGGAGGCGATGATCCGCGATGCGTGGCGCTGGTCGCAGGGGGGCGGGTTCTGATACCCGTCAATAGGGCTGGGGATGGACGCGGTGGGCGGCGTCAATCTCGGCCAGCACCTCGTCTGACAGGGTGAGATCGGCGGCCCCAAGGGCTGTGCGCAGCTGGTCGAGGTTGGTCGCGCCGAAGATTGGGATGCAGGGGAAGGGGCGTTGGCGGCAGAAGGCCAGCGCCATCTGCGCCGGGTCAAGCCCGTGGCGCGCGGCGATGCCCAGATAGGCGGCGACGGCTGGAAAGACCTGCGGCGTGACGCGCCCGCCGAGTTGCGGGTTCAGGCTGCGGCGCGACCCGTCGGGGATCACGTCGCCTGCATATTTCCCGGTCAGCAGGCCCGTGGCGAGGGGCGAGAAGGCGAGGAGGGGGACGTTTTCCGCCACCGAAAGTTCGGCCCAATCGCTGTCGAATTGGCGGCAGAGGAGGGAATATTCGTTTTGCACCGATGCCATGCGGGGCAGGCCGTTCACCTCGGCCAGATGGAGCCAGCGGGCGGTGCCCCAGACAGAGTCATTCGACAGCGCGATATGGCGGATTTTCCCGGCGCGGATCAGGTCATCGGCGGTGGTGAGGATGTCGAGCATATGGGCCGTCACCTCGGCCTTGTCGAGCGGGCGGGGGTCGAAACTCCAGATCTGGCGGAAGTGATAGCTGCCGCGATTGGGCCAGTGGAGTTGGTAGAGGTCGATCACATCGGTTTGCAGGCGCTTGAGCGAGGCATCCACCGCTGCGCGCATCGTGGCCCCGGTGATGAGGGCGCCGTCGCGGACGGCCTTTTGCCCTTCGCCGGTGATCTTGGTGGCCAGCACGATCCGGTCGCGCCCGCCACGGGAGGCGAGCCATGTGCCGATGATCTCTTCCGTCCGGCCCACGGTTTCAGCGGCGACGGGATTCACGGGATACATTTCCGCCGTGTCCCAGAAGGTGCAGCCGTGATCGAGCGCCAGGTCCATCTGCGCATGGCCTTCGGCTTCGCTGTTCTGGGTGCCCCATGTCATCGTGCCAAGGCAGAGGGTGGAGACCATGAGATCGGTTTCGCCGAGGCGGATCTGTTTCATCGGTGCTGTCCTTCCGTTCCGGGGGGTAGCCTAGCGGGGGGTGGCGCGGGGGCAAGGGGGTCTTGGCGGGATGTTGGTCAGGATTGAGAACAAAAAGTGAACATGCTAGGGTCTTGGGCATGAGTCTGTCGATCCTGTCCGTTTCTGGGCCGCGCGCGCGCGGGATGGTGCCGATGCCCGGCGGGGCGGCACTGGGTATCGGTCTGGCGCGCGGGCGGGTGCATGAATTTCGCGGCCCGTCACGGGTGGCGCTGGCGGTGCAGGTGATGGCGGAATGTGCGGGGCCTGTGCTGTGGATCACGCCGGGCTGGCAGGCGGAGCGGCTTTATCCCGACGGGGTGGCGGCCTTTGCCGATCCGGCGCGGTTGGTCTGCGCGCGGGCACGACGGGTGGAGGATATCCTCTGGGCGATGGAAGAAGGCCTGCGGTCGGGCGCGGTGCCCCTTGTGGTGGCGGAGATACCCGCCGCGCCGGGGTTGACCCCGGTCAGGCGGCTGCAACTGGCCGCCGAGGCGGGGGCGGAGGCGGCACATCACGCGGGGCGCGGGATCGTGCCTTTGGGCGTGATGCTGACAGGGGGAGAGGAGGGGGCTGCGGGGGTGGAAAGCCGCTGGCGGATGGCCCCCTTGCCGGCGGCATCCTCGCTGCTGGAAGAGCGGGGGGCGGTCTGGCGGCTGGAGCGCGAGCGGGCAAGGGGGGCAGGTCCGGCGGCTTGGGTGCTGCGGCGGGACGGGCGTGGCGCGGCGCTGGAGGCGGCGGCGGGGTGAGCGCCGCCTTGCGCGTGCCGCGCGGGTTCGTTGGCGCTTCTTTGGGGTGATGGGCCGATGGCCCATCCTATGGGGGAAAATCCTGCGGCGTGGTGCAGGGGTTAGCGATGCGGTTTGAGTATTTGGGCCAAGATGAAGGGATCGGTGCGCTGGGGCCTTTGGCGGGGCTAGCGCAGGCGGCGGAAGGTGGGGATCGGGCCGGAATTGTCGAAGAAGGGGACCCCGCCCTCACTCAGGCCGAGGGGGGCGTGCGCGGTAAGGGCTGCGATCTCGGCCAGAACGACCTCGGTGATGAAGGGCAGGTCGAGGGCGCGCGCCTCGCCCGTGCCGATCCAGTGGAGGTGGGACAATTCGTCCGAAGCGGCCGAGAAATCGTCGGGGTCGCCCGCGATGCGATCAGCTTCGATCAGGAAGAAACGCGCGTCGAAGCGGCGGGAACGACCCGGCGGCGTGATGGCGCGGAAGATGAAGCGCAGGGCGGGGGCCTCGGTGGTGGCGGGGCCAAGGGTGAGGCCCGTCTCTTCCTGCAATTCGCGCAGGGCAGCGGTGGCGAGGGCGGCGGGCGAGGGCGCGGGGTCTGGCAGATGCTGTCCGAGCCGGGACAGGCAGGCATCGCCCAGAAGGCCGGGCGTAAGCGGGCGGTGATCGGAGGCGTCCACGCCCCCCCCGGGAAAGACATATTTTGACGGCATGAAGGCCGCGCCCGCGCCGCGCTGGCCCATCAGGACCTGCGGGCCATTGGCCGTGCGACGCAGAAGAACGGTTGTTGCGGCGGGGCGGATCTGCTCTGCCGCTGTTGCCTCGGTCACCGCTTGCCCCCGAACCCGTGCATCCGTTTCGCCCATTGCACCGCCACCAAGGCCCCTTTCAGCCGGGGCAGAAGGTAGAGCGAAAGCGCAACCGTGCCCACCGAAAAGACGGAGGCAAGGATAAGCGGGTCGGGCCGCCATGTGGTGAAGACCCAGAGGATCACGGGGGCCATCAGATGGCCGACGATCAGGATCGTCAGATAGGCGGGACCGTCGTCGGCCCGTTGGTGATGCAGCGCCTCGCCGCAGACGGGGCAGCTTTCCCGGACCTTGAGATAGCCGCGCAGGAGTGGGCCCGCACCACAGCAGGGGCAGCGCCGCCGCCAGCCGCGCAGCATCGCCTGACCGAGAGGGCGGTCTTCGAGAAGATCCTCGCGCAGATCGTCTTGCTGGAAATGTCCGTCGGGCATTGGGGTCACCTTGGGCCGGATTGGGCCGAAGGTGCCTAGCTAGCCCAAAGCGCCACTCTCGGGGGAGGGGACAGATCGCCACAGCGCGGGGACTTTGCAAAAAGTTGCGCGCGGCGGCGACGGAACGCGCGGGGCGCGGCGTTTGACGTTCAGAAGGGCGGCAAAGATGCCTAGGCCCGAAATGAGGAGTGACGAGCGATGACGGCGATGCGCAAGACGATGATGGTTCTGACCTTGGCGGCCCTGACGGGGGCGGCCGTGTCGACGGCGGCCTTGGCCGATCGGGCGGGGGGCGGTATGGGCGGCGGTATGGGGGCGGGTGGTCCCTTGGCGACGCTGGATTTTGCGGTGGCAGATGCGGACAAGGACGGCAAGCTGACGCAGGATGAGATGCAGGCCTATCGTGCGGCCGAGGTTGTGGCGGCGGATGCCGACAAGGATGGCAAGCTGTCGGCGGCGGAACTTGCCACGCTGACCATGGCGCGGATGCAGGCGCGGGCCGAAGCGCAGGCCGCGCAGATGGTTGAGCGGCATGACGCGGATGGCGACGGCTTGCTGACTGTGGCGGAACTGTCGGTGCGTCCCGCGCCGCAGCAGATGTTCGAGCGGCTGGACAGCGATGGCGATGGCGCGCTGAGCGAGGCCGAGATCGAGGCCGGGCGGACCATGATGGCCGAAATGCGGGGGAACCGCGGTGAAGGCCGGGGGCATGGGCGCGACGGTCATGGTGGCTGGAACCGTTGGTTCGGTGGCGATCAGTAACGAATGAAGGGTCCCGCGCGTCGGATCGGGCGCGCGGGATTTGCAGGACAGCGCATGACGAGCTAAGCCCGAGGCAGGATGGACATGCCACGCGACATGCAGGCCGAAGCGATGGCCGCCGCCTCGGATGAGGCGGTGTTGGCACGCTATGCGGCGGGCGATCCGGTCGCGGCGCGGGTTCTGACGGCGCGGTTGGTGCCGCGCGTGCTCGGCTATGCGGCGCGGATGCTGGGCGATGCGGCAGAGGCCGAGGATGTGGCGCAGGAGGCGATGCTGCGGTTGTGGCGGGCGGCCCCCGGCTGGCGGGCTGGGGAGGCGCAGGTATCGACATGGGTCTATCGGGTGGTGACGAATATTTGCACCGACAGGCTGCGCGCGCGAAAGCGCCGTCCGGCTGGGGCGCTGGACGAGGCACCCGAAGTGGCGGATGGCGCGAAGGGCGTCGAGGCCGGGCTGATGGAGGCCGACCGGATGGGGGCCTTGCAGGCGGCGTTGGATGCGCTGCCAGAGCGGCAGAGGCAGGCGGTGGTGCTGCGGCATATCGAGGGGTTGGGAAATCCCGAAATTGCCGCGGTGATGGACATCGGTGTGGAGGCGGTGGAAAGTCTGACCGCCCGCGCCAAACGGGCGCTGACCGCGATCTTGTCGGGGCGGCGCGAGGAGCTGGGCTATGACGATGGGGAATGACGGGATGCGGCCTGAGGATCGGGCGGAAGCCGGGCTGGACGATCTGTTCGCCATGGCGCGGGCGGCGCGGCCCGCACCATCCGAGGCGCTGATGGCGCGGGTTCTGGCCGATGCTTTGGCCGAGCAACCCAAGGCCGTGGTTGCAGCCCCGGGTCCGCGCCAGCGCGGGCCGGGGCTATGGGCGCGGCTGACATGGGCTTTCGGCGGGGCCGGGGCGGTCGCCGGGATGGGAACGGCGGCGGTGACGGGCCTGTTCCTCGGCCTTGTGCAGCCTGCCGGGCTGGCGGGGCTGGATGAGGCGATGTTGGGGGCGCCGCTGGAGACGGTGGAACTGATCCCCGGTATTGACGTGCTGCTGGAGGGGAATTGAGCGATGGTTGATCCGGTGCAAGACATGACCCCACCGCCTGTGCCGCCGCAGAAATCCTTGCGCGGCCTGCGCATCGCGCTGGGGATTTCGGTGGCGTTGAACCTGTTGGTGGTGGGGCTGGTTGTCGGGGCGATCCTGCGCGACGGCGGGCCGCGTGACCGGATGGTCCGCGACCTTGACCTTGGCCCCTTCACCGAGGCGCTGTCGCAGGCTGACCGTGCGGCCATCCGGCGCGACTTTGTCGCGCGCATGCCGAATTTGGGCGAGGTGCGGCGGGCGATGCGGGCGGAATTCGGGGATTTGCTGGTCGTTTTGCGGGCCGAACCGTTCGACCCGGAAGCGATGCGCGCTGTCATGACGGGGCAGCGGGCGCGGATGCAGGAGCGGCTGGATCTTGGGCAGGATCTGCTGTTGGAGCGGTTGACCGCGATGACGCCGGAGGCGCGGCAGGGCTTTGCCGACCGTCTGGAGGAAAGGCTACGGCGAGGGCCGCGCGGGGGCGGGCACGATGAGGGGCGGCCGGGCGGTTAAGCCGCCGAACTGCCCATGATGACGCGGTTTCGGCCTTGGGTCTTGGCCGCGCGGAGGGCGCGGTCTGCGCTTTCCATCGCCTCATCCGGCAGGGTGCCGGGGCGTGCCATGGCAAGGCCGATGGAGATGGAGACCGGCACCGATGCCCCTGCGCCTGCCACTGTCACCGGGCGGTCGCTGATCGCGGCGCAAAGACGTTGCGCCAGCGCCTGCGCCTCGGCCGGGGTGCGGCGAGAGAGTGCGATGAGGAATTCCTCACCCCCGATGCGGGCCAGAAGATCGGCATCCCCCAGTTGCAGCCGCAGGCGAGACGAGACTTCGACCAGCACGGCATCGCCCGTGGCATGACCGTGGCGGTCATTTACCGTCTTGAAGCGGTCGATATCGACGATCATCACCGCGAGGCTGGCAGCGCGGAGTGCGGAATCCACGGCCATTTCCCCCATGCGACGCAGGGCATAGCGGCGGTTGAACAGTCCGGTCAGCGGATCAGTCAGGGCAAGCCGGATATTGTCGCGCAGCGCACTGCGGCGCGAGGCGGCGGCCCGGCCCCGCGCGATAAGGCCGTGCAGGCGATGCGCGATTTCGGCGGGCGTGCTGCCCTGAACGATGGCCTCATCCACCCCAAGGTCATAGGCCATGGCAGCGGCGTCGGGCGTCGCGGCCAGAAGGGCAAGGCCTGCATGGCGATGCGCCGGGGCTGCGCGCAGTTCTGACAAAAGGCGGAGGGCCGAGGCGGTGTGATCTGCGGACCCATTGCCGCCCGTGGCATCGATCAGGAAGGCGTCGGGCTGGGCCGAGGCGTCGGGCAGATCGGCGGCAAGCGCCATTTCACGGTCCCACAGTGCGATCTGATGCGGCAGGAGCGCGGCAAGATCGGTGCGCAACGTTGGGCCTGCTGTCTTGCTGAAATCCGTCAAGGCAATCAGGCCGGGCCAATCGAAGGGGGTGCTTGCCTCTTGCAGGGTGAATTCCGGCGGCGTCGTCGTATCGGTGGGCTCACGCCGCCGCAAAAGGCTGCGAATGCGGGCGAGAAGGAGGTGGTCATCCACCGGTTTCGTCAGCACGTCATCGGCCCCGGCCTCGAATGCGGCGAAGCGGGCGGCGGCAGAGGTGGTGGCGGTATGGACGATCACCGGCAGGTCGCGCGTGGCCGGATCGGCGCGCAGGCTGCGCAAGACATCGCAGCCGTCCATATCGGGAAGGTTGAGGTCAAGCAGCACCAGATCGGGCGCGCTGTCCCGCATCAGGCGCAGGGCAGAACGGCCATCGCCTGCCAACACCGTATCGTGGCAGACAGAGGCAAGGCGCACTTTCAGGACGATGCGGTTGGTCGCCACGTCGTCTACGATCAGAATCCGTGCCGCCATCTTTCGTCCGACCACCCCTCTGTCGGGCACCTGCCCGAGGACGGCCCAGTCTGGTGGAGAAACCATTACCAATTCGTTAAGAAACACTTTCCACACTGAGTTCAAATTTCATGATTCCGTGACAGTGCGGGGGAGGCTGCGATGAAGGTGGAGCGGGCGGAAACGGTGGCCTTGCAGGCGCTGGGATGGTTGGCGGGGCAGGATGAGCTGTTTCCCGTTTTCCTTGGCGCGACAGGGGCCACGGCGGAACAGGTGGCGGCGGCGGCGGGACAGCCTGCTTTTCTTGCGGCGGTGTTGGATTTCCTGTTGCAGGACGATGCGTGGATCGTCGGGTTCTGTGATGGGGCGGGGCTGGAGTACACGGTGCCAATGCAGGCGCGGGCAGCGTTGCCGGGGGGCGCGTTGCCGCATTGGACATAAGCTCTGTGCGATGACGCGGACGTGATTGCATTCCCTTCGGCCTGTGGTCAAAGTCGGGCGCGGATCACGGGAAGGGAAAAGCAATGATCGACGGCGTTATCTTCGACAAGGACGGAACGCTGTTCGATTTTCGGGCCAGTTGGGGGGCATGGGCCGCGCAATTGGTGGAGGTTCTGGCCAGTGAAACGGGTATCTCTGCGGGGGAACTTGGCGCGGCCATCGGTTTTGACCCGGCGGCGCGGCGGTTTGATCCCGACAGCATCGTGATCGCAGGAACGCCGACCGAAATCGCCCGCGATTTGGCGGCAGCCTTGCCGGGTTTTGCGGCAGAGGGCCTTGAAGATCGGTTGAACCGCATGGCCGAGGGCGCGCCGATGCTGCCAGCGGTCGATCTGGCGGCAGTGCTGGGTGCGCTTAGGGCGCGGGGCCTGCGGATCGGGTTGGCGACCAATGACAATGAAGAGGCGGCGCGGGCGCATCTGGCGGCGCATGGGATCACCCATCTTTTCGATTACATCGCGGGGTATGACAGCGGGCATGGTCCGAAACCGGGGCCGGGGATGTGCGCGGCCTTCGCGCGGCAGCAGGGGCTTGACCCGGCGCGGGTGGCGATGGTGGGGGACAGCCGCCATGACCTTGAGGCGGGCCGTCGCGCGGGGATGCGCGCCGTGGCCGTGCTGACCGGGATCGCAGGGGCCGATGAACTGGCCCCGCATGCCGATGTCGTCTTGCCCGATATCGGGCATCTGGGCGGCTGGATCGACGGTCTGAGGGCCTGAGGCGCGCGGCCCATTGCGAAAAACGACATGAATGCGTCGTGGGCAGAGTGTCATTTGCCCATAGCCTTCGTCATCCTGCGCCGGACGGGGTGCAGATGGGTGCCCGACGGAGGATGCGATGAACGAAGAGCCGCGCAAGCGCCGCGCCGGGGGACGGGCAGGAAACAAGCAGCGCGCGGGCACCGCCGTCATCGACCAGATGCCGTGGCGTATTCCGGTAAACCCGGACGCCCCCGTAGAGCCGTTGGATGCCGAGGGCGTGCAGCGCATCCACAAAGGCGCAATGCGGATCCTGAGCGAGATCGGCATCGAATTTCTGAACCCCGACGCCGTGGCGCATCTGAAGCGCGCGGGCTGCAAGGTCACGGGCACCAATGTGAAGATGGACGAGGATTTCGTGATGGAGATGCTGTCGCATGCGCCATCCGAATTCACCATCACGCCGCGCAATCCGGACCGGGAACTGATCATCGGCGGCAAGCATATGGTCTTTGTGAACGTCTCATCCCCGCCCAATGCGTGGGACCTTGAGCGCGGCAAGCGGTCGGGGGACTTTGAAACGTTCAAGGAATTCATGAAGCTGACGCAGTATTTCAACTGCATCCATATCGCGGGTGGCTATCCGGTAGAGCCGATCGATATTCACCCGTCGGTGCGCCATCTGGATTGCCTGTATGAAAAGCTGACGCTGACGGACAAGGTCGTGCATGCCTATTCGCTTGGCGCGGAGCGGGTGGAAGACGTCATGGAAATGACCCGCATCGCGGGCGGCCTGACGGAAGAGGAGTTTCAGGCCAAACCGCGGATGTATACCAACATCAACTCGGTTAGCCCGTTGAAGCATGACTTCCCGATGCTGGACGGGGCGATGCGCCTTGCCAAGCGGGGGCAGCCCGTGGTGGTGACGCCTTTCACGCTGGCAGGGGCGATGGCCCCGGTGACGATGGCGGGAGCGGTGGCCCTGTCCTTGGCCGAGGCCTTGGCGGCGATTGCCCTGTTGCAATATATCGCGCCGGGCTGTCCGGTGGCGATTGGCACTTTTACATCGAATGTGGACATGAAATCGGGCGCGCCCGCCTTTGGGACGCCGGAATATATGCGCGCCACGCAGATGACCGGGCAATTGGTGCGCCATTACAAGCTGCCCATGCGGTCATCGGGCGTTTGCGCGGCGAATATCCCCGATGGGCAAGCGATGTGGGAGACATCAAACAGCCTGTGGGCGGCGGTGCAGTCGCGCACCAACATGGTCTATCACGCGGCCGGGTGGCTTGAAGGCGGGTTGATCGCTAGCCCCGAGAAATTCGTGATGGATTGCGAAGTCCTCCAGATGATCCAGCGCTATTTCGAAGAGGCGACGTTTGCCACGACGGAAGATGACATCGCCTTTGATGCCATCAAGGAAGTGGGGCCGAACGGCCATTACTTCGGCTGCCAGCATACACAGGAACGCTATACCACCGCCTTCTATGCGCCCTTTGTCAGCGATTGGCGCAATTATGAGGCGTGGCAGATCGACGGATCGGTCTGGACGCCGGAGCGGGCGCATCGGATCTATAAGCAGATCCTTGCAGAGTTCGAGGCCCCGGCGATGAACGGCGACGACCAAGAGGAGTTGCGCCGCTTCGTGGCCCGCCGCAAGCAGGAAGGCGGCGCGCCGACGGATTTCTGATCGGCGTTCCGCGCACTCTTCTGCATAGGCCACAGGATTTTTTCTTTGCGTCCAGCGATGTGGCGGCTAGCCTGCTTTTCGGGGAAAAGTCCGCGCAAGTCGGGCTGTGACGGGGGATACCCGCCTTTGGCGGGACGGAGGGGCAATGGACATCCTGACGCTGAGGCGCGGGCTTCTCGCGCTGACGGGGGCGATCGCGGGGCTGTCGCTATGGATGTTGGAGGATGCCGCGTTGCGGGGCGCCCTGACGGTGCGGCTGCATTTGCCCCTTTCGGCATTCGCCGTGGTCTTTTTCGGGGCAGTTCTGGGGATGGCAGGGCCGTTACGGCTGCGGCAGGCGGCGGTCAGCGCGGTGCCGCTGGCCGCGTTGGTGGCGGGGCTGATTGCGCTGGTGGCGCTGCGCTATCCGATGCCGGATGCGGTGCGGATGGAGGGTCTGCACTGGATCGCGGGGTTCCTGATCGCGGTCTTGCCGCTGCCCTATCTGATCGCGCGCGGGGCGACGGGCGGCACGTCTTATCCGGCGCTGTTCACGTCAAGTTGGCAATTGGCGGTGCGCGTGACCGCGGGCTGGATCTTTGTCGGGCTGGTCTGGGCTGTGATCTGGCTGGCTGATGCAGCGCTGGCTTTGGTGGGATTGGGGTTTCTGGATTGGGTGATGCGCGCGGGTGGCCCCTTGGCCGGGATGGCGACGGGGGCCATGCTGGGCGTTGGTGTGGCGGTGGCCTGGGAATTGTCGGATGTCCTGTCGCCCATGGTGATCCTGCGGCTGTTGCGGCTGCTGACGGTGCCTGTGCTGGCGGTGATGATCCTGTTCCTTGTTGCGCTGCCGCTGCGGGGGTTGTCGCAATTGCCGGGCGGGGTGTCTGCGACCGGGGTCCTTTTGGCGCTGGCCATGGCGGCGGCGGGGTTGATTGCGGTGGTGATCGACCAGACGGATGACGAGGCAAGCAGCAACCCACTTCTGCAAATCTCGGCGCGGGTGATGGCGGGGCTGTTGCCGCTGCCTGTGGCCTTGGCAGGCATGGCACTGGCCGAAAGGGTGGGTCAGCATGGCTGGACGCCTGAACGGGTTTTTGCCGCTTTGGCGGTTCTGGCGGGGGCAGGCTATGGGTTGGCCTATCTTGGGGCTGTGCTGCGCGGCGCGGGCTGGGCTGCGCATGTGCGGCAGGCAAACCGGGTGCTGGCCCTGATGGTGGTGGGCTTGGCCGTGCTTTGGCTGACCCCTGTCATAGATGCCGAAGGGATTTCGGCGCGGTCGCAACTCGCGCGCTATGCAGGTGGCGCAGTGGAGGTGCAGGACCTGGACCTTTCCGCCCTTGAACGTTGGGGGCGGTCGGGCGAGGCCGCATTGGTGCAGCTGGAGGAATTGGCGGCAGAGCCTGATCATGCCATGTTGGCGCAGCGGCTGGCCGCACGGGCGGCGGGCGGTGAGGCCGGGGCCTTGGTGATGGCTGACGATGCCGAGGCGCTGCTTGCCAATCTGCGAGAGGTGATGCCCCTGCAACCCGAAGGGGCGACGGCGACGCGTGATCTGCTTTTGCGCGCCATCCCGGCGGTGGAATTGCAAAGTTGGATCGATGCCTGCCGGACGCCGTTGCCGGGAACCGAAAGGGCGGGTTGCGTCTTTGTGGTGGCCGATTTCTGGACGGCAGAGCCGGGGGAGGAGGCGCTGATCCTGCTGCGCGAGCCGCAGGGTTTCGTGCGGTATGAAGGTTTGGGGATGGTGGCAGGCAAGGTGCAGCGCCGATCGGTGGCGGCACTGACGGGGATGCTGCCAGACCGTGCCGCGGGTGAAGCCCTGATCGCGGCTTTGCAGGACGCCCCTGCCGCCCTGACTCCAGTGCCGATGAACCTGTTGGGGGTGGCGGGGGGGCTTTTGCTGCTGCCCTAAGCCTTCGTTCATCCGAATCGAGCAACCTTTGCACCGGGCGACGGGCCCGGATGTGTCGAGGGGGCGATGAACGGGCTGATCAATCGGTCGATCCAGTGCTTTTTGCGCGATGGCTGGGGCGCGGGCGTCTGGGAGGATACGGCACGGGCAGCTGGGGTGTCGGTACAGGGGTTTGAACCCTTACTGCCCTATCCGGCGGAGGTGACGGATCGCCTGCTTGCCGCCGCCGCCACACGGCTGGACCGCGACCGCGGCTGTCTTTTGGAAGATCTGGGAACCTACCTCGTGTCCCATCCCGCACGGGCGGGGGTGCGGCGGCTGTTGCGGTTCGGCGGATCGGACTATCGCGATTTCCTTTGCTCGTTAGAAGATTTGCCTGCGCGGGCGCGGTTGGCCTTGCCCGATCTGGTGCTGCCTGACTTGCGGTTGCGCGAGGCGGCACGTGGCCGTTTCCGGCTTGAGATCGGTCCCGGCATGCCGGGCTTGGCAGAGGTGGCTTTGGGCCTATTGCGGGCCATGGCGGATGATTACGGCGCGCTGGTCACGCTGGGCCTTGCGCGGCGCGGGAAGGATGGCGCGGGGGCGGTGACGATCCGCCTGCTGGATCAGGCCCATGGCGCGGGGCGGGCCTTCAGTTTGGGTCGGGCGGAATGATCGGCGGTGCGATAGGGGGCATCACGGCGGGCGCCTTGGCGCAGTTGATGCCGATGTATGTGGCTGTGGATGGCGCGGGGATCATCCGGTCCTGTGGGCCGACGCTGACGCGCCTTTTGGCGATGGGCGATCCAGCGGGTCGGCTTTTTTCCGACCTGTTCACCCTGCGGCATGGCCCGCCGCTGGCGGCTGTGGCCGATCTTCTGGCGGCGCAGGGCCGGTTGCAGATCGCCTGCCGCGGGCGGGGCGATTTGGCCTTGCGCGGGATCGCGGTGCCCTTGGGCGAGGGGGCGCTGATCAACCTTTCCTTCGGGATCGGGGTGGTGGATGCCGTGCGTCGGCATGACCTGACGGAGGCGGATTTCGCCCCTACCGACCTGACGGTCGAACTGCTTTACCTCTATGAGGCGAAGACGGCGGTGCTGGACGAGTTGCGTGCTCTGAACCACCGCCTGCAGGGCGACAAGGTCGTGGCAGAGGAACAGGCCCTGACCGATACGCTGACAGGACTGAGGAACCGTCGCGCGCTGGACCTTGCGCTGGAGGGTTTGGGGCCGGAGCCTATGGCGGTGGTGCATCTGGACCTTGATCGTTTCAAAGAGGTGAATGATGCGCTGGGCCATGCGGCGGGGGATCATCTTTTGGCCGAGGTGGGGCGCCGTTTGCTGGCCCATAGTCGGCGCGAAGATTTCGTCGCGCGGATCGGGGGGGATGAGTTTGTCATCCTGATGCCGGGGATGGATCGGGACGAGGTGGCGCTGTCACGGGTGGCGACGATCCTTGTCACCTTGGGCGAGGCGGTGGAATGGCGGGGGATCGGGCTTTCGGTCGGCGCCAGCGCCGGGGTGATCCTTTCCGCCATGGCCCCCGGCCTTTCGGGGCCCGACCTTTTGGCGCGGGCCGATGCCATGCTTTATGCGGCCAAGCGAGCGGGGCGTGGGCAGGCCGTGCTGTGGCACCCCGACCTGATCGCAGGGGAAGGGGCTGGCTAGTGTCGGGGGAGCGTCGGAATGGATAAGGGCAGGGCCACGCGGGGCCATACGCCGGGGTAAGGGGCCTACCCGTTCTGGGCTGCTGTCTTGCGATGTGAAAAGGACAGTCGGTGCGCCTGCGGCCTATCCCGATCTGGCTAACGTCCGAAGTCCACGCTATGCGCCCCATCCGCACCGTGATCGCCGCCGCCGTCATCTTCTGCCCCCTTTGGCTGGGGCAGCCATAGCCGTCGATACTGTGGGTGCCGATGCCTTATTGCCTGTGAAACAAGCGGCCCCAGACCCGGAAGGGGCGTCATCAATCTGTCGTGGCTATGATTGGGCTTGTGTATCTGGGGGCCTGTCGCCCGCCGAGGCGGATGTTCTGAAGGTGGCGGCCCAGGTGAACAGCGTGGCCAATGCCGCAATCCGCCCGATCGGCGACCAACGCCTGTTTTCCGTGGCGGAACGCTGGTCCCAGCCAACGGCATGCGGCGGTGATTGTGAAGATGATGCGCTTTGCAAGAAACAGCAGCTGATCGCGGCGGGGGGGCGCCGAACCGCCTGCTGATCGCGGTGGTGCTGGACCAAAAGCGCGCGCCACTTGCGGTGCGGGTTCTGCGCAGCGATGTGGGGGATTTCGTGCTGGACGTCCTGACCAAACGCATTCGGCCCTGGGCAAGGATAGGCTACGCCTTCCTGCGCATGCAGGACCCGCATGATCCTTCGGGATGGGGGCAGACATGATGCAGGCGGGGGCGGGGCTGTCGAGCCGATCGCAGCACCGCAACAAGAAAACCTTGCCTTTGGTTCTCCTAATGCCGTCCGGCCCGCGAGTGATTGCGGCCGGAGGGCTGCCTTGCCGCGCGGCCCTTTTCTGACCCTGCATTTGCCAACCGTGTCGAAAGGTCGCCATGCGGCCGATGACGGCATCCTGCTGCTTTTGGGTGGGCGCCGCGTCCCAAGTGCCGAATGGCAGATTTGCCCTGACAGCCCATTCGGGCCGCCAGAGGTGGCGTCTTTGTCACGGTGCCTTCATCTCGGCATAGTCGCCCGCTGTGCGGAGCGTCACGGTGACCGGCGCATCGGTGCGGTTGCGCCAGAACCAGCCGTGGTTGCCGGTGAATGCGGCGGTGAGTTCGCCGTCCTGTTCCGGCACGCCGCGGCCCTGTTCGTAACTGACCTTTTGGCCGCTGCCGTCGCCATGCGTGTCGTAGTTCACGACTGCGCCATTGGCCGTCCATTCAAAGCGGGCGGTCTGGCCTTCCTGCATGGCGAGCTTCACCTCGATCCCTTCGCCGGGCGCTAGGGTGTAGCTGACTTCGTCGCGCCAGTTGGAGTTGGCCTCGGCGACGGCGGCCTCGACGGCATCGGCGGTTGCGGCAGGGGCGACTTCGGCTGCGGGTTCGGCCATCGCTTCGGCTGTCGGAGCGGGTGCGGGTTCCGGTGCGGGGGCTGCCGCCGCCTCTGTTGCGGGCGGTGTCGGTGTCTCGGTCAGGGCCGAGGGCGCGCCAATCACCGCGCTGATGGTAGCCAGTTGTGCCTCGATCCGGTCCAGCCGTGCCAGCGTGTCGGGGTCAAGCGTCACGGGGGCGTTGGCGGTTGCAGCCTCGTCCGCCTCGGCCTCGGCGTAGAGTTGTTGCTTGATCTGACCCATCTCGGTCAGGCCCAGCACCGCGCCGAAGCCGGTCGGGTCTATGCCGTATTCGGCGGGCAGGTAGACGATGGTGAGCATGGCCGCCGCTGCCCCAGAAGCGAGGAGGGTGGAGCGGATCAGGCCGCCGGACGTCGCCTCTACCCCTCGGATATGGCCTGCGGCGTCACGTGTCTGCGCCCGTTCAGGACGCGGGGTCTGCGGGGCGCGGGTGATGTCGAATTTGGTGTTCATGGGATGCTCCCTCAAGCCAGTGCCAGACCGATGAGCTGAAAGCCCATCAGGTAGGCGCCAAGGCCGATCATGATGACGTTTGCGGTATAGGCCTGTCGACCAAAGGAGGGTGACGCGCGCCAGCGCTGCATGAACAAGAGGATGAGCGCGAGGGCGGTGAGTTGGCCGATTTCAACGCCCACATTGAAGGCGATGAGGTTCACAAGCAGGCCGTCGGGCGCGATGTTGTATTCGATGATCTTCGAGGCAAGGCCGAAGCCGTGCAGGAAGCCGAAGACCAGCGTCGCCACCCGCGTATCGGGCTGCACCCCGAACCACAGGCGGAAGGCCCCGAGGTTGTCGAGCGCTTTGTAGATGACCGAGAAGCCGATGATGGCGTCGATGATGTAGGCGTTGATGCCGAAGTTGAACCAGACGCCAAGGATCATCGTCGTCGAATGGCCGATGGCGAAGAGGGTAACGTAAAGCCCGATCTCGCGCATCCCGTAGAGGAAGAAGATCACGCCGAAGAGAAAGAGGATGTGGTCGTAGCCCGTGACCATGTGCTTTGCCCCCAGATAGAGGAAGGGCAGGACATGCGGGCCGGTGATTTCCTGAATATAGCCCTTGTCGCCAAGGGTGACGGCATGTGCCAGCGCGACCCCCGCCCAAAGGAGCGTGAGGCAGAATATGGCGAGTGCCGTCCAGACGCGCCGGGGCGTCGGGTGGAGGAATGTCATGTGATGTACCGTTGATTGACTGACGGATGGTGCGGAGCGGGCAAGGGTCCGCCGCAGCGAAGGGTCGGTCAGGTCAAGCGCGGTGGGCGGCGCGGGCCGTCGCGGATGATGCCGTAGGTGCCGGTTGCCTGTGCTGCCCGAAGGCCTGCGGGCGGCGGCGGCTCAAGGTCACTGGCGGCGGGCAGGATGACGGTCGGTGTGTGGTCGTGATCGGCGCTGTCATGGTGGCCGTGGTCGGTCGCGTGCCAATGTTCACCCTGTTCGGCATGCCACGCGGCATGGTCCGCCTCTATCGCGGTCTGACCGGGGCCGTGCGTTGCCGCGGATAAAAGCGGCGCGAAAGCAAGCGACAGCGTCAGCACAAGTGCTGTCATCCACGTGACCATGGCACGCTTTCCGCTCATCTGCCCCTTCGGCGTGATTTCCACGCCCTGCCTTGCCCTATCCCCCCGGGGGGGTTAGGGTGGTTCTATGACAGAACCGCACCGCCATGCAAGCCACCCTGCCATCGCCACTCGGCTGAAACGCGCCGAAGGGCATCTTCGGCGGGTCGTCGCCATGATCGAGGAGGGCCAGCCCTGCCTCGACCTTGCCACGCAACTCCACGCGGTGGAGCGCGCGGTGGCCGAGGCGAAGCGGGCGCTGATTCATGATCATATCGACCACTGCCTTTCGGACGGGCATGGGCATGACATGGCCGAGATCAAGGCACTGACGAAATTGCTCTGATGCTTTTGACACTGAAGAACCCGGCATTCCGCCATCTCTTCGCCGCGCAAGTGGTGGCGTTGGTCGGCACGGGTCTTGCGACCGTGGCGCTTGGCCTTCTGGCATGGGAGTTGGCGGGGGAGGATGCAGGGGCGGTGCTTGGCACGGCGCTTGCGATCAAGATGGTGGCCTATGTGACGCTGGCCCCTGTCGCGGCGGCGGTGGCGGAGCGGTTGCCGCGCCGCGCCTTCCTCGTGGCGCTGGACCTGATCCGCGCGGGGGTGATCGCCTTCCTGCCCTTTGTCGATCAAGTCTGGCAGGTCTATGTGCTGATCTTCGCGCTTCAGGCTGCCTCGGCGGGGTTTACGCCTGCGTTCCAAGCCGTGATCCCCGATGTGCTGAAGGACGAGGACGATTATACCAACGCTCTGTCCCTGCTGCGTCTGGCGGAGGATCTGGAACAGGTTGCCTCGCCCATCCTTGCTGCGGCGCTGTTGACGGTCGTGGGCTTTCCCGTGCTGTTTGCCGGAACGGTTGCGGGTTTCATCGGTTCGGCGCTGCTTGTCGTGACGGCGCGGCTGCCGCAGCGGGCGCAAGCAGAGGGCGGGCAGTTCTGGGCCGATGTGACGAAGGGGGTGCGTATCTATATCCGCACACCGCGCCTGCGCGGGTTGATGGTGATGGAGGCGGCGGTCGCGGCGGCAGGGGCGATGGTCTATGTGAACACGGTTGTTCTGGTGAAGGACAGGTTGGGTATGGGGGAAGAAGCAGTCGCCTTGGCCTTCGCCGCCTTTGGCGCGGGGTCGATGGTTGCGGCCTTTGTCCTGCCCCGCTTGCTTGCGCGTGTGGCGGAAAGGCCAGTGATGATCGGTGGCGCTGGGCTTATGGTTGCGGGGGTGGCGGCTGTTCCAGTGGCTGACAGTTTCGCCGTCTTGGTCGCGCTATGGGCGATGATCGGATTTGGCTTTTCGCTGACCCAGACACCCATCGGACGGATCATCAACCGTTCCGCGCGCGATGTGGATCGCGGCGCAGTTTTTGCGGCGCAATTCGCCTTGTCGCATGCCTGCTGGCTGGTCACCTATCCACTGGCGGGATGGATCGGGGCAGAGGCGGGGCTGTCGGCTGCGGCCATGACGCTTGCGGCGGTAGGAGCGGTTGGTCTGGCCGCAGTCCTGCGTCTTTGGCCCGCGCTGGACCCCATCATCGTCCCACATGTCCATCCGGACTTGCCCGCAGACCATCCACATCTGCGGGAACATGGGGTTGTGCATTCGCACGCTTTGGTCATCGACGGGCTGCATCGGAAGTGGCCAAAGGGTACGGCGAGACCGCAATCCTGAAGGTCGCGGACAGCTTTCCCCGCGTTCCGGATGAACGACATGGCACAAGTGCGCAAAAATAAACCCGCCGCAGAATTGCGGCGGGTTTTGTCTGTTCGTTGCAGGAGTGAGGTCTCTCCCACCGGTCGGGATACGCCCCGGTTTCCCGGAGCGTCCCGATCGCTTGCCAGTGCCGATCAGGCCGCCAGATCGTAGCGGTCGGCGTTCATCACCTTGACCCAAGCCGCGACGAAGTCATGGACGAACTTTTCGCGGTTGTCGTCTTGGGCATAGACCTCGGCATAGGCGCGCAGGACAGAGTTGGACCCGAACACCAGATCAACACGCGTGGCGGTGAACTTCACCTCGCCGGACGCGCGATCGACGATGTCATAGAGGTTGCGCCCCTTTGGCACCCATTTGAAGCCCATGTCGGTGAGGTTGACGAAGAAATCATTCGTCAGCGCACCGGGACGGTTGGTGAAGACGCCATGGCCTGTGCCGCCATGGTTCGTGCCCATCGCCCGCATCCCGCCCAGAAGGACAGTCATTTCCGGGGCGGTCAGGCCCATCAACTGCGCGCGGTCGAGAAGCATTTCCTCGGCCTCGACCGAGTAGTTCTTCTTCAGCCAATTGCGGAAGCCATCGGCCAGCGGTTCAAGCACGGCAAAGCTGGCCGCGTCGGTCTGTTCTGCCTTTGCATCGCCGCGACCGGGGGTGAAGGGCACGGTGACGTCAAAGCCTGCCGCCTTGGCGGCCATCTCGACGCCCACATTGCCCGCTAGAACGATCACATCGGCGACAGATGCACCGGAGGCCGCTGCGATCGGTTCCAGCACCGACAGGACGCGCGAAAGGCGGGCTGGTTCGTTGCCTTCCCAATCCTTTTGCGGGGCCAGACGGATGCGCGCGCCATTCGCGCCACCGCGATAGTCGGACTGGCGGAAGGTGCGGGCGCTGTCCCATGCGGTGGTGACCAGATCGGTCACCGACAGGCCCGATGCCGCGATCTTGGCCTTGACCGCCGCCACGTCATAGGACGTGCTGCCCGCCGGGACGGGGTCTTGCCAGATCAGGTCTTCCTTCGGGACATCCGGCCCGATGTAGCGGACGCGCGGGCCCATGTCGCGATGCGTCAGCTTGAACCATGCCCGCGCGAAGGTTTCCGAGAAGTAGGCCGGGTCCTTGTGGAACCGTTCGGAAATCGCGCGATAGATTGGATCGACCTTCATCGCCATGTCGGCATCGGTCATGATCGGGTTATAACGGATGGACGGGTCTTCCACATCCACCGGCTTGTCTTCTTCCTTGATGCCGATGGGTTCGTATTGCCATGCGCCCGCAGGGGATTTCTTCAGTTCCCACTCATAGCCAAGCAGAAGGTCGAAATAGCCGTTGTCCCACTTGGTCGGATGGGTCGTCCAGGCACCCTCGATGCCCGAGGTCACGGTGTTGCGGCCCACCCCGCGCGAGACGTGGTTGTTCCAGCCCAGACCCTGCTCTTCGATTTCGGCGCCTTCCGGCGAAGGGCCGAGGTTTTCGGCACGCCCATTGCCATGCGCTTTGCCGACGGTATGGCCGCCTGCGGCGAGGGCGACGGTTTCTTCGTCATTCATCGCCATGCGGGCAAAGGTTTCGCGCACCTGCGCGGCGGTCTTCATCGGGTCAGGCTGACCGTTCACGCCTTCGGGGTTCACATAGATCAGGCCCATGTGAACGGCCGCCAGCGGGTTTTCCAGCGTGGAGGGATCAGAAAGATCGGCATAGCGGTTTTCCGACGGCGCCAGCCATTCGGTTTCCGAACCCCAATAGACGTCCTTTTCGGGGGCCCAGATATCTTCGCGCCCGAACGCGAAGCCGTAGGTCTTCAGCCCCATGCTTTCATAGGCGACAGTCCCGGCGAGGATCATCAGGTCGGCCCAAGAAATACGATTGCCGTATTTCTTCTTGATTGGCCAAAGCAGGCGGCGGGCCTTGTCGAGATTGGCGTTATCTGGCCAGCTGTTCAGGGGCGCAAAGCGGTGGTTGCCGGTGCCCGCGCCGCCCCGGCCATCGGCCACGCGATACGTACCTGCGGAATGCCATGCCATGCGGATCATCAAGCCGCCGTAATGGCCCCAATCGGCGGGCCACCAGTCCTGACTGTCGGTCATCAGGGCGTGGACGTCGCGCTTGATCGCGTCGAAGTCGAGCTTTTTCACCTCATCCCGGTAGTTGAAACCCTTCAGCGGGTTCGACTTGGTGTCATGCTGGTGCAGGATGTCGAGGTTGAGGGTCTTGGGCCACCATGCCGTGACCGAGGTGCCCGAGGTCGTCAGACCCCCATGCACAACTGGGCATTTGCCGGCGTCGTTTCCGTCCATGTCGCTCTCCTTGTGGCTGCAATCGGGGCAGGGCGCACGCCCCAAGGTGAGGGGCGGCCCGCCAGAATGGAATCGTTCTAACATCGGAAAGTGATTAGTTTAAGTTGGATTTTCTGATTGCAACGATAAGATGAACTTATGTTGAACCTGACGCTGAAACAATTGCGCTATTTCGATGCCTTGGCCCGGCATGGCCATTTTGGGCGGGCGGCAGAGGTCTGCGCCATCTCGCAACCCGCCTTGTCGATGCAGATCCGCGAGATGGAGGCCGTGCTTGGGTCCGAGCTGTTTGAACGCGGCGCGCGGCAGGTCCGGCTGACAGGGTTCGGCGAGGATGTGCTGGTCCGCGCGCGCGAGATTTTGCGCGAGGTCGAGGAATTGGCCGATATGGCGCGGGCCGCGCGGGGTAGCCTGTCAGGGCGGCTGCGGATTGGGGTGATTCCGACCATTGCACCCTATCTGTTGCCCGCAATCATCGCCCGGCTGAATGCGGCGAATGAGGGGCTTGATATCCACCTACGCGAAACGGTGACGCCGAAACTGATCCGCGAGTTGGAGGAAGGGCGGCTAGACACGGCCATCGTTGCGCTGCCGGTGTCGGAGAGCTTTCTCACCGAGGTTGATCTGTTTGCCGAGGATTTCGTTCTGGTCCGCCCCGGCGCAGATGCCGAAAAGCCCGTGCCTGCGCCAGAAATGCTGCGCGAGATGCGGCTTTTGCTTTTGGAAGAAGGCCATTGCTTCCGCGATCAGGCGCTGTCCTTCTGCTATGCTGGGCAGGCCGCGCCGCGCGAATTGCTGGATGGCAGCAGCCTGTCCACGTTGGTGCAGATGGTGGGGGCGGGGATCGGGGTGACCTTGATCCCCGAAATGGCCGTGGCGGTGGAAACCCGGTCGGCCCATGTCGCCATCGCGCGGTTCAACGGTGCGCAGCCGTCGCGGCGGATCGGGATGGTGTGGCGGCGGTCTTCGCCCCTGTCCAAACAGCTGATGCAGGTGGCCGAGGTGGTGCGCGCCGCTGGGTTGGCGCAGCGGGCGGGGGCTTGACCTTCGCCCCCGATATGGGACGGTCGGGCAAAAGGGAGGATGATATGACCGTCTGTTTCACGACCGACCGGATGCTGCATTTTGGGGATTGCGACATATCCGGCACCGCCTATTACCCGGCCTACCTGAACATCCTGAATGGGGTGGTGGAGGAATTCTGGGCCCATATCGGCTGGCCTTGGCATGAAATCATCTGGAAAGAACGCTGGGGCACGCCCACAGTGCATCTTTCTTGCGATTTCTCGAAGCCGTCCTTCTTTGGCGATAAGCTGACCTTCCGGCTGACGGTGCTGAAGGTGGGGAAATCTTCGGTCCGCCTGAAGCATACCATCCATTGCGGCGAGGAACATCGCTGGTCGGTGGAACAGGTCTTGGCGGCAAGCTGGCTGGACAGCCACACGTCGATGCCTTGGCCAGAAGAGGTGAAGGCCAAGTTGGAAAGCCTGATGACGCCGGATGCGGCCGAGCGGCGGCCCGTCGCCCCGCCTCAGACCCAGGGCTGAGCGGGGTCCGGCAGGGGGATCGCCTCTAACAGGTCGCGCGTGTAGGCGGCACTGGGGGTGGCGAAAAGTTCGGCGGTGGGGCGATCCTCGACGATCTCCCCCCGGTGCAGGACGATGGTGCGCTGGCAAAGGCGGCGGATGACCGACAGGTCATGGCTGATGAAGGCCAAGGTCAGGCCCAGATCGGCCACCAACCGTTCCAGCAGGTTCAGAACCTGCGCCTGCGATGACACGTCAAGCCCCGACACGATTTCATCGGCAAGGATGAAGTCTGGTTCCAGCGCGATGGCGCGGGCGATGCCCACACGCTGACGCTGACCGCCTGACAGTTCATGCGGAAAGCGGGCCGCGAAGGGTTGTGGCAGGCCAACATGATCCAGGGCGCGGGCGACGCGCTTGGGGATCCTGTCCAAACCGTGCAGGCGCAGGGGTTCCGCGATGATCGTGCCAACACGGTGGCGCGGGTTGAGGGACGACATCGGGTCCTGAAAGATCATCTGAAAGCGTCGCCGCAGTGGGCGCAGGGCGGGTTCGGGCAAGTGGGTGATGTCGGTCCCGTCAAAGCGGATGCTGCCGCCCGACGGTTCCAGCAGCCGCACAAGTGCGCGGCCCAGGGTGGATTTGCCGGAACCTGACCCACCCACGATGCCCACCACGGCCCCCTTGGGGATGGTGAAGCTTAGCCCTTTGAGGATTTCGATCCTTGGCGCAGGGCCGAACAGCGGCTTGGTGGTCATGTCGGCCAGCGACAGGCGCAGGTTTTCCACGCTGTAAAGATCGGTCATGCCCCGCCTCCTTTTGCGGAAAGGGCATCGAAGGCCGCGACTTCGGCACGGACCGCCTCAATCACCGCATCGGGCACGGGGTGCAGGCCTGCGGCGGGATCGGTGTATTTCGGCGTCGCGGCCAGTAGGGCCTTGGAATAGGCGTGGCGCGGGGCGGCGAAGAAATCGGCCACCGCCGCATCTTCGACCACCATTCCGGCGTAAAGGACCGAAAGACGCTGGCAGACCTTGGACACTACGCCGAGGTCATGGGTGACAAACAAAAGCGCGGTGCCATGTCGCGCCTGCATCCCAGCAATCAGCTTCAGGATTTGCTTCTGGACGGTCACATCCAGCGCGGTGGTGGGTTCATCCGCGACGATCAGCTTGGGTTCGGCGGCAAAGGCAGAAGCAATCAGGATGCGCTGGCGCATCCCGCCCGACAGTTCATGCGGATAGGCGCGCAGCACGCGGTCGGGATCGGGGATCTGCACCTCGGCCAGCAGGTCGCGGGCGCGGGCCTCGGCATTTGCGCGTGTCCAGCCGAGGATATCGACAAGACGGTCGGTGATCTGCGGCCCGATGCGATGGGACGGGTTCAGGGCGGTCAGCGGGTCCTGCGGGATCAGCGCGCAACTGGCCCCGATGCGGCGGCGGCGGTCCTTGGGGGGGAGGGACAGAAGATCGGTTCCGTCCAGCAGCACCTGCCCCTCCGTGATCTCGACCGAAGGGGGCAGGATGCCCAGCACGGCTTTGCCGATCATCGACTTGCCCGCGCCGGATTCCCCCACCAACCCCCGCACCTCTCCCGCCCCCACATCCAACGACACGCGGCGCAGAAGGGGCGGGCCACCCTTCAGGCGAACGGAAAGGTTGCGGATGGACAGAAAGCTCATCTCAGCACCGGATCGAAACGGTCCTTCAGGCCTTCACCCAATTGGGAAAAGGACAGAACGGTGAGGAAGAGCGTGATCAGCGGAAAGACCAGCACCCACCACGCCTGATGGATAGAGGTGCGTCCTTCCGAGATCATCCCTCCCCAAGTCGGATCATCGGTCGAGATCGACAGGTTCACGAAACTTAGGATTGCCTCAACGATCACCGCGATGCCCATTTCCAGCGTCAAAAGAACCCCGATGGTGGGCAGGACATTGGGCAAAATCTCGCGCAGCATGATCCCGATGCGCCCGCGCCCGGCCACGCGGGCAGAGGCGACATAATCCATCGCGCCCTGTGCCATGGCCTCGGCCCGGACGACGCGGGCAAAGCGTGTCCAGTCGATCACGACGATGGCGATGATGATCGACACCAGCCCGGGGCCAAGGACGGCGATCAGGAGGATAGAGAAAAGGACAGGCGGAAAGGCCATCCATATGTCGATCAGGCGCGAGATGACCATATCCACCCAGCCACGCAGGAAGCCCGCCAGCAGGCCCAGCGTCGCGCCGATCAGGCAGGTGATCACGCCTGCGGTCAGCGCCACGGCCAACGCGACCCGCGCGCCATGAATGATGCGCGACAGCACGTCCCGGCCAAGGCTATCGGTTCCCAGCCAATAACCCGGTTCCGCCCCCGCCATCCAGAAGGGCGGCAGACGGCCAAGGAACAGATCCTGCGCCAGCGGGTCCTTTGGCGCGATCCATGGTGCCAAGAGGGCGGCGAGGCAAAGAAACGCCAGCCATCCGCCCGAAAGCCAAAGCCGCAGCCCCGTGCGACGCCGGATCAGGGACCGCCCATCAAGCATGGCGCAGCCTCGGGTTCAGGACGGCATAAAGCAGATCGACAATCAGGTTCACGACCGTGAAGATCAGGGCGAACAACAGCACGATCCCTTGGATCAGCGGCAGGTCGCGGTTGATCACGGCATCGATGGCCATATTGCCAAGGCCTTCATAGGAAAACAGCCGTTCGATGATGACGGTGCCGCCGATGAGGAAGGTGAATTGCACCCCCACCAGCGTCAGCGTGGGCAGGGCGGCATTGCGCAGCGCCTCTCGCAGGATGACCCGCGTCTCGCCATAGCCCTTGGTCCGGGCAAGGGTGACGTAGTCAAGGTTCATCGTCTCTTTCAGGCTTTGCTTCAAAAGCTGCCCGATGATTGCCGCCAAGGGGATGGCCAGCGCTAAGGCCGGCATGAACATATGCGCCACGATATCGGCCCAAAGGTCGAAACGCAGGCGGATCAGGCTTTCGAACAGGTAGAATTCCGTGGTGAAGGGCAGGTCCAACGAAGGTGTCACCCGGCCCGAGATATGGAAGACCGGCCAGAACACGCCAAAGAGAAGGATCAGCACCAGACCCCATAGGAAATCCGGCACCGAAAGCGCCACGCCATTGGCCACGTCGATCGCCCCCTCGCGCCGCCCGCCGCGATACCGCGTGCCAATCAAGGCGGCGGTGCCTCCAAGGATCACCGCCATGACCAGCGCCATGATCGCAAGTTCCAAGGTCGCGGGCAGCCGCCCCAGCACCAGATCAAGCACCGGTTGCCGCGTGGTGATCGAGGTGCCGAAATCCCCCTGCATGACCCCCGCGACCCAGATGCCGAACTGCGTCACCAACGGCTTGTCCAAACCGTAAAGCGCGGAGAGGCGCGCGATATCCTCTTCCGTCGCGCCGGGGGGCAGCATCATCGCGATGGGATTGCCGGGCACGACCCGGATCACGAAAAAGACGATCACCGCCACCCCTGCAAGGGTGACAAGCGTCGTCGCCAATCGCGTTGCCAGTATTCGGATCACTGCCCTGCCCGTCATTATTGACCGCTGCGCGCGAGCCTCTTGCGCAATCGGCTGTCTTCATCTTGGCCCAAATACTCAAAAGACGGCCCGACCGGGAACCTGCTTTCGGCATTGGGGCAAAAGGGGGGTCCGGGGGGGCGGTTGCCCCCCCGGCCCTTGCGGATCAGGCCCGTTTCATCAGATGCGGCAAAAGCGCGCCCGAGGCATGCGGCGTCACCGCAACGCCGGGCGCGTGCAGGATCGGCTGGACATATTGCAAAAGTGGGATCACCAGCGCGTTCTCGGCGATATAGCGATCCACGGCCTTCCAGCCTTCGATCCGCTTGGCCTCATCCGCCTCACCCCAGAGCGGGCCGATCATGCCGATCAGATCCTCGCCATCCCAGACGGAATGGGGCGAGGGACCGAACATCGCAAAGCCGGTCGAGGTGGTGGGATCACCCACCGAATTGCCCCAATTATAGAAGGCGGCGGGGGCCAGTTGGTCGGCGGCGCGGAGTTCGTAGTGTTTGGCGATTTCGTAGACCTCGATCTCGGCCTCGATCCCGACCCTGCGCCACAGGCCGACAATGGCCTGGATCATCTCGTAATCCTTGGGTTTGAAGCCGCGCGTCGTCTGGATCTTGAATTTCACCGGATTGTCGGGGCCATAGCCAGAGGCTGCCAGCAGTTCTACGGCCTTCGCCTCGTCATAGGCCACGCTGACCGAGGCGTCGAAGGCGTCGTATTCCGGGGTTTGCAGCGTGTCGATCTTGACGCCATAGCCCGACAGCAGACGGTCGATGATCGCCTGTTTGTCGATGGCATGGGCCGCAGCCATGCGGACATTCGGGTCGGTCATCACCTCGATATCATTCAGGAAGATCATCCCGATATCCGAGATGGGCGCAGCCACGCCCGCCAATGGGCCGCCCTTCAGGCGGTCATATTCCTCATAGGGCATTTCAAGGGTGACATGGCTGTTGCCACTTTCCACCTCGGCCACGCGGGCCGCGGCATCGGGGACGAACTTGATCGTGACCGTTTCGAAATCGGGCTTCCCGCCCCAGTAATTCGCATTGGCCTTCAGGCGGACGAAGGCGTTCCTTTCGAACTTGTCGACCATATAGGGGCCGGTGCCGATGGGCGCGGCCTCGAACCCTTCGGCGCCCACCTTTTCGTAATAGGCCTTGGGCAGGACATAGCCGGTCAGGAAATACATCCACTTGAAAATCGTGGGGTCGAACTGCGCCACATCGGCGATGACCTTGTTGCCGTCGACGCGGTGGTTGGTCAGCGTGCCCCAGACGAACTGGATCGGGCTGCCGGTTTCCGGGTTGGCCACGCGGGCAAGGTTCCATGCCACGTCTTCGGCCGTGAAGGGCGATCCGTCATGCCATGTGACGCCCTCGCGCACCGTCATCCAGACCTGCGTCCGATCCTCGTTCCAACCCCATTCCGTCAGCAGGCCGGGGGCGGGCGACAGGTCAGGCTGTTGCAGGATGTATTGGTCAAAGACCGACTGATAGATGCCCTGAATCGTCGGGTTCACCGCGCTGGGCCCGACCGTCGGGTCCCAAGAGGGCAGATTGACGTTATAGGCGATGACCAGTTCGTCGATCTGTTGCGCGAAAGTGGGCAGGCCGATCGTGCCTGCGGCCATCGTGGCGGCTGAGAGCTTCAGAAGGCTCCGTCGGTTAAGGTTCATGGTCGTTTTCCCTGTTGGTTGTTTTGTTTGCTTATGGTCACTGTCCGGCAAGGTTTTGGGCCAGTAAATACCCAGATCCCGCCCCGGTGCCCGCGCCGGGCCAGACGGCGGCCCCGGTCAGGTGCAGGCCCTGCACGGGCGTGGACCCATCGGCATGGCCGCGCGCGGGACGGAAAAGGAAATGCTGTGACAGGTGGTGACTGCCACAGACCTGATCGCCGCCGATGAGGTTAGGGTTGTCGGCCTCAAGCTCCAGCGGCGTCACGATGCGCTGGCCGATGATCTTGGTCCGCGTACCGGGGGCATGCGCCTCAAGGATCGCCAGCGCACGATCGGCGAAAGGCGCGGCGGCGCTGGGCCAGTCGGTTGCCGAAATCTCACCCTTGGCATCGCCCGTAATCGTGCCGGGGGCCATGCGGACCTGAACCCAAAGGATATGCTTGCCGTCCGGCGCGCGTGCGGGATCAAAAACCGTAGGTTGGCCCACAACGAGGATCGGTTCATCCGGCAGCAGCCCCGCTTGCGCCTGCTGATAGGTGCGCGCCATCTGATCAAGGCTGGGGGCAAGGTGGACATAGGCAAAGCCTTGCAATGCGGACGCCGCGCGCCAATCTGGCAGGGCGTCCATCGCAAGGTGGATCATCATTGTCCCGGGGGCGTGGCGGAATTTGTCCATCGCGGCATCAAAGGCGGGCGTCGTACCCCCCGTCAGCCGCGCAAGTGCCTTTGGCGCGACCCCGGCAATCACGGCGCGGCCGGCCGTGATGCGGCGGCCATCGGCAAGTTCTACCCCGGTCGCACGGATGCCATCCCGCAGGATGCGGGCGACAGGTGCCCCGGTTTCCACCACCCCGCCACGCGCCGCGATGGCAGAGGTCAGCGCCCGGATGATCACATCCGCGCCCCCTTTGCCCAGCGCCATGCCGAAAGCCTGCCCTGCCATGCCTTCAAGATAGGGAAACATCGCGCCCCCCGCGACATCGGGAGCGAAGTCGAGATGCATCCCCCAGGCTGCCAGCATGGCGCGGATATGGGGATGTTCAAAGGTTTCCTCTAGCCAAGCGCGTGGTGAAGACAGCAGGAAACGCCCGAAATCCAAGGTGCCGCTGGCCCCTTTGGCGCGCAATGTCTTGAAGGCGAAATATGCAAGCGCACGCAATTTCATCGGCGATCCGAGAAGGCCGAAAAGATGCGGCGCCTCTTCCCCGAATCGCGCGACAAGCGCTTGCCACTTCTCCGCATCGGCGCGCGAGAGGGCGCGGAAGGCGGCCAGTGTTTCGGCCATGTCGGTCGAAACACCCGCCCATGTGCCATCCGGGAAGGATGAGGCGAAGGGGCGGTTCACGGGCATGAAATCGCATCCGTGACGGCCAAGTTCTGCCCCATATGCCTTGAAAAACGCACTTCCCGCAAAGAGAGACAGGTTCATCGCTGCCCAGTCATGGCGGAACCCCGGCAGCGTATATTCCCCGCTCTTGACCGCACCGCCCGCGACGGAGGCCTGTTCGAACACGCCCACCCGCCAGCCTTTGGCCGACAGGTGCAAGGCGGCGGCCAGCGTGTTGTGGCCCGCCCCGATCAGGATTGCGTCGAACTCTGTGCCCATGACCCCCCGCCCAGATTGACGCAGGGATATTTGCAAATGCATTTAAATCTGTCTAGCATGATTCCGGACGGCCGGGAGAACAACCGGCGCGGGTTTTGCCGGGTTGGACCGGCCAATAGGGAGAAGATGATGACCTCTGCAAGCGTGCTTTCATCCTTGGCGGGGATGCTCGCCTCGGGCGGGATTGAGGTGGTGGATTGCTCGGGCGTGCTTGGCCCGGAAACGCCCCTTCTGAAGCTGCCGCCGGATTTCGCCAAGGACACCCCGCCAATCAAGATTCACCGCATCAGCGAATATGACAAGGACGGGCCGTTCTGGGCGTGGAACTGGCTGGAACTGGGCGAACATAGCGGCACCCATTTCGATGCGCCGCATCACTGGATCACCGGCAAGGACTACGCCGACGGCTACACCGATACGCTGGATGTGCAGCGGCTGGTGGCACCTGTGAACGTTCTGGATTTCAGCGCGGAATGCGCCGCCGACCCGGATTTCCTGCTGACCATCGACCATGTGACGGCATGGGAGGCCAAGCATGGCGCGATCGGCAAGGGCGAATGGGTCGTCCTGCGGTCCGATTGGGACAAGCGCGCGCATGACGAGGCGCTGTTCCTGAACGCCAACGAAACCGGGCCGCATACGCCGGGGCCGACGGCAGAGGTGATCGAATACCTGCTCGGCAAGGGTATCGTCGGCTGGGGCAGCCAGTGCATCGGCACCGATGCGGGGCAGGCGGGCGGGATGACGCCGCCCTTCCCGGCGCATAACCTGTTGCACAAGCATAATTGTTTCGGTCTGGCTTCGCTTGCCAATCTGGACAAGCTGCCCGCCAAGGGCGCGATCCTGATTGCGGCACCGCTCAAGATCAAGCAGGGGACAGGCTCGCCCATCCGCGCGCTGGCGCTGGTTCCGCGGGCCTAAGGCGCATGCGGCCGGATCACGTCATCATCGGGTCTGGGATCAATGCGCTGGTCGCTGGGGCGATGCTGGCGCTGAAGGGGGACCGCGTGCTTTTGTTGGAGCGCGCGGCGGTGCCGGGTGGTTGTCTGCGGACCGAAGAGATCACCCTCCCCGGTTTCCGGCATGATGTGATGGCGGCGACATGGGTTCTGTTCATGACATCGCCTGCGGGGGCCGCGCTTGGCCCCCATTTGGCGCGGCATGGGTTCGACTATGCCCATACTTCACATCCGACCGCCGTGCTGCGCCCTGATGGATCGGCACTGGTCCTTACGATGGATCGGGCGCGGAACGTGGCGGCCTTCAACGCGCTGTCGCCGGGGGATGGTGACGCCCACGGTCGCGACGTGGGTGGGGTAGAGGCGGATGCACCTTTCCTTTTTGCGCTGCTGGGCGGTGCGCTTTGGTCTTGGCCCATGGCGAAATTGCTGTGGGGGCAGGTGCGCAAGCGGGGCTTGCGGGGGCTTGCCGCATGGTTTGGCCGCGCGCTGGTTCCGGCGCGCGGGTGGTTGGAGACGACCTATGCATCCCCCCTTGTGCGGGCGCTTTATGCGCCTTGGGTGCTGCATTGCGGGCTGACGCCGGAAAGCACCTATTCCGGCCAGATGGGTAAGGTCATCGCCTTCGCATTAGAGGCCGCCGGGGCGCCGGTTGTGAAAGGCGGATCGGGGGCGGGGGTCGCGGCCTTTCGCGCTTTGATCGAGGAAAAGGGCGGCGAGATCCGCTGCAATGCAGATGTGGACCGGATCATCGTGAAAGATGGCCATGTGCGGGGCGTGGCGCTGGCGGGCGGGGAAGAGATCGCCTGCGGGTCCGTCCTTGCGTCGGTCGCGCCGGGGCAGTTGCAGGGGCGACTGCTGCGCGAGGTGAACCTGCCAGAGGATCAGGCGGCAGCGGAGACTTTCCGGCATGGGCGGGGGAATTTCCAACTGCATTATGCGCTGGATCGCCATCCCGAATGGCTTTCGCCGGGGCTGGACGATGTGGCACTGATCCATCTTGCAGATGGGATCGACAGCGTGTCGAAAGCATCGAATGAGGCGGAACGGGGGATGCTGCCCGCCGTCCCCACGATCTGTGTGGGCCAACCGCATCGGTTGGACCCTTCGCGCTGCCCAGAGGGGAAAGCCGTGCTTTGGCTGCAAATCCCTGATGCGCCGCGCGTGGTAAAGGGCGACGCGGCGGGCGAGGTTGCCACCGATGGCGCGTGGTCAGACACTGTGCGCGAGGCCTTTGCCGACCGGATCGAGACGATCCTTGCCCAGCATATCAAGGATTTCGATGCCATCAAACTGGCCCGCCGGGCCTATTCCCCAGCCGATCTTGAGGCGATGAACATCAACCTTGTCGGTGGCGATCCCTATGGCGGGCTATGCACGATCGACCAGTTCTTCATTTTCCGCCCCTATGCCCATTCCACCAATGGCACAGGGCTGGTGCGGGGCTTGCGTCATATCGGGGCGTCCACCCATCCCGGCCCCGGCCTTGGCGGCGGGTCGGGGTTCCTTGCGGCAAAGGCGTTGGGCGCATGACGGACCAATCGCCCCCCGAAAAGCCCCCCGCCAGCCTGCCCCGTTTGGGTGAGATCGGGCTTACGAATTATGCGCCTTACCTGATGAACCGCATCATGGGGCGGTATAATGCAAGCCTCCGGGATGAGATGGCGGGTCTGGGCCTGACCACGCCCAAGATGCGGGCCTTGGCCGTGCTGTCGGTGATCGAGGGGCCGCTGATCCGGGAACTTGCTGTCTATTCGGTGGTGGAACAGTCCACCCTGTCGCGCGCGCTGGACCAGTTGGCGGGCGAAGGTTTGATCCGGCGCGAAGCGGATACCACCGACAGCCGCGCGACGCGGGTCTATATTTCCGAGGCGGGCCGCACGACGTTCGAAACGCTCTGGCCCCGGATGGCCGAGGCGCAGGCGCGTATGTTCAGGGGCATACCTGAAGAGGAGCGACGTGCCTTTGTCGCCACGCTGCAAAAGATGCTGACCAATATCCGCAAGCACGAGATTTGATCCATGGCCGAGCGGTCTTTCAAGGCAGAGGTGGCGCATCTGCGCAAGGGCGAGGGGGATACCTTTACCGGCGAAGGTATCCTTGCCATCACCAAGGCGCTTTTGGAAAACGGGGTCGGCTATGTCGGCGGCTATCAGGGCGCGCCGATTTCCCATCTGATGGACGTGCTGGCCGATGCCGAGGAATTGCTGGCCGAGCTTGGCATCCGGTTTGAGGCGAATGCGAATGAGGCGGCCGCGGCGGCCATGTTGGCGGCGAGCGTGCATTATCCGATCCGGGGTGCGGTGACATTCAAGGGATCGGTGGGGGTGAATGTCGCCTCGGACGCGCTGGCCAACCTTGCCTCATCGGGTGTGAATGGCGGCGCCCTGATCATCGTGGGCGAAGATTACGGCGAAGGCTCTTCCATCATGCAAGAGCGGTCCCATGCTTTTGCCATGAAATCGCAGTTCTGGTTGCTGGACCCGCGTCCCAACCTGCCGTCGATCACCAAAGCGGTGAGGGACGGGTTCGAATTGTCAGAGGCGTCCAACACGCCCGTCATGCTGATGGTGCGCATCCGGTCTTGCCATGTGACGGGGTCCTTTGCCACGCGCGACAACCAGCGCCCAAAGCTGACCGTGCGCGACGCGTTGTCGAACCCGCAATCCGATTTCGCCCGCGTCGTGCTGCCGCCGATGTCCTATGCGCATGAGCAGGACAAGATCCGCAACCGCTGGCCCAATGCCGAGAAATTCATCCGCGAGCGCGGCTTGAACGAGGTGTTCGGGCCAAGGGCCGCGCCTGTCGGGCTGGTCTTGCAGGGGGGGATGTATAATGGCGTCATCCGCGCGCTGCAGCGGCTTGGGCTGGCCGATATCTGGGGCAACACGCAGGTTCCGCTTTACGTTCTGAACGTGACCTATCCCCTGCTTGCGTCCGAGTTTTTGGAGTTCTGCGACGGCAAGGATCAGGTGCTGGTGATCGAGGAAGGCCAACCGGAATTCATCGAACAGCAATTGACGACCTTTCTCTATCGCGCGGGGTCCACCGTGAAACTGCGCGGCAAGGGCATCCTGCCGATGGCGGGGGAATATACCGGGCAGGTGATGCTGGACGGGATCACCGCCTTTCTGAAAGAGGCCGCGCCCCAGATGCTCCCCGCGTTGGTGCGCGCACCGAATGAGGACAAACCGCAGATCCCCGACCTGTCGAAAACCGTGCCGATCCGCCCGCCGGGATTTTGCACGGGTTGCCCGGAACGGCCCATCTTTGCCGCGATGAAACTGGTGCAGAAGGAAACCGGCAAGCTTCAGATCAGCGCCGATATCGGCTGCCATCTCTTCGCGGCCTTGCCGCCGTTTGAGATTGGTGGGGCGACCATGGGATATGGCCTTGGCCCCGCCGCCAATGCTGCCTTCGATGGCGGGGGGGAACGGCGGCCTGTGTCCATCATCGGCGATGGCGGGTTCTGGCATAACGGGCTGTCGTCCAGCTTTACCAACATGGCCTTCAACAAATCAGATGGCGTGGCGGTGATCGTGGATAACTATTATTCCGCCGCGACGGGAGGGCAGGACATCATGTCCTCCCGTGCCGACAATCCGACGAAGGCCACGAAACACCCGATTTCCAAGGCGCTGAAGGGTATTGGGATCGATTGGGTGCGCGAGGTGGATCGGACCTATGACGTGGGTCGCATGCGCGACGTGCTGCGCGAGGCGCTGACAACGGACGCGCCGGGGCCGAAGGTCATCGTTGCCTCATCCGAATGCATGCTGAACAAGCAGCGGCGGGAAAAACCCCTGACCCAGAAGGCGATCAAGGAGGGGCGTCGGGTCGAGGCACCGCGTTTCGGCGTGGATGAGGATATCTGTACGGGCGATCACGCCTGTATCCGGCTGTCGGGCTGCCCGTCCTTGTCCTTGAAAAAGCTGGATGATCCCCTGCGCGATGATCCGGTGGCCAGCATCGACCAGTCCTGCGTGGGTTGCGGCAATTGCGGCGAGGTGGCGGATGCGGCGGTGCTGTGCCCGTCTTTCTACCGCGCCGATGTGGTCCATAACCCGACGGGGTGGGAGGCGCGGATGGCCGCGTTCCGCGCCCGGGTGATCAGCTGGTTGCAATCGCGCCGCGCAGGGCGGCGGTTGACATTCGGGGGGGCGCCATGACCGTGCAGGAAAGCCTTGGCGCTGAACTGGGCGCGCGCGCCGCTGATCCCCGCCTGTCGGGGATCATCAAGCTGGCGATCCTTGCCGTGGGCGGGCAGGGCGGCGGCGTCCTGACGGGCTGGATCGAGGATCTGGCGCGGGCCAATGGCTATGCCGCGCAGGCGACATCGGTTGCAGGCGTGGCACAACGGACGGGGGCGACGGTCTATTACATCGAAATGGCCCCGTGCCAGCCGGGCGACCCGGTGCCGGTATTCTCGCTGATGCCGGCGGCGGGCGATGTGGATATCATGGTCACCGCCGAGATGATGGAGGCAGGCCGCGCCATCCTGCGCGGTTTCGTGACACCGGATCGGACGGTGCTGATCACCTCTACCCACCGTGCCTTGGCGGTTTCGGAAAAGATGGTGCCGGGGGATGGCATCGCCTCATCCGAAGAGGTGATGGCTGCGGCAGAGGTCGCGGCGCGGCGGGTGATCGCAGCAGATTTCGATGCGCTGGCCGTGGCGAATGGATCGGTGATCTCGGCCTCGCTCTTTGGGGCCTTGGCGGGGGCGGGGGTGCTGCCCTTCCCGCGCGCGGCTTTCGAGGCGGCGATCAAGGCTGGCGGCAAAGGGGTGGACGGGTCGCTGCGCGCCTTCGCGGCGGCCTATGATCTGGCCGTGACGCCCTTGGCAAAGGTGGCACCTCTGGCCGCCGCACCTGCCGCGCCATCGGTGCAGGGTCCGGCGCGGCTGGTCGCGGAATGGAACAGGCTGGCGGCGCAGGTGGCGGGTTTGCCTGCGCCGGTGGCTGAAATGGCGCTGCCCGGCCTGCGCAAGGTGGTGGAATTTCAGGACCTTGCCTATGGGGCGGATTACCTAGGCCGTCTGGCGGCCGTCCTGTCCCGCGATACGGAAGCGCAAGGCTGGGCGCTGTCGCGCGAGGCTGCGAAACACATCGCCAATGCCATGGCCTATGACGATATCATCCGGGTGGCCGACCTAAAGACGCGGGGCAGCCGCTTTGCCCGCATCCGGCAAGAGATGCGGGTGAAAGAGGCCAATGTCCTGCAATTGACCGAATTCTTCCATCCTCGGGCCGAAGAGGTTGTGGGCCTGTTCCCCGCTCGCCTTGGCGCGAAGCTTGAGGCCGATCCGAAATGGATGGCGCGGCTGGATCGCTGGTTCAACAAGGGGCGGCGTCTGCGGACTGACAGCCTTCCGTCCTTCCTTGTGCTGCATGGTTTGGGCGGGTTGCGGTTCTGGCGGCGGCGCACGCTGCGTCATGCGCAAGAGGTGGCCCATCTTGACCGTTGGCTGGATACCGCATTGGGGCAAGCGGGACAGAATTACGATCTGGCAGTAGAACTGATCCGATGCCGCCGCTTGATCAAGGGCTATTCCGACACCCATGCGCGGGGCCATTCGAAATTCGACCGCGTGCTTGCGGCCTCGGCCCGCATCGCGACGCGCGAGGATGCCGCCGACTGGTGCCGCCGCTTGCGCGAGGCGGCGCTAAAGGATGAGGAGGGCAAGGCGCTGGAGGGCGCGATCCGGACGATCGAAAGTTTCGCCTGACCGCCCCTTCATCTTGGCCCAAATACTTGCTGGGGAGACGACCAGAACGGTCGGCGGGGCAGCATCGCCTTTTAATCGATGGTCCGATAGGCCCCGTTCCAATAGATCAGCGCCCCCGTATCCGGCGCGGTGCGGATTGCCTGCACCCGCCCGATCAGGATGGAATGGGTGTCGCGGTCGATCATCTCTTCGACGGTGCAATCAAAGGCGGCAGGAGCGCCTTTCAGAAGGCGCGCGCCAGTGACAGCGGTTTCCCATTCCGCCCCGTCATAGCGCGCCGCCCCCTTCACCCCGCCAAAACCTGAGAAACGTTCCGCCACCGCCTGATGCGCGGCACCAAGCGAGGACCAGCCGAACCTGCCATATTTGACCAGCAAAGGGTGGCTGGACGCCGTCCGGTTCACGCAGGCCAAAAGGCGCGGCGGATCGGCCGAAAGCGAGATGGCCGAGGTCACGACAAGGCCCGACGCCTCATCCCCATCGCCCACGGTAATGACGCTGCAATTGCCCACGAAGGCGCGCATTGCATCGCGGAAATCCTTGCCCGTCGGTTCCTCGGCCATCCCTGCCCCCTTACCTGATCCCTGCCGCTGCCAGTTTGGGCAGCACCGTATCGCGGAAATAGGGGAATTCCTCGACATAATCGACGAAAGAGAGGGTGGTTCCCGCAAAGCCCGCGGCGTGCAGCTTCAAGATGCCCTCTGCCACCTGATCCGGCGTCCCGATCAGAGGAAATCCGCCATGCCCCAGCGCGAAAAGGTGTTTGATCTGTGCCAGAAGGTCATGCGGAAAGCTGTGGGCATGGGCGAATTGCAGCCGCACCAGATTGTCCACCGCATCGGTATCGGCGTTCTGCACAGCAGTGTAGTCGGCATAGGCCTTGGCCTCTGCCTCGGTCGGCCGGCAGATGACATGGCTGAAGGTCAGCACATTGACCTTGCGCCCCTTGGCCGCCGCCTGCGCCTTGAGATCGGCAATCTCGCCCTTTGACCGATCAAGGTCGATGGCAGGGGTGAAGAGAAAATCGGCATTGTCGGTCGCGAATTCGCGGCCCTGCGGGCTGCCTGCGGCGTTGATGATGGGAACCGATCCCCGGATTGGTTTCGGGTCACCCTTCACACGCTTGGCTTTGAAATAGGCGCCGTCCCAATCGAAATGATCGTCCGATGTCCAAAGCTTGCGGATCAGGTCAAACCATTCCTGCGCATAGGCATAGCGCGTTTCGTGATCATCGGGCAGGGTCAGACCCAGCGCCTCATATTCCGGCTTGTTCCAGCCCGCCACGATGTTCAGCCCGGCGCGGCCATGGCCGATCTGGTCGATCGTGGCCATCTGCTTGGCCACAACGACCGGGTGGTTCGCGGCGGTGTGGATGGTGGCAAAGACAGCGATATTCTTGGTGGCGGCCAGAAGGCCCGCCGCCCATGTCATCGTCTCCAGCACGCCGCCATGGAAATCCGTCTCGCCGCCATAGCCGATCCAGCGGGCGATGGGCAGCATGAAGTCGATCCCTGCCTCGTCCAGCATCTGTGCCAACTTCAGGTTATTGTCCCAGCTGTTGACCCAGCGTTCCGGGGCCTTGGTGGGCGTCATGCCCGATGAGCAATTGGTCGAGAAAGTGCCAAGGCGAAAGCGTTCGCCCGAGAGCATCGGGTGTTGTGGCATGTCGGTTTGTCCCTGTTGGAGTTTTGGAAGTATTTTATGATTGAAAGTCTATCGTAAAATCCATTTGCGTCAACGCCCTGCTGCGGTGAAGGTCATTGCGGTGAAGGGGAAAGCCAATGACGCGGAAAAATGTTCAAACTCAAAACGATGCCGTGACGCCGGGGCTTGATTGGCACTGGCACCTTGCGGAAAGCGCGGTCGAGGTCGACACGACGGAGTTGGAATTCGCCCTCATGCGGACCTTTGAGGGATTCGGGCGCTGGCAATCGGAATGCCTTGCCTCGGTCTGCGACCTTGCGGCGACGGGGCCGGAAAATGCGCTTCTCCACATCATCCGGATGAACGAGAGACCGAAAAGCATCAAGGACCTTGCGCGGCTGACCAACCGGGACGATGTGCCGAACATCCAATATTCCTTGCGCAAATTGATCAGTGCCGGGCTGATATTGCGCAAAGGATCAGGACGGTCGGGTGTGACCTATGAGGTGACAGAAGAGGGCCGCCGTGTGACGGATGACTATGGCGCGGTGCGGCGGAGACTACTGATACAGGCGGTGCAGACGGTGCCGGGGTTTTCGGACCGGCTGGCCGAAGCGACGCGGACGTTGAACCTTTTGTCGGGGATTTACGAGGAAATCTCGCGCGTTGCGGCGACGCATCGTCGGGGATGATCTAGGTCGGATGGGCAATATTTCCCATCCTACAGGGCAAGCAGTTCCAGCGCCACGCCTTGGCCCACACCCACGCAAAGCGCGACAAGGGCCGACCGACCGCTTGTTTCCGCCAGCCGCCTCGCCGCCGTTCCGGCGATCCGCGCGCCGGACATGCCCAAGGGGTGGCCCATGCTGATCCCGCCACCATAGGCATTCACCTGCGCGGCATCATCGGGGATGCGCCATGCGCGCAGGCAGGCCAGAACCTGTGCGGCGAAGGCTTCGTTCACCTCGATCACGTCATGGTCCGCAGGTGCTCGCCCCGTTCGCGCCATCAGCCTTTCGCCCGCGGCGATAGGGCCCAGGCCCATGATCCGCGGGGCGACCCCTGCTGTGGCCGCCGCGCCGATCCGGGCGAGGGGGGTGAGGCTGTGGCGCCTTATCCCGGCCGCAGAGGCAAGGATCAGGGCCGAGGCCCCGTCATTGATGCCCGCCGCATTCCCCGCCGTGACGGTGCCATCGCTGCGGAAGGGGGTGGGCAGGGTGGCCAGTTTCTCAAACGTCGTCGGGCGGGGATGTTCGTCTGTGGTGACCCGCGTGTCGCCCTTGCGGCCTCGGATCGTGACAGGAAGGATATCTGCCGCATGCCATTCGGCGCTGTAGCGCGACTGCGAGCGCAGGGCGAAAGCATCCTGATCGGCGCGCGAGATGCCATGTTCGGTGGCGACATTCTCGGCCGTCTCGGGCATCGAGTCAGTGCCGTACGCGCGGGCGATGTGGTCGTTGATGAAGCGCCAACCTATTGTTGTGTCATGCATTTCCGCCTGACGCGCAAAGGCTGTTTCAGCCTTGCCCAGCACGAAGGGCGCGCGCGTCATGCTTTCCACGCCGCCTGCGATCACCACGTCTGCCCCGTCGCGGATGGCCCGCGCGCCAAGGATCACGGCATCCAGACCGCTGGCGCAGAGGCGGTTCACCGTCAGGGCAGGCACGGTTTCAGGCAGGCGTGACAGCAAGACCGCCATGCGCGCGACGTTGCGGTTATCCTCGCCCGCCTGATTGGCGCAGCCGAAGATGACCTCATCCACCGCAAGACCGGGATGCAGATCGAGAAGGCCGTCGATCACATGGGCGGCCATGTCATCAGGCCGGACCATGGCCAGAGCACCACCGTGGCGGCCAATGGGGGTGCGGCGATGGGCGCAGAGGAAGACGTCGGTCATGGCATGAGTCCGGGGGCGGGTATGTAGCGGGTCCGCAGATGAGGGGGGGCGTTTTCTTCCAGCTTTGCAAGGGTTTGCAGGATGTTCATTTGGCCATGGCGGGCCATCGCCTCAAACGGACCGCGCGGGAAGTTGAGGCCGAGTTTCATTGCGCTGTCGATCCCTTCGGCAGTGGTGCCGCCTTCGGCCAGCAGCCATGCCGCCTCGTTCACGAGGGTGGCCTCGATGCGCAGGGCGATGGCTGCGGCATCATTGGGCGGGGGTGGCGCGTCTTCTGGAAATATGAAACCTTTCAATGACTTACGCCCAATGTAGCCGCTTGCCACTTGGGCCTTCAGCGCATCAAAGACGTGATAACGCGGATGGTTTCCCATCGCGGCGGCAAGGCCTTCGGTGGCGGCAAGGTTGATGTCGGCCCCGATCAGATCAATCAGCGCGAAGGGGCCAAGGCGATAGCCCGCCGCCATCATCGCGGCGTCGACCTCGCCTGCGGTCCGCCCCTCTTCCAGCATTGCCAACGCCTCTCCGTAAAAGGGGCGGGCGCAGCGGTTGACGATGAAACCCGGGCGGTCGGCGCATTGGATAACGGTTTTTCCTGCGCGTTCGGTCAAGCTGCGGGCGGTGTTCAGGGCATCGGTGGAGGTTCCGGCATGGGGGATCAGTTCCACCAGACGCATTACCGGGGCCGGGTTGAAGAAGTGTAAACCGACCAGACGCTCGGGGTGGCGCAGCCCTTTGGCCAGGGCTGTGATCGACAGGGACGAGGTATTGCTGGCCAGCACGGCATCAGGGGCAAGTCCCTGTTCGAGAAGGGAAAAGACCTGATGCTTCACCTCGGCCCGCTCCAGAACCGCCTCGATCACCAGATCGGCGGGGGGGATGTCTTCGATCCGATTGAGGATCACAAGCCTTTGAAGGATCGCGGTTTTATCGGCTTCGGTCAGCGCACCCTTGGCCACGCGGGCGGCCAGAGCATCGGCAAGGCGGGTGGGGGCAGAGGCGCGGGTGTCCGCGTTGGCATCGGTCGCGCGGACGGAAAATCCAGCCTGCGCAAAGACTTGCGCGATGCCAAGGCCCATGGCACCCAAGCCTATGATCCCGATGGTCATTTTCCCGTAAACTCCGCCTTGGTTCGGGCGCGGAAGGCTGCGATGCCGATGGATTTATCCGCTGAATCGAGAAGCCTTTCAAAGGCTTGGCGCTCCTCGGCCAAGGCAAGGCTGCGCGCTTCGCCCGCCAGAACTGCGGCTTTGGCGGCCATCAGGGCCAGCGGCGCACGTTCAGAGATTTGTGCCGCGATTTGTGCCGCAAACTGTGGGCACGCAGCGGGCGCTTCGTCAGTAATCAGGTAAGATGCGATGCCCCAGTCATGGGCGGTGCGGGCATCGATCACCTCGCCCATCAGCACCATGCGCATGGCCCGCGCCCGACCCGCCAGCGCCATCAGGCGCTGCCCCCCGCCCGCGCCGGGGATGAGGCCAAGGTTGGTTTCCGGCAAGCCAAGGCGGGCGGTCGGGCCTAGCACCATCAGATCGGCCATCAGCGCCAGTTCAAAGCCGCCACCCAGAGCAAACCCCTCGACCGCCGCGATGAGCGGTTTGGGAAAGGCACGGATCGCGGCCCAATGCGTTTTTCTTGGATCAATGGACCCTTCGGCGGCGGTCTTGTGTTCGATTTCGCCAATATCTGCCCCGGCGGCGAAATGGCCCCCGGCCCCTGTCACCATCACCGCGCGGATCGCAGGATCGGCGGCCATCTCCGACAAGGCAGCCGCCACCGCCCCCAGAAGCGCGGTGTTCAGCGCGTTCTTCTGCGCGGGACGGTTCAAGGTCAGCTGCGCCCAGCCATTTTGGCGTTCGATCAACAGGTCCATGCGGGCATCTTCGCGGGCTGCGACAAAATTTCAAGCCCAAAAATTTCAAGCTTGAAATTGTTACGGGGGGATGTCAGCCTTTGTTGCAAAGGCGCGGATTGCGCCGAAAAGGGGATGTCGGTCGATGAAGATTCTCTGCCTTGGGGGTGGCCCTGCCGGGCTTTACTTCGCCATCTCGATGAAGCTGCGCGATCCGGGGCATGAGGTGACGGTGCTGGAGCGGAACCGCGCCAATGACACCTTCGGATGGGGCGTGGTTCTGTCGGATGACGCGCTGGGGCGGATGGCGCGGAACGATCCTGTCTCGACCCAGGCGATCCGCGATCATTTCGCCTATTGGGACGATATCGCCGTGGTGCATGACGGCGTGCGCACCGTGTCGGGCGGGCATGGCTTTGCGGGGATCGGCAGGAAGCAGATGTTGATCCTGTTGCAGGCGCGGGCGCGGGAATTGGGCGTCGATCTGCGCTTTGAAACGGAGTTCAAGACGGCCGAAGACTATCGGCGGGATTACGATCTGGTCGTCGCCTCGGACGGGATCAATTCGGCGGTGCGGCGGGAATATGAGGCGGTGTTCCAGCCCGATATCGACATGCGCCTGTGCAAGTTCGTTTGGCTGGGCACGCATCAGAAATTTGACGACGCCTTCACCTTCATCTTTGAGAAGACGGCGCATGGCTGGGTCTGGGCGCATGCCTATCAATTCGACGACCAGACCGCGACCTTCATCGTGGAATGCGCGCAAGAGACATGGGACAGGTGGGGCTTTGCCGATATGTCCAAGGAAGAGACGGTGGAAACCTGCCGCCGGATCTTTGAACGGCATCTTGGCGGGCATGACCTGATGTCGAATGCCGCGCATCTGCGTGGGTCGGCGGTGTGGATGAACTTCCCCCGCGTGATCTGCGGGACGTGGTATCATGAAAACGTGGTCTTGATGGGGGATGCGGCGGCGACGGGGCATTTTTCCATCGGGTCGGGGACGCGGCTGGCCTTTGATAGCGCCATCGCGCTGGCCGAATATCTGCATTCGGAACCGACGCTAGAGGCGGCCTTTGCCCGTTATCAGGAGGAGCGGCGGGTGGAGGTGCTGCGCCTGCAATCGGCGGCGCGCAATTCGCTGGAATGGTTTGAGCAGGTGGAGAGGTATCTGGACCTGCCGCCCGAACAATTCGCTTATTCGCTGCTGACGCGCAGCCAGCGGATCAGCCATGAAAACCTGCGGCTGCGTGATCCGGCGTGGCTGCGGCGGGCGGAAGATTGGTTTCAGCGTCAGGCAGGCGGTGAGGAAGGCCGCGCGCCGATGTTCGCCCCCTATCGCTTGCGGGATATGGCGCTGAAGAACCGGGTCGTGGTGTCGCCCATGGCGCAATACAAGGCGGTGGAGGGCTGCCCGACCGATTGGCATCTTGTCCATTACGGTGAGCGCGCCAAGGGCGGCGCGGGGCTGGTTTACACAGAGATGACCTGCACCTCGGCGCAAGGCCGCATCACGCCGGGTTGCCCGGGGCTCTATGCGCCGGAACATGAGGCGGCGTGGAAGCGGATCGTCGATTTTGTGCATGCCGAGACGGAGGCGAAGATCTGCTGCCAGATCGGCCATGCAGGGCGGAAGGCATCGACTCAGGTCGGTTGGGAAGACGGGGATGCCCCCCTGCCTGCCGGGAATTGGGAGATCATCGGGCCATCGTCCCTGCCGTGGTCGCCCCGCAACGCCATCCCACGTGAGATGACGCGGGGCGATATGGAGGCGGTGACGGCGGAATTCGTGGCGGCAACCCAGATGGCAAAGCGCGCGGGGTTTGACATGATCGAACTGCATGCAGCGCATGGCTATCTGCTGTCGTCTTTCATTAGCCCGAAATCGAACAGGCGGACGGATGGCTATGGTGGTTCGTTGGAGAACCGCATGCGCTGGCCCTTGGAGGTGCTGCGGGCGATGCGGGCGGCTTGGGGCGAGGAAAAGCCCCTGTCGGTCCGCATCTCGGCCACGGATTGGGTGGGGGATGAGGGCGTCACACCGGATGAGGCGGTAAAGATCGCGGGCCTGTTCGCGCAGGCGGGGGCGGATATCATCGACGTGAGTGCGGGCCAGACCTCGGTTGATGCAAGGCCTGTTTATGGGCGGATGTTCCAGACGCCGTTTTCGGACCGCATCCGCAATGAGGCGGGGCTGGCCACGATGGCGGTGGGGAACATCACCGAACCGGACCATGTGAATTCCATCCTCTTGGCGGGGCGGGCCGATCTGGTTTGCCTTGCGCGGCCGCATCTGGCCAATCCCTATTGGACATTGCACGCCGCTGTTGCCATGGGCGATGCTGCGACGGAATGGCCGCTACCCTATCTGGCGGGGCGCGACCAGATGCGGCGTTTGCGCGAGAAGGCGGCAGAGGTGATCCGGGCATGAGCGTGGAGGGGCGGCGGGTTCTGGTCACGGGTGGCGGGTCGGGCGCGGGGGCGGACCTTGCCTTGGGCTTTGCGCTGGCGGGCGCGGCAGAGGTGGTGATCTGCGGGCGGCGGGCCGATGCGCTGGCGACGGTCGCGGCACGGCATGGGGCGATCCGGGCGCTGCCCTGCGATGTGACGGATGAGGCATCGGTTCAGGCGCTTTTCGCGCAGGCGGGGCGGGTGGATGTGGTGGTGGCCAATGCGGGCGCGGCGGATAGCGCCGTGCTGGCCAAGACAAGCCTCGCGCAATGGAATGCGATGATCGCGGTGAACCTGACGGGGGTGTTCCTGACCTTTCGCGAAGGGCTGCGGCAGTTCGACGGCTGGGGTCGGTTGATTGCCGTGGCCTCGACCGCCGGGGTGAAGGGCTATGCCAAGGTCGCGCCCTATGCGGCGGCGAAACATGGGGTGATGGGGCTGGTGCGGTCGGTCGCGCTTGAGGTGGCGAAGGGGCCGGTGACGGCCAATGCGATCTGCCCCGGCTTTCTGGAGACCGAGATGACGGAAACCTCGATCCGGGTGATTTCGGAAAAGACAGGCCGGACGACGGCAGAGGCGCGCGCGGCGCTGGAGGGAATGTCCCCGCAAGGGCGGCTTTATCGGCCCGATGAGGTGACCTCGGCGGCGCTGTGGCTGTGTTCGGATGGCGCGGCTGGCGTGAACGGGCAGGGGATCGTGATTTCGGGGGGCGAGGTGTGAGCGATACCCTTTCCAAGCGGCGGTTGAAGATGTGGATCCGCCTGCTGGGCGTCACCCGCGCGGCAGAGGGCGAGTTGCGCGAATTCCTGCGGGTGAAACATGGCACGACCCTGCCGCGTTTCGACGTGATGGCCGCGCTCTATCGCAGGCGCGACGGCGTGACGATGAGCGAGTTGTCCCGCATGCTGCTGGTTTCGAACGGGAATGCCACCACGGTGGTGGATCGGCTGGAAGCCGATGGTCTGGTGCGGCGGACGCCTTCGGAGAACGATCGACGGACGGTGTTCGTCGCGCTGACGGCGGCGGGGCTTCAGCAGTTCGAAGGGCTGGCCGAAGGGCATGTGGCAGAGGTGGCGCGGATCTTCGGCGGGCTTTCTGAGGCCGATTTGGATGCGCTGACGGATATTTTGAAACGGATGGGGGCGTGATGGGCGCGATGGCGGGGCTGCGGCCCGAACATTTCCTGTGGGAGGTGGTGGAGCGGGTCGCTGTGATCCGGCTGAATCGACCGGAACGGAAGAACCCCCTGACCTTCGAGTCCTATGCCGAGTTGCGCGACACCTTTCGTGCCTTGCCCTATGCCACGGATGTGGATGTGGTGGTGATCGCGTCAAACGGGGGGAATTTCTGTTCCGGGGGCGATGTACATGACATCATCGGCCCGCTGGTGGGCCTGGAGATGAAGGAGTTGCTGGCCTTCACCCGGATGACCGGTGATCTGGTCAAGGCGATGATCGGCTGCGGCAAGCCTGTCATTGCGGCGGTGGATGGCGTCTGTGTGGGGGCGGGGGCGATCATGGCGATGGCGTCCGACCTGCGGCTGGCCAGCCATGGGGCGAAATGCGCCTTTCTTTTCACCCGCGTCGGCCTTGCGGGTTGCGACATGGGGGCTTGCGCGATGCTGCCGCGCATCATCGGGCAGGGGCGGGCGGCGGAACTGTTGTATACGGGCCGGGTGATGCGGGCGGAGGAAGGCGAAAGATGGGGTTTCTGGAACGCGCTGCATGCCCCTGAGGCGCTGGAGGCGGCGGCGATGGAGCTTGCACGCAGTCTGGCAGCGGGGCCGACTTTCGCCCATGGCATGACGAAGACCCAGTTAAATCAGGAATGGAACATGGGGCTGGATCAGGCCATCGAGGCCGAGGCGCAGGCGCAGGCGATCTGCATGCAGACCCGCGATTTCGAACGGGCCTACCGTGCCTTCGTCGCCAAGGAGACCCCGGTGTTTCAAGGGGATTGAGGTCGGCGGGGGGGACGTGCCGTCCCCCCCGCACCCCCCCGGTTTGGTGTTGGCGTTGACCGGTTCCTTGTGGCGTCGCGTGGGCGGAGAGGGCGTAAGATGAGTATTTTTGCAAAGATGAAGCCAGCACGGCGCGAGATGGGGTTCAGATCGGGGGATTGCAGCGAGATGAAGGTGACATGAGCGATAGAAGCTTTCTGGACTGGCCTTTTTTCGAGGCGCGGCATCGCGAACTGGCAGCGGCGCTTGAGACGTGGTGCGCCGCGCATCTGCCGGTGGATCATGGTGATGTGGATGCGGCCTGCCGCGCGCTGGTGGCGATGCTGGGGGCGGGCGGCTGGCTGCGGCATTCCGGGGCCGGGGAAGGGGAGCGGCTGGATGTCCGCACGCTGTGTCTGATCCGCGAGACATTGGCGCGGCATGATGGTTTGGCCGATTTCGCCTTTGCCATGCAGGGGCTGGGGATGGGGGCGGTGAGCCTGTTTGGCACGCCCGCGCAAAAGGCATGGCTGGAGAAGACGCGGACGGGGGCGGCGATTGCGGCTTTTGCCCTGACCGAGCCGGGATCGGGGTCGGATGTGGCGGCGACGGCCACCACGGCGACCCGGGTGCAGGGCGGTTGGCTGATCGAAGGGGAGAAGACCTGGATTTCAAATGGTGGGATCGCGGATATCCATGTGCTTTTTGCCCGGACGGGTGAGGCGCCGGGGGCCAAGGGGCTTTCGGCCTTTCTGATGCCCGCTGATGCGGCTGGGCTAGAGACGGTGGAGCGGTTGGAAGTGATCGCGCCCCATCCTTTGGCCACTTTGCGGATGCGGGGGATGGTTTTGCCGGAAGAGGCGCTGATCGGCGCACCGGGCGAGGGGTTCAAGATCGCCATGTCCGTCTTGGATGTGTTCCGCTCTACCGTGGGGGCGGCGGCGCTGGGCTTTGCGCGGCGGGCGCTGGATGAGGCGCTGGCGCGGGTGAAGGCGCGGCGGATTCAGGGGGAGCCGCTGGCGGGGCTGCAGATGGTGCAGGGCCATCTGGCCGATATGGCGGTGAAGATCGACGCGGCGGCGCTGCTGGTCTATCGCGCGGCCTGGACAAAGGACAATGGCGCGGCGCGGGTCACGCGCGAGGCGGCGATGGCCAAGCTTTACGCCACCGAGGCCGCGCAGGAGGTGATTGATATGGCTGTTCAATTGCATGGCGGGGATGGGGTGCGCCACGGATCGGTGGTGGAAAGCCTGTACCGCGAGATCCGGGCCTTGCGCATCTATGAAGGCGCGTCGGATGTGCAGCGCGTGGTCATCGCGCGGAGCGTGCTGGGATGAGCTATGCCCGCAGCATCCGCATCGAGTTCAACCATTGCGACCCGGCGGGGATCGTCTTTTATCCCCGCTATTTCGAGATGACGAATTCGGTCTGCGAGAATTTCTTCCGCGAAGTGGTGGGCTATTCCTACCATGCGATGATGGATGACGGGATCGGCGTGCCAACGGCGCGGGTGGAGACGGATTTCCGCGCGCCCTCGCGTCTTGGCGAAGTGCTGGATTGGCTCTTGGTCGTGGAGCGGGTCGGTGGGTCATCCGTGACGATCCGGCTTGAGGCGCGTTGTGGCGGTGCAATGCGCCTTGTGGCGCGGTTGGTTCTGGTCTGGATCACGCCCGAGGGGCGGCCCGCGCGTTGGCCCGATCGGGTGCGCGCGATGCTGGTGGCGCATCAAGAGGAGGCGGAGGCATGACCGAGACGGGGTTGGAATTCCTGCATCCCGCGCATTGGAAGCCCGCTATCGGCTATTCCAACGGGGTGGCGGCGACTGGGCGGATGGTATTCACCGGGGGGATCATCGGCTGGAATGCCGATCAGGTCTTTGAAACGGATGATTTCGTCGGGCAGGCCGAACAGGCGCTGCGGTCTATTGTCGAGGTGCTGGCCTGTGCCGGCGCGCGGCCCGAGCATCTGGTGCGGCTGACCTGGTATGTCACGGACAAGCGGGAATATCTGGGTCGCCTGAAAGAGCTTGGCCGTGCCTATAAGGCGGTGATCGGGCGGCATTACCCGGCCATGGCTTTGGTGCAGGTGGTGGCCTTGGTCGAGGATCGTGCGAAGGTGGAGATAGAGGCGACGGCTGTGATCCCGGCCTGAGCGCGGGGCAATTGACGCGTTGAAGGCGCTATGTCTTCATCTCCATCGTAACGAGTGCAAGGAGCCGCGCAGTGGCTGGGATCGACCAAGCCTATGGCCCCCTTCCGCCAGAGGGCGGGCGTGTCGGCTTTATCGGCGTTGCCGCCGAAGGCAGGAAGGGATCGCGCGGGAATACGGGCAATTACATTCACGGCTATGCGGCGAGGCATGTCGTTGGAGAGCATGTCAATATCGGAGCGCGCGTGCTGACCGATGCGATGGTCGAAGAGTATCGCGCGCGGCTGACGCATCTGGCCTTTGTCACCGCGACGACGCTTGCCGTCGACAATAGCCCCTCCGAAGGGCATGAAGCGCATGCAGAACGCATCAAGCGGCTGGGTCTGCCGGTGGTGGTCTTCGGGCTTGGGTCGCGCGCGCCCCTTGGCCAATCCTTGGCCGATGCTGCCGTGCATCCATCCACCCAGCGGCTGTTGCATGTGATCGCCGACCATACATCGACCATCGCGGTTCGGGGGGCCTTTACTGCGGATCTGTGCCGCAAGCTGGGCATCCATAATGTCGAGGTGATCGGCTGCCAGTCCTGTTATATGAGCGGTCGGTCAGATTTCCGCGCGCCGCGCCCTGTGGCTGCGTTCGATCTGTCACGCAGCATCGTGAACTTCACGCGGCAGGCGCGAGAATCGGCCCTGTTCAAAGCCGCGATGACAGCGCGCGCGACCATGATCGGGCAGACTTCATACTTTGAAGAGGCTTTGTGCAGATTGCCCCCGGTGACGCAGCTGGAGGACATCCCCGACGACATCGGATCGCTGATCGATCCCAGCCTTCTGCGGATCATCACGGCACAGGGGATAGCTCTGGCAGACTATCAGAATTGGATGCGGGACAGGTTTCGCCAGTTCTACAATGTGCCGGAATGGTTCGCCTTCCTGCGCCAAGGGTTCAATTTCTGTATCGGCACTCGGTTTCACGGCAACATGGCATCCTTTCAGGCCGGCATAGCGACGATGTGGGTCGTGCATGACATGCGCACACAAGAGTTTTGCGATCTCCTTGGCTTGCCGCATCTGTCGCTCAAGGCACTGCAATCGGAAAGGCCGTTGCGCCATCTTGTCGAAAGACATTTCGACACCTCTGAATTCGACCGCCGCTATCCCGAGAATTTCGCCCGCTTTCAGGCCTATCTGAACAAGCATGGTCTGCCGCATCGCCTAACATCCGTGCAGCCCAAGGCCGCAGACGATCCTGCCGCGATTGGCCAGCCATGACAGGAAGATATTGGGAAAGCTGGCAGCCCGTAGGGGAGTCGAACCCCTCTTCCCAGGTTGAAAACCTGGTGTCCTAACCGATAGACGAACGGGCCACAGTCAGTGCGCGGGTGTCTAATCGCGGGGCGGGGCGGGTGCAAGAGGGAAAATGACGGCAAACCTTCCGCTTAGGCGCGGGCGGCGTCTTCCAGACGCAGCTGCACCTTGGTGCTGCCGTTCCACGTGTTCAGTTCCAGACGGCCCGCAAGGTGGAACCTCTGATGCCCTGCCTCCATCAGCGCGGGGCCCAGGGGGCCGTCAAAGGCACCAAAGGCCATCGCTTCCAGCGTGGGGCCTGTGCCATCGCCGAAACTGACGCGCAGATGGGTTTCCCCCACGCGGCGGGCGCGCAGCGACATGGCGGCAAAGGCAAAGCGCGGCGCAGGGGCAGAGGCACCGAAGGGCCCCGCCTCTTCCAGCCGCTCCACTAGGGCGCGGTCAGCGGCGGAGGGCATCAAAAGCCCATCAAGCTTTAGGTCCGCAGGTCCGGCACTGCCCGCGCCTTGGCGGGCCAGCAGGTCGGACAGCCGCGCCATCGCCGCCTCAAGCTTGCCCTCCTCGACCGTCAGGCCTGCGGCCATGCGATGGCCGCCGCCCTTAACAAGAAGCCCTTCGGAAGCCAGTCGATGTACGCAGGCACCCAGATCGACACCAGTGACCGAGCGTCCCGATCCCTTGCCCATCCCGCCCTCCAGCCCGATCACCACGGCGGGGCGGTTGGTCGCCTCTTTCAAACGGCTTGCGACGATGCCCACCACGCCGGGATGCCAGCCTTCGCCCGCCGCCCAGACGAGGGGGGCATCCAGACCCCGCGCCTCGGCCTGCGCCATGGCGGCGTCGCGGACGCGCATCTCGATCTCGCGCCGTTCGGTGTTCAGTTCGTCCAGCCGGGCGGCAAGGGCCTGCGCCTCGGCCTCGTCCGTTGCGCAGAGAAGCCGCGCGCCCAGATCGGCCGCGCCGATCCGCCCGCCTGCATTGACCCGCGGGCCAAGCAGAAAGCCCAAGGCATAGCTGTTCGGGGCCTGATCCATCCGCGCCACGTCGGCCAGCGCCCGCAGGCCCACTCTTTCGCGTCGCGCCATGACCTTCAGTCCCTGCCGCACCAGCGCGCGGTTGACGCCGATCAGCGGGGCCACATCTGCCACCGTCGCCAGCGCCACCAGATCGAGCAGCGCCATCAGGTCCGGCCCTTGCACGCCCTCGGCCCGCAGCTGGCGGTTCGCCTCGACCAGCATCAGAAAGACAACCGAGGCCGCACAGAGATGGCCAAGCGACCCATCCTCATCCTGACGGTTCGGGTTCACCACGGCCAGCGCCGGGGGCAGCGTTTCGGCCCCCAGATGGTGGTCAAGGACGACGACATCCGCCCCCTTGGCTACGGCGGCTGCGATCGGGTCATGGGAAAGCGTGCCGCAATCCACGCAGAGGATCAGGCGGTGGCTATTGGCCAAGGCCTCCATCGCGGGGATGTTGGGGCCATAGCCTTCGTCGATCCGGTCGGGGATGTAAAGCGTTGCGCCATGGCCCATGGCGCGCAGCCATGTGATCAAAAGCGCGGCCGAGGTGCCGCCATCCACATCGTAATCGGCAAAGACGGCGATGGTTTCGCGGGTCTTGAGCGCGCGCAGAAAGCGGGCAGCGGCTGGCCCCATGTCGCGCAGGGTCAGCGGGTCGGGCAAGAGGTCGCGCAGCGCCGGGGCAAGGAAGGATGCCGCATCCTGCGGCGCAACCCCCCGGCGCACGAGGGTGTGGCACAGGGCAAGGGGAAGGCGCGTCTGCTGGGCCATTGCTTCGGCCAGACGGTCCTCTTCTGCCGTGGGCCCAACCCAGCGGCGGCCCGTAAGCGAGGCATCGACATCAAGAAAGGCGCGACCTGTCATATAGCGGAAGTGCCGCAAAGCGGCGCTGGCTGCAAGCCCTTCGGGAAAGGGCTTGCAATGCCTGTGATTACGTAAATTACGTAAATTCGATCAGCGGATCGGGCTGCGATAGGTCACGCGCCGCACCGATCCGGTCTTTGACCGCATCAGGATGGTTTCGGTCGTCACCATCTTCGGCTCGCGCTTGATCCCAGACAGAAGCGAGCCATTCGTCACCCCCGTCGCGGCAAAGATCACATCGCCGCGCACCAGATCGTCGCGGGTATAGACGCGGTCGAAATTGGTGATGCCGGCTTTGCGGGCGCGGGCTTTCTCATCCTCATTGCGGAACAGCAGCTTGCCGAAGAACTGCCCGCCCATGCATTTGAGCGCCGCCGCCGCCAGCACCCCTTCGGGTGCCCCGCCCGACCCCATATACATGTCGATCCCCGTCACCTCTGGTTCGGCGCAATGCATCACCCCCGCCACATCGCCATCGGTGATCAGTCGGATCGCCGCGCCGGTGGAGCGGATCTCCTTGATCATCTCTTCATGCCGGGGGCGTTCTAGCACGCAGACGGTGATATCTTCGGTCGAGCAGCCCTTGGCGGCGGCAAGGGCCGAGACGCGTTCCGAGGGGCTCATGCTCATCGTCACGGTGCCGGGGCGGAAGCCCGGACCGATCGCCAGCTTGTCCATATAGACGTCAGGCGCATGCAAGAGTGTCCCGCGCGGGGCCATGGCGATCACGGTAAGGGCATTAGGCATGTCCTTTGCCGTCAGGGTGGTGCCTTCCAAGGGATCAAGCGCGATATCCACGGCGGGGCCGTTCCCGGTGCCCACTTCTTCGCCGATATAGAGCATGGGTGCCTCGTCCCGCTCTCCCTCGCCGATGACCACGACGCCCGCGATGTCGAGAAGGTTCAACTGGTTGCGCATGGCATTCACGGCGGCCTGATCGGCGGCCTTTTCGTCGCCGCGCCCGATCAGCGCCGCCGAGGCGAGGGCTGCAGCCTCGGACACGCGGGCGAGGCCCAGCGACAGCAGGCGATCCTGAAATTCTTCCCTATCGGCCATGTGTCCCTCTCCCATGCCATTTGCGCCCGCTTAGCGCCCGGCGGGGCGGGCGGCAAGCATGGTGACGCTAACGGTGGCCATGGCAGGAAAATTCTTCGTCCGAAGAATTTTCCCAGCCCGCCCTGCTGGGCGGGGGCAAATTTTTCGGATGAAAAATTTGTGGGGGCGAAAACTTTTCGGAGAAAAGTTTTCGGGCGCGGGTCAGACCTCTTCGATGCGGATGGCCACCGGGGTGCCCACCACCACGCCCGTCGCGGTAAAGGTGGACAGGGCATGGGCGATATCGGCGGGTGCTGCCTTGTGGGTGACGATCAGGACCGTGGCCTTGTCATCCACTTCGCCGGGTTGGTTGATCTGCCGCATCTGGTCGATCGAGATGCCCGCCTCGCCGATGCAGGTCGCGACCTTGGCCAGCGCACCGGGTTTGTCCAAAAGCGTCATGCGCAGGTAATAGGGCGCAGGCGTGGCCGATTTTGCGGCGACCGGTTCAACCAGTGTGGCCGCGGGCCGCCCGAAGGTCGACAGTCGGAAGCCGCGCGCGATGTCGATCACATCGGCCATCACGGCGCTGGCGGTCGGGCCTTCGCCCGCGCCGGGGCCACGCAGCACGATCTGGCCCACGCTGTCGCCTTCCAGCACAACCATGTTGGTGCCGCCCTGCAATTGGCCAAGCGGGCTTTCCGCCGGAACAAGGCAAGGGGTCATGCGTTGTTCCAGCCCCCGGCCTGACATCTGCGCCACACCCAAAAGCTTGATGTGATAGCCCATGTCATCGGCCATGCGGATATCGTCGATCGAGACATTGCCGATGCCTTCCAGTTCCACCCGATCAAAGCTGACCTTGGTGCCAAAGGCGATGGCGGCAAGCAGCGACAGTTTGTGACCCGCATCAATGCCGCCCACGTCAAGATTGGGGTCGGCCTCCAGATAGCCCAGTTGGCGCGCCTCTTCGAAGACCGTCTCATAGGGCAGGCCTGCATTCTGCATGCGGGTGAGGATATAGTTGCAGGTGCCGTTCATCACGCCCATCACGCGGCGCATCTGGTTTCCGGCAAGGCCTTCGGTCAGGGCCTTGATGACGGGAATGCCGCCGGCCACCGCGGCCTCGAAGCGGATCACGCGGCCCGCAGCTTCGGCGGCTTCGGCAAGGGCCTGCCCGTGATGGGCAAGCAGTGCCTTATTCGCCGTGACCACGTCCTTGCCTGCGGCAATCGCGGCTTCGGTTGCGGCCTTGGCGGGGCCGTCATGGCCGCCCATCACCTCGACAAAGACATCCACATCGTCACGGCGGGCCAGCGCGACGGGATCGGTTTCCCACGCATAGGCCGACAGGTCCGCATCGCGGTTCTTGGCCCGGTCGCGCGCCGAAACGGCGGTGATCGTCACCGGGCGTCCGGCGCGGGCGGCGATCAGGTCGGCATGGCGCTGGACGATCTTGACGACCCCGATGCCAACGGTTCCCAGACCGGCAAGACCGAGGCGAAGGGGCGCGGGCATGGGAGACTCCATCTTCAGGGCGACCCCGCCCTGTTATCCCGTCGGCGCGGGCCTTGCAACGCGGCCTAGCCGTCCGTTTCGGGGCTTGTGGTGGGGGCGGCGGGCAACCCAGCCCGATCCCGCAAGGCAGCTGCGCGCAGGGCAAGTGCAGCCGAGGCTTCTGCATCCAGCTGCGGGCTTTCCTCGGCAAGGATGTCCTCGACCGGCAAAAGCGGCGGGGCGGGGCCAACATTTTCCGTCTGGATAAAGCCGGGCTGGCTGCATCCCGCGATAAGGATCAGGGCCGAAAGGGCAAGGGGCAAGCGGATCATGCGCGGTTCCGACGACGGTGACGGTGGCAGTCTAGCCGCCCGCGCCGGGGAAGGAAACGCCGCTTCGCGCGGCGTCAATGCGCGGGACGGATGAAGGTGCCGTTCTTCAGATCGGCCATGGCCTGCCGGATTTCCGCATCCGTGTTCATCACGATGGGCCCATGCCATGCCACCGGTTCCTGAATCGGCGCGCCGGAAATCAGAAGGAAGCGGATGCCATCCGGCCCTGCCGTCACCGTCACCTCATCGCCCGTGCCGAACTGGATGAGCGTGCGGTCGCCTGACATGTCGCGGATATTCACCTCTTGCCCGCGCAGATCTTTTTCCAGCAGCACACCCTTGGGCGGGGCCGCATCGCGGAAATTGCCGCGACCTTCAAAGACATAGGCAAAGGCACGGCGGTAGGTATCGACCTTGAAGGTCTTTTTGCGGTTCGGGGGCACATAGATATCAAGGTATTGCGGATCGGCGGCGATGCCATCTACCGGGCCGGTCTTGCCCCAGAAAGACCCGACGATCACCTTCACCACGGTGCCATCGTCATCCATGATTTCGGGGATGTCCTTGCCCTTCACATCTTGATAGCGCGGCGCGGTCATCTTCAGCGAGGAGGGCAGGTTCGCCCAAAGCTGGAAGCCGTGCATCTGCCCCTTGGCATTCCCGCGCGGCATTTCCTGATGCAGGATGCCCGACCCGGCGGTCATCCATTGCACGTCGCCGCCCTTCAGAATCCCATGATTGCCAAGGCTGTCGCCATGTTCCACCGCGCCCGCCAGCACATAGGTGATCGTTTCGATCCCCCGATGCGGGTGCCACGGAAAGCCGCGCATATAATCGCGCGGGTCTTCGTTGCGGAAATCGTCGAACAGAAGGAACGGGTCCAGCCGCGTCGGATCGCCAAAGCCAAAGGCGCGGTGCAGATGCACGCCCGCCCCTTCATAGGTGGGTTGGGCGCGGTTTTCCTGAAGAACGGGGCGGATCGACATCGGCATGGCTCCGGTTAGCGGTCTGACCGGAAGCTAGGCCTGCGCCCCCATCGCTTCAAGGCGGCGTGGCGCAGGGTGATCGTGCCGCCCTGCACAGCCGCCCCGCGGGGCCGCATAAGGCGCGGCTCCGGCTCAGGGTCAGCAGAGCGTGCCCTGCATGCACAAGGTCGGCAGGAAACGCGGCCGCATCGCCACGACTTCGTTCAGCGACTCAAGCTCTAGGATATCGGTCACGCCCGTATAGGGGACCACCACCTCGAACATCACCATGTTCGACCCGATCGACATCATGGGAATGGCAGGTTCAATCTGGGACAGGGTGGTGTCCGTCAGGGGAAGCATGACATTGCCCGGCGAGTAGGACCACAGCACTTCAAGTCCCGTCACACCGGTTGGTCCGTCGGAGATTCGGCGCACGCTGGTCACGCGAATGCGTGCATCCCGGCGGATCAGGAATTCCAGCGTATCTTCCAGCCCATCAAGGAAAGGCTGCGTCGCAGGGACCATTTCGCGCGACAGCATATCGGCAACGGCATAGGCGGCCTTCTGCACCGTGTTCTGCGTGCGATAGGCATCCCAGAAGGCGAAAAAGCCAAAAAAGCCCAGCATCATCATGGGAACCACAAAGACCGACTCGACCGTCAGCGAGCCTGAGGTGCTTTTGCGAAAGCGAAGAAGAAGGCGGCGAAACAGGCGCGGCATCACAATGCCCCCTCAGCTTGGTTCGTTGACATAGACGGACGCGACCGAGATCGCATAGCCGCCTTGCGCGTCATAGGTGATGGGAACCGCAAAGGTGGACCCGGCAAAAAGCGCATCCACCGTCACGCAGACGCGGATCAGCATCAGGTCATTCTGCTGGCCCGGCACGATCTGGGTGACGGGCTGGATGACCGTGTCGGTCCGGGTGACGCAGGGGGCGTTGAAATCCGGCATCACAAAGGTCGTGCGGTTGATCCTGCGGATGTCGACGACGGTGTTTTCGAAGCAGTTCTCGATCATGAAGGTGCGGTCGCAAATCTCGCGACGCAGGAAGATCGCGTCAGGGTTGGTGTATTGGCCCAGACGCAGCGACCGGATCACCATGTCGGACGCGCGGTCGATGCTGGTCCAGCGGACCATCATCAACCCGCTTTCCAAGGCGGCGGCAAAGATGGTGAAGACAAGCGGCATCAGAATGACGAATTCGATCGTCGCATTGCCGTCCTCATCCCGTCGGAACCGCCGAAGTAGCTGCTTGATACTCATCATCTCTTTACACTCGTCTCAGTTCACGAGCCTGAGCTGCGTGATGTTGGTGGCGATGGATTGGAAAGCCGCGTTCAGCGCCGTGTTGTTGGTGGAGTGGAAGAAATGGCCATCCGACGAGGCGCAGTTGCGCAGGGCCGTCACGCCGCGTGTGGGGGCCGAGAAGGCGACCGTATAGACCAGCACGCCCTGCTGTTTGGTCAGCGTGCAGATATCTGACAGTTCCGCGTCCATTTCCGGGGTCGAGCTGCTGGTGCCGCGCTGGTCACGGAAATTGCCCCACCACGTGTTATAGACGGTTTGGCGCGAGCTGGAGCTTGTGCCCAAGGCGCGGGCGTAGAAGTGCCATGCCACATAGGACACGCGCATTTCCTGCCAGACCTCTTGCCATGTCATCTGAACCCCTTCGGTCGAGGTGCTGCCGCCCCAAGAGGTTGCGCGCCATTGTCCTGCGTTGCTGTTACGATGGGGAACCCAGTATTCGTTCGTTCCGGCCGTCGAGGGGCGGCCCGTTTCGTGCCGGATGGAATATTGGCCGTCGCTGCCCTTATAGATCGGCGAAAGGCCAGTGCGGTAGGCATCGCCCAAGCGCACATCCCCAAAGTTTTCGCCGTCCGACAGAAGAAGGATGATCTTCAGCGCGTCCCGCTTGGTGTAATCGAAGGGGCGGTCGGTAAAGACATTCGGCACCACCTCATGCGCTTGGTGCGGGGCCTCGCCATCACTGATGAAGGAATTCACCACCGACCGCGCCTGCGGATCAAGCAGCGCACCGCCCCATTTCATCCCGGCATTGATCGAGGTGGCGCCAATGGCCGAGAGGTTGTTGATATAGGTATGCAGCGCCGAGACGTCGTTATCCGGCAGGCGCACGATGTTGCTGGAAGAGGGCGGGCACCAGACGTTGCTTCCATTCGGGGAGCGACTGGTTGACGAATATGTGGTCGGCCAGTTCGACATACTGCTTCCATACTCGTTCGCCATCGTCGACCAAGCATCCACCCAACCCGTCGCCTGCATCTGAAGCGAGGTTGAAATCCCGGTGCTTTCATAGACGGAGGATGGCATGTCGACGCAGTTTACCGTCGCCATGTCGCCGTTGGACGTAACCCCCAGACCATGCTGGTTGGCGATGTTGTATTTGGCCGCCAGCGCGGGACCAAGGTTCACCTGCCCGTTATAGGGCACCATGGTGATCGAAATCTTGTTGTTATTGTTCGCAAGTACCGTGCTGACGAAGTTCCGCGCGGCGGTTTTAAGCCCGGAAAGGCGGTTGTTGCTGTTCATGGACCCCGACACGTCAAGGACCATCGCGATCTCGATATTCGTTGCGCGCTGTTCGGCAACAGACCGGGCATGGAGGTCAAGCTCTTCAACCCCGGAGGCACCCATGAACAGGGTTTCAAGTTCGTAATCCCCGATCGCCTCGACCGAGCGCTGGCCCGTCCCGTTTGTGACATTCACATCGGTCAGTTGCGGCAGAAGGCCCACCCGATCAACGCAATCGCGGACCACCGTTTCGGGGTCCAGCGTCTGGCGCAAGGCCGCCGCGTTGAGCGCGCAGCGATCCAGCGCTTGCGACAACGCGGTGCGCTTGTTTTCGGCGCGCATGACATCGACGGCCATGCCCCCCATCAGGAAGAAGGTGGCAAAAAGAAACAAGCCAAACACAAGAAGCGATCCATCCTCGCGCTTGATAAAGCGCCGGAACGGATGGCCGAAAAGCCGGGGGGCAAATTTAGGCATGACGGTCTGTCCCATTCCAAAAAGATCGCAGCCCGGATGTCCGGTCTGCCAATGCGTGATGCCCCCACGGATGAAGGCTGCACAGACGCTGGGCACGGAGCAAGACTGGGCGGTAAATCTTGGTAAATTGGCTGGGCCACAGGAAACGGTCGGCAGAGTTTCGCCATAATTGTGATGGCCGCACAGACAGTGTTTGGGGTGCCCCAAGTCCTGTCTTTTTGAACGATTCGCGCCGCCCTTCTTCTGGGCGCAATCCATTCCTTCGGCTGTATTGCATGGCTTTCGTCATCTTCCCCGTCCATTCGACCCTTCGGCCCGCGCCAGAAACGCTCCGGAACGTAAGAATGGTTAATTTATTCTTTAGGCAGCATTGAGGCAGCATCGCGGGCAAAGAGGCCCGGAAGGGGGTGTGAAAGGGGACGGTCTTGGGGCGATCTTCAACAAAGCGAAACTCTTGTCGTTCTAGACTTTCGCCGATCCGCCGCCCGCCGTGCTATGCTCATCGCAGCCCGCGGCAGCGTGCGGGTCCGCAGGAGCCATGAAGGGAGGAACCCATGATCCGCGCCGGTGAGCCAAGTTTCCGCGACTCTGTCGATCTTATGTTCAATCGCGCCGTGCGCCTGATGGACTTGTCGCCGGGTCTGGAAAACAAGATCCGCGTCTGCAACTCGACCTACACCGTTCGCTTTGGCGTGCGCCTGCGGGGCAAGATCGAAACCTTCACGGGATATCGGTCGGTGCATTCCGAACATATGGAACCCGTGAAAGGCGGTATCCGCTATGCGCTGTCGGTCAGTCAGGATGAGGTCGAGGCGCTTGCCGCGTTGATGACCTATAAATGCGCGCTGGTCGAAACGCCGTTTGGTGGATCGAAGGGCGGGCTGTGCATCGACCCGCGCCAATGGGACGAACATGAACTGGAACAGATCACCCGCCGCTTTGCCTATGAACTGATCAAGCGTGACCTGATCCACCCCGCGCAGAACGTGCCTGCCCCCGACATGGGCACGGGCGAACGGGAAATGGCGTGGATCGCCGATCAATATGCCCGGATGAACACCACCGACATCAACGCCAAGGCCTGCGTGACCGGCAAGCCGCCCCATGCCGGCGGCATTCAGGGCCGGGTGGAGGCGACGGGGCGCGGCGTGCAATTCGCCCTGCGGGAATTCTTCCGGCACAAGGAAGATGTGGCCAAGGCAGGTCTTTCCGGCGGGCTGGATGGCAAGCGCGCCGTGGTGCAGGGCCTTGGCAATGTGGGCTATCACGCGGCCAAGTTTCTGTCGGAAGAAGATGGGGTGAAGATCACCGGCATTATCGAACGCGACGGGGCGCTGATCTCTGATACCGGGCTGGAGGTGGAGGCCGTCCGCGCCCATATGGTGGCAACCGGGGGGCTGAAGGGCTTTGCCGGGGCAGAATATGTCGAGGATGGCGCGAAGGTTCTGGAAAAGGACTGCGACATCCTGATCCCCGCCGCGATGGAAGGGGTGATCCATCAGGGCAATGCCGCGCGCATTTCGGCCCCCCTGATCATCGAGGCGGCAAATGGCCCCGTTACCTTTGGCGCGGATGAAATCCTGCGCCAGAAGGGCGCCGTCATCATCCCCGACATGTATGCCAATGCGGGCGGCGTGACGGTCAGTTACTTCGAATGGGTCAAGAACCTGTCCCATATCCGCTTTGGCCGGATGCAGCGCCGCGCTGAAGAGGCCCGGTCGCGTCTGATCGTCGAAGAACTGGAACGCCTTAGTGCCGACAAGGGCCTTGGCTGGACGCTGGCCCCCGATTTCAAGGAAAAATTCCTGACGGGGTCGGATGAATTGGCGCTGGTGCGATCAGGCCTCGATGACACGATGCGCAGCGCCTATGCCGCGATGCGTGAGGTCTGGCATGGGCGGGACGATGTCGATGACCTGCGCACGGCGGCCTATATCGTGTCGATCAGCCGCGTGGCCCAGACCTATCGGTCCAAGGGGTTGTAACCCCAGCGGGCGGGATGTGCCTGCGCGCATCCCGCCATAGGTAAGCATGGATCGGGCGGCGACGGTCAATTCGTCAGCCTCAAAGGCGTGACAGGGATGGCAATCGCCTGAAAGGCCGCGTTGAGCGAGGCAATTTTGGGCGGCCGCAAGAAATCGGCAGGCGGGGCGGCGTAGCCGCTCGCTCCGCGGCTGCTGATCATGCTGGTGAAACAAGCAGCCTTTCTTCGGCCTGTTCAGCGATTCGCCGCGCCGCCGCCGTTCTTTGCCAAAGGGGCCCGCGCTAGATCGGCGGCGGACAGGTCGCGAAAAGCGACATCTTCCTGTCGCAGGCGGCAATGGCTTTGCCGGGCGGGGGTTGCATCCTCCGCCGCGCGGCGCTTTGCTGGGCACGCTTCGCGAACGGGACAGGTGGGATGCGCTACTCCGGGCTAAAGGTCATCACCGAAGGGCTTTTCGGCAACAAAGGGTGGAAGCCTGCTTGGCGCGATCCGGCCCCGAAGGCCGAATATGACGCCATCATCATCGGTGGGGGCGGGCATGGGCTTTCGACGGCCTATTATCTGGCCAAGAACCACGGCCTGACGAATGTTGCGGTGCTGGAAAAGGGCTATCTTGGGTCCGGCAATATCGGGCGCAACACGACCATCGTGCGGGCGAACTATTTCCTGCCCGGCAATTCCGAATTCTACAGCCATTCGATGAAACTGTGGGAAGGGTTGGAGATCGACCTGAACTACAACGTGATGCATTCGCAGCGCGGGTTGATCAACCTTTTCCATTCCGACGGCCAGCGCGATGCCTTTGTCCGGCGCGGGAATTCCATGATCAATCAAGGGGATGACGCGATCCTTTTGGACCGGGAAGGGGTGCGCGAGATGCTGCCCTATCTCGATTTCGAACAAACGCGCTTTCCCATCTATGGCGGGCTTTACCACCCGCGCGGCGGCACGGCGCGGCATGATGCCGTGGCTTGGGGCTATGCGCGCGGGGCCGACAGGCGCGGCGTCGATTTGATCCAGAATTGCGAAGTGACCGGCATCGACATTGAAAACGGTCGCGTCACGGGCGTGCAGACGACGCGCGGCGCGATCAAGGCAAAGAAGGTGGGGATCGTGGTCGCGGGCCGCTCGTCTCAGGTCGCCGCCATGGCCGGAATGCGCCTGCCGATTGAATCCCATATTCTTCAGGCCTTCGTGACCGAAGGGCTGAAGCCCGTTATCGACCATGTGGTCAGCTTCGGCATGGGCCATTTCTACATCAGCCAGTCCGACAAGGGCGGTCTGGTGTTCGGCGGCGATCTGGACTTCTACGCCTCTTACGCCTCGCGCGGGAACCTGCCGATGGTGGAACATGTGATGGAGGCGGGCATGACGCTTATGCCCATGATCGGGCGGGCCAAGGTCCTGCGGTCTTGGGGTGGGATCATGGACATGTCGCCCGATGGGTCCCCCATCATCGACAAGACGCATGTCGATGGCCTTTTCATCGATTGCGGCTGGAACTATGGGGGCTTCAAGGCGGTGCCCGCCTCTGGCTACTGCATGGCCCATCTGATGGCGACCGGAGAGTCCCACCCCGTCGCCGCGCGCTTCAAGCTTAACCGTTTTGCCACGGGCCATATCCTCGACGAGGAAGGCACGGGCAGCCAGCACAACCTGCATTGACCATGACCACTCCGCACCCCCTGCGCCCCGCATCCATCTGCGCCTCCGGCGGGAGTATTTTTGCCAAGATGAAGCCGCAGCCTTCCTTTTGGCAGGACTCCGGCTTGGCCCAAATTCGCCGGGGTGAGGCCGCAGACCGAGGGGCAGCGCCCCTATCCGCCGCCAACCCCCCGCACCATCAGGGAAAGACCCGCCCATGCGCCTGACTTGCCCGCTTTGCGGCGCGCGCGACCGCCGCGAATTCTATTACTACGGGTCCGAGGATTACCTGAACCGCCCCGCAGCCGAGGCCCCGCCGCAGGCATGGGACGATTACCTGCACAACCGCGACAACCCCGCCGGGGTGACGCGCGACCTCTGGTATCACGACATGGGCTGTTCAAGCTGGCTGGTCGTCACCCGCAACACCGTGACGCATGAGATTTTGGCCGTCGAGGCGGTGGCCGACCGGAAAGGCGGTGCCGCATGAGGCTTGCCGGAAAGGGGCTGATTGACCGCAGCCAGCCCGTCACCTTCACCTTCGACGGTGTGTCCTATCAGGGGTTCCGGGGCGATACGCTGGCCTCGGCGCTTTTGGCCAATGACGTGCGGCTGGTGGGGCGCAGTTTCAAATATCACCGCCCGCGCGGCATTCTGACGGCGGGTTCGGAAGAGCCCAACGGGATGGTGGAAATTCTTGAGGGCAACCAGCAGACGCCCAATGTACGCGCCACGGTGCAGGAGGTGTTCGAAGGGCTGGCCGCGCGCAGCCAGAACCGCTTTCCGTCCTTGAAGTTCGATCTGCTGGGGATCAACGATCGGCTGTCGCCCTTCCTGTCGGCGGGGTTCTATTACAAGACCTTCATGTGGCCGCGCCCCTTCTGGGAAAAGCTTTACGAACCGCTCATCCGCCGCGCGGCGGGCTTGGGCAGCCTGTCAGGCCGGCATGACGAGGCGCAATATGAAAAGGCCTGGGCCTTCTGCGACGTGCTGGTGATCGGGTCTGGCCCTGCCGGGTTGATGGCGGCATGGACGGCGGCGCAGTCCGGGGCCGATGTGATCTTGGCCGAGGAAGAGGCTGGCATCGGCGGGCGGCTGGTCGCGGATAACATCCGCGTCGATGGCCAGCCGGGGGCCGATTGGGTGGATGGGCTGCTGGCCGATTTGGCGGCCATGCCCAATGTCCGCCTGATGACGCGCACCACCGTGACCGGGGCCTATGACGATGGCACTTTCGGCGCGTTGGAGCGTGTGGGCCTGCACCGCGCCCCCGCCCCGCATCTGCCGCGCGAATGTTTCTGGCGGATCGTGGCCGGGCAGGCCGTGCTGGCGGCGGGGGCCTTGGAACGCCCCATCGCCTTCCCTGACAATGACCGCCCCGGCATCATGCTGGCCTCGGCCATCCGCACCTATCTGCACCGCTATGGCGTGGTGCCGGGCAAGCGCGTGGCGCTGATCGCCAATAATGACGCCGCTCGCGCCACGGCGCGCGACCTGATGGCGGCGGGGGTGCAGGTGGCAGCGATCCTCGACACCCGCCCCGATGCCAGCGTGGTGGAGGATTGCCCCGTCTATCTGAACGCCCAGATCACTGGGACGGCGGGCCGTCTGGGCCTGACCTCAATCACTTTCCGCCATGCGGGCGGGACAGCGACGCTTGAGGTGGATACGCTGGCCGTTTCGGGCGGCTGGAACCCGACGGTTCACCTGACCTGCCACATGAACGGGCGGCCCTTGTGGCGCGAGGATATCGCGGCTTTCGTTCCCGCGCCCGATGCCGTCCCGCGCCTGACCCCGGCCGGGGCTTGCAACGGCACCTTCTCCACTGCGGGCGCCTTCCGCGATGGGCAAGAGGCGGCGATTAAGGCCCTTGCCGCGCTGGGCCGCACGGCACCCGATCTGCCCCTGCCGCAGGCCGAGGATGCGCCCTATGCCATCACCCCCTTCTGGGAAACGCCGGGGGTGGAGGGGCGGCAATGGCTTGATTTCGCCAATGACGTGACGACGAAGGATGTGAAGCTGTCCGCGCAGGAAAACTTCCGTTCCGTCGAACATATGAAGCGTTATACGACCCAAGGCATGGCCCCCGATCAGGGCAAGAATTCGAACGTCGCCGCGCTGGCCGTGCTGGCCGATGCCACCGGGCGCGGCATCCCGCAGACCGGGACGACGACCTTCCGCCCGCCTTACGTGCCCACCTCGATTGCTGCCATGGGCGCGGGGGGGCGGGGCGCGGGCTTTGCGCCGCAGCGCTTCCTCACCTCCGATCAGGCCAGCCGTGACCGGGGCGCACCGATGATCGAAGCGGGGCTTTGGTATCGCCCCAGCTATTTCCCCAAACCGGGCGAGACGACATGGCTTGAGGCCTGCAACCGCGAAACCCGCATGGTGCGCGAAAGCGTGGGCGTGGCCGATGTCTCTACGCTTGGGAAGATCGACCTCCAGGGGAAGGATGCAGCGCGGTTCCTTGACCTTGTTTATACCAACACCTTCTCGACCCTTCCCATGGGTCGTGTGCGCTATGGCCTGATGCTGCGGGAGGATGGGCATGTGCTGGATGACGGCACCACCGCGCGTCTGGGCGAGAGCCACTTCCTGATGACCACCACCACGGCGGCAGCGGGTCTGGTGATGCGGCATCTTGATTTCGTGCATCAGGCATTCTGCGCCGATTGGGATGTGCGGTTCACGTCGGTGACCGAGGCTTGGGCGCAGTTTGCCGTGGCGGGGCCGAAGGCGAAGGCGTTGCTCGCCACGCTTTTGGGTGACATGCCCGACCTTCCCTTCATGGGTGTGGCGGATGTGACCTTGGGCAAGGTCAAGGCGCGGCTTTTCCGCATCTCGTTCAGCGGCGAGCAGGGGTATGAAATCGCGGTCCCCACCCGCTATGGCGAGGCGCTGTTCCGCGACCTCGTGGCGCGGGCCGAGACGATGGGAGGCGGTCCCTACGGGATGGAGGCGCTGAACGTCCTGCGCATCGAGAAGGGCTTCATCACCCATGCCGAGATTCACGGGCGCACCACTGCCTTCGACATCGGCATGGAAAAGATGGTGAGCGCCAAGAAGGATTGCATCGGCAAGGCCGCCGCTGCCCGACCCGGCATGGTTGGGGCGGAACGTGATCAGCTGGTGGGCCTGAAAGCGACCGGGGCGATGGGGGCGGGGGCACATCTTTTCATCCCCGGCGAGCGCGTGCATCGCGAAACGGATCAGGGCTATGTAACGTCGGTCTGCTATAGCCCCACCTTCGACGCCCATCTGGCGCTGGCCTTCCTCAAGAATGGCCGCGCCCGGCATGGGGAAAAGATCCGGGTGGTGGATCATCTGCGCAAGATCGACATCTTGGCCGAAGTCACCGATCCCGTCTTTCACGACAAGGAAGGAGTGAAGCTCCGTGCCTGATCTTATTGCGAAATCGCCCCTTGCGGGCCAAGCCCCGCTGACCTGCGCGGGCACCACGCTGGCCGAAGCTGCCGTGGGTCCCATCACCTCCATCGCCCCCTATCCGGGCCGAAAGCCCCAAGTCGGCGCGATCCTCGCGCCGCTGGGGCTTTCCTTTCCCGAACCCAACAGCTTGGTCGCGCAGGGTGAGACGCGGCTTCTTTGGACGGGCCGGGACATGGCCTTCCTGATCGGAGCCGAGGCTCCTGCGGCTTTGGCCGACCATGCTGCGCTGACCGATCAGACCGATGGTTGGGCCATCCTCAGCCTGTCCGGCCCCATGGCCGAGGCCGCGCTGATGCGCCCTGTCCCGCTTGACCTGCGTCTGTCTGCCTTCCCCATCGGTCGCACCACGCGCGCGCCGCTTAATCATATGCAGGCGATCATCACGCGAAGGGGCGCGCAGGACTTCGATCTGATGGTGTTCCGCTCCATGGCCCGCACGGCTTGGTCCGAACTGGCCGAGGCGCTGGAGGTGCTGGAGGCCCGCGCCAAGGCGTCCTGACGGGCACAAGGAGGCGCTGTCGCAAGATGAGTATTTGGGCCAAGATGAAGACCAGTCCCTTCATCTGGGTGGACATGCTCACATGGAGCCAATTGGGCGTGAATTGGCGCAAGGCGCCAAGGGGGACGGAACGGCCCCTGAACGGGCCCCGCGCCCGGCGCAGCCGGGGGTGGGGAGAATAGGCTTCGGCGCGCATGCGCCGTCCTTATGATCACTGGACAGCCGCCCGCCCGCACCCGATATAGGATACATGTCCCTGCCGCCCGGATTCCTTGACGAACTCCGCACCCGTGTGTCCCTGAGTCAGATCGTGGGGCGCAAGGTCACTTGGGACATGCGCAAGTCCAACATGGCCAAGGGCGATTGGTGGGCGCCTTGCCCATTCCATCAGGAGAAATCCGCTTCCTTCCATGTCGATGATCGGAAAGGGTTTTATTATTGCTTCGGCTGTCATGCGAAGGGCGATGCCGTCACCTTCGTGAAAGAGGCCGACAACGTGGCCTTCATGGAGGCGGTCGAAATCCTTGCGCGTGAGGCGGGGATGCAGATGCCCGCCCGCGACCCACGGGCCGCCGAGAAGGCAGACCGCCGGACACAGCTTGCGCAGGTGATGGAAGAGGCGGTGAAATGGTTCCGCCTGCAATTGAAGACCTCTGCCGCCGCTGAAGCGCGCGCCTATCTGGAAAAGCGTCGTATGTCGCCCGCAGCGCAGGATCGGTGGGAGATCGGCTTTGCCCCCGACCAGAGGCAGGGCCTGTTCCATGCCCTGACCCAGAAGGGCATTGCCCCCGATCTGATCGTGGATGCAGGTCTTTGCGCGAAACCTGATGACGACGGCTCTGCGCGCGGGGGCGGCGCCCCTTATGACCGCTTCCGGGGCCGTATCATCTTTCCCATCCGCGACGCACGGGGCCGTGCCATTAGCCTTGGCGGCCGTGCGATGGACCCCAATGCGCGGGCCAAATACCTCAACGGCCCCGAAACGGAGCTTTTCGACAAGGGCCGCAACCTTTTCAACCACGGCCCCGCGCGCGAGGCGGCGGGGAAGGGTCTGCCGCTGATCGTGGCGGAAGGCTATATGGATGTGATCGCCCTGTCCGAGGCCGGGTTCCGCGCCACCGTCGCCCCCTTGGGCACGGCGGTCACCGAGGATCAGCTTCGTCTTCTGTGGCGCATCAGCGACGAACCGATCATCGCGCTGGATGGCGACACGGCGGGGTTTCGTGCCGCGCTGCGTGTGATTGACCTTGCCTTGCCAATGCTGGAGGCGGGCAAAGGCCTGCGCTTTGCCCTTCTGCCGCAGGGGATGGACCCGGATGATCTGATCAAGGCGCAAGGCGCGCCCGCGATGCAAAAGGTGCTGGATGCGGCCCAGCCCATGGTCAACCTTCTGTGGCGGCGCGAGACGGAAGGAAAGGTCTTTGACAGCCCCGAACGCAAGGCCGCGCTCGACAAGGTGCTGCGCGCGGCGCTGAAAAAGATCGCCGACCCGTCCATCCGCGCCCATTACGGCGAGGATATCAAACGCCTGCGGCTAGAGCTTTTCGGTCAGAACGCCCGGCCTTTTATCCCCTACGCCCCGCGCGGGCAGGGCAGGGGGGGACGGCAGCCCTTCCAGCCGGTCGCGCCCCTTTCGACGACCCGTGCCTCGCTCCTTGGTTCTGCCACCTCCCCGGTCGAGGAACGACTGCGCGAGGCGGTCATCCTTGCCACCCTGATCGCCCATCCCGGTCTGATCCGCCGTTTCGAATCCGCGCTCGAGCGGCTGGACTGCACTGGTGACGATCACAGCCTGATCCGCGACCTGATCCTTGCCCATGCCGATGCGTCCGATCCGCGTGCCGAAATCGCGGCTTCTGCCCCTGCGCCGCTTGACGCGCTTCTGTCGCATCCCCATGTCCGAAATGCGCCTGCGCTTTTGAACCTGTCCGATGCCGAAAAGGCGGAATTCGCCGTTGCGCAGGACCTGTTCATCCTTCAGGCCGAACGCGGCATGCGGCGCGAAATTGAAGAGGCCACGCAAGATATCGAAGGCGTGGCGGATGAAGGCCTGACATGGCGCATCGCCAAGGCCAATGAAGCAAGGGCCGAGGCACAGCGTGGCCCGCAGGACAAAACCGGCGAAGCGGTGATCTCTCCCAATGGGGTCGCGCTGGACAAGGAGGAACTCGCCGAGGCGCGCAAAGTGTTCGACAGCATCCGCTTTGAACGACCAAACCGCCGCCATTAACCCCATAAACACAAAAGAATCACCGCCCGCACCCTTTCACCTGACGTGATTCGCGTTATTGATTCGACATACCGCGAGTCGATTCGCTTGCCCCCGCCCCCGCGCCCGAGGAGGACTTATGGCACTCAAGGACACTGACGACGCCAAGCCCGACGAGCAGGAGGCCGATGTCTCCCTCGATATGAGCCAAGCTGCCGTCAAGAAGATGATCGCAGACGCGCGCGAGCGTGGCTATATCACCTATGATCAGCTGAATTCCGTGCTGCCACCCGATCAGGCCTCGTCCGAGCAGATCGAAGATGTGATGTCGATGCTCTCGGAAATGGGCATCAACGTGATCGAGGATGAAGAGGCCGAGGAAGGCGAAGCCGGGGGCGAGTTGGTGGAAACCTCCACCTCGCGCGAGGTGGCGCTTGTCGGGGCCACGACCGAAACGCTGGACCGGACCGATGACCCGGTGCGCATGTATCTGCGCGAGATGGGGTCGGTGGAGCTTTTGTCCCGCGAGGGCGAGATCGCCATCGCCAAACGGATCGAGGCGGGCCGCAACACGATGATCGCTGGGCTGTGCGAAAGCCCGCTGACCTTTCAGGCCATCACCATCTGGCGCGACGAACTTCTGAACGAAGACATCCTTCTGCGTGACGTGATCGATCTTGAGGCGACCTTTGGCCGCTCGCTTGATGGCGATGACGATATGGATGGCCCGGCACTGGAAGACGTGGACATGTCCGCCGCTGCCCCCCGCCGTCCAGCCGGTGGCGCGTCCGAACCCGAACTTGACGCCGATGGCAACCCCATCCTGCGCGCCGAGGAAGAGGATGACGATGACGAGGCGTCCAACATGTCGCTTGCGGCAATGGAAGCGGCGCTGAAACCCAAGGTCCTTGAAACGCTGGAAATCATCGCGCGCGATTACGCGAAACTGGCGCAGATGCAGGACCGCCGCATGTCGGCCACCCTGTCGGAAACCACCTCTTATTCCGCCGCCGATGAAGCCGCCTATCAAAAGCTGCGGTCGGAAATCGTGACGCTGGTCAACGCGCTCCATCTGCACAACAACCGCATCGAAGCGCTGATCGATCAGCTTTACGGGATCAACAAGCGCATCATGTCGATCAATTCCGGCATGGTGAAGCTCGCTGATGCCGCCCGCATCAACCGCCGCGAATTCATCGACGAATATCAGGGCTATGAACTCGACCCGACATGGCTGGACCGCATGGCCGCCAAATCGGGGCGCGGCTGGCAGGCGCTGATGGAAAAGTCGCGCGAAAAAGTCGAAGAGTTGCGCGCCGAGATGGCGCAGGTCGGCCAATATATCGGCGTCGACATTTCCGAGTTCCGCCGCATCGTCAATCAGGTGCAAAAGGGTGAGAAAGAGGCCCGTCAGGCCAAGAAGGAAATGGTGGAGGCGAACCTCCGCCTCGTGATCTCTATCGCCAAGAAATACACCAACCGCGGCCTGCAATTCCTCGACCTCATTCAGGAAGGCAATATCGGCCTGATGAAGGCGGTGGATAAATTCGAATATCGCCGGGGCTACAAATTCTCCACCTATGCGACATGGTGGATCCGGCAGGCCATCACCCGCTCCATCGCCGATCAGGCGCGCACGATCCGTATCCCCGTGCATATGATCGAAACGATCAACAAGCTGGTGCGGACAGGCCGCCAGATGCTGCACGAGATCGGGCGAGAGCCTACGCCCGAGGAACTGGCCGAAAAGCTCCAGATGCCGCTGGAAAAGGTCCGCAAGGTGATGAAGATCGCCAAGGAACCGATTTCGCTGGAGACGCCGATCGGCGACGAGGAAGACAGCCAGCTTGGCGATTTCATCGAAGACAAGAACGCGATCCTGCCCTTGGACAGCGCCATTCAGGAAAACCTGAAAGAAACCACGACCCGCGTTCTGGCCTCCCTCACACCGCGTGAGGAGCGGGTTCTGCGGATGCGCTTTGGCATCGGGATGAACACCGACCACACGCTGGAAGAGGTGGGTCAGCAGTTCAGCGTGACGCGCGAACGCATTCGCCAGATCGAGGCGAAGGCGCTGCGGAAGCTGAAGCATCCGAGCAGGTCGCGGAAGCTGCGGAGTTTCTTGGATCAGTGAAGTAAGGGCGCCCTGCGGGGCGCCCCTTCTTTTGATGAACGGTGCCAAATGGTTTGGGAACGAGTGAACCGGTTTTCTATTCGGGCCATGCAAGTTTCCGTTTTTTTGGTGATCGTTCCTATGTCCGCCATCGGACTCGCTATCCTGATCGCGGATTTCGTGACGGCGCCAGAATGGAACCGGATCAGCGTTTGGCCAGCCCGTGCCTGGGGATTTTTTGGGTCCCTGGTATGCTTGCCAGCCGCCATCGTGTTGTGGCGTGAGATACCGCGGCGTTCATTGGCCCTCCGATCACGCCTTTTCTGCGTCGTCTTTCCCGTTTTCGTGGGTCTATTCGCTTATATTTCGGTCAAGGACGGCTGGCCTCTCGGTTTCGCCGTCCTTTTCGGGGGGCAGACAGAACTGACTGTCACCGTTGCACAGAATTGGGGAAGCACAAGATATTGTCAGAACCAAGTTGTGTTATTTGGCGCTGGTCCGTTTTTTGATAGCGTTTGTGGTCTCTCGCTTGAACGGCAAGCGGATCTTTTTCCGTCGGCACGTGTAACGCTGTTTGGGCATGGGACACGGTACGGCCTGTTTGTGAGCAGAGTTGAACTATCACGTTGACCTATGACGGTGAAATGCGCGTGACGAAGCGCTTCATCTCTTGGCTGTTTTGTCTGCATACAGATCGCAGGCAAAGACGCCGCGCGTGCAGTGCACGCCCTGACTTGCCAAAATGTACGCCCGCACGTGCATTGCTACCCATGAAAACCCTCACCTCCACCGAACTCCGCGCCAATCTCTCCGGTGTCATGGGCCGCGTGAACGATGACCTCGAACCCGTCATTGTCACCCGCGCGGGCGGTCGGCCTGTGGTCATGGTCAGCTTGGAAGACTGGTCCAGTATGGACGAAACCACCTATCTGACCGCCTCCCCCGCCAACAAGGCGGCGCCGGACCGGGCGATCCAAGAAGGACGCGAGGGCAAAGTGGTCGTCAAGACGATGGAAGAACTTCTGCGTTACGAAGAAGAATAAGGCTGGAGTTTCACGGCGAGGGCTGGGACCAGTATCAACATCGGGTCGAGAATGACCGCGCGATGCTCCGCAAACTGAACCGTCTGATCATGGAATGTCAGCGGCATCCCTTTGAGGGTGCGGGCAAACCGGAGCCGTTGAAACGCGATTCTTCCGGCCATCGGTCCCGTCGCATCGACCGCGAACATCGCCTTGTCTATCGGGTGGAAGATGAGGCGCTGATCATCGCCCAATACCGCTACCACTATTGATCCGAACAGCGGGGAGAACCCCGCCCTACGCGATGCCCATCCGAAGGTGGGCGCCCCCCTCACCCCCACCCCCTGAGTCCCCGCCGCCACACATCACGCCCCCTGCATATGGGGCCGTTAACTTCCCCCTAGCCGAAACCTCGCCCGCGCCCCTATAGTTTGCGTCGAACCGGGGGGAACACCCCGGCATGAGGCAGGCGTAACCAACAACAAGCAAGGAGGGGGCCATGCGCTGCCCATTCTGCGGCAATATCGATACCCAGGTGAAGGACAGCCGTCCCGCCGAAGACCACGTTTCCATCCGCCGTCGGCGCTTTTGCCCGGCATGCGGGGGGCGTTTCACCACCTATGAACGGGTGCAGCTGCGTGACCTTGTGGTCATCAAATCCTCTGGCAAGCGCGAAGATTTCGACCGCGCAAAGCTTGAACGGTCCATCCGTATCGCAATGCAAAAGCGGCCCATCGATCCCGATCGCATCGATCAGATGATCTCGGGCATCGTCCGCCGGCTGGAAAGCCTTGGCGAAACCGATATCCAATCCAAGGTGATCGGCGAGATCGTGATGGAATCCCTCGCCCGGATCGACACCGTGGCCTATGTGCGCTTTGCCAGCGTCTACAAGAACTTCCAGGCCGCAGACGATTTCGACAAATTCGTCAGCGAACTGCGCCCCGGCGCCTCGCCGGACGAGTGACGGGCCGCATGTGACCGAAGACGAGGTCCATATGTCCCACGCCCTCGCGCTGGCCGCGCGGGGGCTGGGGCGCACATGGCCAAACCCTGCCGTAGGCTGCGTGATCGTCAAGGAGGGCCGCGTGATTGGGCGCGGCTGGACGCAGCCGGGCGGGCGTCCGCATGCCGAACGCATGGCGCTGGATCAGGCCGGGGCGACGGCACAGGGCGCGACCGCCTATGTCACACTGGAACCCTGCGCCCATCATGGCAAGACCCCGCCTTGTGCCGAGGCGCTCTCTGCTGCGGGTCTGGCCCGCGTGGTGACAGCGCTCACCGATCCCGATCCCCGCGTTTCGGGGCGGGGGCATGCCAGCTTGCGGGCAAACGGGGTGCAGGTCACCGAAGCGGTGCTTGAGGCGCGGGCGCGGCAGCTTCAGGCAGGCTTCCTCAAGCGCATCACCCAAGGCCTGCCCTTCGTCACGCTGAAACTCGCGGCCACATTGGACGGGCGCATCGCCACGGGCACGGGCGAAAGCCGCTGGATCACCGGCCCTGCCGCGCGCCGCCGCGTCCATCTGATGCGGATGACGCATGATGCGGTGCTGACCTCATCGGCCACAGCCCTTGCCGATGATCCGGACCTGACGGCGCGCGACATGGGGGCGGCCCACCAACCCTTGCGCCTTCTGGCCGATGCCCGGTTGAAAAGCCCGCCCGACGGCCGCCTTGGCCGCTCTGCACGCGAAAATCCTGTCTGGGTCCTGCATGCCCCTGACGCCCCGAACCCGGCCCGCGCCGCATGGGAGGCGACTGGGGCGCGGTTGATCGAAATCCCGACCGAAGGGCCCCACCTGAACCTGACAGCGGCCTTCCACACCCTCGCCACCGAAGGTCTGACCCGCATCTTGATCGAAGCCGGGGGCCAATTCGCCGCCGCCCTGATCCGCGCGCGCCTGGTCGATGAACTCGCCCTGTTTCAGGCGGGCTGCCTGATCGGTGCGGATGGCATCCCCGTCCTCGGCCCGCTCGGCCTCTCAACTCTGGCTGACGCCCAAAGGCCGCGCCTCGTTGAAACCGCCACCCTTGGTCCCGACACTTTCACCCGCTGGTCCTTCTGACCCGCCCCTTCACCTTGGCCCAAATACTCATGCGACGGCTGCCAAGGGCGATCCCGTATCCGCACCGGGCGCAAAGGGGGGTGCGGGGGGACGGCTGTCCCCCCGCTGCCGCCTCACCAATGACCGACGCTCGCCATGCTCTTCCACGGCTCCACCGGTTCCAGCGCCCCGCCCTTCTGCAACAGCTCGATCGAGATATTGTCAGGGCTGCGCACAAAGGCCATCCGCCCGTCCCGCGGCGGGCGGTTGATCATCACGCCATTGGCCTGCAGATGCGCGCAGGTGGCGTGGATGTCATCCACCTCATAGGCCAGATGCCCGAAATGGCGGCTGTCTGACGGAAGCCCATCATCCCCATCCCAGTTATAGGTCAGTTCCACCGGGCATTCCGGCTGTCCCGGAGGCGCCATGAAGACCAGCGTGAAACGGCCCCCCTCATTGTCATAGCGCCGCGTCTCCTCCAGCCCCAAGAGCTTGTAGAAGGCAATCGACTTCTCAAGGTCCAGAACCCTTACCATCGTGTGCAGATATTTGATGCCCATTGCATCCCTCCTTTTCTTTGCCCCACAGTACACAGCCCGTCGCCCCGGACGCCACCGCAATATATAGTGTCCAGCGACTCAGAAACCACGATCAGGCCCATGCAGCAGTATCACGACGCGCTTCGCACCGTTCTGGCCCATGGCATCCCCTCCACCGACCGGACGGGAACCGGCACGATCAGCCATTTCGGCCTGCAATCGCGCTATCCCCTGGCCGATGGCTTTCCCCTCGTCACCACCAAGAAGCTGCATATCAAGTCGATCATCCATGAACTTCTGTGGTTCCTGAAGGGCGATACCAATATCCGCTACCTCAACGACAACGGGGTGACGATCTGGGATGAATGGGCGGATCAGGACGGCAATCTCGGCCCCGTCTATGGCCGCCAATGGCGCGATTTCGGGGGCGTGGACCAGATCGAGACGCTGCTCGACATGATCCGCCGCAGCCCGGACAGCCGCCGCCTGATCGTGTCGGCCTGGAACCCGGCGGATGTGCCGCAGATGGCGCTGCCGCCCTGCCATACGATGTGGCAGGTGCGCATCCTTGGCGGCAAGCTGCATCTGCAACTCTATCAGCGCAGCGCCGATATGTTCCTTGGCGTGCCCTTCAACATCGCCTCCTATGCGCTTCTCCTCGTGATGCTCGCCCATGTCACGGGCTATGAACCGGGCGACTTCGTCCATTCCATCGGCGACGCGCATATCTATTCCAACCACATGGAACAGGTGCAGACACAGCTTGCCCGCGACATCCGCCCGCTGCCGACCCTGCGGATCGCGCGGCCAGTGACCTCGCTCTTTGACTTCCGCTATGAGGATTTCGTCATCGAAGGCTACGACCCGCACCCCGCCATCAAGGCCGCCGTGGCGGTATGAGAGGGGCGGTATGATCACCCTCATCGTCGCCCGCGCGCGCGGTGGTGCCATCGGAAAGGGGAATACGATCCCTTGGCACGCCCCCGAAGACCTTGCCGCCTTTCAACGCGAAACGACGGGCGGCGCGATCATCATGGGGCGGCGCACATGGGAAAGCCTGCCCTTCCGGCCCCTGAAAAACCGGCTGAACATCGTGGTCACGCGCGATCCGTCGCTTTGGGAAACCACCGCGCCCAACCCCGAGGCGGCGGTTAAGATGGCCCAAGCCGCAGGCCATGCCCGCATCTACGGCATCGGCGGCAGCGCGATCTATCAGGCCCTCCTGCCGCTGGCCCATCGGCTCTTGGTGACCGAGGTAGAGACAGAGGTGGAAGACGCCGACGCCTTCTTCCCCGCCTTCGACGAAACCGAATGGCGCGTGATCTGGGAGCGACGCCTCCGCGAAAGCGGGCCGGGCTGCCTGCTGCGGGAGTGGGTGCGGTAGGCAGTGCAGGTGATTACGAACTGCCGCTCACGTCGCGGCGGAACGCGACCCGGTAGGAAGTTTTCGGCACGGCCCCTCGCCTCAGAACCCAAGCCCCTTGACCTCTCGCCCCTGATGCCGTCCCTTTTGAAGGGTGTAATCAGTACAAGGCCCCGTCATGGTCAAATCCTACCGATCCCTCGCCGCGCATCGGCTGAGTGCGGTGATCCACTTCGTCCCCGGATCGAACCTTCTCTACATGAACAATGCGAAGGTGGCCTGCACCAATGTGAAGTGGTCCCTGATCGATGCATTCGCGCCCGAGGCCGGGGCGGTCGTCGACAATATCGGCTGGGTCCACCGCCGGGCCGAGACACCTTTCGCCAAAGGCCCCGGTCTGGCCCAGGCTTTGAAAGACGGCAATTTCACTGTCTTTTCCATGGTCCGGCATCCGCGCCGCCGTTTCATCTCGGCCTATTTCAACAAGGTGCATCGCCCGCGCTCGCCCACGGGCATCCATATCCTTGAAAGCGTGGGCCTTAATCCCGAACGGCGGCACAAACCCAAGGCGGTGCTTCGGGGTCTACTCCGCCTGCAACGCCAAGACATCAACCCCCATGTCGCGCCGCAGGTCGTGAACCTGTTCTGGGGCAGTGTCCGCTATGCCAAGGTCTTCCGGCTTGAGGCGTTAAAGCGGACGGGAGAAGCGTTGGTCTTCGACGATTTCCGCCTGCCGATGGCCGACAAGTCGCGTCATTCCACCCAGCACAAGGTCGACCTTTCGCTCTTCGACGACGAGGATTACGAGATGATCGATCATCTCTACCGCGATGATTACGAAGCCTTCGGCTATGACCGCGACCCGCAGACCCCCGTCAGCGATGAGGTGGAGGGGCGGGTCTTCGAACCCTTCCTTCTTGACCTTCTCACCCACAAGGCCCCTCTCGACGTGATCAAATCCCATTTCGGGATCGGCCCCATCGCGATGCTTCGGCAAAGGCTGAACGGTCCGCCACGCCCGCTGACCTATCTGGAAGTGGGCGCGATGATTGATGTCCTGTTCCCGAATGGTCGGCTGGCACAACTTCCGCCACGTCTGCGCGATGTGGTGACGCAAAGTGCGATGGAATCGGAAGAGAATGCCGAAAGGCTGCGCCAATCCCTTGCCGAGCTTGAAGCGCGGCCACGTGAAAAGGTCGGGGGTTAGCCTCAACAGGTGTGCCGGGGTTGCCAAGGGGAAGCAGGGCCTTTCCCCCACCTCTGCCCGTGCTATCTGTCGCCCCCGACAGGAGCCTCAGATGCAGATCGCCGTCCTTTACCTTTCCACCGCCGCCGTCTTCCTGATCCTTGATGCGATCATGCTGACCTTCGTGATGAAGCCGCTTTTCGACCGCCATATCGGCGCCTTGATGCTGGAAAACATCCGCATGGCCCCGGCGGCGGCCTTCTACCTTGCCTATGTGGCGGGGCTTCTTTTTCTGGTGTCGATCCCGGCATTGCGGACGGGGGCACCCGTCCTGATCCCGGCGGCGATCATCGGGGCGATGGCCTATGGCACCTATGAATTCACCTCCTATGCCATCATGAAGGATTGGCATTGGCAGATGGTGGCCACCGATACGATCTGGGGCACGGTGCTGACCGGGCTTTCCGCTTGGGCGGGGGTGGCAATCACCCGGGCGGTGGTAGGTTAACCACTGGCGAAGACACCGTTCGTTGCGTATGCACAGTTTGCTGCACAAAAGGCGGCACAAAAGGCGGCACAAGCGATGTGACGGGCGATGTGACGGGCGATGTGACGGGCGAAGATGGGGGCGAAGACGATGATCCTTTATGGCATTCCGACCTGCGATACCTGCAAGAAGGCGCTGAAGGCGCTGCAAGGGGCAGGCCATGACGTGACCTTCCGCGATGTCCGCGCACAGCCCCTGACCGAAGGGGAAATTGCTGAAATCGTTCAGGAATTCGGGGATCGGGTGATCAACAAATCCTCGACCACCTATCGGGCTTTCAACGATTTCCTCAAGGCGTCAGAGCCTGAGGCGCAAATCGCCGCCCAACCCACGGTGATGAAACGCCCCGTCATCCGCAACGGCGCAGACTGGCACCTCGGCTGGGATGACGCGGTGCAGGCGAAACTTCTGTAAGGAAAAGGCCCACCGCAGCGGCGGGCCTTACCTTTCAATGGGTTATAGAGGCTTACAGCAGCTTTAGGTCGCTTGCCGAAGCGCGCCCGTCGCGGCCCGATTGCAGTTCATAGGCGATTTTCTGGTTGTCGTTCAGGCCCTTAAGCCCCGCCCGCTCTACCGCCGAGATATGGACGAACACGTCCTTGCCCCCGTCATCGGGCGCGATGAACCCGTAACCCTTTGTCGTATTGAACCATTTCACGGTGCCGGTCGGCATGCCGCTTCTCCTTCAACTACCCCCCTGCGGCGATATTACCGTCAGGCCGTGCAAGCCAGGTCTTCCTTTATCCACTTGCCTGTGCGTCGCAGGGAAGGCGGTAGAAGTCTGTCGTCACAGTTGAAAATCATGCCAAAGCGCGGATGAAAATCAAGCCCGTTTAAGGGGCCGGGAATCAGGCTGCAACCCAATGAAACAAGGGGAAAATCAGCGATTTGACTGTTTTCTGGGCAGAATGTGAATCGTCCGCATCAAGGGAAAAAGAGGGCCAACAGCCCTCTTTCCCCCAGATTTTCACCGCATGTCGGGGGGCAGTGCGGCGGCGGAAAGTTCGGCCACGATGGCATCAAGCGACATGGTTTCGGTCCGGTTTTCGCCCAAACGGCGGACGGAAACGGTGCGCTCTTCAACCTCTTTCATCCCCACGGCAAGGATGACCGGCACCTTGCCCACGGAATGCTCACGCACCTTGTAGTTGATCTTTTCGTTGCGCATATCCGCCTCGGCCCGCACCCCGGCAAGGGTCAGTGCGGTCACCACCTCTTCCACGAAAGGATCGGCATCCGACACGATAGAGGCCACCACCACCTGACGCGGCGCCAGCCAGAAGGGCAACTTTCCGGCGTGGTTTTCGATAAGGATGCCGATAAAGCGTTCAAAAGACCCAAGGCAAGCGCGGTGCAGCATGAAGGGGCGATGCTTGGCCCCATCTTCGCCGATATAAGAGGCATCCAGCCGTTCAGGCAGGTTGGGATCAAGCTGCAGCGTCCCGCATTGCCAATCCCGTCCAATGGCGTCGGTCAGCACGAATTCCAGCTTGGGCGCATAGAAGGCCCCCTCGCCGGGGAACAACTCATAGGGATAGCCAGCCGCCATGCAGGCATTGGCCAGCGCCGCTTCCATCTTGTCCCAGATTTCATCCGATCCCACGCGCTTTTCAGGCCGGGTGGACAGCTTCACCCGCCATTTGTCAAAGCCAAGGTCGGAATAGATTTTCGCCAGAAATTCGATGAACTTCTTCGACTCGGATTCCACCTGATCCAGCGTGCAGAAAATATGCGCGTCATCCTGCGTGAAGCCGCGCACCCGCATGATGCCGTGCAAGGCGCCCGATGGTTCATACCGCGCGCAGGACCCGAACTCCGCCATGCGGATCGGGAGGTCGCGATAGGATTTCAGCCCCACATTGAAGATTTGCACATGGCAGGGGCAGTTCATCGGCTTCAGGGCGTTGACGACCTTTTCCCGCGCGCCTTCCTCGTCCACCTCCACGATGAACATGTTCTCGCGGTAGTTTTCCCAATGACCGGACGCCTCCCACAGCTTGCGGTTCACGACCTGCGGGGTGTTCACTTCGACATAGCCATCCCGGCGCTGCTGGCGGCGCATGTAATCCTGCAGCGTGGTGTAGATCGTCCAGCCATTCGGGTGCCAGAAGATCTGGCCCGGCGCCTCTTCCTGCATGTGGAACAGGTTCATCTCGCGGCCCAGCTTGCGGTGGTCGCGTTTCGCGGCCTCTTCCAGCATGGTCATATGGGCCTTCAGATCGTCGCGGTTCTTGAAGGCCACGCCATAGATGCGTTGCAGCATCGGGCGGCTGGCATCGCCCAGCCAATAGGCCCCCGCCACATGCGTCAGCTTGAACGCATCCGCAGGCACCTGCCCCGTATGCTGGAAATGCGGGCCACGGCACAGATCCTGCCAATGCCCATGCCAATACATGCGCAGGTCCTGATCTTCGGGGATCTTGTGGACCAGTTCGATCTTATAGGGTTCGCCGCGCTCTTCGTAATAGGCCAACGCATCGGCGCGGGACCAAATCTCGGTGCGGACGGGGTCGCGGGCGTTGATGATCTGCTTCATCTTGGCCTCGATCTGGCCAAGGTCATCGGGGGTAAAGGGTTCCGCCCGGTCGAAATCATAAAACCAGCCGTAATCGCGCACCGGGCCGATGGTGACCTTCACATCGGGCCAAATCTCTTGCACCGCGCGGGCCATGATATGGGCAAGGTCATGCCGGATCAGTTCCAGCGCCGGACCGTCATCCTTCATCGTGTTGATCGAGATACGGGCATCGGCATGGATCGGCCATTGAAGATCCCAATGCTGGCCATCGATCATGGCCGAAATCGCCGCCTTGGCGAGTGACGGCGCAATCGCCTGCGCCACCTGCGCAGGCGTCACGCCCGCGTCGAAGTGCCGGATATTGCCATCGGGGAATGTCAGGGAAATCTGGCTCATGGCCATGCTCCTCGTCGGTTTGGCGCCCACGGAACGCCCGGTTGCGGGTTATCTGCCGCCTTCCTGCGCGGGGCGGGGCGGATTGTCAACGGTGGGCAAGGCGCGACCCACGGCCCGTGGTGCCGCCTGTGGCATCCCAGCCCGCGCTTCGCTATGTCCTAGGCGATGAAGGAGGCTCCGATGACCGAATATCTGACCACCCCACAGGGCCGCCGCATTGCCCATCACCGGACAGAAGGGCAGGGACCGGGGATCGTTTTCCTTGGCGGCTTTATGTCCGACATGACGGGCAGCAAGGCGATGTTCCTGCAAGACTGGGCCGCCGCACAGGGGCGGGCCTTCCTGCGGTTCGATTATTCCGGCCATGGCCAATCTTCGGGCGCGTTTGAGGATGGCTGCATCGGTGACTGGGTCGAAGATGCATTGGCCATGATCAAGGCGCTGACCGAAGGGCCGCAGGTCCTTGTCGGGTCATCGATGGGCGGTTGGATCGCCCTGCAGATTGCCCGCACCCTGCCTGATCGGGTGAAGGGCCTTGTCGGAATCGCCCCTGCGCCGGATTTCACCGAAGACAGCATGTGGGCAGGCTTTTCCGAAGCGCAGCGCGTGGCCCTGATGGATCAGGGGCGCATTGTCATACCGTCGGATTATTCCGAAGACGGCTACCCCATCACCCGCCGCCTGATCGAGGATGGGCGTGGGCGGCTGGTCCTGCGCACCCCGCTTTCCCTGCCGTTCCCCGTGCGCATCCTGCAAGGCACGGCTGACACTGATGTGCCGGTTTCCGTCGCGCTGCGTCTGATGGATCACGCCGACTGCCCCGATCTGCGCCTGACCTTGGTGAAAGGTGCCGATCACCGCTTTTCAACGCCCGAATGCCTTGCCATGATCGCCACAGCGGTGAACGAGGTGAGTGTGTGATGCGTGCTTTCGGGAAATGGCTGGGCCGGGTCCTTGTCCTTCTGGTCATCGCGGCGCTGGCGCTGTGGTTCGCCGTCCCGCGCAGCGGGATTGACCGGCAGATCGCCTTTTCCGAAACGAACATCCCCGCCGATGTCGAGGCCTATATCAACCAGCGCGAGCAGGCATTTTCCGACATTCGCCCGGGGGATGCAAAGCGCATCCTCTGGGCTGGGACCAAGGGGGCAAAGACGCCGCTTGCCATCGTCTATGTCCATGGCTTTTCCGCCAGCCCCGCCGAAATCCGCCCCGTCCCGGATGAAGTGGCCCGCGCCTTAGGCGCGAACCTCTTCTTCACCCGCCTCGCAGGCCATGGCCGCGACGGGGCCGCGATGGCCGGGGCCAGCGCCGAGGATTGGCTTTTCGACATGGCCGAGGCGATGGCTGTTGGCCGCCGTCTGGGCGACCGGGTCATCGTGATGGGCACCTCGACGGGCGGCACGCTGGCGGCACTGGCCGCGACCGACCCGCAATTGAACGAAGGGCTGGCGGGAACAGTTCTCGTCTCTCCGAATTTCGGCATCCACCCGCCCGCGCAATGGCTGCTGGATGCGCCCTTGATCGAAAGCTGGGGAAGCGTGGTCGCGGGTGAGACGCGATCCTTCACGCCGATCAATGCAGAACAGGCCCGCCACTGGACAACCGAATATCCGACCACGGCGCTGTATCCCATGGCCCGCCTGATCCGCGAAGCGCGTGCTGCTGATTACGCCGCGGCGCAGACACCTGCGCTTTTCCTTTATGCGCAGGCCGATCAGGTGATCGATCCCTCCCGCATCCCGCCCGTCATCGCCGCATGGGGCGGCCAGACGCGGGTGGAACTGCGCGAGATGCAGGGCGATGACGATCCCTTTTCGCATGTGATCGCGGGCGACATCCTGTCGCCCGGCCAGACCGAACCCGTCATCGCCATCATCGCCGATTGGGCGCGCGGGCTGTGAACGAACCGATCCTTCTGATCCCCGGCTTGCTGTGCGATGCGCGCATCTTCCTGCCGCAGATCGTGCATCTGGGGCGCAGCCATCCCATGCATGTGGCCCTTCCGGTGCAAGGCGACACGGTGGAACAGATGTCCGAGGCGATCCTTGCCACGGCCCCACCGCGCTTTATCCTGATCGGGCAGGGGTTGGGGGGCGATGTCGCGTTGGATATCCTGCGGCGCGACAATGGCCGGGTCAGCCGCGCGGTGCTGATTTCCACCGATCCCCTGGCCGAACCGCCGGCGACGGCCGCCGCGCGCGAGGCGCGCATGGTTGCGGCCAAGGCGGGCCGTCTGAAAGAGGTGGTCACGCAGGAATATCCCGAAGCTGCCTTTGCCCCGTCCGAATGGCGCAATGAGATCATGGCGCTTTTGCGCGACATGGCGCTGACGCTGGGCGAGGGGAACTTCCTGCGCCAATCTCGCGCCCTGCAACGCCGCCCCGATCAGCAAAAGACGCTGCGCCGCGCGAACCTGCCGCTTCTGATGATCGCGGGGGCAGAGGACAGCCTTATCCCCTTGCGCCGTCAGGATTTTGCGGCCCAGCTTGCGCCCCATGCCAAGCTTGAGGTGATCGAAGGATCGGGCCATCTGCCCACGCTAGAGCAGCCCGAAGCCGTCACCGCCCGGATCGAGGCCTTCTTGAACGGCCCGATGATGCTGCGCCCTATTGCGAGGCCGCGAGGCTGATCTTCGCCTTCTTCGGGTTCGGCGTGCCGGAATTGGCGTCAATGAAACTCAACACCAATGGCCGAATGTTCAACCGCCAAGACTTGCCCGCGAAGATGCCGTAATGCCCCGCGCCGGGTTCCAAGTGGCTCGCCTTCTTCTCATCCGGCAACCCGGTCAGAAGGTTCAGCGCCGCCACACATTGGCCGGGGGCAGAGATGTCATCATTCGCGCCTTCAACCGTCTTGACCGCCACCTGCGTGATCGCGCCGATATCCACCCGCTTGCCCGCCACTGTGAATTGGTTCTTCGCAATCTCGCGGTTCTTGAAGATACGCTCGACGGTCGAAAGGTAGAATTCCGCCGTCATATCCATCACGGCCAGATATTCGTCATAAAACCGGTTATGCGCGTCGTGATCCGATGCCTCGCCCCGCGCGACGCGCATGATCTGCTCGGCGAAGGCCTTGGAATGGCGTTCGGCATTCATCGACATGAAGCTTTGCAGCTGCATCAGGCCCGGATAGACCATCCGCCCCGCGCCTTTGTATTTGAAACCCACGCGCTGGATCACCGTCTGTTCCAGCTGCCCCATCGTCACGCGGCGACCGAAATCCGTCACATCGGTGGCGGCGGCATCGGGGTCGATCGGCCCACCGATCAGGGTCAGAGAGCGCGGCTGCGCCTCTGGGTCCTCACCCGCCAGATAGGCGGTGGCGGCCAGCGTCAGGGGCGCGGGCTGACAGACGGCGATGATATGGGTATCCGGCCCCAACGCGCGCATGAAGTCCACAAGGTAGAGCGTGTAATCCTCGACATCGAACTTGCCGCAAGACACCGGGATGTCGCGTGCATTGTGCCAGTCCGTGACATAGACATCCGCATCCGGCAAAAGCGAAGCGACGGTGGACCGCAGCAAGGTGGCGTAATGCCCCGACATGGGGGCCACGAGCATGATCTTGCGGGCCATCGGCGCGCGGCGGCGCACGAAGAACTGCACCAGATTACCGAAGGGGCGTTCCACGACCGTCTTCACGTCGACCAGATGGTCGGTGCCATCCGGCCCCACGATGGACCGAATGCCCCAGTCCGGCTTGGCGACCATGCGCCCGAAGGTGCGTTCCGTCACCTCACCCCAAGCCGCCATCAGCGGCAGGACTGGGTTCATCGACATCGCAAAGGCGGGGTATGAGGCCATGGCGCGCGCGGTGGCACCAAGCCACTCATTTGTATTACGAGCCGTTTCCATCATGTCGTAGGTGAACATATACCGCAAACTGCGTCTCCTTGTCCGGGTGGGCCATCACCGGCATTCACAGCTTTCCCCTCCGGGCAGGTGGCGGTATGCTGCACAGCGGCGAGGATATGGGGGAAATATTCGCATGACAACGGAAGACAACGACGCAGGCGAACGTCTCGTTAGATTGAACGAGAATCTCGCCAAGGTCGAAGCGTTGTCGCAGCGCCTTGTCGCGGCGCTGGGGCGGCGGCGTGCCGTCGACAACGCGCTGCATGGACCTGCCCCCGACGTCTATATGAAAGCCGCCGCCGCCTATCTGGCCGAGATGATGCAAAACCCGGCCAAGATCCTTGAACATCAGATCAATTACTGGGGCAAAAGCCTGAAGCATTACGTCGAGGCGCAGCAGACGCTCGCCAAGGGAGAGTTGAAAGCCCCGCCGGATGCCACCCCCAAGGATCGCCGCTTTGCCAACCCGCTGTGGGAAACGCATCCCTTCTTCAACTACCTCAAACAGCAATATCTGATGAACGCCGAGGCGATTTCATCGGCGGTGGATGACATGTCCACGCTTGATCCGGCGGATAAACGGCGGGTGGAATATTTCACGCGCCAGATCGTCGATATGTTCTCGCCCACCAATTTCCTTGGCACGAATCCCGACGCGCTGGAACGCGCGGTGGAAACCGATGGCGAAAGCCTTGTGAAAGGCCTTGAAAATCTGGTCGCGGATATCGAGGCGAATTCCGGCGATCTGGTCGTGACGCTGGCGGATCGCGAGGCCTTTCATGTGGGCCAGAACCTTGCCACCACGCCCGGTGCGGTGGTCTATCGCAACAAGATGTTTGAACTGATCCAATATGCGCCGACGACCGAAAAGGTGCATGCGACGCCCCTGCTGATCTTCCCGCCATGGATCAACAAGTTCTACATCCTTGACATGAAGCCCGCCAACAGCCTGATAAAATGGGTTGTCGATCAGGGCTTTACGGTTTTTGTCGTGTCTTGGGTGAACCCCGATGGCAGCTATCGCGACGTGGGGCTGGATGACTATATCCGCGACGGTTACCTGCGCGCCATGGCCGAGACGCGGCGTATTACGGGCGAAAAGCAGATCAACTGCGTGGGCTATTGCATCGCGGGGACGACCCTGTCGCTGACGCTGGCGCATCTGGAAAAGGCCGGCGACACATCGGTGAAATCCGCCACGCTTTTCACCACGCTGACCGATTTTTCCGATCCGGGCGAGGTGGGGGTCTTCCTCAACGACGATTTCGTCAATGGGATTGAACGGCAATCGGAACAGGATGGAATCCTGTCGCGCTTCTTCATGTCGCGCACCTTCAGCTTCCTGCGGTCGAACGACCTGATCTACCAGCCTGCCATCAAAAGCTACATGATGGGTGAGGCGCCGCCCGCCTTCGATCTGCTTTACTGGAATGGCGATGGCACCAATCTGCCCTGCAAGATGGCGGTCGAATATCTGCGCGGCCTGTGCCAGCAGGACCGCTTTGCCACCACGGGCTTTCCGGTCTTTGGCAAGCCTGTCACGCTGGCCGATGTGAAACTACCCCTCTGCGCCATCGCCTGCGAGACGGATCACATCGCCCATTGGCGCGGCAGCTTTAACGGCGTCAAACAGATGGGGTCAAAGGACAAGACCTTCATCCTCTCTGAAAGCGGCCATATCGCCGGGATCATCAATCCGCCGTCCAAGGGTAAATACGGCCATTACACCAATGACGGACCCGTGGCCGGCACGCCCGAGGATTGGAAGGCCGGCGCCACCTACAACACGGGCAGCTGGTGGCCACGCTGGGCGGAATGGCTGGCCGCGCGGTCGGGCAAGAAGATCAAGGCGCGTATCCCCGGCGATTCGGGGGCGGAACTTCTGGCCCCGGCACCGGGCACCTATGTGACCGCGACGCCAAGTCCCTGAGGTCGCGCACAATTCCCGGTTGCCAGACACATTCCGCGCTTGCAATGCTGCATTGCAGAAAAAGACTTGAAATGCTGCGCTGCAGCATGTATGTATTCGTCATCAGGAAACACCCGCTCACCCGCCCTTCAGACCGGCACGCCAGGAGTTAGACAGATGACCAAGACCACCGATTTCACCAAAGTCATGCAGGACATGATGGCTTCCTTCCCGGTCGACGCTTCGGCCATGCAGAACGCGTTCAAGACGCAGGCCGCGATGGGCGAAAAGCTGTCGAAAGTGGCTCTGGAAGCCGCTGAAAAGTCGACCGAGATCACCGCCAAGTGGACCAAAGACACCATCGCCAAGCTGGGCGACGTGTCCAAGGCCAAGACCGAGCCGACCGAATACACCAAGTCGGTGACCGATTTCGCCTCGGCCTATGCTGAAATGGCCGCTGAAAACATGGCCGCCTTCGCCGAAGTCGCCAAGAAAGTCCAAATGGAAACGGTCGAGCTGATGCTTGCCGCTGGCAAGGACTTCTCGGAAGACGCGACCGCCGCTGTCAAGAAGGCGACCGCTGAAGTGACCTCGGTGGCCAAGAAGGCCGCTGCGGCTGCGAAGTAAGACTTAGCGTATCGCGTCTCCGCATCCTCCTCCCTGTCGGATGGACGCGCTTTGGGCGGGCCTTGTGCCCGCCCTTTCTTTTTGAAAACCCCTGCCTTAAGCTTCTCTGCGATGCAGCCATTGCAGTTGCAAAAGGAATGGGGAGGGTGGCCTATGGCCGATACCGACAAGCCGCTTCTGATCAAGCGCTATGCCAGCCGCAGGCTGTATAACACCGAAACCTCTGATTACGTGACGCTTGAGGATATCGCAGGCTTCATCCGGGCAGGGCGGGAAGTGCAGATCGTCGATCTGAAATCCGGCGATGACCTGACGCGGCAATACCTTCTTCAGATCGTCGCCGAACATGAGGCAAAGGGCGAAAACGTCCTGCCGATCAATGTGCTGACCGATCTGGTCCGGTCCTACACCACGGAAATGCAATCCGTCGTTCCCCAATTCCTTGCCGCATCCTTCGAAATGCTGCGCGAAGGCCAGTCGAAGATGATGGAAAACCTGTCAGCCTTCCCCAACCCCATGGCCGCGATGCCGGGGTTTGAGGCGATGCGCAAACAGCAAGAAGTCTTCATGCAGGCCTTCATGGGCGGCTTGCCCGGTTGGGGCGGGTCCGGCCCGGGCAAGGAAGAGGCCCAAACGGCCGAGACCGCGTCGAAAGATGACGAGCTTGCCCAGATCAAGCGGCAACTGGCCGAATTGCAGAAAAAGCTTTCGAAACTCTGATCGACGGAAAGGGGGCGTCCCATGACCGAAGGCCAGGGGCGCGTCACCCTCTGGGGGATCGAAGTCTTTCTGGCGGCAGCCGAAGAGGGCGCGATTTCCACCGCTGCGCGGCGCCTGGGCGTCAGCCCCTCCGCCGTCAGCCAACAGCTGTCCTCACTTGAATCCGCGTTGGGCGCAGTGCTGATGGACCGCAGCGCAAGGCCCCTGCGGATGACCCCGGCGGGCACCATGTTCCGCCGCCATGCGCAAGTGATCCTGAACGCCGAGGCCGAGGCGCGTGCCGAACTTGCACTGGCTGACCTGTCGGGGCTGACGACGCTGCGCCTCGGCATGATCGAGGATCTGGACGCCGAGGTGACGCCGCAACTTCTGGCGGAACTGGCCACGGAACTGAAAGGCTGTCGCTTTCTTCTGGAAACAGGGGCCAGCCATCACTTGCAGGAGCAGCTTTCGAACCGCGCATTGGATATGGTCGTGGCCGCAGATGCCCCGACCGAAGTGGCGGAAGGTTGGCGCGAGGTGCATCCCCTGCTGGCCGAACCCTTCCTTGCCGTCGCACCAAAGGGTGCCGATCCGGCCGACCTGCCCCTGATCCAATATACCACACGTCACCTGATGGGCCGCCAGATCGCCGCGCATCTGGCCCGGCAGAATATGCGCATCGGCGCACGGTTCGAACTGGACAGCTACACCCCGATCCTCGCCATGGTCGCGGCAGGGGCGGGCTGGACGATCCTAACGCCCTTGGCCCTGCACCATGCCGCGCGCTTCCGTGATGCGGTGGACCTGCGCCCCTTGCCCTTTGATGCGCTGGGCCGGACCCTGTCGCTTCAGGCCCGCGCTGGTGTTCTGCGCGACATGCCGGGGGAGGTAGCGGTGCGCCTGCGGCGTCTGCTTGACCGTCAGGTGGTGCAACCCACCCGCGCCCTCTGGCCCTGGTTGGGCGACAGCCTCCGGACCTTGTGAGCGCGGATATTTTTCGCCTTCAGCCCATCACCTCGCGCGCCGCCTCGATCAGGGCGCTGGCGATATAGTCCAACTCTGCTTCCGTCAGCCGGGCGGGCAAGCGCACGTCGCAGGCCCGCATCAGCATGGCCCGCGTCCGCGGAAGATCGGGCAGATCGCCAAGGAATTGCCAGTTCCAATAAGCCCGTGCATTGCCCTCGGACAGGCCGAAGACCTGCACCGATACGCCGCGCCGCTTGGCCGCCTTCTGGAAGGCCCGCGCCGCCTCATCCGACCAATCGCCCTTCAGGTTGAACTGGATGGAATCCGGTGCGCGTTCTTCCTGCGGCAGGGCAGGGGGCACATGCAGCAACCCGCAATCATTCAGCCGTGCCGCGACCCAATCATGGTTTGCCCGGCCTTGCGTCACGCGCCGGGCCACTTCGGGCAGTTGCGGCCGGATCACCGCCGCCGAAAGGTTCTGCATGCGCAGGTTATAAAGCGGCAGCTTGTTCTGCCAATGCGCGCAGCTGTTCGACAGGCCCGGATGTTTCTTCCAGTTCTCCTCATAGGCGCCCGACATGATGATCGCCCGCGCCGCCAGTTCCGGGTCATCCGTCACAAGGATGCCGCCTTCGCCCGCATTCACAAGCTTGTAGGACTGAAAGCTGAAGCATCCCACCTTGCCGATCGTGCCGATCTTCTTGCCGTTCCACAGCGTGCCAAGGGAATGCGCCGCATCCTCGACCACCGGAATGCCGCGCGCATCGCACAGCGCCATGATCGCATCCATATCCGAGGTATGCCCCCGCATATGGCTGATCATCACCGCCTGCGCATCGTCAAGCTTGGCTTCGAAATCGCCCATATCGACGCGGTAATTCTCGCCCACTTCCACCAGCACGGGCACGCAATCGGCATGGACCACGGCAGAGGGAACGGCAGCAAAGGTAAAGGCCGGGATCAGGACCCTTGCCCCATGCGGCAGGTCCAGCGCCTTAAGCGACAGAAACAGCGCCGCCGAACAGGAGGATACCGCCAAGGCATAGCGCGCGCCCATCAGCTCTGCAAATTCCGCCTCCAGCAGCGCCACAGGCGCATTCTCGGGGGCGGTGTAGCGGAACAGGTCACCCGAAGAGAGCAGTCGGTCGATCTCTGCCCGCGCTGCATCGGGGATCGGTTCGGCATCATAGACATTCGGGGCGATCACCTGTCCGTCCGGGGCCATACCTGCACCTTTTCTAAAACTCTTCTTTCAGTTTTCTGTAAAGGCACGGATGTCACATTTCCAGTGACAAGTTCACGACAGGGGCGAATTCCCCCCCTATGCTTGCGGGAAACCGCCGACAGTCGGGGCTACAGCCCCAACCTGTCGCGCATCGAATACCATGTCATCGCAAGAACTAGCATCGGCCAGCGCAGGGCCACCCCACCGGGAAAGCGCGGCGTGGGCAGCCGGGCCATCAGGTCAAAGCGTTCCGCCTGTCCTGACACCGCCTCGGCCAGAATACGGCCCGCCAGCGTGGCCATGGCCACACCATGCCCCGAATAGCCCGAAGCCGACAGGACATTCGGTGCCACCCGCAGGAAACAGGGGTTGCGCGTCATGGTGATGGCCAGCGTCCCGCCCCAAGCATGGTCAATCTTCACGTCGCGCAGTGCGGGATAGACCTCCAGCATCGGTTTCCGCACCGTCTTGATGATGTCGGGGAACCGATAGCCATAGCTTTCGCCTCCCCCGAACAACAGCCGCCCATCCTCGGACAGGCGCCAGTAATTCACCACGAATTTCGTATCCGCCACGGCGACGGGTTCGGCCAGAACCTCCTTCGCCCGGTCGCCCAAGGGTTCGGTCGCGACGATGAAATTGTTGATCGGCATCACGCGGGCCGCCACCTGCGGCTCTAGCCCGCCCAAGTAACCGTTGCAGGCAAGGATCAGGTGATCGCAGGTCACATGGCCTTGGGCCGTCGTCACCACGGGCCGCGCACCTTGCTGGGTGCCTGTCACCTCGGACCCTTCATGGATCACCGCCCCCGCCGCCCCCGCCGCCTGCGCCAGTCCGATGGCATAATTCAGGGGATGCACATGGCCCGCGCCCCGGTCCACCTCTCCCCCGGCAAAGACGCCCGACGGGATCAGCCGCCCGATCCCTTCGCGCGACAGGGGTTCCAACTGATCATAGCCATAATCGCGGCGCAGCTTTTCGGCATAGGCCGCCGCATGGCGCACCTCGCTGTCGCTCCAACAGGCATGGGCGATGCCGGGATAAAACCGCACCGGCATGTCATGGTCCGCAATCAGCCCGCGCACCATGTCCTTCGCCTCTTCCGCGAAATCCCACAGCTTTTTGGCATCGGCCAGCCCGACCGCCGCCTCTAGCGCATCCTGATCCAGCCTTTGACCGCTGCCCACCTGCCCGCCATTGCGGCCCGACGCGCCAAAGCCCACGCGATGCGCCTCCAGCACGATCACCTTCAGACCCCGCTGCGCCAGATGCAGCGCGGCAGACAGGCCCGTATAGCCACCGCCCACGATACAGACATCGGCCCGCGCCGCCCCCTGCAACGGGGGCAGGGGGCCGAACGCGGCCCTTGTGGCCGCGTAATAGGACGGGGGATATTCCCCCGCCCGGTCATTGGCATGCAGAAGGTTCATCGGCATCAGACGTTCAGCAGCAGGTGCTCCCGCTCCCACGGGCTGATGACTTGCAGGAACTCTTTGTATTCGTTCCGCTTCACGCTGTCATAGACATTGCAGAACTCCACCCCCAGCACCTCGCGCAGGGAAGCATCCTCTTCCAAAAGGTCCAGCGCATCGCCAAGGTTATAGGGCAGGTCGGATTCCATGTTATAGGCATCCTCGGTGCATTCCGCGCGGGGCATCTTACCCGCCTTCAGCCCCAGATAACCGCAGGCAAGGCTGGCCGCGATCCCCAGATAGGGGTTGCAATCCATCCCCGCGAGGCGGTTTTCCAGTCGCCGCGCCTCTGGCCCCGAAATCGGAACGCGCAGCCCCGTGGTGCGATTGTCCCGGCCCCATTCAAGGTTGATGGGCGCGGCAAAGTCGGGGACATAGCGGCGATAGCTGTTGACGTAAGGGGCAAGCAGTGCCACGGCCGCTGGCAGATGGGTCTGCATGCCCGCGATGAAATGCAGGAATTCGGGCGTCTCGCCACCCTTCTTGTCGGAAAAGATGTTCTTCCCGGTTTTCGCATCCACCACGGAATGGTGGATATGCATGGCGCTTCCCGGTTCGCCTTCAATGGGCTTGGCCATGAAGGTGGCAAAACAGTCATGCCGCAGCGCCGCCTCGCGGATCAGCCGCTTGAAGAAGAAAATCTCATCCGCCAGTGCCACAGGGTCGCCATGGGCAAGGTTGATCTCGATCTGGCCCGCCCCGCCTTCCTGAAGGATGCCGTCAATTTCAAACCCCTGCGCCTCGGCGAAATCATAGATGTCGTCGATAACCTTGCCGTATTCGTCCACCGCGCTCATCGAATAGGCCTGTTTGCCGGCTGCGCGGCGGCCTGATCGACCCATGGGCGGGATGATCGGCATATTCGGGTCGATGTTGCGCGCAACAAGGAAGAATTCCATTTCGGGCGCAACGATGGGCTGCCAGCCTTCGGCATTGTAAAGCTGCACGATCCGCTTCAGGACATTGCGCGGAGCGGTGGGCACGGGGTTCCCGGCCTGATCCTGCGCGTCATGGATGACCTGCAACGTCACATCCGCCGTCCACGGGGCCGCAGTGGCGGTGGAAAAGTCGGGCACAAGGATCATGTCAGGTTCCGTGAAAGACCCCGCAGGATTGTCAGCCCATTCCCCAGTGATCGTTTGCAGAAAGATCGAATTGGGCAGGAAGTAACTGGTCTGTTTGGCAAATTTCGAGGCAGGCATCGCCTTGCCCCGCGCCACCCCGGCGATGTCGCCGATGATGCATTCCACCTCGTCCACGCGACGCCCCGCGATCCAATCGCGCGCCGCTTCGGGCAGTTTCTCGGTCCATTTGGACATATGTCACACTATGCGTTTATGGGTTGCCCGCCACGCCCGTAATCAGGCGCGCGGTTCCTTGAAGAAGGCGGCAATACGTCCCGCCATGGTCTTGTCCTGAATGGGCAGGTCCAGCTTGGCGGCAGCCTCGGCCATCACCTCGTCAGGGACCAGCCCCTTGCCCCGTGTCCGCATCAACCCATCGACGAATTCGGGGCGGAATTCGGGATGGGCCTGCACCGTCAAGGCGCGGTCATCATAAAGCAGCGCCGCATTGGCACAGAAGTCATTGCTTGCAATCACCGTGGCCCCGGCTGGGGCCTTCACCACCTGATCCCGATGCCATGCGTTCAGGCGTAGCATCTCACCGCCGAAATCATATTCCGTCGCGCCGACGGCCCAGCCGCCCGCATAACGCTCCACCTTTCCGCCCATGGCTTGCGCCACGATCTGGTGGCCAAAACAGATGCCCACCACCGGCACGCGCGCGGCAAAGGCATCACGGATGAACTGCTCCAGCGGCGGGATCCAGGGATGATCCTCATAAACCCCGTGCCGCGACCCGGTGATCAGCCAGCCATCCGCATCATGGACCGATGAGGGGAATTCCTCCTCCACCACCTTCCAGGTCTGGAAGGAGAAGCCATGCCCGTCCAGAAGGCGGGCGAACATATCGGGGTAATCCCCCATCTCGGGGGCGAGCGCCTCTGGCGCAAGGCCGGTTTGCAGGATGCCGATCCGCATCTGGTTCCATCCAAGGTTTCGTCAAAGCTAGGCGCGCGCCCCGACCTCTGGCAAGGGCTACGCCATGCGCGGGGCAAGAAGAATTTTCGGATGAAAATTCTTCGGCCCCTGTCAGACTGTATCGAGGTAAAGCTCCACCCGCTCGCTCTCGCTCAACTCGCCGATGTAATGCAATTCCTGTCGCTTGGTCTGGATCAGGTTCTTGATCAGCTCCGGATGCAGAAAACGCGGCACCGTGGTGCTGTGTTCCAAGGCCTCGATCGCGCCTTCCCATGTATCCGGGATCTGCGGCAGATCCTCCATCGCATAGGCGTTCCCGGTGATCGGGGGCGGCGGTTCCATCGCCTGCGTGATCCCATCAAGCGCCGCGCCAAGGATCGCGGCCAGCATCAGGTAGGGGTTCACATCCCCACCGGCTACGCGATGTTCAATCCGTCGCGCCGAAGGATTGCCCGCAGGAATGCGGATCGCGCTGGTGCGGTTCTCATATCCCCAGCAGATTGCCGTCGGCGCATGTTTCCCCGGCACCAGCCGCTCATAGCTGTTCTGGTGCGGCGCGAAGATCAGCGTCGAGTCGTGCATCGCGTTCAGGCATCCGGCCACGGCCGAGCGCAACGTCGCCGTCCCCTTCGGCCCGCCGCTGTCGAACACGTTGCGCCCATCTTCATCGACGAGGGAGAAATGCGTGTGCAGGCCGGACCCGGAATATTCGGGATAAGGCTTCGCCATGAAAGAGGCGGCAAAGCCGTGCCGCCGGGCCAGCCCCTTCACCAGCATCTTGAACAGCCAAGCATCATCCGCCGCGCGCAGCGGATCGTCGCAATGCATCAGGTTCACTTCAAACTGGCCCAGCCCCGTCTCCGACGTGGTCGTGTCGGCGGGAATGTCCATTGCCTCGCAGGCGTCGTAAAGATCGGTGAAAAAGCTGTCGAACGCATCCAGCGCCCGGATCGACAGCGTCTCTGCCGCCTTCCGCCGCTTGCCCGACCGGGGCGAGGGCGGCACCTGCAAGGTCTTGCCGCTGTCGTCGATCAGGAAAAACTCCAACTCCATCGCCACCACGGGCGTCAGGCCGCGTTCCTTGAACTTTTCCACCACCGCGCGCAGGGCATGGCGGGGGTCGCCCTCATAGGGCGTGCCGTTTTCGCGGAACATCCAGATCGGCAGCAGGGCCGTCGGTGCCTCCAGCCACGGCATGGGCATGAACCCGCGCTCGGTGGGCTTCAACACCCCGTCTTGATCGCCCTGCTCGAACACAAGCGGGCTTTCGTCGATATCCTCGCCCCAGATATCAAGGTTCAGGACCGAAAACGGGAACCGTGTCCCGTTCTTCACCACATTCTCCGCGAACCGCGCCGGAATGCGCTTGCCGCGCGCCTGCCCGTTCAAATCAACAGCGGCCACACGGATGGTCCGCACGTCCGGATGCTTCCTCAGCCAATCCTTCATCATCATTATCACCAGACGGGGGGGCATAGGCCCGGCCCCGGTCTTTCCCCTGTGTTCGATCCCCTTCCATCCAGACCCCATGTCCGGCGCCGCCCCTTGGACGAACCCAGACATCCGTCCGGGGAATTTGATCAAATCTAGGCTACTATCGGATCACCTGCGGACGCAAGCGGATTCTGGCGCGCATATTTGACGGCAAATGGCGGTTCAGGCGACGGTTGATCACGCCGAACACCCAGATCAACAAAAGCGTCAGGCCGATGAAATACAGGCCTACGATCGGGTAGGGGATGAAGGGGTTAAACGTCTTGTCGGCGAAATAATTCGCGTAATAAAGCGCATCCCCCTTTTGCTGAAACGCTGGAAAGCCCGAAAAGAAGACCAGCGTCGTGGCATGGAACAGGAAGATCGCCTCGTTCGTATAGGCGGGCCAGCCAAGGCGCAGCATGGTGGGCCACAGCACCCGCCGGAACCGCGACCATCCGGTAATGCCATAGGCATCTGCCGCCTCGACATCCCCTTTCGGCACCGATTTCAACGCGCCATAGAAGATTTCCGCCGAATAGGCCGCCGTGTTCAAAAACAGCACGAACAACGCCCCCGCCCATGCCCGCGTCGTCCATGCCGTCTCGATGGTTATGCCAAGGACATTGATCCCCGCCTTGGGCAACAGGACCAAAAGCTCATAGGCCAGAAAGAACTGGATGAAGAGGGGCGACCCCCGGAACACGAAAATGAACCATTCCGCAGGTTTCCGCAGCCAGGGCGACCCCGCCGCCTTGGCCAGAGCCAGCGCATTGGCAAGGAAGAACCCGAAAAACAGCGCCAGCACGCCGAAATAGATGTTCCAGATCAACCCCGACCCGATGAGCGTAAAATGCTGGCACAGGGTAAAGTCGGATCGCGGCAGCAGCCGTTCTCCAATCCCGATGGACCGCAGCCCATAGGCTTGGATCGTTTCAAGGCAGGTCATCGGCTCCATCTCAGGTCCCAGCCTTGCGCAACTGCTCGCCGCCCAGCGTGGCCTGCCCATGCGACAGGCGCCGTGTCAGACGGGCGAGAAAGACCTCCGACACCCGCGTGAAGGCAAGGTAAAAGACCAGAAGGCCAAGGAAATAGAACACCCGCCAATCGCCATGCGGATAGGGGTTGTTCCCGCTCGTCTTGGCGCTGCCCAATTCGCGCGCCCAATAGACAATGTCTTGAATCCCCAGCAAAAACAGCAAGGGCGTGGCCTTGATCAGGATCAGCCACAAGTTCGACAGGCCGGGCAGCGCATAGACCCACATCTGCGGCACCAGCACCCGGCGGAACACCTGCCGGGGCGTCATCCCATAGGCCTCGGCCGTTTCAAGCTGCGCTCGCGGCACGGCTTGCATCGCGCCATAAAGCACATTGGCCGCAAAAGCGCCGAAGACCAAAGCAAAGGTGAAGACCGCCGTGCCAAAGGCATAGGCCGAATGCCAGATCGCCGCAGATGTCGCGAGTGGCACCTTGGCTGCCGGGCAGACACGGAATTCCGTTCCGTTCCAGACGGGCTGCGCAAGGTCGTCGCAGACGAAGAGATGCTTCGTCCATTCGATTCCCTGATCCAGCGCGATCACGAAAAACAGGAAATAAACGATGTCGGGCACGCCGCGCACGGCGGCGATATAGCCCTTGCCGATCCAAGACACGGGCAAAAGGGGCGACCGTGCCGCCATTGCGCCGCCAAAGCCAAAGGCCAGCGCGACCGGGGCGGTCACGGCCAGCAACATCAGCACGGTCAGGAATGACCAGTAGAAATTGAAATGCGTCCCTGTGGTCAGGTAGCAGCTCAGCCAGGTCAGGCCGGACAGTTGGCTAGGATCAGCGCAATATTCGAACATGGGATGAAAGAGGGGCGGCCATCAAGGCCGCCCCCGATTTGCTCAAAACAGCGTCGCGTCTTCGCCGAACCACTTGCTGATCATCGCGTTCAGCGAACCGTCATCCTTCATCGACTGGATGGCGGCGTTCAGCTTGTCCTTCAACTCGGTATCGCTCTCGCGCAGGCCGATGCCCACGCCGCCGCCCAGCTGCACTTCATTGGCCAAGAGCACGAGTTCGCCATTCGAATCGCGCGAGATCGGGGCCAGATAGTCCTTGTCGGCAAAGACGGCATCCGCCTCGCCATTCTTCACCGCAGCCACGGTTTCATCCGGCGTCGCGAATTCCAGCAGGGTCGCGCCCGATTCCGCCACATAGCCCGCCTGAATCGTGCCGGTCTGCGCCGCGATCACCGCGCCTTCGCCCGTATTCGCATCCGCCGTCAGCGCCATATAGGCCGACGAAGCCGGGGGGATGTAGTTCTGGCTGAAATCGATGACCTCGTCGCGTTCCGCCGTGATCGACATGCCCGCCATGATCAGGTCGTAGTTGCCCGATTGCAGGTTCGGGATGATCGAATCCCATGCATTCTGCACGAATTCGCAGGTCAGGCTGGCGCGGGTGCACAGCTCATTGCCCAGTTCGATCTCGAACCCGGTCAGCTGGCCAGTGGCCTGATCGATATAGTTGTAGGGCTCATAGGCGCCTTCAGTGCCGATCCGCACCACGTCCTGCGCCAGCGAGGCGCCCGCAGTCAGCGCCAGCAGCGCGGTAGCAAGCATCATCTTTTTCATCTGTATCTCCCTAGGGTTTGATGCTGGTGTTGGGTTGCCCGGCCCTTAGGCCGTGGCGGAAAGGAAGCCACGCAGCCGTTCGGTCTGCGGGTTTCCAAAAAGCTGATCGGGTGGACCCTCTTCCTCGATCTTTCCTTGATGCAGGAAGATCACATGGTCCGACACATCGGCGGCAAGCTTCATGTCATGGGTGACAAGGATCATCGTGCGCCCCTCTTCGGCAAGCGCCTTGATGACCTTGACCACCTCCTGCTCCAGTTCCGGGTCAAGCGCCGAAGTGGGTTCATCGAACAGCAGCGCGCGCGGTTCCATGCAGAGCGCCCGCGCAATCGCTGCCCGCTGCTGCTGCCCGCCCGACAATTGCGCAGGCCAAGCCTCGCATTTCTCCACGATCCCCACCTTGGCAAGGTAGCCGCGCGCCTTCTCCTCCACCTCGCGCGGATCGCGGCGCAGGACTGTCACAGGCGCTTCCATCACGTTTTGCAGGATGGTCATATGGGACCACAGGTTGAACTGCTGAAACACCATCGAAAGGTTGGTGCGCATCCGCATCACCTGCGCCTTGTCGGCGGGGTGGCGGCCCATGCCCACGCCTTTCCAGCGCACGGCCTCGCCCTCAAACTCGATCTCGCCGTCCTGACTGTCTTCCAACAGATTGCAGCACCGCAGAAGCGTGGACTTCCCCGATCCCGAAGACCCGATCAGCGAAACGACATGCCCTTTGCGGGCCGTCAGATCGACGCCCTTCAACACCTCCAAAGAGCCATAGCTCTTGTGCAGGTTCCGGATGCGGATGACGGGTGTATCAGGATTGGACGAGGTCACTGTTGGCAGCAGGCTTGTTGTTATCGGGTCTTATGTGGGGTCCGAGTAAGACTGATCAACCGGGGCAATGCAACGCCCTTTCGGTATAGCGAACGCACCGTCGCCGCCGATTTGATCAGTTTTCTTGCGCGATCTGGTCAGGTGCGGGGGGAATGGGCACGGCAAGATAGGCCTCGGCCGGGATCGTGACGATCCCGCGAAGGCGCAGCCGCGCGCGATCTTCCGGCGCAAGCCGCGCGATGGCTGCGGCCACGGCGGCAAAGATTGCCCCCGCACCCCGTCCCTTTGCGGTGATATAGGGCAGGGCAGGGGTCGGGTCCGTCGCCCCGATCACCTTCACGCCCGAAACATCCTCAAACTCTGAAATCAGCGACCAAGTCAGCGCGTCAATGGCCGCCAAGTCGGCCCTCCCCTCGGCCACCGCAAGGAACGAGGCGCGATGTGACCCCGTCTCGACCCCCGGCAAAAGCCTTATGTCGTGCATCGCCGCATGATTGATCGGCGCAGCCCAACCCGATTGCGACAACCCGTCGTTAAAGGCGATCCGCGCCCCGTCAAATGCCGCGAAATCTCCGCGCGGATCATCCGCCCGCGCGATGAGGATTGACCGATAATATCCCGGCGCACAGCCCTCATTGCCAAAATCCGGCGTGCCGACCAGGTCCACCCGACCATGCAGCCGCGCCCGATAGGGAAAGCCACAGGTCTGCGACAGGATCAGGTCCGCGCTTTCCCAGTGCGGCATAAGCATCGCATCCCCCCGGCGCAGCGCCTCCGGCGCGGCAATCCCTCGCGCGGACAACTCCTCGCGGATCAGCGCCCAATAGCGATCCGTTTCCGCCCGCAGTTCCGGACGGTCATACATCGGCAGCGACGCGATCATGCCCGTTCGGCCCTCTGCCGCGCCAGCCCCGATTCCACATCCGTCAGCCCCAGAAGAGAGGCGACCATCCGCAGCAGCCTGTCTTCCTCGGCATCGCGCACCCCATCGGCCAGCGCGACCTTCCACAGCGCCTCCATCAACGCCGCGCGATCCTCCAGCGCGGTCGCCGACTTAAGGGCGCGGGTGAAACGCACCGTGTCGGGGGCCAAGGCCTCCAAATCTTCGGCCTCGCCGCGCAACTTCGCCACCTCAAAGGGGCCAAGCCCATGCCGGGTCATCAGGATACGGTCGATCTTTTCCACCTCTTCAGCGGAATAAAGGCCGTCGGTCTTTGCCACCCGGACAAGAAGCGCAGCCAAGGCAAGGCGCGCATCGGGTTCGGGCAGACGGGCGGGTTCGGGGGCGCTCAGCGCGCGCAGGATGGCTTGCAGCATGGCGCGCAGATTAGCACCCGCCGCGCCTGCGGCAAGGGCGCGCGCGTCACGGCTGCGGGATCGTGATACGGCCTTCCGAAATCGCCACCGCCGCGCCCCGGATGCGCACCGCGCGCAGGGCCCCACCCGCGACATCCACCGTCATGAACAGGTCCGATGCCCGTCCCATCTCGACGCCCTGCCGCAGATGGAACCGCGTCGCGCCATCGCTCAAGACCCCGCTTGCCATCAGTTGCGCCGCAAGGATCGCCGTGGCCGACCCGGTTGCAGGGTCCTCTGGAATGCCCGCCGTGGGCGAAAACATCCGCGCCCGGACGTCGCAATCCGCGCCGGACGTGTAAAGATAGGCGCTATCCACCCTCGCCGCCGCCATCACCGCATCCCAATGTGGCTGCATCACCCGCGCCCGTGCCAGCGCGGCAAGCGAGGCGACAGGCACATACAAAAACCGTGGCCCGCCCTGCCAGATCCCCGGCCGATGCGCGCCAAAGCCGATCTCTTCTGGCGTCAGACCAAGGGCTTCTGCCAAGGAACCATCCACCCGCCCCTCCGTCCCATGCGGAAGGACGGGGGCGGTAAACTCTGCCTCCGTCACGCCGCCTCTGCGCCAGACGGTGACAGGCACCAGCCCCGCCTCCTCCTCCAGCACCAGATGCCGCTCGAAATCTCCGCTCTCCGCATCCATCCCGGCCAGCAACACCGCGCATCCGATAGTGGGGTGGCCCGCAAAAGGAATTTCCGCCGTCGGAAAGAAGATGCGCACCCGCGCCCGATGCGCCGCATCGCGCGGTGCCATCACGAAGATCGTCTCCGACAGGTTGAATTCCCGCGCGACAGTCTGCATCTGCGCCGTGGTAAGCCCATCCGCCCCCAACACCACCGCCAGCGGATTGCCCGTGAAGGCCTGCGTGGTGAAAACGTCCAGCGTGCGGAATTCAAGCATCCGAAATCCCCCGGAAAAGCGCATCCAGCCGCGCGCATTCCTCATCTATCCCGAAGGGCGGGTTCAGCATCCAGATCCCAGACCCCACCATCCGATGCCCCGCGCGAACCGGCGGAAAGCGGACCTCATGGCGCAAGGCCCCCGGATGCGCGGTCATCAGCGCCTCAAGCATCGGGCGATGCGGGCCATCTGTCAGGATCGGATACCACAGCGCGATAATCCCCACATTCCACTTGCGCGCGATCTGCCCGATGAATTTCGGGATCGTCTGATAATCCGCCTTCACCTCATAGGATGGATCGATCAGCAGCATCCCCCGCCGGGGCGTGGGCGGGGTGATCGCCAGCGCCATCTCAAACCCGTCCCGCTTTTGGATATGCGCCCCCCATGGCTCCAAAAGCGTCACCAGCGCCGCATGTTCCTGCGGATGCAGTTCCGCCAGATGCATCACATCGCCCTCGCGCAGCCCCATCGCCGCCAGCAGCGGCGACCCCGGATAGGCCTGCGCCCCATGCAGCGCCCGCACCCCGGCCAGCGACCGCCGATAAGGGTGATCCGCCGAAAAGGCCCCTTCGATGCGCGCGATCCCCAAGGCCGCTTCGCCGGTCTTTTCCGCCTCTGCCCCCGAAAGATCGTAAAGCCCGCGCCCGGAATGGGTCTCGATATAGGACAGCGGTTTGTCCTTGCGCGTCAGATACTCGAGCGTCCAGCACAAAAGCGCGTGCTTCTGCACATCGGCAAGGTTTCCCGCGTGATAGCTGTGCTGATAGGAAAGCATGTCCCCGCCTAACCCGGAAGCCGCGCCCCGCGCAAGCGGGCCTGATGCTGCGGTGATGCAAGAACGGCCCTTTCTTGCGCCGCGCCGAACTGCCCGATTTACAGCGCCCCGCCACAGGCGTAGCCAAACCAAAACCCAAAAGGGAACCGAGGGACATGTTCGAACTTTTCACCGCCGAGGGCCTGACCGCCTTGGCGCAGGTCATCGCCATCGACCTCGTGCTAGCGGGCGACAATGCCGTGGTCATCGGCCTTGCCGCCGCAGGCCTGCCGAAAGAGATGCGCACCAAGGCCATCCTTGTGGGCATCCTTGCCGCAACCGTGCTGCGCATCGTCTTTGCCATGGTCACCACGCAACTCATGGCGGTGACGGGGCTGGTTCTGGCGGGGGGTATCCTTCTCCTCTGGGTCTGTTGGAAGATGTGGCGCGAACTTCGCGAAGGCCACGCCGCCGAGGAAGAGACCGCGCAAGAGGCGCTCGCCGATGCCGACCTCAACCGGGACGGCATCGTTGCACCCGCACCGCGCAAGACCTTCCGTCAGGCGGCGGTGCAGATCATCATCGCCGATGTCTCCATGAGCCTTGATAACGTCCTCGCCGTCGCAGGGGCGGCGCGGGAACATCCGTCCGTCCTGATCCTTGGCCTTGCCCTCTCCATCGCGCTGATGGGCCTTGCGGCCAGCTTCATCGCGCGGCTTCTCAGCCGCCACCGCTGGATCGCCTATGTGGGTCTGGCGATCATCGTCTATGTGGCCTTGAAGATGATCTGGGAAGGCTGGCACGAAGTTGGCCCCGCCATGGCGGCAATTCTGGGCTAGGCTGCCACGAAGATCGACATGGTCCGACCGCGAAAGCGTTTCCTGACACAGGAAACGCACCGGAATTTGACGCAAATTCCGGCTCCCGCCGGTCATCACCCGTTTTCTGCGCGCAGAAAACGCCGCGAAATCTGCGTCAGATTTCGCTTTACACCAGCCGGCTCACCTCCACCGCCGCGCGCACGAAATCGGCAAAGAGCGGATGCGGCGCAAAGGGCTTCGACTTCAGCTCCGGGTGAAACTGCACCCCGATGAACCACGGGTGATCCTTCACCTCCACGATCTCGGGCAGCCGCCCATCGGGGGACATGCCGGAAAAGATCAGCCCGCATTTCTCAAGCTTGTCGCGATACTGGATATCCACCTCATAGCGATGGCGGTGGCGTTCCTCGATCACCGCCTCGCCATAGACCTGCGCGACCCTCGACCCATCCTTCAGATGCGCCGTATAGGCCCCCAGCCGCATCGTGCCGCCCTTGTCATCCGTCACCTTCCGCGCGACGACATGGTTGCCCTGCACCCATTCCTTCAGGTGATAGACGACAGGCGTGAACCGCTTCTCGCCTGCCTCATGGTCGAATTCCTCCGACCCCGCATTGGCAAGGCCGACCAAGTTCCGCGCCGCCTCGATCACCGCCATCTGCATTCCAAGACAGATGCCCAGATAGGGGATCTTCTTTTCGCGCGCGAATTGCGCGGCCTTGATCTTGCCTTCCGTCCCCCGTTCCCCGAACCCGCCGGGCACAAGGATCGCGTGGAAATTCTCCAGATAGGGGGCGGGGTCTTCACGCTCGAAGATCTCGGCATCGATCCATTCGGCGCGCACCTTGGTGCGATTGGCCATCCCGCCATGGGTCAGCGCCTCGGCAATCGACTTATAGGCGTCCTCCAGCTGCGTATATTTCCCTACAATGGCCACCCGCACCTCGCCCTCGGGATGCGAGATGCGATCCATCACATCCTCCCACCGCGCAAGGTTCGGCTTCGGCGCGGGTGTGATGCCAAAGGCATCCAGCACCGCCTGATCCAGCCCAGCCTTGTGATAGGCAAGGGGTGCCTCGTAGATCGTCTTCAAGTCATAGGCGGGGATAACCGCCTCTTTCCGCACATTGCAGAACAGTGCGATCTTTTCGCGCTCCTTCTCCGGGATCGGATGTTCCGATCGGCAGACCAGCACATCAGGCGCCAGACCGATCGACTGCAATTCCTTCACTGAGTGCTGCGTTGGCTTTGTCTTCAACTCCCCGCTTGCCGCGAGATAGGGCAAAAGCGTCAGATGCATCAGGATCGACTGGCCGCGCGGGCGTTCATGGATGAATTGCCGGATCGCCTCAAAGAACGGCAGCCCTTCAATATCACCCACTGTGCCGCCAATCTCGCACAGCATGAAATCGACCTCGTCATCCCCGATCCGCAGGAAATTCTTGATCTCATTGGTCACATGCGGAATGACCTGAATCGTCTTGCCGAGGTAATCCCCCCGCCGTTCCTTCTCTAGCACATTGGAATAGATGCGCCCGGATGAGATGCTGTCGGTCTGCCGCGCATGCACGCCGGTAAAGCGCTCGTAATGCCCAAGGTCCAGATCGGTTTCCGCCCCGTCATCGGTCACGAAGACCTCGCCATGTTCAAAGGGCGACATCGTGCCGGGATCGACGTTCAGATAGGGGTCTAGCTTGCGCAACCGCACCGTATATCCCCGCGCCTGCAACAGCGCCCCAAGTGCCGCCGAAGCCAGCCCCTTGCCCAATGAGGACACCACGCCGCCGGTGATAAAGATATAGCGCGCCAAGGTCGGATCTCCCGTGATGTCTGGTCAAAGGGGCGATGTGAAACCCTGCAAGGGAATCGCACCATCACGGGAGTTAAGCCTTACCCGACCTCGGCCCGGCTTGCAACCGGGCCGCAAGATACGGGCCGTCCCGTGGTATTCGCGTCAATAGGTGGTGTTACGGATTGGCCGCAGGCGGGGTTGCCGGGGCATCAGCCGCGGGCGGCGCCAGGGGCGCATCCGCCGGTGCCGGGGGCAGAAGATCAGACCCAAGCGGCGCCTCGCCCGGTTCCGGTGCCGGGGCATCCGCGCCGATCTGGTCGATCACCGACCCGCCGCCTGCGCCCTGCGCCGCGAAATAGGTCAGCGTCAGCGAGGTGATGATGAAACACACCGCGAAAAGCCATGTCAGCTTTTGAAGCGCGGTCGTCGCACCGCGCCCCGTCATCACGGAATTGCCACCGCCCATGCCAAGCCCGCCCCCTTCTGACCGCTGCAGCAGCACAACGCCGACCAGCAGCAGCGCAAGGATCAGGTGGATGGTGAGGACGACATTTTCCATAAGGCAGGCTTTCCGCGATCTGACGCGCCTATCTAGGCGTATGGGGACAGGCGCGCAAGTGGGCGCGTCACCCCTCGGCCCCGCCCTCGCAAACTGCCGACAGTTTGTTGCCGTCAGGATCGCGCACATAGCAGGCATAGAAGGATGGGCCAAAGGGCCGCAACCCCGGCGCACCCTCATCGCTTCCGCCATGCGCCAAGGCGGCGGCGTGGAACGCGTCCACCGCCGCCCGCGTTGCGGCCACAAGCGCAGGCATCGACCCGTTGCCCACCGTGGCGGGACGCCCATCGAAAGGCCGCGTCACCCAAAGGCGGCAACGGCTATCCCCCGGCGCGGCATAGCCGATCTCGCCCTCCAGCGTGCGGGCCCGGTCAAGACCCAGCGTCGCCATAACCGGGTCATAGAACCGCATCGCGCGGTCAAGGTCGTTGGTGCCAAGTGTGATGTAAAGGAACATCCGCCAACCCTGCCGTCCGCCGATCCTGCCGGCAAGGCCGAAATTTCTTCGAGGAAATTTGCAAATTCCTTCGCACGAATTTGGCCCACAGGCCCCATGCCGCGACCATTTCCCCGTTTCCATCCCCCCCGCACCTCGCTATAGGACGCACGGTTTCACTGGACCGGAAAAGGACAGTCCCGATGGCAAACGTGGTGGTCGTGGGCGCCCAATGGGGCGACGAGGGCAAGGGCAAGATCGTCGACTGGCTGTCGGAACGCGCCGATATCGTCGCCCGCTTTCAGGGCGGGCATAATGCGGGCCATACCCTTGTCATCGATGGCAATGTCTACAAGCTTTCGCTCCTGCCTTCGGGAATCGTGCGCGGCGGCAAGCTTTCGGTCATCGGCAATGGCGTCGTCCTCGACCCTTGGGCGCTTCTGTCTGAAATCGAAAAACTCCGCGGCCAAGGCGTCGATGTCTCGCCGGACAACCTGCTGATCGCGGAAAACACCCCCCTCATCCTGCCCGTGCATGGCGAGTTGGACCGGGCGCGTGAAAGCCAGAATGCCGTTGCCAAGATCGGCACCACGGGGCGCGGCATCGGCCCCGCCTATGAAGACAAGGTCGGTCGCCGCAGCGTCCGCGTGGCCGACCTTGCCGATGAGGCAACGCTCGATCTGCGCATTGGCCGCCTGCTTACCCATCACAACGCGCTGCGCGCGGGTCTTGGCCTTGATCCGATTGATGCCGCTGCGCTGAAGGCGCAACTCCTTGAGGTTGCGCCGAAGATTCTGCCCTATGCGAAACCCGTCTGGAAAGTGCTGACCGAGGCGCGCCGCGCCGGCAAGCGCATCCTGTTCGAAGGCGCGCAAGGCTCGCTTCTGGATGTGGATTTCGGCACTTATCCTTATGTCACCTCCTCCAACACGCTGGCCGGGATGGCCGCGACCGGCACGGGGCTTGGCCCGACGGCGGTGGATTTCGTCCTTGGCATCGTCAAGGCCTATACCACCCGCGTGGGCGAAGGCCCTTTCCCTACCGAACTTTTCGATGCCGATGGCGAAAGGCTTGGTGAACGCGGCCATGAATTTGGCACGGTCACTGGGCGCAAGCGGCGCTGCGGCTGGTTCGATGCCGTCCTCGTGCGCCAGACCTGCGCCACATCGGGTGTGTCGGGCATCGCGCTGACGAAACTTGACGTGCTGGACGGCTTCGAAACCCTGAAGATCTGCACGGGCTATGAACTGGATGGCGAACGGCTGGATTATCTGCCCACCGCCGCCAATCTTCAGGCCCGCGTCAAGCCGATCTACGAAGAAATGGAAGGCTGGACCCAATCCACCGCCGGCGCGCGGTCTTGGGCCGATCTGCCGGGGGCTGCGATCAAATATGTGCGCCGGATCGAGGAATTGATCCACTGCCCGGTCGCCCTACTTTCCACTTCGCCCGAACGCGATGACACGATCCTCGTGACCGACCCCTTCGCCGACTAACAGACAGGAGCAGGACAGACGATGGCGCTTCCCTACAAGACCCGCCGCCGCCTTTCGCTGCTGATCCTGCTGATCGGCCTGCCGCTTTACATTGTGGTGGCGGTGAATGTCGTTGGCCTGTTCGACCGCCCGCCGATCTGGCTGGAACTGCTGATTTATATCGGCCTTGGCATCCTTTGGGCGCTGCCTTTCAAGGCGGTGTTCAAGGGTGTCGGGCAGGCAGACCCGGATGCGCCCGACGACGACGCGCGCAACTGATCCCCGAATGGAAAAAGGCGGCCCCGATCAGGTCCGCCTTCCCCTTGGGGCCCGGTTGGCAGCACCCGGCCCGCGATTCCGTTTGGCCGTGGGGTCAACCCACCATCTTGCGCGCCTCGGCCAGATAGGCCGATTCCTCGGTCAGCGTGAACTGCCCGCGACGGATTTTCGCAATGCGCCCCTTGCGCAGCAACGCGCCAAAGCTGCGTAGCCCGTCTTCGCGCTGGAAGCTGCCCGAAGGCACCACCGCCGCCACATTCTGCATCAGCGCCGGGCGGCTGAAATGGTCGCGCCCTTCGACGCCCGACAGATAAGCCGCCGCCGCTTCGAGGATCTGCTCAAGGCTCTCCGCCCCGACCCTTTCCACGAATTCGGCAAAACCCCGGCTGTCGCCGAACAGGTTCTCGTCGTTTTCGTCGGCATCCTCATCATCAAAGGCCTCGGCTGCCTGCATCGCCGCCCCGGATGAGGCGACACGGCGCGGGCGCACCGGGGCAACCTGTGCCGGAGCGGCCGGTGCCACAGGCGCCGCTGCCGGACGCGGACGATCAATCCGCTGTTCCGATACCAGAACCAACGGGGCAGGGCGCTCTGCCGCCCCTTCACCGCCACGGCCCGGCAGGACATTCTTCACCGCCATCGCCAGATCATTGCGATAGCGCGCCAGACGCGACACCTTTTCATTGTCCTGCGGGGCATCCCCGGTGACCTTGCGTTCCGCCACCGTCGCCGCCACAGCTGCGCGCAGATGCTGGATGGCCGACAGGCGACGCTTGGCCTCGCTGCCCTCCATCTCGTTGTCGGTCTGCTTCATCAGGCGGCTTACCGCCTCATCCGCCGACGGCCCGTCAAAGTTCTTGCGCCCCTCTGTCGCCACCGAAAGATCGGCCACGACATCGGCCTCGCGCCGCGATGCATCGTCCTGTTCGACCCCGCTCAGCGCCGCCAATTCGCGTTGCAACGCCGCTTCATCTTCGGGCGAAAGGATCATCTCCACCTCGCCGATCTTGTCCAGATCGGGGGTGTCCGCCGGGGCTTTCGCCTCTTCTGCGGGTTGCTCCTTGGCTGCCGCGGGTTCTTCAACCGGCATCTCGGACAAAGCCGTGACGTAATCCGCAAGGGCGGGTTCTTCATTCGCCATCGCGCTTACTGGCGCTTCGGCCTGCGTGTCTTCGGATGTCGCCGCCTCTGCCTCATCCGGTTTGCGGATACGGATCACGCGGGCGCGGGCACGCATCAGCTTTTCTTGCGCGCCGGGGCGCAGTTCCGGCGCGGCGGATGCCGCAGCCCCAACCATAGCAGCCGCCGGGGTGTCATCAGCGACCTCCTCGGCCAGCTCTTCCGCCACTTCGGCAGGGGCCTCTGCGGGGGCTTCCTCGGTGATCTCGACCGCTGCCGCGACCTCAACCTCAATCACCTCGACCGCTGCGGCAACGTCAACCTCAACCTCAACCTCAGCAACCTCAACCTCAGCAACCTCAACCTCAACCTCGGCCTCGCTCGCGTCGGCTGCATCTTCTGCCTCTGCTTCCGCAGGGGTCGGGGTCGGTTCGGCCACGTCCGCGGCTTCGCCCAGCACGGCCTCAAGCGAGGCGCGCATCGCCGCCTCCTCATCCACCGTTGCTGCCGCATCCGCCATCACTTCGGCAATCGGATCGGCCGTTTCTGCAGGGGCCTCAAGGACTGGCGCGTCCACGACGACCGCCTCTTCCTCGACCGCCGCCAAGGCGCGGGCAAGGCCTTCGGGCAGATCGACCGCCGCAACCTCATCCTCGGCAAAGACATCGTAGCGGGCTGCCGCATCCGCAGCCTCTTCGGCTTGCAACTGCGCTTCTATCGAAAGCTCCGGCGCGGCCTCATCGACCATCGCCGCAACCTCAGCCTCCGGCGCGGCCTCTTCGACCACCGCCACAGCCTCAGCTTCCGGCGCGGCCTCTTCGACCACCGCCACAGCCTCAGCCTCCGGCGCGGCCGCATCGACCACCGCCGCAACCTCAGCCTCCGGCGCGGCCTCATCGACCACCGCCGCAACCTCAGCCTCCGGCGCGGCCTCATCGACCACCGCTACAGCCTCAGCCTCCAGCGCGGCCTCTTCGACCACCGCCACAGCCTCAGCCTCCGGCGCGGCCTCATCGACCACAACCACAGCCTCAGCCTCCAGCGCGGCCTCTGCCGCCTCTTCCGGCATCGCCTCTTCGGCCATCTCGGGCAGAAGATCAGCCAGCGCTTCGGATGAGGCCTGTCCTTCGGCCTCAATCACATCCTCGACCAGATCCTCGACATAATCGGGGATGGCAAAGCTCACCACGGGCGCGGTCGCAACCGGCACCGCCGCCAAAGGCTGCGCGGCCACATCCGACCGGAGGCGCATCAGCCGTTCCACCGCCGATTCGCTGGCCACCGTCGCCGCAGGGGCGACAGCGGGCGAAACAGCTGGGGCCACGCTGGCAGCAGCAGCCACAACCTCTGGCGCAACCGTGGTCGCAACCGGTTCCGCCGCAACGGGTGGCGCGATCATCGGTTCCGACGGTTCCGCAGGCTCGGACGCCCGCAGCACCACGCCATTTTCCTGAATCTTTGCCTCGACCCTGCGCTGGATCTCGCGCTCGGCGATCCGATGCAGCATGGCAGCATCCGGCGTCGGGGGTTCCGCGCCGAAATAGCGGTCCTCTGCGGCGAGGTCGCGGAAGTATTCCGCAATCGCCTTCATTGTGTTGAAGGGATCGTCAAACCCCTCCAAGGTACAAGAGAAGGTCCCGTATGAGACCGTCAGAATTTTACTCGCCCCGTTCATCGGATGCTCGCTTTGCCCAGGTTCGGTCCGTTCAATCTACCGTCTTCCTGTTCCTTTTGATGGACAGATGGCGGTAATTTGAAGGATTGATTATGGCCCACGAACGCTCGACTTGCCTCAATTCGAAAGACAGTATCGCCATGAATCCCCCCATTGTTCAATCGTTCGATGGGGTCACACTGGTTGGCGGTGCGCCTGTGTCGCGGGCGGCGTTCCGTTTGGCCCTGTCTTATGCGCCCCAGTTGGTCGCCGCCGATGGCGGGGCGGACCGGGCCCTTGCCGCAGGCCATATCCCCAAGGCTGTGATCGGTGATTTCGATTCGATTTCCGATGCCGCCCGCGCGGCCCTTGGCCCCAACCGCCTTTTCCCCATCGCGGAACAAGCGACGACCGATTTCGACAAGGTGCTGCGCTCCGTCTCGGCCCCCTTCACGCTGGCGCTGGGCTTCACTGGGGCGCGGATCGACCATGGGCTTGCGGTCTTCAACACCCTTGTCCGCCATGCGGATCGGCGCTGCCTCGTCCTTGGTCCGCGCGACGTGGTCTTTCACTGCCCGCCGCAGATCAGCCTTCGCCTTCTACCGGGGGATCGCCTGTCGCTTTTCCCCATGGCGCGCGTCACGGGACGCAGCACGGGCCTTGACTGGCCCATCGACGGGTTGACGCTTGCCCCCGATGGGATGATCGGCACGTCCAACCGTGTCTCGGCGCGTGAGGTGCGGCTTGAGGTCGACAGCCCCGGCTTGCTGGTCATCCTGCCGCGCGCGCGCCTCGATGCCGCGCTCAGATCGCTTCTGGGGGAAGGCTGGCAGCCGCCGCCCGCTTCGCCTTCGCGCTGATCCGTTCCCGGTGGATGACATAAAGGCCTGACGACACGATCACCGCAATCCCGGCCCAGGTCATTGGGTTGGGGAAGTCGCCAAAGATAAGATAGCCCAGCGCCACCGCCGCCACGATTTCGGAATAGTGCAGCGGGGCCAGCGTGGCCGATGGCGCGAATTTCAGCGCATAGGTCATGCACATATGGCTGACGCCCGCCCAGAACCCCACGCCGAACAGCCACAGCCAATTCAGCCCCGCAGGCATCACCGGGTCCAACTGCGCCCAGCCCGTGCCATCAAACATCAGCATCAGCGGCACGCAGATCGCCGCCCCGGCCAGCGAGGTATGCATCTGCATCGTGACGGGGTGCATGTAGGCCGACATGGCCCGCGTCACCAGCATGTAGAAGGCAAAGAAGAACGCCGTCCCCAAAGGCCACAGCGCCACATAGCCAAATGCGGCGATCGAAGGCTGGATCACCAAAAGCGCCCCGCCAAAGCCCACCGCACTCGCCGCGATCCGGCGCGGCCCCACCTCATCGCCAAAGATAAGCCGACCAAGGATCAGCAGCACAAACGGCTCTACAAAAGCGATGGCCAGCGCATCGGCCACCGGCATCACCGCGATCCCCGACACGAAAGAGAACGTGGACAGGATCAGGAACACCGCCCGCAGAAAGACAAAGCCCAAGACCCGCGCCGACACGCCCCAAGCCAGCCCCATCCACAGCACCACAGGCAGCATCAAGGCCCCCTGCACCACGAACCGCGCTGTGGTGATCTGGCCCACCGGAATGCCGTTTTCCGCCGCCAGCTTGGACGATACGTCAAGCAAAGGCGCAAGCGCACAGAAGGCAAGCATCAGAACGATGCCGGGAAAGATGCGGTCAGGCTGTCGGCTCATGCCCCCGTGGCTATCCGGGCGCCCCGGCCTCGTCCATCGCAAAAGCGACATGCCGTGGCGCATCCCCCCTTGCCCTTCGGCCCTTACACCCGCAATCATTGACCCGTGTGTAACGGAGGTGTGGTGTGCTGGTTCTGCCGACGGCTCGACTTGTCTTTCTCGCAACGCCCAAGGCGGCCTCGCAGGCGATCAGGGCCATGCTTGGCCCCTATGCCGAAACCCCCGAAACCGCGCGCCAGTTCCCGCATATGAACGCCGCCACCTATGCCCGCCGCTGGGCGCCCTTTCTGGCGGAAACGCTGGGATACGCGCCGGAAACCTGCGCCGTGATGCGCGAGCCTATGGAACAAATGCAAAGCTGGTTCCGCTATCGCCAGCGCGAGGCACTGATCGGCCATCAGAATTCCACCCATGGCCTGACCTTCGCCGAATTCGTCGAGGCGCGTCTCGCCGACCCCCAGCCGCCCTTCGCCGCCGTCGGACGGCAGGACCGCTTTCTCGGCTTTCTCGATGATGGCCCCCCGGTCACCCATGTCTTCGATTACGCGCAACTCGATCTTTTGGTGGCCTTTCTCCAAGGCCGCCTCGATGCGCCGCTCTCACTTGAATCCCGCAACGTCTCGCCGCTGCCAGAGGGCGAGACGTTCGATCTTCCCGCAGCCCTTCTCAAACGCTTCAAGAAGGCCCATGCGGCGGAGTTCAAGCTTTACGAACGCGTGGCCGCAAAGGGCTATCTGCGCACCCGCAGCTGATCCGCCTCAGCAATTCGGCACATTCACGGCCAGCCCGCCAAGGCTGGTTTCCTTGTATTTCTCGTGCATGTCCCGCCCCGTCTGGCGCATCGTTTCGATGCAGACGTCAAGGCTCACCAGATGGATGCCATCCCCGCGCAGCGCCAAGGACGCTGCCGATACCGCCTTGATCGCGCCCAGCCCGTTTCGTTCGATGCAGGGCACCTGCACCAAACCCTTCACCGGGTCGCAAGTCATGCCCAGATGATGTTCCAGCGCGATCTCGGCGGCGTTCTCCACCTGCTCGGGCGTTCCGCCCAGAACGGCGCACAGCCCCGCCGCTGCCATCGCCGCCGCCGAACCCACTTCGGCCTGACAGCCGCATTCCGCTCCGCTGATCGATGCGTTGTGCTTGACCAGCCCGCCCACCGCCGCCGCCGTCAGCAGAAACTCCCCCACCCGGCTGGCCGAGGCCCCCGGCACATGATCCAGCCAATAGCGGATCACCGCAGGCACCACGCCTGCCGCGCCATTGGTGGGGGCGGTCACCACCTGCCCGCCCGCCGCGTTTTCCTCATTCACCGCCATCGCATAAAGCGACATCCAGTCATTGATCGTATGCGGCGGCGTCATGTTCAGCCCCCGCTCCGCCATCAGCGCATCATGGATGCCCTTTGCCCGACGCCGCACCTTCAGGCCACCGGGCAGGATGCCTTCGCCCGCCATGCCCCGTGTGATGCAATCGTTCATCACCTGCCAGATGCGTTCCATCCCCTTGTCCAGATCGGTGGCCGAGCGGAACTTCAACTCATTCGCCCGCTTCATCTGCGCGATGGAAAGGCCCGATGCCTTGGCCATTGCCAGCATCTCATCGGCCTTTTCAAACGGATAGGGCACATCCGCCCGCGCCTTGGCCTTGGCCCCGCCTGCCTCGTCCAGTTCCGCCGCCGTCAGAACGAACCCGCCGCCGATCGAATAATAGGTCTCTTCCATGATCACATCGCCCTGCGCGTCTGTCGCCTTCAGGATCATGCCATTGGCATGGCCGGGCAGGGCCGGGCCATAGTCGAAAACCAGATCACGCCCCGGATCAAAGGCCATCTCGCCCAGACCCGGCACCTCGATCACCTTGCGGGCCTTGATATCGTCCAGCACCGCCTCGGCCTTTGCGGCATCGTAAGTCGCGGGCTCAAACCCCGCCAGCCCAAGGATCGTCGCCCGATCCGTCGCATGGCCCACCCCGGTAAAGGCCAGCGACCCATGCAAGGACGCGCGCAACCCTCGGAAATGAAAGGGCGAAGCGCGCATCTTGTCCAGAAACCGCGCCCCCGCCACCATCGGCCCCATCGTGTGGCTGGAGGAGGGGCCGACCCCCACCTTGAACATGTCGAAGACGGAAAGGAACATGGGGGTTCAGACCTCCGGATCGCTGAAGAAAGGCCCGCTCAAGCCATTCGCCGCGCCTGCGCGCTGCGCCGCGGGCCGTGCCTCGCAAGCCTGCGCTATGGCCAGCAGCGCGGGAAAGTCCTGTGCGGAAATGGCAAGATCGCCGGCCCACGGAAAGGCCTGCATCCATCGCAACAGCATGGAAATGTAAATCCCCAGAACGCCGGGCCGATCCGCCGACAGCCAGCTTGGGCGCGTTTGCGCAACCGCCTCCAGCGCCGCCATCCGCTCCAAAAGCCGCGCCCGCGCGGCCTCGGCCACGATGCGGGCATGGTCCTCGCTCACCCGATAGGGGTGGATCAGGTCCATCACCGCCGTATGCAGCCCGTTATTGACGAAGACGAACCATGACAGGAACGCCCCCCGCTCCGCCGCGCCGGGGGCGGGGGCCAGCCCATGCCGTTCGCCCAAGTAAAGCAGACAGGCCCCGGTTTCAAAAACCGGCCCCTCCGGCGTTTCCAGCGCAGGCACAAGGCCCATCGGCTGCCGCGCCAGATGGTCTGTCGATCTCAGTTCACCCTTATCCGCATCCAGAAAGACCGCCTCATAAGGCACGCCCGCCTCTTCCAGCGCCACATGCACCGCCAGATTCGCGAAATCCTGAACGCCAAACAGCCTGTACATCCGCCACTCCCCTGAACGCCGCGCCACAATGCGCCGGGGCATAGTCGCACATGCTGCGGAAAGCGACATCTCGAAACCATATTCCGCACGGCACCCCAGCGATTTTCACCGACCGTTAACCCGGAGGGCCCATCCTGCGCCCCGTGAACCTCTAGAACGGAGTCGTCATGCGCGCCCTTTTCCTCCTGTCCCTTCTTCCGCTGCCAGCCGTCGCGCAGCAGGTGGCCCCGTTGCCCGCCACCCTTTCCCCCGATGTGGCCGAGGTCATCCTTGCCCGCCCCGATCGCTTTGCCGATCTGGCCGCCGACCTGATCCATGGCCATGGCAGGGGCGGGGCCATCACCCCTGATGCCATCGAAACCGCCATCGCGTTGGATCGTGCCTTTTTCCGCACCCGCGCCCTTCGGCCGTTCCACGAATCCGACCTTGATGCCAATGGCACCCTGACCACGCCCGAAATCACCGCCCGCGCGGCGGTCCTTTCGCCCCCGGCCCGCGCCCGCCTGATGCGCGACCTTGCCGCCGCCGATACCGATGCCGATGGTGCCCTGTCCCCCGCCGAACTCGCCACCCATGCCGAGGCAGCGGTCGCCCGCGCCTCCCGCCCGCTCGATGAGGCGCTTTTGCGCGCCGTCGCCGCCTTTGACACCGATGCCGACGGGCAGGCCAGCCTCGCCGAAATCACCCGCGCCCTTCCCACCGCGCCCCCCACGGATTGATCCTTTCGCGGGGCCGGGGGCGGCAATTCGCCCTTACGCGCCCCGTCCGCTTTGCCTATAAGCAAGGGCAAGCCGTGAAGGAGTTGCCCCATGCCCGCAGAGCTGTCCCCTATCGACAAGGCGAAATTCGTGGCCGCAAAGCGTGCCACAGAATTCGTCGAGGATGGCATGAAGCTGGGCCTCGGCACCGGATCGACGGCTGCATGGATGGTGCGCTGCCTTGCCGAACGCATCCGCGAAGAGGGCCTGCGTGTGGTGGGCGTGCCCACCTCCACCCGCACCGCCGAACTCGCCGCCTCGCTCGGCATTCCCGTCACCTCGCTTGATGATGCCAAATGGCTCGACCTCACCATCGACGGCGCGGATGAATTCGACCCCCAACTCGCCCTTATCAAGGGCGGTGGCGCGGCGCTCTTGCAGGAAAAGATCGTCGCCACCGCCTCGGACCAGATGATCGTCATCGCCGATGCCGCGAAAGAGGTCAGCCAGCTGGGGGCCTTCCCCCTGCCGGTGGAGGTGATTCCCTTCGGCTGGCAAACGACCAAGGCCCTGATCGAAGAAACGCTGGTCTCGCTTGACGTTCTCAACCGCGATTGCACGCTGCGCATGAACGGCGATCGCCCGCTTGTGACGGATGAGGCGAATTACATCATCGACCTGCACCTCAAGCGCATCGGCAACCCGCGCCAATTGGCGCTCGTGCTGAACCAGATCCCCGGCGTGGTGGAAAACGGCCTTTTCATCGACATCTGCGATATCGTGGTGATCGGCCATGGCGATGGCCGCGTCACCGTGCGCGACATCAATCAAGGCACCGAGGGCGAGGATTTCGTCGAATTCGTCCCCTCCGACAACATCTTCGCGGATATGGAATGAGTTTCGACACCGATCTTTTCGTCATTGGCGGCGGCTCGGGCGGCGTGCGTGCCGCCCGCATTGCCGCTGCCGAAGGCGGTGCCCGCGTCATGCTGGCCGAAGAAAGCCGCATGGGCGGCACCTGCGTCATCCGGGGCTGCGTGCCCAAGAAACTGATGGTCTTCGCCTCCGCCTTCCCCGAAATGGTGGAAGACGCGAATGCCTATGGCTGGCGGGTGAAATCCGAAGGCTTCGATTGGCCGCGCTTCCGCACCTCGCTTGAGGCAGAACTGGACCGCCTTGAAAACGCCTATCGCTCCACCCTTTTGAACGCAGGCGTCACCATCCACGACACCCGCGCCACCGTCATTGACCCCCATACCGTCCGCCTTGCCACGGGCGATACGATCACCACCAAACACATCTTGATCGCGACAGGCGGCTGGCCCTTTGTCCCGGATATCCCGGGCAAGGAACTGGCCATCACCTCCAACGACATCTTCCACCTCGACAGCCTGCCCAAGCGGGCGCTGGTGGTGGGCGGCGGCTATATCGCGTCGGAATTCGCCTGCATCCTGCATGGGCTGGGGGTCGAGGTCGCGCAATATTACCGCGGCGCGCAGATCCTGCGGGGCTTTGACGATGAATCCCGTGGCCATGTCGCCAATGCCATGCAGGCGCGCGGCATCGCCATCCATTGCGGCACCGATGTGCTGCGGCTGGAAAAGACCGCAACCGGCATCCGCGCCGTCGCCACCGATGGCAGCGAACGGGAATTCGACCTCGTCCTTTACGCCACGGGTCGCAGGCCCAATTCCACATGCCTCGGCCTTGAAGACCTCGGCGTGAAATTTGGCCGCAACGGCCAGATCATCGTGGATGAATGGTCGCAAACCGCTGTCCCGTCGATCTACGCCGTGGGCGACGTGACAGACCGTGTCAACCTCACCCCCGTCGCCATCCGGGAAGGCCATGCCTTCGCCGATACCGTTTTCCGGGGCGTGCCGACAAAGTTCGACCACGACCTGATCCCCTCCGCCATCTTCACCCAGCCCGAACTCGGCAGCGTCGGCCTGTCGGAAGAGGCCGCGCGCGACCTCGAACCGATCGAGGTTTACTCTGCCGCCTTTCGCCCCATGCGCACGCTTTTCGCAGGACGGCAGGATCGGGTGTTGATGAAACTCATCGTCAGCCAAGCCACGCGTAAGGTTCTGGGCTGCCACATCGTCGCGCCTGACGCTGGGGAATTCATTCAACTCGCCGCCATCGCGATCCGCATGGGGGCCACAAAAGAAGATTTCGACCGCACCGTCGCCGTCCATCCCACGCTCTCCGAGGAACTGGTCACGATGCGAAAGCCCAGTCGAAGGACATAGTCGCGCAAGCCTCTACGCTTGAATTTGGCGCGCGCATGCACAGTTAAAGCCGGACAGAAAGAAAAAGGGTACGATCAATGGCAGGAAGCGGAGGTCCGTGGGGCGGCGGTGGCGGCCCCGGCGATGACGACCGGAACAATGGCGGGCGGGGCGGCGATGATCGCCGCAACGGCAACCGCAGGCCGGGCGAAGGCGGCCCGCAGATCCCCGAGATCGACGAGATCATGAAAAAGGGGCAGGAACAGCTGCGCGTCCTCATGGGCGGCAAGAATCGCGGCGGTTTCAATGGCGGCGGCGGCGGCGGCGGGCGTGATCCCGGCGGCCCGATGATCACCAAGCAGGGTATCATGCTGGGTGCGCTGGCAGCCGTGGGTCTCTGGGCCTTCATGTCCTTCTACACGGTCCGCCCGGAAGAACGCTCTGTCGAACTCTTCCTCGGCGAATTTTCCGCCGTCGGCAATCCGGGTCTGAACTTCGCGCCTTGGCCCATCATTTCGGCCGAGATCGTGTCGGTGACAGGCGAACGCACCACCGAAATCGGTGCCGTGGGCGATGGCGGCATAGGCGATGGCCTGATGCTGACGCGCGACCAGAACATCGTCGATATCGGCTTTCAGGTGGTTTGGAACGTCTCCGATCCGGCGGCCTTCCTCTTCAACCTTGCCGATCCCGATGACACGATCCGCGCCGTTTCGGAATCGGCCATGCGCGACATCATCGCCCGGTCGGAACTTTCGCCCATCCTCAACCGTGACCGGGGCGTCATCGCCTCCGATCTTCAAACCGCGGTTCAGGGCACGCTCGACAGCTATAACGCCGGGATCAACGTGATCCGCGTCAACCTGCAGCGGGCCGCGCCGCCGCGCGAGGTGATCGACGCCTTCCGCGAGGTGCAGGCCGCCCAGCAGGAACGCGAACGCCTCCAGAACGAGGCGGATGCCTATGCCAACCGCGTCACCGCCGGCGCACGGGGTGAAGCCGCCCGCCTGCTGGAAGAGGCCGAAGCCTACCGCGCGCAGGTCGTCAACGTGGCACAGGGTGAAGCATCTCGCTTCCTGTCGGTCTACGAAGAATATGTGAAGGCGCCGGATGTCACCCGCCGCCGCATGTATCTGGAAACCATGGAAAAAGTCTTTGGCGGCATGAACAAGGTTATCCTTGACGGGGTGGCCGACGGTGAAGGCGGCAGTCAGGGCGTCGTGCCCTTCCTTCCGCTCAATGAACTCAACCGCATGGCCCCCGCCCAAGGTGCCGCCGCGACGGGAGCGAGCAACTGATGAAAAGCGCGATCCTTCTTCCCATCGCAGCCATCCTCGGCGCGGCCGTCCTGTCTTCGCTCTTCATCGTCGATGAACGCGAAAAGGCACTGGTGCTGCAATTCGGTCAGGTCAAGCAGGTGAAGGAAGACCCCGGTCTGGGCTTCAAGATCCCGCTCATTCAGGAAGTGGTGCGCTATGACGGCCGCATCCTCGGCCTGCCCACGACCCCGGTCGAAGTCACCATGCTGGACGACCGCCGCCTTGTCGTTGATGCCTTCGCCCGCTGGCGCATCACCGATCTCGTGGAATTCCGCGAGGCCGTGGGTGTGGGCGGCGAATTGCAGGCGCTGCGGCGTCTGGAAGGCATCATCAACCCGGCGATCCAGCAGGTTCTGGGTTCGGTCAACTCGAACCGCGTCCTGTCGGAAGACCGCACCGCACTGATGAACCAGATCCGCGACATCGCCCGCGCCCAGGCTTCCAACCTGGGGATCGAGGTGATCGACGTGCGCCTCACCCGCACCGACCTGCCCGACCAGAACCTCGAGGCGACCTTCGCCCGGATGCGGGCCGAACGGGAACGCGAGGCTGCGGATGAAATCGCCCGCGGTGGCGAAGCGGCGCAGCGCGTCCGCGCCGCCGCCGACCGGACGGTGGTCGAACTCACCTCCGACGCGCGCCGTCAGGCCGATGTCATCCGAGGCGAGGCAGATGCCGAACGCAACGGCATCTATGCCGAAGCTTTCGGTCGCGATCCGGAATTCTTCGCCTTCACACGCTCGCTCACATCCTATGAACGGGCGCTGCAACCGGGCAATTCCTCCATCGTCATGCAGCCGGACAGCGAATTCTTCGATTACCTCCGCTCTGACTCCGGGCCGGGCGTCGCCGTTCCGGCGCCATGATCTGGCTGCTTCTGGGCCTTGGCCTTGTGCTTGTGATCGAGGGGCTGGCGCTTGCGCTGGCCCCTTCGCGCATTCGGGCGGTGCTGGAGTTCCTCGCCTCCCTGCCACCAGACCGCGCGCGCCTGATCGGCCTTCTGGCCATGGCCCTTGGCACGGGCCTTGTCGCGCTGGCCTTTCACCTCCTTGCCTGACCTCACGCCGGAATTGCGCTTGAAACATTTCCCCCCGCAGGATCACATGCTCTTGAGACAGCGCGACCCGGTTTGCATTGCGTTTTCCTGTGCCTAATTGATGATCAGAAACGTGCTCCGCCGCCCGGCCCCTTCCGTGGCCCGCGCGGCACCGTGAAACGAAAGGAGTTCGGAGTGCATCCCTCAATCCAGTCCCCCGCCGCCCGCATTTCGGCGGCTCCGCGTGCTGTTCCCCGCGTTTTCCTTGCGCTTGCGCTGGGCATGTCGCTTGCGCTGGGATCGGCGCTTGATGTCTCCGCGCGTGGCGCGCCAGAAAGCTTTGCTGATCTCGCAGAACAGATCAGCCCCTCGGTCGTGAACATCACCACCTCGGCCATGGTCGCCGCCCCGGCGGATGGCGGCCCGATGGTCCCCGAAGGATCGCCCTTCGAGGATTTCTTCCGTGATTTCATGAATCCCGATGGCGGCCCCGGCGGCCCCCGCGAACCCCGCCGGTCCGAGGCGCTGGGATCGGGCTTCGTCATCTCAGAAGATGGCTATATCGTCACCAACAACCACGTCATCGAAGGCGCGGATGAGGTGGAGATCGAATTCTTCTCGGGCGAAAGGCTCAAGGCCGAAATCGTGGGCAAGGACCCCAAGACCGATATCGCCCTTCTGAAAGTCGCCTCGGACAAACCGCTGCCCTTCGTGCAATTTGGCAATTCCGATCTGATGCGCGTGGGCGATTGGGTCATGGCCATGGGCAACCCGCTGGGTCAGGGCTTTTCCGTCTCGGCGGGCATCGTCTCCGCCCGTGGGCGCGAATTGTCGGGCACCTATGACGACTATCTGCAAACCGACGCCGCCATTAACCGGGGCAATTCGGGCGGCCCGCTCTTCAACATGGATGGTCAGGTCATCGGCGTGAATACGGCGATCCTGTCGCCCAATGGTGGCTCCATCGGCATCGGCTTTTCGATGGCCTCCAACGTCGTGACCAAGGTGGTCGATCAGTTGCGCGAATTCGGGGAAACCCGCCGTGGCTGGCTGGGCGTCCGCATTCAGGACGTGACCGCCGATGTGGCCGAAGCGATGGGCCTGCCCGAAGCCGCAGGTGCCCTTGTCACCGACGTGCCCGAAGGCCCGGCGCGCGAGGCGGGCATGCAGGCGGGTGATGTCATCACCACCTTCGACGGCACCGACATTGCCTCCTCCCGCGACCTGACCCGTCAGGTGGCCGACAGCCCGGTCGGCTCTGCCGTCCCGGTGATCGTGCTGCGCGATGGGAAATCGACGACCCTGTCCGTCACCCTTGGCCGCCGCGAAGAGGCCGAGGCCGAAGAGGCCATCCCCGCTGCCGCCGAAAAGCCTGCTGAACCCCAGAACCTTGAACTTCTGGGCCTGACGCTGGCCCCGGTCACGGCTGAGATCGCCCAGCAACTGGGCCTGCCCGAAGGCACCGAAGGCCTTGCCGTCACCGCCGTCGACGCGGCGTCCGAGGCTTATGGAAAAGGTCTGCGCGAAGGCGACGTGATCACCGAGGCAGGCCAGCAGCCCGTCGCGCGGCTGCAAGATCTGGAAGACCGCGTGACCGAGGCGCGCGAAGCAGGGCGCAAGTCGCTGCTTCTTCTGGTGCGCCGTGCGGGCGACCCGCGCTTTGTCGCGCTGTCGATAGAAGAGACGGCAGAACAGTGATCCCGTCTTACGGGTGAACGGAAAGGGGCGGCGGGATCACCCGCCGCCCCTTTTCCATCAAAGCTCGTCCAGCGCGGTGGGCAAAAGCCCAAGGTCGCGCGCCGCCGCAAGCGACAGAAGCGGGCTGTCCAGCCCCCGATCCGCTTGAAACCGTCGCACCGCATCGCGGGTGGGGGCATCCAGCGCCCCGGTCAGGGGCAGCAGGTAATAGCCCCGCGCCTTCAATGCGCGTTGCAGGCTTGCCACGAAATCCAGCGTATAATCGGCAGGGCAGGGCGCGCGGAACCATACCTCTTCGCGGTCCTGCACCATCCGCGCGCGGGTGTCTGTGCGATAGGTGGCTGGTTTCACCACCTGACCCGCTGCATCCCGCTCCTCCTCGGTGACCAGCACCTGTTCCGTCACCGTCTCGATCACGGCGGGGGTCACGTCCTTTTCCCAACAGGCCCCTTCTGGCCGCGTGGGTGGCCCCGGCCGATCTAGCCGCACCACCTCGGCCGCCAGATCAAGCTGCCCCGGCGCCTTCGGCACACCCCCGGCCTGACAGCCCGCCACGAGCGCCACCGAAAGGCATAGCACCTTTACCGACCGTTTCATCTATCCTCGCTGCCTGCTCTGCATTCTGTCCGGTTCGCCCGGATCACGGCGTGGCACCATAGCGGCAAATGGCCGGTCCCGAAAGACCGCAGCGCCCGCCCTCAGGGCTGATCCGCTGCCCGCACCCCGTCATGCCGGAAATCCGGGCGCAAAAGCTGATCCAGCATCGGCGAAAGATCCTCAATCCCTTCGGCCACCACATGCACAACGCCCGCCTCGCGCTGCACCCGGCCTGTCACCCGCAACATCCGCCCCGCGATCACCGCACGGCGGAAACGTTCATAGACCTTGGCCCAGACCACCACATTGCAGGTGCCCGTCTCATCCTCCAGCGTGACGAAGATCACCCCCTTGGCGGTGCCCGGCCTTTGCCGCACCAAGACCAGCCCCGCCACGCAGACCCGCGCACCAACCGGCGGTTCGTCCAACCGCGCCGCAACCAGCGCCGCAGGCGGGCGCGGCCAGCTGCCGGGCCGCCGATCCCGCGCCAGCCATTTCCCCGCGGGCAGGGCAGAGGCGTCGGTCAGGGAAGGGGGGGCGGAAAGCGACATGGGAACAAAAGTAGAACATCCTGCCCCTGAAGGCAAGGCTGCCAGCCCCGCCGTCGCAGGGGGGGTGTCTGCCCCTTTCGGCGCGGCGAACCTCACCCCCCGAGGGTATTCTTCGACAGAAAATGCAACAGCGCGCGTGTTCACCTTAACGATGGGCACTGCCGACCCCACTGGCCAACCCGCCCGGAATCGCCTATCTGGGCGTCAGGAAATGTGCGTCTGGCGAAACTGGCAGGGTTTGAATGGCAAAGATCACCTATGTGGAACACAGCGGCAAAGAACATGTGGTCGAGGTCGCGACCGGCCTGACCGTGATGGAAGGCGCACGCGACAACGGCATCCCGGGGATCGAGGCTGATTGCGGCGGCGCCTGCGCCTGTTCCACCTGCCATGTCTATGTCGATCCGGCCTGGGTCGATCGCCTGCCCAAGAAGGACAGCATGGAAGAAGACATGCTCGACTTCGCCTGGAACCCCGATCCGGTCCGGTCGCGTCTGACCTGCCAGCTCAAGGTCAGCGATGCGCTGGACGGCCTGCGCGTGCAGATGCCCGAAAAGCAGATCTGATCCTAGCCCAGCAGCAGCGCGCCCACCTCGGGCGCGGCGCAGGGGCGCACGGTGCCACCCAGCAGCGTGCCTTCCCAGAAGCCAATGTCGAGATCGGGAAACAGCAACTCGATCTCGGCCATCGTCTCGGGTGAGAGGGTCGCCGCATCATCGGCAAAAGGGTGATAGCTTTCTGTCGCCGCCCCTTCGGCAAAGATGATCTCGTGCCGGTCGAACAGCAGGTGAAAATAGGTCACCGCCGCCACCGCTTCGATACGCACACGCTCACCATCCACAAGATCGCGCGCCGCCGCCAGAATTTCGACCTCACCCGTCAGAAGTTCCGCCCGCCAGCCCGAAATCACCATCCGATGGTGCGGTGAAAGACGCAACGCCCGCGCATTGCCAAGGACGCCCGCCTCGATCACCACCGGGGCCAGCGCGCCCATGCCCGAAACCGGTTTCGCCAGCACGCGCCGCAAGGGTTGCAGCCCGCGATCCATCGTTTCGATCAGCATGCCGGGACGCAGGTCTTCCACCGCCATGAGACCCTGTGCCGTCTCGATCCGCGTGCCCTCTGCAAAACAGGCAAGATCGGTGGTCAGGAAAACGCGCTCGGCCAGATCCAGCGCCGCATCCATCTTTTCACACAGGTCCATCACAAGGCTCCGTCACTCGCACGCCTTGAATGTTGTCGCCGAATATGGCCGTCAGGAGGCAACCGTCCGGTCTTTCGGGGGAAAACGGTTAACAAACCGGGGCAGGTCCGCGGGCCAATCCTAATTTGTTTTGCGCGCAGGCAGGAAGGGCAGGGGGGCAACCGGCACCCCCTCCTCCATCAGCTTTTTCGCCTCTTCCAGTCGGGTTTCGCCATGGATCGCCCGTTCCGGCGCATCCCCCTGATGGATGCGCCGCGCCTCGGCGGCGAAGTTCATCCCGACATATTCGGAATTTTCCTCGATCTGCTTCTTCAGCGCGGCAATCGCCTGTTCCACCGGCGTGTCCGCCCCCCGCAGCGGCGCCTCTTCCTTTCGCGAAACAGCCACAGCAGGGGCCATCAGGGCCTTTTCCACCGCCGTCGATCCGCAAACCGGGCAGGCGACATGCCCGGCAGCCTTCAGCGCATCATAGGCCGCGCCTGACGCAAACCAGCTGTCAAAGACATGGTCCTTTTCGCAGGTCAGGTTGAAACGGATCATCTTGGGTCACCGGCGGGCGGAAAGGGCGGGGTCGTCATCTTTCGTTGTCAGAAGGCAGTCTGTCATTCGGGCGACCTATGCGCCACGGCGGCGCAGTCAAGACCGGTTTTCGCCCGGATGCAATGGGGTCGGGTCAAGGGCAAGCTGCGCCAGCATGGCCCTGAGTTCCGGTTCCGCCACAAGACGCGCCGCCTCTTCCGCGCTGAACCAGCGCCGCCGACGTTCCGCCCGTTCCGGAAACCGCGCTGCCAGCCGCGCCACCTTCAACGGATAGACGGCAACGACGCAGGGCAGCGCCTCTTTTGCCTTGCGCGCCTTGTCATAGGAATAAAGCCCAAGCGGCGTATCGGCGCTTTCCCCGGTCACGCCCGCCTCTTCCCAGGCTTCCTGACGCGCGGCCTCATCCGGGCTTTTGTCATCCATGGGCCAGCCCTTGGGGATGACCCAACGCCCGGTATCGCGGCTGGTGATCAGCAAAACCTCCACCCGGCCGCGATGCATGCGCCAGCACAGCGCGCCATACTGGCTGCGCGGCCCATCCTCGCCAATGCCGAATTTACGGCTGTTTCCGCTGCCTTTCATACTCCCGCCCGATCGTTCGATCCGGTTCTTGTCCGGGTAACCTGCTCTACGTCCAATATGGCATCTCTTTCAGGCAAAGACCAAGAAAAACACAGAAAATTGTGTGTATCGTCATGGGGCGTTGCCTTTCGGCAAGGGATTGCTTGCCAAAAGATGGCGTGGAAATGTTGATTTGACCCAAGCCCGCACTGCCTTATTTCACCCCGTACATGTGGTTACAATACCGCCCGTCCCGATGCCGAAAGTGCCCTCAATGCGCCGCGCCCTTCTGCCCCTTCTTGCGTCTGCCGCCGCCTTCCTGCCCGTTGCGGCGCTGGCGGGGTTCAGCTTTCCCTCCATCGATGGCGGGACGATCGATCTGGATAGCTTCCGGGGCAAACCCGTCCTTGTGGTGAACACCGCCTCGCTTTGCGGTTTTGCCAGCCAGTTCGACGATCTTCAGGCGCTGCATGACAGCTATGCCGACCGCGGCCTTGTGGTGCTGGCCGTGCCTTCGGATGATTTCCGGCAGGAACTCGGCTCTGCGGCCGAGGTCAAGGAATTCTGCGCCGTGAACTTCGACCTCACCATCCCGATGACGGATATCACCCCCGTGACCGGCGATGCGGCGCATCCCTTCTACAAATGGCTGGCGGAAACCGAAGGCTTCACCCCCGGTTGGAACTTCAACAAGGTCCTGCTCGACGGCGAAGGCGATGTGGTCGCCACATGGGGCAGCGTGATGCGCCCCACCGCCCAGCCCGTCACCGACCGGATCGAAGCGCTGTTGCCGTGATCCCCGCCCCAAGGGACGCGGCGCTGCTGCCCCTTTCGGGGCCGCTTTTCTTCGGCTCCTCCATCTATCGCGGCTCGTCCTATGGCCGTCATCACCCCCTGCGCGTGCCGCGCGTCTCCACCGTGATGGACCTTGCTTCTGCCTTGGGCTGGCTGCCCGCCAAAAGCTTTCGCCAAAGCCCGCGCGCCAAACCTGCGGCGCTGACGGCCTATCACACGGCAGATTACATCGCCGCCCTTCAACGGGCCGAGGAAACCGGCATCGTCGATGCCGACACCCGCGCGCGCCACCACCTTGGCACCCCCTCGAACCCCATCTTCCCCGAGATGTTTCGCCGCCCCGCCACCGGGGCGGGGGCCGTGATGCTGGCGGCCGAACTCCTTGCCTCCCACGCAACGGGCGCGATCCATGTGCCGGGCGGCGGCACCCATCACGGCCTGCCCGACCGCGCCAATGGCTTTTGCTACCTCAACGACCCCGTGCTTGCGCTCATGGCCCTCCGTCGCGCAGGCCTCACCCGCCTCGCCTATGTCGATCTCGACGCCCATCACCCCGATGGGGTGGAACCCGCCTTCGCAGGCGATCCCGACCTTCTGATGATCTCGGTGCATGAAGAAAACCGTTGGCCCTTCACCGGGGCGCTCACCGATGATGCAGGCGGCAACGCCTTCAACCTGCCCGTCCCGCGCGGCTATAACGACACCGAGGCGCGCGCCATCCTGCACGGCCTGATCCTGCCCCGCCTTGCCGCCCATGCGCCGCAGGCGATCATCCTGCAAGCCGGGGCCGACAGCTTGCTTGAGGATCCGCTCTCCCGCCTCGCCCTCTCCAACCGTGCTTATATCGAGGCGTTGGTCGAAATCCGCCCCCTCGCGCCCCGCCTTCTCCTGCTGGGTGGCGGTGGCTATAATCCGTGGTCCGTGGGCCGCTGCTGGACGGCGCTTTGGGCCACACTGGCGGGGCTGGAAATCCCCGACCACCTGCCCGACACTGGCCAAGCCGTCCTCCGCGCCCTGTCATGGAACGGCGGCACCCGCCCAGACCCGGACCCCCAGATGCTCACCACCCTCCTCGATCCCCCGCGCGAAGGCCCGATCCGCCCCGAAATCCGCGACCGCCTCGCCCATCTCGCCCGCAGATGATCCGCGCCTTCCTCGCCCTTCCCCTGCCGGACACCGTGCTCTCCGCCCTGCGCGTGCAGCAATTCCTGCTGCCCCTGCCGCAGAAAACCGATCCCGAAACCTTCCATCTCACCCTCGTCTTCCTTGGCGAACAGCCCGAACCCGTCCTTCAAGCGGCACATGAACGGTTCAGCGAGGTTCGCCTCCCCCCCTTCCCCCTTGCCTTGAAATCCCTTGGCCTATTCGGCGGCGCAAAACCCCGCGCGGCTTGGGCAGGCGTTGCCCCCTCCGAACCCCTGACCCGGCTGCAAGCCAAACTCGACCACGCCGCCCGCAGTGCGGGGATCGACACCGAAAGCCGCCGCTTCACCCCCCATGTCACGCTGGGCCGCTTTGCCCCGCCGGGGCCTGAGGAAAGCTTCCGCCTCGAACGCGCCATAGCCGCAGGCAGCACCTTTACCACCCCCGAATGGGCGGTGGACCACTTCGCCCTCTACGAGTCGCGCCTCACGAAACGGGGCAGCGTCTATACCGAACTCGCCCGCTACGACCTATAAGACAGGCACCCGCCGCCCCGGCCAATCGGTCGCCAGATGATACTGCTGCCCCATGGCCAGCACCCGCGCATCCGCCCCACAAGGCCCGAAGATCTGCATCCCCATCGGCAGGCCCTGCGCCCCGAACCCCACCGGCACATTCAACGCAGGCAACCCCGCAAGGCTCACCGGGATGACCACCTCCATCCAGCGATGATAGGTATCCATCGCCCGATCCCCGATCGCCTGCGGCCAGCGCCACTCCACCGGAAAGGGCCAGACCTGCGCCGAAGGCATCACCAGCGCGTCATATTCCGCAAACAGCTTTGCCACCCGCGCATACCACCGCGACCGGATCACGCTTGCCGCATGGAACTCCGCCGCCGTCACGCGGCTGCCCTGCTCGATTTCCCACAGACTTTCCGGCTTGATCATGGCCCGCTTCACCGGGTCCGCCGCCAGGCCTTGCTTGTCGCCTGCGTTCAACATGGCCCGGATCGTCGTCCAAGCAAACCACAGCTTTTCCGCCGGAAAGGGCGTGGCCACAGGCTCCACCACCGCCCCCATCGCCTCGAACACCCCCAAGGCCTCGGTGCAAAGGTCCAAGATGCCCGGCTCGAACGGATAGGCCCCGCCCCAATCGCCCAGCCATCCGATGCGCTTGCCCGTCATCTCCATCGCCAGTCGGTCCCCGAATGGCTCTTTCTCCCGCCCGAAAGGCACCTCCGGGTTCGGCCCCGCCTGCACCTCCAATAGCCGCGCCACATCCTCCACCGTCCGCGCCATCGGCCCTTCGGTCGCCATGGTGGCAAGGAAGGTGTCCCCGACGGCATCCGCAGGCACCAACCCGTAACTCGGCCGAAACCCATAGACATTGCAAAAGGCCGCCGGGTTGCGCAGCGACCCCATCATGTCCGACCCATCCGCAACGGCGACCATGCGGCAGGCCAGCGCCGCCGCCGCCCCCCCCGACGATCCCCCCGCCGTCCGCGACAGGTCAAAGGGGTTGCGCGTCACCCCATGCACCGGGTTGAAACTATGGCTGCCATGCCCCCATTCCGGCGTGTTGGTCTTGCCGATAAAGATGGCCCCCGCCGCCCGCAACCGCGCGGCCAAAAGATCATCCGCCACCGGCACATGATCGGCATAGATCGGCGACCCCCATGTGGTGCGCATCCCCTTGACGGCCACCAGATCCTTCACCGCCATGGGTATCCCATGCAGCCAACCCACAGGCGCGGCCCCATCCGCCGCCCGTGCCTGATCCATCAGCGCATCCGCATCCGCATCCGGCATCGACACGATGGCATTCACTGCCCCGTTCACAGTGGCCACCCGCGCCAGCGTCGCTTCCATCACCTCCGATGGCTTCACCTCCCGCGCCGCGATCAGGCGCGACAGGGTGCTGGCCGAGAGCGAACAAAGATCATCCATCTTCATCTTGGCTTAAATACTCCGGGGGTTTGGGGGCCGGGCCCCCATCGGGAACGGGCGCGGGCGAAGGCCCGCGCCCGTGACCTAACCCCCCCCCCCCGGGGGGGGGGGCCCCGCCCCCCCCCAACACTCCGCAAGATCACTTCTGCAGCTCGGTCCAGATCGCGGTCATGTATTCCCGCGACTTCTCGCTGCACACCGGCATGAAGACGCCCGCCGCCTTATGCTCTTCGGGGATCACCACTTCCGGCGCCGTGGCCATCTCGGCATCCATAAAGGCTTCCGATCCCGTCACCCCATTGGCATAGCGCGCGAAGTTCGAAATCAGCGCCGCATTCTCCGGCTTCAGGATAAAGTCCATGAAGGCATAGGCCTCATCCACGTTCTGCGCATCCTTCAGCAGCATCACGCTGTCCATCCAAAGGGTATAGCCTTCGCGCGGATAGCCATAGGCCACGGTCGGCAGGTTCTGGCGGATGCGCATCGTCGATCCATTCCAGTTGACCGAGGCCGCCCAATCCTTGTTCGACATCTTCTCCGTCGCGCCGTAATCCATCGCGATCCAGTTCGGTTTCGCCGCCAGCAGGCCGTCGCGCACCTTTTTCAGGACCTCAAGGTCTTCGCTGCACGGCTCGCCGCCGTAATACATCGTGGCCAGTGTCACGATATCGGTCATCTCGGGCACGACGTTGATCTTGCCCTTCAACTCATCCGGCACTTCCAGCCAGACGGCGCTGGTGTTGATGTCGCCGCCATAGATGGCGGTATCCACCGCCACGCCCACCGTGCCCCATTGCCACGGGATCGAATTCATCCGACCCGGATCCCAGACCACATCCCGCCATTCCGGCGCGATATTGCCATGGTTCGGCAACCGCGCCAGATCCAGCGGCTGGGTCAGCCCCTTGTCGGTGAAGATCTGCACATAGTTCGCCGACGGCACCACAAGGTCAAAGCCATGCCCGCCCGCCTCGATCTTGGCCAGCGCCACGTCATTGCTGTCGTAATCGGTGACGGTCACCGTGATGCCGGTCTCGGCCTTGAACTTCTCCAGCAATTCGGGGCTCGTATAGTTGCCCCAGTTATACAGTTGCAGCACGCCTTCCGCCGAGGCGAGGCCCGTTGTCGCCATCAAAAGGGCGGTCGCGGTGATCAGTCTTTTCATCTTTGGTCTCCCGGTTGGTTTTTCAGGTTTTCTTGCGCGTCAAAAGGAAGAACGCGGTCAGCAGCAGCACCGTCAGCACCAGCAGCATGGTCGAAACGGCGTTGATCTCGGGCGTCAGCTGGCGCCGCATCTGGCCCAGCATATAGGTGGGCAGCGTGTCCTGCCCGCCGGATTTCACGAATTCGGTGATCACCACATCATCAAGGCTGATGACGAAGGCCAGCATCGCCCCCGCGATCATGCCGGGTGCCAGCAAGGGCAGCGTCACCCGCCGAAAGGTCTGCCACGGGCTCGCATAAAGATCGGCCGCCGCGGTTTCCAGCGTCAGGTCCATCCCCTCCAGCCGCGCCCGGATCGGCAGATAGGCAAAGGGGATGCAAAAGGCCGAATGGGCAAGGATCAGATAACCCAACCCCGTCGTCAGCCGCCCCAGCCCGATGGATGTCAGCCAGACCTTGACCAGCCCGAAGACGATCATCAGCGCCACCGCCGTCACGATCTCGGGCACCATCAAGGGCTGGTTGATCGCCACATAGATGAAGGTCTGCCCCTTGAACGCCCGCCGCCGCGTCGTCCCCAAGGCCGCCATCGTCGCTACCGTGGTCGAGATGACAGCCGCAAAGGACGCGATGATCAGCGACCGCAAGGTGGCGTCCTTCACCTGCTGATTGTCCCAAGCCCGCGCATACCAATCCAGCGAAAACCCGCCCCACACGGCCAGCGACGTGCTCGCATTGAAGGAATAGGCCACCAGCGTGAAGATCGGCAGATAAAGCGCCACGAAGACGATAATCGCCGTTGTGGCAAAACCCGGCAGGCGGGCCACATGGAACCCCCGCTCAGCCATGCGAAGACCCCTTGTTGGCATAGCGCACGTAAACCAGCAGCGCCGCCATCACGATGATCAACAAAAGCATCGACAGCGCCGCGCCAAGCGGCCAGTTCTTCCCTTGCAGGAACTGCAACTCGATGAAATTCCCGATCATCATCTGCTTGCCCCCGCCCAGAACGCGCGGCGTCACATAGGCGCCCAGCGACGGCACAAAGACCAGAATGGACCCCGCCACGATCCCCGGCTTCACGATGGGCAGGATCACCCGCCGCAATACCTGCCAGCGGCTGGCGTAAAGATCATACCCCGCCTCCAGCAACCGCATGTCGAACCGGTCAATCGCCGCAAACAAGGGCAGCACCATCAGCGGCAGATAGACATAGGTCATCCCGATGAAGATCGCGGTCTGCGTATAAAGCACCTCGATCGGCGTATCGGTGAGGCCCACACCCATCAGGACCGTGTTCATCAACCCTTCCTTCCGCAACACCTCGTTGATCGCATAGGTGCGGATCAGAAGGTTGGTCCAGAAGGGAATGGTGATCAGAAACAGCCACAGCGCCCGCTCCTTCACGGGCCGCGTCGCGATGAACCACGCCGTCGGAAAGCCCACGACAAAGGTGAAAACCGTGGTCAGCAGCGAAAGCGACAGCGACCGCCAGAAGATCGTCAGATGCGCATCCGCCAGCACCCATTCGCCGGTAAAGATGTCCTGCGACCACAGGATGCCCACCCAGCCATTGGTGGAAAACTCCCAGACCACATTGCCATGCTGGCCGGGGGTCAGAAAGGAATAGATCACCACGATGGCCAAAGGCCCAATCGCCGCCAGCATCAGGATGACCAAGGCCGGCGCCGACAAGAGCCACCCGTTCCGGGTCGATTGACGCGCCAGCCGTTCCTCTGCGGCGCTCATCCCCTCAATCCTCCAGAACCTGCGCCGCACCGGGGGCGAACCGGATGCCGACATCCGTCCCCTCCACAATGCCCGCCTCGCCGCTGGCCGGGCTTTGCACCCGCGCCACGACCTCGGTCCCGTCCGCCAGCGCCAGATGGCAATGCGTATCCGTCCCGAAATAGACAAGGAACTTCACCCGCGCTGCAATCGCCCCGGCCTCGCCCGCAGGGCCGATCCGCACCTGTTCAGGCCGCACGGTCAGGGTGACCGCGCCTGTCGCTTCCGTCGCCACCTCGACCAGATCACCCGAGGGCAGCTTCACCCCCCCCGGAACCACCGTCGCTTGCAGGAAGTTCGTCTCGCCGATGAAACTCGCCACGAAACGGTTCACCGGGCGGGTGTAAATCTCCTTCGGGCTGCCTACCTGCTGCAACTTGCCCGCGCTCATCACCCCGATCCGGTCGCTCATTGTCAGCGCCTCTTCCTGATCGTGGGTCACGAAGATGAAGGTGATCCCCGTCTCGGTCTGCAACCGCTTCAATTCGACCTGCATCTCCTTGCGCAGCTTCAGGTCAAGGGCACTCAGGGGTTCATCCAGAAGCAGCACCTTCGGCTGCGGGGCCAAGGCCCGCGCCAGCGCCACGCGCTGCTGTTGCCCCCCTGAAAGCTGGCTCGTCTTGCGCCCGGCCATCGCCTCCAGCTTGACCAGCGCCAGCATCTCCGCCACCCGCGCATTCACGTCCGCCTTGGGGCGGCCCTGCATCGTCAGGCCAAAGCCCACATTCTCGGCCACCGTCAGATGCGGAAACAGGGCATAGCTTTGAAACACCGTGTTCACGGGTCGCTTGTTCGGCGGCAGATCGGTGATATCCGCCCCATCCAGCAGGATCGCCCCCGATGTCGGCATCTCAAACCCGGCGATCAGACGCAGCAGCGTGGTCTTTCCGCATCCCGAAGGACCCAGCAGGGTAAAGAACTCTCCCTTGCGGATCTGGATCGAAACATCGTCCAGCGCGCGGACCGCATGATCCCCTTGACCGAAGGCCTTCACGGCATTCCGGGCCTCGATGGTGACGGCTTCGGTCACTCTCTGGCGCTCCCCATTGGTTCTTGTCTTTTGATCATATCTGATCGCCCGAATCCCCGCTTGGCAAGCATTAATGCCGTGATCCCCCGGCCAGCGGGGCACGGATCGCCGCCCATGGGGCCGCCCGTTCAAGTTCTGCACAAAGCGCGATCAACTCTTCATCCGCGCCAAAGCGCATGGCCAAATGCACACCGACGGGCAGGTCATCCGATGACCAGCCAAGCGGAAGGCTCGCCGCAGGCTGCCCGCTTGCGTTGAAGACAGCACAGAAGGGGGAATATTCGAAAATGCCCCCGGGCCCGATGCGATAGCCAAGGTAATCCTCGGTATCATGGGCGAACCGCCCCACCTTGGCAGGCGGTTCGGCCAGACAGGCCGACAGGATCACATCCGGCCCGCCCTCGAAAACTGCCGCCATCTGCCGCCCGAAGGCATGGATTTCCCCCACCGCCTCCAGATAGCGCGTCGGATGCAGGGTCTCTGCATGGGCCATCGCCCCGCGCGACACGCCCTCCACCAACGCCGCCGGATCGCGCCCCCGCAATGCCTTGCGCACCGAAAGCGCCGTGCCCACGCCCACGATATCCGTCCATGCCCGCATCATCATCGGCACATCCGCATTGGGCCGCCCCGGTTCCACATGATGACCAAGGCTTTCCAAAAGACGCCCCGCCTGATGCATCGCCGCCTTCACCTCGGGATGGATCGCTGCCCCCGTAAAGGTCGTGTCGCAGATCATCACGCGCAGCCGCCGTGGCGGGCGGCTGATCGCATCGGCATGGCTGCGCGTCAGGGCAGGGGCCATATAAGGCGCCCCAAGGTCCGGCCCCGCACAGGCATCCAGCATCACCGCCGTATCCCGAACCGACCGCGTCAGGAACCCGTCAATCGCCATCCCGGCCCAGCCTTCGCCCACATAAGGCCCATCCGGCAGCCGCGCCCGCGTCGGTTTGAAGCCAAACAGCCCGCAGCTTGCCGCCGGGATGCGCACTGACCCACCGCCGTCCGATCCATGCGCCATGGCCACGATGCCCGCCGCCACCGCCGCCCCCGCGCCCCCCGATGACCCGCCCGAGGTATGGTCCGTATTCCAAGGGTTCCGCGTCGGCCCGCCATAGACCGCCGCCTCCGTCGCTGCCCCGATCCCGCCCTCCGGGCTGGTCGTCCGGCCAAAGGTCACCACCCCCGTCGCCCGGATGCGCGCATAGATCGACGAATCCCGGTCATAGCGCGTGTTCGCCAAAAGCCGCGACCCGTTATGCGATGGAAAATCCACCGCCTCGCAGCCCAGATCCTTTAACAGGAACGGCACGCCCTTGAACGGCCCATCCGGCAGCCCCGCCGCGATGGCCCGCCGCGCCACCTCCTCTTGCATCAGGACAACCGCATTGATCGCAGGGTTGCGCGCCTCCACCGCCGCCAGCGCCGCATCGAGCAGCTCCTCCGCCGTCACCTCGCGTGCCGCCACCAGTTCCGCCACTGCCGTCGCATCCCGCGCGCCCAGATCGCCGATCATGTCATCTTCCCCATCCTGTGACCCTCATGCTGGACCTTGCCGTGACGCAAGGTCATGCCCGAAGCCGCCATCCAAGGGTCGATTTCCGTCGCCTGTCGCGGTTTTTCTGCGGGGCGAGGGCGTTAACGAAATCCCACCCCTGCGCCCGCTGCGTGACCACAGTTTGCTGCACAAAAGACGGCACGCCATGCGGCACGCCGGGGTCATAACCCACCAAGGGGCTGATCTGCCGCCTTTGGCCCAAACCCATATCCCCAGCCTATCGCCCGTTGCGTCAAACGCGGATCAGCGCGCGCTCCGTGCCCACAAATTGCGGCACAAAACCCGGCACAAAACAGGGCACAGCCTTTGCCGGGCCTTATTCCCCCAAATCGACCTCGCGGATCATCCGCCCCGCACGGTCAAACACCAACAAACGTTGGCTTTCTGTGACCACCAGCAGCCTCTCCCGCGCCACCGTCACCGCCGCCGCCACTTCGCCCTCCGGCAACACCACCGCCTCCGGCACCACCACCGCCCCACCCTCCGGCATACGGGTGACAAGCAGCGCAACGATGGTTATGACACCCCCGATCATGGTCACCATCAACACGATGACCAGCCATTTCAGGAACATCAGGCTGGGCGGCAATCCGCCCGTGTCAGGAGTGTCGTCCATGCAAGACCTTTCCGAAGAGGGCGCCGCCACCCTGACCGTCACCATCGGGGAAAACCCGCCTGACCGCCTTGATAAGGCGCTGGCGCGCGAGGTGCCAGAGGAAGCATCCCTTTCCCGCTCGCGCCTCATGAAGATGATCGCCGAAGGCGACGTGCTGTTTGACGGCACCCCCGTCACCGATCCCAAGGCAAAGGTGCAAGAGGGGCAGGAATACACCCTGATCCTCGCCCCGGCCGAGGATTATGACGCAAAGCCCGAAGCCATTCCCCTGACGATCCTTTACGAAGACGCCGATCTGATCGTGATCGACAAGCCCGCGGGGATGGTCGTCCACCCCGCGCCCGGCTCTCCCTCCGGCACGCTGGTCAACGCGCTTTTGCATCATTGCGGCGACACGCTGTCGGGTATCGGGGGCGAAAAACGCCCCGGCATCGTGCATCGCATCGACAAGGATACAACCGGCCTTCTGGTCGTCGCGAAATCCGATCGCGCCCATCATGGCCTTGCAAAACAGTTTGAAGATCATAGCGTTACCCGCCACTACATCGCCCTTGTCCATGGCGTGCCCGATGCCGCCGATCCGCGCCTGCGCGGCACCCGCGGCGTCAGTTTCGAAGCGGGCGGCATCGTCCGCATCGCCACGGGCCTTGCCCGCCACAAGACCGACCGCCAGCGTCAGGCCGTGGTCTGGGATGGCGCGGGCCGCCATGCCGTGACCCGCGCGCGGGTCGTCGAAACCTTCGGTGGCGATGCCGCAGCCCTGATCGATTGCTGGCTGGAAACCGGGCGCACCCATCAGATCCGTGTCCACATGGCCCATGCGGGCCACGGCCTTTTGGGCGATCAAACCTATGGTGGCCGCCGCCGTCTGTCGCCGAAAGCCATCGGCGCGCAAGCCGCCGATATGGGCAACGCCTTCCCCCGTCAGGCGCTCCATGCCGCGACCCTTGGCTTCATCCACCCCGTCACCGGAGAGGCGTTGGAATTCGAAAGCCCCCTGCCGCCGGACATGGCCAGCCTTACCGCCGCCCTGCGATCCGCGCGCTGATCTCTTGAAACAATCCCTGACATGTGCGTGACCGCACGCAACCGTGGCTTTAACGCTAACGGAACCTTTCCCATGTATCGTTATAGGGAAGGCGGCCTTGATCTTGCAGGACGCACTTCCTAATTTTTCCAATCCCCGGGGGCTTCAAGGCAAGACCCGGGGGTGAACAGGGGGCACGAGATGAGCACCTACCAAAACCTTCCCGCACCCAGCCCGGAACAGGGGCTGAACCGCTATCTTCAAGAAATCCGCAAGTTCCCGCTGTTGGAACCGGAACAGGAATACATGCTGGCCAAGCGTTGGGTCGATCATCAGGATGCCGGGGCCGCGCATCAACTGGTGACCTCGCACCTGCGCCTCGCCGCGAAAATCGCGATGGGCTATCGCGGCTACGGCCTCCCGCAGGCCGAGGTGATCTCTGAGGCGAATGTCGGCCTGATGCAGGCCGTGAAGCGGTTCGATCCCGAAAAGGGCTTCCGCCTTGCGACCTATGCCATGTGGTGGATTCGCGCCTCGATCCAGGAATATATCCTTAGGTCATGGAGCCTGGTAAAACTCGGCACCACCTCGGCGCAGAAGAAACTCTTCTTCAACCTGCGCAAGGCCAAGGCCAAGGTCGGCGCGCTGGAAGAAGGCGACCTGCGCCCCGAAAACGTGGCCCAGATCGCCAAAGACCTTTCGGTGACCGAGGAAGAGGTCATCGATATGAACCGCCGCCTCTCTGGCTCTGACGCCTCGCTGAATGCGACGGTCGGGTCGGATGGTGAAGGCGCGACCCAATGGCAGGACTGGCTGGAAGACGAAGACAGCGATCAGGCCGGCGCCTATGAGGAACGCGATGAGCTGGACGCCCGTCGCGCCCTTCTGGTGCAGGCCATGGCCGTGCTGAACGACCGCGAGAAGGACATCCTCATGCAGCGCCGCCTTGCCGATGTGCCGGTGACGCTGGAAGAACTGTCCGAAAGCTATGGCGTCAGCCGCGAACGCATCCGCCAGATCGAGGTGCGGGCCTTCGAAAAGCTTCAGGGTCGCATGCGCGAACTCGCCAAAGGGAAGGGGATGGTCATCCCCGCCTGACCCTGCGGCGCGACGGATGGTTAACCATTCGTTAACACTTCTGGCAGCGGCGGTCGGGCCTGCCCGCACCGCCGTTTTGCAGGACATGACCCAAGGCATTGTTGCCTCGGCCCCCCGACAAGGGTAGACGGCAACAAAGCCGGAGAATGCCCATGACCATGCTGGAAACCTTTATCAAGCCGATGCACCGCGAAGGCATCCGCTTCGTCGCGGCTTTCGCCGCCGTGACCTTGGTCCTGTTTTGGATATGGGATCCCCTCGGTTGGGTGGGCGTTGGCCTAACCATCTGGTGCTATTACTTCTTCCGCGATCCCAAACGCGCCGTCCCCACGAATGCGGGCCTCATGGTCAGCCCTGCCGATGGTGTTGTCTCTCTCATCGAACGCGCGGTTCCGCCGCCGGAACTGGGGATGGGACCCGAGGCGCTGATGCGCGTCTCGGTCTTCATGTCGGTCTTCAACTGCCACGTGAACCGCGCCCCCATCGCGGGCCGCGTGTCGGAAATCGCCTATCGCCCCGGCAAATTCCTGAACGCCTCGCTCGACAAGGCCTCGGTCGACAATGAACGCAACTCCATCCGCATCGACATGGCCGATGGCCGCTCCATCGCCGTGGTGCAGATCGCGGGCCTCGTCGCCCGCCGCATCCTCTGCTTTGCCGTAAAGGGGCAGGATCTGCGCACCGGCGAACGCTTTGGCCTGATCCGCTTCGGCTCACGCCTCGATATCTACCTGCCGGATGGGGTCGAACCGCAAGTGGCCCTTGGCCAGACCTGCATCGCTGGCGAAACCGTCATCGCCACGATCGGCCAAGACAGCCCCCAACGCATCGCCCGGATGGAATGACCATGCCACAGGACGAGACGCACCGCCCCCGCCGCAAGTTGCATATCCTGCAATTGCTGCCCAACCTCGTCTCCATCCTCGGCCTCTGCGCGGGTTTGACAGCGATCCGTTTCGCAATCGACGGGCGTATCGCCACCGCCGTCGCCCTGATCGGCCTTGCCGCCGCGCTGGACGCGCTGGATGGCCGCCTCGCCCGCATGCTCAAATCCGAAAGCGCGATCGGCGCCGAACTCGACAGCCTTGGCGATTTCGTCAATTTCGGCGTCACCCCGGCCATCGTCCTCTATCTCTGGGCGCTCAAGGGCGAGGCGTCGCTTGGCTGGATTGCCGTCCTTGTCTACGCCATCTGCTGCATGCTCCGCCTTGCCCGCTTCAACGTCGGCAACAAGCGCGGCGATGGCGAAGAACCGGCGGAACGCACCTCTTTCATCGGCGTGCCCTCTCCCGCGGGGGCGATGCTGGTGCTGGCCCCCATCTACCTTGCCTTCTGCTTTCCGGGCGAGGTACGGCTTCCCCCGCTTGCCGTTGCCCTTTGGATGGTGGCGATGGGCGCGCTGATGATCAGCCGCATCCGCACCCCGTCGCTCAAGCGTGTTACCTTTTACGCCGAAGACGCGCGCTATATCCTCGTGGGCCTTGCCGCCATCATCGCCGCCCTTCTGACCTATCCATGGGTCACGCTCCTTGCCCTGTCACTGGCCTATCTGAGCGGCATCCTCTTCGTGGCCCGCAATCAGATCCTCGGCCTTCTGAAGAAGACCGACTGACCTTGCACCTCCTCCCGCCGCGCCCTAGCCTGCGCCCGACAGGATAAAGGAGGAGACGCGATGAAACCCGTCCGCTGGGGCGTGCTGGGCAACGCCAAATTCGCCCGCGAACATATGGCCCCGGCCATCCATATGGCCGAAAACGCGGTCCTTGCCGCACTGGGCACCTCATCGCCGGGCAGCGCGACAGGGTGGGATTTCTGCCCCGGCCTTGCGCAGATGACCTATGACGACCTTCTCGCCGACCCTGCGATCGACGCGGTCTATATCCCGCTGCCAAACCACATCCATGTGGAATGGACGCTCAAGGCCCTAGCTGCCGGCAAGCATGTGCTGACCGAAAAACCCATCGCCATGACGGCGACGGAGATTGACACCATCATCGCCGAACGCGACCGCACCGGCCTTTTGGCGGCCGAGGCCTATATGATCGTGCATCATCCGCAATGGATCAGGGCGCGCGAATTGGTGCAGGGCGGGGCCATCGGTCGCTTGCGCCATGTCGATACCTTCTTCGCCTATAACAACGCCGATCAGACCCATAATATCCGCAACCGCCCCGAAACCGGCGGTGGCGGCATCCGCGATATCGGCGTTTATACCTATGGCTCCGCCCGTTTCGTAACGGGGGCCGAGGCGACGGATATCTCGTGCCGCATGATCCGCGAAAATGGCGTGGATGTCTGGGCCGAGCTGGACGCCATCCTGGAAGGACCCCTTGGTCGCGCGACCTATACCGCTATGACCTCCATGCGCCTTCAGAACCGCCAAGAAGTGACTTTCCACGGCGATAAGGGTCTGCTCAAGGTGGCCAATGGCCCCTTCAATGCCAACCTCTTTGCCGAGGCTCGGATCGAGTTGCATGTCGATCAGACCATCACCTCGGAACGATGGCCTGCCGCCAACCATTATAAATTGCAGGTCGAGAATTTCGGCGCATCCATCCGCACCGGTGCGGCCTATCCCTGCCCGCTGGAATTCACCCGCGGTACGCAGGTGATGATCGATCAGGCCTTCGCCACGGCGCGCGAAATCAACTGGTAAGGGTCAGTCCAAGGCGCGGGGGGGGGGGCGGATATTCCGCCCCTGCCTCGAAAGCGTAGCATCCCGGCATCCTTGTGCGGAATTCGCCCCTTCAAAGGTCGAATTCTCTAAAAAACTGTCTTAAATCAAGGTGCTGCCCGTCGTTCCGGTCTAAGCGGGATTCGTCCCAAAAGCTTGGAGGGCAGCAAAATGAAAAAACGTCGGAACATGATCCTTGTCGCCGCAGATCGCGACTTGCGGCTGCTCGTTTCCGATGATGCCGGGGAGGGGGTCATGGAACTGCGCCACATCCGTGCCGCCGACCTGGAGCGGGGCGAGGTGCTGGCTGATCCCGACGCTCGCGCCGCCCGCTTTCCCAAAATGGTCGCCGATTTCGTCGAAAGCGAATGGCGCAAGGGTGGTTATGACCGCCTCACCCTCGTGGCGCGGGCTTCTGTCTTGGGGGAGATGAAACGGGAATTGCCCGATCGCCTGCGCGACCGCGTCGCTGCCGTTCTGGACCGCGAAATGATCGACCGCCCCTTGCGCGAGATCGCAGGCCAGCTCCGGGCGGTCCATGCCATCTGAAGGGGGGTGTGGAGGGCCTCAGCCCTCCATCGCCTCCAACTCATCAATGAAGCCTGCGATCATCGACAGGCCTTTGTCCCAGAACTTCGGATCGCTGGCATCCAGGCCAAAGGGGGCCAAAAGCTCCTTGTGGTGCTTGGACCCGCCCGACTTGAGCATGTCGAAATACTTCGCCTGAAAGTCCGGCAACCCATCCGCATAGGCCGCATAAAGCGCATTCACCAACCCATCGCCAAAGGCATAGGCATAGACGTAAAAGGGGGAATGCACGAAATGGGGGATATAGGCCCAGAAGGTTTCATATCCGTCCATGAAATCAAAGGCATCGCCAAGGGATTGGGCCTGCACGCTCATCCACAGGGCGTTGATGTCGTCGGGCGTCAACTCCCCTTCCCGCCGGGCCGCATGCAGCTTGCATTCGAAATCGTAGAAGGCGATCTGGCGGACGACCGTGTTGATCATATCCTCCACCTTCCCCGCGAGAAGGGTCTTGCGTTCCCCCGGCGTCTTGGCTGCATCCAGCAGTTTGCGGAAGGTCAGCATCTCGCCAAAAACCGATGCCGTCTCGGCAAGGGTAAGGGGCGTGGAAGACAGCAACTCCCCCTGACCTGCCGCCAGAACCTGATGCACGCCATGGCCCAATTCATGCGCCAGCGTCATCACATCCCGCGGTTTGCCAAGGTAATTCAACATCACATAGGGATGCACTGTCGTCACCGTGGGATGGGCAAAGGCCCCCGGCGCCTTGCCGGGTTTCACGCCCGCATCGATCCAGCCCTTTTCGAAGAAGGGCTTGGCCAGATCGGCCATCTTCGGGTCAAAGGCCCCGTAGGCGTCCAGCACCGTCCGGGTCGCGCTGTCCCAATCTACCGTCTTGGGCGTTTCGATGGGCAAGGGGGCGTTGCGGTCCCAGACCTGCAGCTTATCCAGCCCCATCCACTTCGCCTTCAGCCGGTAATAGCGATGCGATAGCTTTGGGTAGGCGGCTACAACGGCATTGCGCAGCGCCTCCACCACCTCCGGTTCCACATGGTTCGAAAGGTGGCGCCCGGTCTGCGGCGTGGGCATCTTGCGCCAGCGATCTTCGACCTCTTTCTCCTTGGCAAGCGTGTTATGGATGCGTGCGAAGAGTTTGATATTCTTGTCGAAAACCACCGCCAAAGCGCGCGCTGCCGCCTCGCGCTTGGCGCGGTCGGTATCGGTCAGAAGGTTCAGGGTGGATTCGAGGTTTAGCTCTTCCTCCTCACCCTCGACCTTGAACATAAGGCCCGCCATCGTCTCATCGAACAGCTTGTTCCACGCGCTGGCACCGACGACGGAATTGTCGTGCAGGAACTTCTCCAACTCGTCCGAAAGCTGATGGGGGCGCATGGCGCGCATGCGGTCGAAGACTGGCTTGTAACGCGCAAGGTCGGCATTCTGTGACAGCAGGCCGGACAGGTGCGCATCGTCCAAACGGTTGAATTCAAGGCTGAAGAACACCAGCGGCGTGGTAAAGGTCGTGATGCGATCCTGCGCATCGGCCATGAATTTGGCCCGCTCGCTGTCCATCGTGTTTTGATAATAGCGCAGGCCAGCGTAGGACATGATGCGCCCTGCGATCACGTCGATTTCTTCATAACGCTTGATGCAGTCCAACATCGCAGCCGCATCCAAGGTGGCAAGCTTGCCTTCGTAATCGGCCGCAAAATCGGCGCAGGCTTTTTCCAGCCATGCCATGTCGCGCGAAAATTCGGGCGCGTCCGTCGCGGGATAAAGATCGGTAAGGTCCCAATCCGGTAGATCGCCAAGGCCGCCCCCTGTGGCATTGGCGTCAAAGACGGGGCGGGGCAGGGGCAGCGTCATGGGAAACCTCGTTTCATGATCCTGACCCCCATCTAGGGCGCGGGATGCCAAGGGCGCAAGGCACGCCGGCGCAATTTGGCGCGATCCCGGGTAGGATGCGCAATCCTGCCCATCCTAGGGTCGGGTCGCGCGCAGCAGGTCCCGAAGGCCCTCCAACGTGTCGATCTCTTCCACCGGCTTGTCGCGCCGCCAGCGGATCATGCGGGGAAAGCGCAGCGCGATGCCCGATTTGTGCCTGGGGCTTTCCTGTATGCCTTCGAATCCGATCTCGAAAACCAGTTCCGGCGGCACACGGCGAACCGGGCCAAAGCGTTCAAGCGTGTTTTTCTGCACCCAGCGCGTAATTTCGGCGAATTCGGCGTCGGTCAGGCCGGAATAGGCCTTGGTAAAGGGAACCAGCGCATTGCCGTCGCGCACCGCAAAGGTGAAGTCGGTGAAAAGGTTCGCCCGCCGCCCATGCCCCGCCTGCGCATAAAGCATCACCGCATCCACGGTGAAGGGATCAAGCTTCCACTTCCACCAATCCCCCCGCTTCCGGCCTGTGAAATATAAAGATTCCTTGCGTTTCAGCATGATGCCTTCGGCCAATTTTTCCCGCGCGCTTTGTCGAGCGGTGGCGAGTTCGGCCCAGTACTCAAACGCCACGGGGGGAGAGAGCGACAGAGGCAAATCCCTTGGCAACGCCGCCAAAAGCGCCGTCAGCCGTGCCTGCCGTTCTGCAAAAGGGACAGCGCGCAGATCTTGGCCTGCGTCTTCCAGCAGGTCATAGGCCAGAAGATGGGCAGGTGACTCTTGCAGCAGTTTTTTGGGCACCGTCTTGCGCCCAATCCTTTTTTGCAAATCGGCAAAGGGTAGCGGGCGGTTGGCCGCAATATTCCAGGCCAGCACCTCGCCGTCGATCACCGTGCCGGGGGGAAGGAAATCCGCAAGCGGCGCGAATTCCGGAAAACGGTCGGTGATCAATTCTTCGCCCCGCGACCAGAGCGCCAGCAGGCCGGGGCGGTTGATCAACTGGCCGCGGATACCGTCCCATTTCCATTCTGCATGCCAATCGGTCGGGGCGCCAAGGCCCTCTGGCCCGTCCTCAAGCGGAGAGGCCAGCGCAAAAGGATAGGGGCGCGACACATTTCCTTCCCCCTCATCCCGGATGAGCGAATGGAAATCGGTTGTCGCGGGATGCCAATCACCCATCAGGCGATGGGCAAGGGCCGCTTCATCCACCCCTGTGGCCGTTGAAAGGGCGCGGGTCATCAGCCCTTGGCTTACGCCCATCCGAAAGCCGCCCGTGATCAACTTGTTGAAAAGAAAGCGTTCTGTTGTGGCTAGGCGTGTCCACCAGCCAAGGATGGCGGCCTTGCGGACCTCTGCCGGATGTCCCGTCAATGCGATGAGTGCATGGATCGTATCCGACAGCGAAAGGCTTTCCGTGGCCTCGGCTGGCGGCAGGATAAGTGCAATGGTTTCGGCCAAGTCACCCACCATCGCATAGCTTTCTTCAAAGAGCCAAAGCGGAACCTCTGCCGCCTCTGCCGCCCATTCGCGCAGTTCGGTTGCCGTCACAGCGCGTTTGGGTCGGCGGCCGGACAGCAAGGCGATGGTCCAGAGCCTGTCGCCCTCATCCGCCGTCCGAAAGTAATGGGTCAGCGCGGCAAGTTTGGCCGTCGTCTTGGTGGTGCCATCCAACGCTGCAAAGAGGGTAGCGAAATCCTTCATGTGTCAACGGGTTCCGCTGGTTCTTCGGCCTCTTGCCCATATTCGGTGGCAACGATCCCGGCGTTATAGCCCTGTTCCGCCAGAAATCGGCGGAAAGCGGTTGTGTAACCATGAGTGACGAAAACCCGTTCGCACGCGGTCGCCCGGATCGCCGTCAGCAAACCGGGAAAATCGGCGTGATCGGACACCACAAAGCCTGTCCCCAGCGCGCGACGGCGGCGGATGCCGCGCACCGCCATCCAACCGCTTGCAAAGGCCTCTTCCGCAGGGCCGAACTTCCGCGCCCATGCCGAACCGAGTGCTGATGGCGGTGCGATCACCAATGCGCCGGGATGGGATTTCGCATCCACGCCTTGCCCGGCGCGGGTCGTATCAGGGAGGCTATACCCCTGATTTCGAAGAATTTCATTCACCTCTTCCACTGCACCATGCGTCAAGATGGGGCCAACTTCCCCCACTCCCGCGAGCAGTCGCTGTGCTTTGCCAAGACTATAGGCGCCAAGGATGGATGTCTTCCCAGCGGCGGCATTGGCCGCCCACCAGCGGGTGATGTCGCCCATCACTTCCACCTGCGGGCGCCAACGGAAGACGGGAAGGCCGAAGGTGCTTTCACTGATGAAAGTGTGGCAGGGAACGGGTGCAAAAGCCTCGGCCAGACCATCGGGTTCGACCTTGTAGTCGCCGGATACAACCCAAACTTCGCCGTCGCGTTCTACGGCGATTTGGGCAGAGCCGGGGATATGGCCAGCGGGGTGGAAATGGACGGTGACGCCGCCGATTCGAAGGCTTTCGCCATAGCCGATCCCCTGCGCCTCGATCTGGCCCAGACGGTGGCGGATCACGGGCAGGGCCTGATGCGTGGCAAGATAGCGTTGGTGGCCCCAGCGGGCGTGATCCGAATGGCCATGGGTGATCAGCGCGCGATCAACCGGGCGCCAAGGATCGATGAAAAAGTCCCCTGCGGGGCAATAGATGCCCCGATCGGTGAAGGTAAGAACGGGATCGCGCGCCATGGGCCGAAGCTAGCACAGGGACGGCAACGGGCCAGCCTTGCGCCTGCGCCCAATTTTTGTGCAGTTGCACATGTCGCACCCATATCTTTCCCGCGAAACGCTTCCAAGCCGGGGGAGGGCCTGATTTACTCGACCCCAAGACCGGATGATCCGGGCCATGGGGGGCGTGAGCGTGACGCAATATTTCAACGAGATGTATCAGAGCGGCAAAGTGCGCCCGCCCTATGCGCGGCTGGAAGATTGGATGAACGCCATGCCGGCGGCCTTGCGGACGCTGAAACAGGCAGAGGCAGAAGATCTGTTCCGCCGCATCGGCATCACCTTTGCGGTTTATGGCGAGGGGGGCGATCCCGACCGACTTATCCCTTTTGACATGTTCCCACGCGTCTTTACCGGGGCGGAGTGGGCGCGGCTTGAAAAGGGGATCAAGCAGCGGGCGCGGGCGTTGAATGCCTTTCTGGTCGATGTCTATCAGCGGGGCGAGATCGTGCGGGCGGGACGCGTTCCGTCGCGGTTGGTTTATCAAAATGAGGCTTATGAAAAGGCCGTGGCGGGGATCAAGCCGCCGAAGGGTGTCTATTCCCATATCGTTGGGATCGATATCGTGCGCACGGGACCGGATGAGTTCTTTGTGCTGGAGGACAATTGTCGTACCCCTTCGGGCGTCAGCTACATGCTGGAAAACCGCGAGATCATGATGCGGATGTTTCCTGACTTGTTCCGCGAAAACCGGATCGAACCTGTTGATACTTATCCCGAAATCCTGCGCAGAACCCTTGCGTCGGTCGCGCCCGAAAAATGCAGTGGAGAGCCGACGGTGGTTTTGCTGACACCGGGGCATTTCAACAGCGCCTATTACGAACACAGCTTCCTGGCCGATCTGATGGGGGTGGAGCTGGTCGAGGGGCAGGACCTGTTCGTGGAGGGTGAGTTTGTCTGGATGCGGACGACGGAAGGTCCGAAGAAAGTCGATGTGATCTATCGCCGGATCGACGATGCCTTCATCGACCCGCTTTGTTTTAGGCCCGATAGTATGCTGGGCGTGCCAGGACTGATGGATGTCTATCGTTCGGGCGGTGTGAGCATTTGCTCTGCGCCCGGCGCTGGGGTGGCGGATGACAAGGCTGTCTACACCTTTGTGCCTGAAATGGTGCGCTTTTATCTGGGGGAGGAGCCGATCCTTCAAAACGTGCCCACATGGCAATGCGGGCGAGAGGATGATCTGCGTTACGTTTTGGATAACCTTTCTGAACTGGTTGTTAAGGAAGTGCATGGCTCCGGTGGCTACGGCATGTTGGTGGGACCGAAAGCGACCAAGGAACAGGTCGAGACGTTCCGCGCGAAGATCATTGATGACCCCGGAAACTACATCGCTCAGCCAACATTGGCCCTTTCCACCACGCCGACCTTTGTGGCCGAAGGCGTGGCCCCACGCCATGTGGACCTGCGGCCCTATTGCCTTGTCGGTGAACGGATCGAGCTGGTCCCTGGTGGACTGACGCGGGTGGCGTTGAAGGAAGGGTCACTGGTGGTGAACTCCTCTCAAGGAGGGGGGGTCAAGGACACATGGGTTCTGGCGGAGTGATGTCATGCTGAGCCGGACCGCAGACAACCTGTTCTGGATTGCCCGCTATATGGAGCGGGCGGAAACCACCGCGCGCTTGTTGGAGGTGGGGTCGCGGATTGCCCTTTTGCCTTCGGCAGGGGGCTATCGAAACGAGTGGGATTCGCTGTTGCAGGCATCCGGCAATGCGGATGCCTTCGGGCGCAAGTACGGTGACCCGGTGCAACGCAACATTGAAAGCTTTCTGTTCTTTGACCGCGACAACCCATCCTCGGTTGCATCTTGCATCACGACGGCGCGGGAAAATGGGCGGATTGTGCGGACGGCGCTGACGACGCAGGTCTGGGATGCATTGAACACGGCCTTTCAGGAATTGCGGCAACTGGAACGGACGCCGCGCAGCGAATTGGAACTGTCGCGGCTGACCGAATGGACGATGCGGCACGCGGCGATGGTGCGGGGCGCAATCGAGGCCACCCTTCTGCGCAACGATGGCTGGAATTTCCTAAATTTGGGTTACCATCTCGAACGGGCGGACAACACGGCCCGCCTGATGGACGTGAAATACTATGTCCTGCTGCCCAAGGTGGAATTCGTCGGCTCCGGCTTGGATAATTACCAATGGACCACGCTGTTGCGCGCGATGTCGGCACACCGTGCCTTTCACTGGGCCTATGGTGGCGAGGTGACGGCGGCGAAGATCGCCCATTTCCTGATCCTGAATTCGCAATGCCCTAGGTCATTGATCACCTGTGCGGAAGAGATTTCCCTGCATCTGGATAGGCTTGCCAAGGCCTATGGGGCCAAGACCGACGCGCAGGCGCGAGCCAAGGACATGCTGGCGGCGCTGGAGGCGACGAGGGTGGAGGATATCTTTGACGAAGGCCTGCATGAATTCCTGTCACGCTTCATCCGCGAGGTGGCGGTGATGGGATCGCTGGTTCACGAGACCTATCTGAGCGGGGATATGCGCTGATGCTTTTGTCGGTCGATCATGTGACGCGCTATCGCTATGACCGCCCGGTGCGGGCCGTGATGCAGAGTCACCGCCTTACCCCGTCAAAATTCGATGGCCAAAAGGTGCGGGATTGGACGGTGACGGTTTCGGACGGGATTCCGGGCGGGGCGTTCCGGGACGGGGCCGGGGATCGGGTGCAAGGCTGGACGGTGAAGGGCCCCGTGACAGAGGTTGAGGTCCGGGTAACTGGCACCGTGGAAACCCTTGATCTGGCAGGTGTTCTGCGCGGTCACCGCGAAGTGGTGCCGCCCGAAGTCTATTTGGTAGAGACGGCGGCGACGGCGGCGGATGCCGGGCTGGTGGCCCTTGCAGAGCAGGCGGCGGGGGCGGACGGACCCTTGTCGAAGGCCCATCGACTGGCCGAACTGGTGGCCGAGGCGGTGGCCTACACACCCGGTGCTACGCAATCGCAGACGACGGCGGCCGAGGCCTTGGCGCAAGGGCAGGGGGTTTGTCAGGACCACGCCCATGCCCTGATCGCCTGTGCGCGGAAGTTGGGGCTGCCGGCACGCTATGTTTCGGGCTATCTTTTTGCGGATTCCGAGGGCGTTCCACATGAGGCGGCCCATGCCTGGGCCGAGATTCATGTGGCGGGGCTGGGTTGGGTAGGGTTTGATCCGGCCAATCGCTGTTGCCCGGATGCACGCTATATCCGGTTGGGTTCGGGGCTGGACGCACAGGATGCGGCCCCGATCCGGGGGGTGACACGCGGGATCGTATCGGAAAGTCTTGATGTGACGGTTGCGGTCCAATCTTTGCAGCAATAGGGTCCGGTATCTCTGGGGAAGAATCCATGACCTATTGCGTCGGCCTTTTGCTGAATGACGGCATCGTTTTGTTGTCGGACACCCGCACGAATGCTGGGTTGGACAATATTTCGACCTATCGGAAGATGTTCCTGTTCGAAGACCCCGGCGAGCGCGTTATCGCGATCATGACGGCCGGGAGCCTGTCGGTGACGCAGACGACCGTGGCGCGGTTACGCGAGGCGATCGAAGACCCGGATGCGACGGAAGACACGTCGATCATGACGGCGCCTACGATGCTGAAAGTGGCGGATATCGTGGGCAATATGCTGGCCGAGGTGCGGGCCGAGATCGACGAAAAAATGTCGGCGATGCAAGGGGTTACGGCATCGATGATCGTGGCGGGGCAGCGGAAGGGGGGGGCGATGCGGTTGTTCCTCATCTATCCCGAAGGGAATTTCATCGAGGCGACGGAGGACACACCCTTTCTTCAGATCGGCGAGCACAAATATGGCAAGCCGATTCTGGACCGCGTGGTGAAGCCGCAAACCAGCCTTCAGGACGCGCAGAAGGCGGTGCTGCTGTCGATGGATTCCACTTTGAGATCAAACCTTTCCGTGGGAATGCCGCTGGATTTGTGCGTGATCGAAAGGGACGCTTGCAAAGTCACGCTGACCCGCCGGATCGAGGCTGGGGATGAGCAATTCCGCGAGATGTCCGAGGCGTGGAGCAGGGCGCTGCGCGACGGGTTTAGCCAGATCAACCTGTGAATCGGTTGTGCCCTGTTTTGTGCCGCATTCTGTGCAGCAAACTGTGGTCACGCAGCGCGCGGTGAAAGCCGTTTTCGCGCAACGTCCAAGGCTGCGGATCGTCGGAGGTTATGGGGGCATGTTCCGGCGATAAGTTTGGGCGATGTGCCAACACGCTTCGAAGGTTCTTGCAAAGTGCTTCGAAGAAACTTGGCTGTCAGCTGTGGGCCGAGAACAGCGTTGCAGCGCTGTCGAAAAAGCGGCTGCGATGGGCCGGGGTTTCCATCGGCACCTCATGTTCGGCGCCTTGGTAAAGGTCCAGTCGGCCCGTGCGCCAGCCTGCCATGCGCAGGTGGATCGGGGCGACATCGACGACCTTTTCGGCGGTGCCAAGCGCGGTGACGGCGGGTGTCGTCGGGGCGGGCATGGTGGCAAGCATCCCGCATTCACGCAATGCGGCACCCAGCCAGCCGAGCGACGGCCCTCCTAGTGCGAGGTCGGGATGAGCGGCCACCTGACGGCGCATGTACTCCCACATCTCGGGGTCGGTGGTCAGGACATTGTCCTGAAAGGGCGCGGCAAGGACATAGGTCTGTCCGCCCGTGCCGGGGGCGTAGCGGTGGCCTTGCCCGAAAATCGGCGCAAGACGGCCCAGAACATGGGCGACGGGGCGCGACCATGCGGCCATGCTTATCCCCCACATCGGCGCGGAAAACACGGCAGAGGCGAAGGGCAATCCGCGCATCAGGCTGCGTAGGCCGATGCAGCCGCCCATGGAATGGCACATCAGGTGATAGGGGCGCGGCAAGCCTTCGGCGGTGGCAAGCGCGATGAGGGCATCCACATCGCGCTGGTATTCGTCGAAATCACCGATATGTCCGATCAGACGGTCGGCAAAGGCGCGGTCGGCAAGGCCTTGGCCGCGCCAATCCACCACCAGCGTGGCATAGCCGCGCGCGGCAAAGTCGCCTGCGGCGCGGCCGTATTTTTCGATATATTCGGTGCGACCGGGAAAGAGGAACACAGTGCCCTTGGCAGCGTGAGCGCCCCAGATCGCCGCACGGATGCGCGGGCCATCTGCGGGATGCAGCCAGACCGCGCGCCCGCCGGGCGGCGCGTCGGCCAGATCGTCGAAAAGGGGCGCTGCTTCGGTCACGAGAGTGCGGAGCCGAGTTTCATCGCCATTCCCATGGAGCCATCGACCGACAGCTTGCCCGTCATGAAGGCCATGGTCGGGTTCATGTCGCCCTCAAGAATGGCGCGGAAGGTGTCGGCAGAGGCGGTCATGGTGACATCGGCGTCTTCGTCCCCGGCGCGGACGCCATTGGCGTCGAGCATGATCGCCCCTTCCCCTGTGATGACGAATTTCGCCACACCGTCGAATCCATCGGACAGTTTGGCGGACAGGGCGGCCACGGCGGCCTCGATCACATCGCTCATTCCTTCAACTCCATCTTCTGATCGTGACAGCAAGGAGACTGGTCTTTCCCTGCGGTTGCGTTACCTTCGATTTATGGAAGCGCTTCGACGGTTACACAATCATGTCGTTGCGGCATTTGCCGCGCTTTTGTGCCTGGCCAGCATGGCGATGGCGCAGACGGACAAGCTTGATTCGCTGTTTGAGGAGTTGAAAGACGCAGATGCCCGCGCTGCATCGCGGATTGAGCGGGAAATCTGGAACGAATGGTCGAAATCTGGATCGCCTGCGATGGATCTTTTGTTGCAGCGAGGGCGCGACGCGATGGCGGCGGGAGAGACGGCGGCGGCGATTGAGCATTTCACGGCGCTGATTGATCACGCGCCTGAATTTGCCGAAGGCTGGAACGCGCGGGCGACGGCCTATTTCGTTGCGGGCGAGTTTGGGCCTTCGGTGAATGATATTGCCCGGACGCTGACACTGAACCCGCGGCATTTCGGGGCGCTGTCGGGGTTGGGGATGATCTTTGAGCAGTTGGAGCAACCCGAAAAGGCGCTGGAAGCCTATGAGGCGGCCTTGGCTATACATCCCCGGCTGCAGGGGTTAATCGAGGCCGTTGAACGGCTGGAAGCGGAAACCGCCGGGACGGACCTGTAAAGAGCACGATCAGATGGGCATGGGCGGACGGGTGACGGCGGTCCTTGGACCGACGAACACCGGCAAGACGCATTACGCGATCGAGCGCATGCTGGCGCATCGGACCGGGGTCATCGGGCTGCCCCTGCGTCTTTTGGCGCGCGAGGTCTATGATCGGATCGTGGCGCAGCGCGGGCCTTCGGTCGTGGCTTTGGTCACGGGGGAAGAGCGGATCGTGCCAGAGCGGACCCAGTATTGGGTCTGCACCGTCGAGGCGATGCCCTTGGAGATTGGCGCGGATTTCGTAGCGGTGGATGAGATCCAGCTTTGCGCGGACCCCGAGCGGGGGCATGTTTTCACCGACCGTCTGCTGCGGGCGCGGGGCCTGCATGAGACGTTGTTCCTTGGGTCGGACACGATGCGGGGGGCGATTGCCGCGCTGGTGCCGGGGGCGAATTTCGTCAAGCGGGACAGGCTTTCGACGCTGACCTTTTCGGGTTCGAAAAAGATCAGCCGGATGCCGCCGCGCAGTGCCATCGTGGGGTTTTCTGTTGAAAACGTCTATGCGATTGCCGAATTGATCCGGCGCCAGAAGGGTGGCTGCGCGGTGGTGATGGGGGCGCTGTCACCGCGCACGCGCAATGCGCAGGTCGCTTTGTATCAGAATGGGGATGTGGATTATCTGGTGGCGACCGATGCCATCGGGATGGGGCTGAACCTTGATATCCGGCATGTGGCCTTTTCCAGCACGGCGAAGTTCGACGGGCGGCGGATGCGGGCGCTTTATCCGCAGGAATTGGCGCAGATCGCGGGGCGGGCCGGGCGGCATGTGGAGAACGGCACCTTTGGCGTGACGGGCGAGGCGCGGCCTTTCGACGAAGAGATGGTGGATGCGATAGAGAACCACCGTTTTGCCCCGGTGAAAAAGCTGCAATGGCGCAATGCGGGGCTGGAATTCGGAAGCGTGGAGCGGCTGGTGCGGTCGCTGGAGGCGCCCACGAGCAACGAATGGCTGACGCGGGCGCGGGATGCCGATGATGTGGTGGCGCTGAAGGCGCTTGCCGAGATGGCCGAGGTGCGGGATCGGGTGCGTTCGCCTGCGGATGTGCGGCTGTTGTGGGATGTGTGCCGGGTGCCGGATTTCCGGTCATCCTCTACCACCGAACATGCGGCGCTTTTGGCGCGGATCTTTGAGTTTGTGAAGGGCGGCAAGGTCCCGTCGGAGTGGTTGGCCAAGGCGGTTTCGCGGATTGATCGGTCAGATGGGGATATCGACGCGATCTCGAAACGGCTGGCGTATATCCGGACTTGGACCTATGTCGCGCAGCGGTCCGGTTGGGTGGAAGATGAAAGCCATTGGCGCGACGAGACGCGCGCTGTAGAAGACCGCCTGTCGGATGCGCTGCACGCGCGGCTGACGCAGCGATTTGTTGACCGGCGGACAAGCGTATTGTTGCGGCGGTTGAAGCAGAAGGAGACCCTCGTGGCCGAGGTGAATGACAAGGGCGAAGTGATGGTCGAGGGCGAGTTCGTCGGCCGTCTGGAGGGGTTCCGGTTCCGGCAGGATGCCTCGGCCACGCCTGATGAGGCGCGGACGCTGCGGCAGGCGGCGGTGCAGGCGCTGCGGCCTGAATGGCATCTGCGGGCGGATCGTTTCTACAACGCGCCGGATACCGAGCTGGATTACACCGAGCAGGGCGGGCTGATGTGGGGGACCACGGCGGTCGGCAAGCTGGTGAAGGGGGCCGAGGCGCTGCGCCCGTCGGTCGAGGGGTTCGTGGATGAAGAAGCGGGGCCGGATGTCGCCGAAAAGGTGAAGCGGCGCTTGCAGCATTTCATCGACCGCAAGGTGGCCGCGCTGTTTGAACCGCTGGCCGCGATGAGCCGGGATGAGGCGCTGACGGGGCTGGCGCGGGGCTTTGCCTTCCGGCTGGTCGAGGGGTTGGGCGTGTTGCCGCGCGATGCGGTGGCCGAAGAGGTGAAGGCGCTGGATCAGGAGGCGCGGGGCGCGCTGCGCAAGCATGGCGTCCGGTTCGGGCAGTTCACGGTGTTCTTGCCGCTGCTGCTGAAGCCCGCGCCGACGCGGCTGCGCTTGGTCCTGTGGTCGCTCTGGAACGGACTGGATGAGTTTCCCGAAAGCCCGCCGCCCGGTCTGGTGACGATCCCGAATATCACCGAGGTGCCGAAGCAGCATTACACGCTGTCGGGCTATCATCCGGCGGGAAGCCGGGCGATCCGCATCGATATGCTGGAGCGGCTGGCCGATATCCTGCGCACGAAGGACAGCCGCGCGGGGTTTGAGGCGACGCCTGATATGCTGTCGATCACGGGGATGACGCTGGAGCAATTCTCGGACCTGATGGCCGGGCTTGGCTACAAAGGTGAGAAGGGCGAGCGGCCAAAGGTTAAGGCGGCCGAGCCGGTGGTGCCGGACCTGCCGCCGTCGGATCAGCCGATCCCGGAAGAGGTTTCGGTTCTGGCCCCCGTCCCGGAAGAGCCCGCGGCAGAGGATGCGCCGGTGGAGATGGAGGTGTTTTACACCTTCACCTGGGCGCCGAAGCCGCGCTTTCAGCGGCCCGAGCGCGGCAACCGTCCGCAAGGGGAGCGCCCCAATCGGGGCGACCGTCCGCAGGGCGAGCGTGGTGATCGGCCCAAGCGCGAAGGCGGCGGTGATCGTCCGCAGGGCGAGCGGCGTGAGGGGGGCAAGCCCCAGCATGGCAAGCCGCATGGCAAGGGCGGCAAGCACGAACGTCGGGATGGCGGCAAGCCGCAGGGGGCGAAGACCTTTGAATCGCGCCCACCGCGCGCCGAAAAGCCCATTGATCCCGACAATCCTTTCGCGGTTCTGGCCGCGTTGAAGGCCAAGTCCTGATTTGGCCGGCCCCGGCGCGCAAAAGACCGGGGGGCGCGCGACCTTGCGCGTGGACAAATGGCTGTGGCAGGCGCGGTTCTTCAAGACCCGCGCCCTTGCCGCCGACCTTGCCGAAAGCGGGCATCTGCGGATCAACGGCCAGCCCACGCGCAAACCCGGCGCAGGGGTGGGGGCGGGCGATGTGCTGACCTTTCCGCAAGGAACACGCATCCGGGTGATCCGGATTCTTGCCTTGGGCGAGCGGCGGGGGCCTGCCACAGAGGCGCAGACGCTCTACCTTGATCTTGATGCGCAGGACGCGGCATCGGACCCGCTTGAATGATCGCAAAAAGCCCTCTAGTCAGTCTGCCGTAATCCGAGGAGACCGCCATGACCTATGTGGTGACCGACAACTGCATCGCCTGCAAATACACTGATTGCGTGGAAGTCTGCCCGGTGGACTGCTTCTACGAAGGCGAGAACATGCTGGTCATCCATCCGGATGAATGCATCGATTGCGGCGTCTGCGAACCGGAATGCCCTGCCGATGCGATCCGCCCGGATACGGAACCGGATATGGATGAATGGGTGGCCTTCAACCGGAAATATTCCGAGATGTGGCCCGTGATCACCGTCCGTAAGGACCCGCTGCCCGAAGCTGAGGCGCGGGATGGCGAAACCGGCAAGCTTGCCAAGTATTTCAGCGAGGCGGCAGGCGAAGGGAACTGAGCAGGCAGGCCATAATTCTGCCATGCCGATTCGGAAAACCTGACCTGTGGATTCGGAATACCTGTGGATAATTGCCCGTTTTGCGGGCAATTGCCTTGGGGCAGCCTTTTTGACGTTGTTGGAATCGGGCCGATTCTGTGGTATAGAATCTGTTACAAACACAACGGAGGCCTGACCCTGCACTCAGCGCGTGATGCCTGAGCGGGGAATTTCTGTGACAGTTCGGCCGGTTCGCCGGAGCCAAGTCAGGTTCCGGTCGTCCGCATTGTCGCGTGAAACAGGCGGTCCCTTCGAGGAAACGACTGAATGACCAAGACGAAGAAGCCCGAGTTCCGCCCCAACGAGTTCGTCGTTTACCCCGCGCATGGCGTTGGCAAGATCATCTCGATCGAAGAGCAGGAGATTGCCGGTTTCAAGCTGGAACTCTTCGTGATCACCTTCGAAAAGGACAAGATGACCCTGCGGGTTCCCACGCACAAGGCCGTTGAAGTGGGCATGCGCCAGCTGTCGACGCCGGATATCGTGACCAAGGCGCTGGACACGCTGAAGGGCAAGGCGCGGGTGAAGCGGGCCATGTGGTCGCGCCGCGCGCAGGAATATGAACAGAAGATCAATTCGGGCGACCTCCTGTCGATTGCCGAAGTGGTGCGCGACCTGCACCGCACGGATGACCAGCGCGAGCAGAGCTATTCCGAGCGCCAGTTGTATGAAGCTGCGCTGGAGCGTCTGACCCGCGAAGTGGCCGCCGTTTCGGGCGTCGATGAGGCGGGCGCGCAGAAGAAAGTGGATGACGTGCTGCTGAGCCGCGCGGCCTGATCTTTCTGGCTTTTGGGACAGGGGCGGTGGCGCGATCCACCGCCCTTTTTCTATGGTGGCGGGGCGGTGGTGCCGCGTTCCATCAGGGTCAGCGGCAGATCGGGGGGCGGCGGTAAGGGCTGACCCCGCATGCGGGCGACAAGGCGATGAACGGCGGCCTCGCCTATGGCTCGGATGGGTTGGGCCACGGTCGTGAGGGGCGGCAGCGTATAGCGCGCGGCGGGCAGATCATCGAAGCCGATCACCGACAGATCACGGGGGATGGACAGGCCACGTTCGGCGGCGGCATGCAGCGCGCCGATGGCCGCCATGTCGGACGTGCCGATCAGGGCGCTGGGCGCGAGATCGGTCAGAAGATCGGCGGCCAAGGCACGGCAGGCGTCAAAGCCGTGATCGGCGGCAAGGCGGATGGCAAGGGGGGCAAGGCCCGCCTCGGCCAGTTCGGCCGTGATTCCCGCGACACGTTCTTGCACCGGGGCGGAATGGCCCGGCGCACCTGTGACGGCGATTTTGCGATGGCCAAGGGCGATCAGGTGGCGTGCCATGAGGCGGCCGCCTTGGTGGTGGTCGGCCGACACGGTGGGCAGGCCGGGAAGGGCGCGGTCCATCGCGACGATGGGGATATCGGCAGCGCGCAGACGGTCCACCGCCACGCTGTCGGCGGTGACCGAAGCGAGGATGACGCCATCCACCTGCTGCGACAGAAGGGCCGCGACATAGGCCGCCTCATGTTCCGGGCTTTCGGCGGTGGAGCAGATCATCGCGTGATAGCCCTGCCGGAACAGCGCCTGTTCCACGACATGGGCGAGGATACCGAAGAAATGCACATCCAGCGCGGGGAGGAGGACGCCGACCATCCGGCTGCTGCCCGACCGCATCATGCGCGCGCCAGCGTTCGGGGTATAGCCAAGCTCGGCAATCGCAGATTCGATCCGGGCGCGCATCTCGGCGCTGACATAGCCTGATCCGTTGACCACGCGCGACACCGTGGCGATCGAGGCCCCGGCGCGTTTGGCGATATCCCTGATCTTGGTCATCGGCGGCGATCCCGTTTCCCCTCCTGTCTAGTGGAGTGCGGGCAAAGGGCAAGCTTTGCCTGATCCGCCCGCTTCAAATATAAACATTCAGAGTCTTGAATATTTAATCTGCACGGGTTATCTGGGCCGGAGCAAGGCAAAAGGAGACCCCCATGCGCCCGTTTTCCGCTTTGACCCTGATGGTGATATTTTTGGGATCGGCCGCCATGGCCGAGACCGTTGTTCTGGAGCCGGTGGCGATCACCGAATGGAAGGCCGTTTATGGCCGGGTGGAGGCGCGCGACCGCATCCCGGCCCGGGCAAGGCTGGGCGGAACGCTGGTGGAACTGGCGGTTGCCGAGGGCGACGAGGTCGCGCAGGGCGATGTGCTGGCGCGGGTGGTGGATGAAAAGCTGGGTTTCCAGCTTTCGGCGCTGGATGCCCAGCGGGGGGCGTTGGAGGCGCAGCTGACCAATGCCAAGGCCGAACTGACGCGGGGCGAGGAATTGCTGGCCCAAGGGGTGACGACGGTCCAACGGCTGGATGCCTTGCGGACGCAGGTGGATGTGGTGACCGGGCAGATTGCGGCGCTGGAAGCACAGCGGCAGGTGGTTGAGCAGCAGGCGGCCGAAGGCGCGGTGCTGGCCCCGGTGGCGGGGCGGGTGCTGGATGTCCCTGTTGCGACGGGTGCGGTGGTGATGCCCGGCGAGGCGGTGGCGCAACTGGGCGGCGGGGGCATTTTCCTGCGGCTGGCGGTGCCAGAGCGGCATGCGGGTGATCTGACTGAGGGGGACGCGATCGAGATTGAGGGCGCGTCGGGGACGGTGACCGGGCGGCTGGCCAAGGTCTATCCGTTGATCGAGAACGGGCGGGTGGTCGCGGATGTGGAGGTCGAGGGGTTGACCGACCGCTTTGTCGATGCGCGCGTTCTGGTGCGGCTGCCCGTGGGGGAACGTGACGCGCTTTTGGTTCCAGAGGCGGCGCTGGTGACGCGGGGCGGTCTGGATTTCGTGGCCATCGAAGGCGCAGGGCTGCGGGCCGTGGTGCCCGGCGCAGAGGTGACGGTGGAGGGCGTGGCGATGGTCGAGGTGCTGACCGGGCTGAAGGCCGGGGATGCGGTTCTGGCCGTGGCACCTGAAGCAGGCGAGGTGGGCCATGAGTGAGGCAAAGCTGGGCATAGCCGGGCGGCTGACGAAAGGCTTCATCGCATCCGCCCTGACGCCTTTGTTCATCCTTGCGGCGCTGGCGGCGGGCTTGGTGGCGCTGGTGTCGCTGCCGCGCGAGGAAGAGCCGCAGATTTCCGTGCCGCTGGTGGATATCCACGTGCAGGCGCAGGGGTTGAAGGCCGAAGACGGCGTAAAGCTGGTGACGGAGCCATTGGAGATCCTTGTGAAGGGGATCAACGATGTCGAACATGTCTATTCCCAAACGCGGGATGATGCCGCGCTGGTGACGGCGCGGTTCGAGGTGGGCACCAAGGCGGAAGACGCCATCCTGCGGGTGCATGACAAGCTGCGGGCGAATATCGACCGCCTGCCCGTTGGTATTCCTGAACCGCTGGTCATCGGGCGGGGGATCGACGATGTGGCGATCCTGACGCTGACTCTGTCGGGCGAAGAGGTCACCGCGAATGACCTGACGCGGGTGGTGCGCGCGCTGCAATCCGAAGTGGCCAAGACCGAGGATGTGGGCCTGACCTATATCGTGGGCGAGGCGCAGGAGGCCATTCGCATCGCGCCGGACCCGGAGCGGCTGGCGCTTTATGGCATCACTTTGCAGCAATTGGCGGGCAAGGTGGCGCAGGCCAATCGGACGTTGAACACCGGGAAAATCCGCGATCAGGGCGGACAGATCGACCTTGTGGCGGGCCAGACCATGACGGCCCCCGCCGAGGTGGCGAACCTTTTGCTGACGGCGCGGGACGGGCGGCCTGTCTATGTGGCCGATGTGGCGGAGGTGAGTTTTGTTCCCGACACGTCGGACCATATCGTCAGCCATCTGGTGAAGGGCGAGGATGGGTCGGTGATCCGTTCGCCCGCCGTGACACTGGCCGTGGCAAAGCGGGCGGGTGCGAATGCGGTGGTGGTGGCCGAAGAGGTGCTGCACCGGGTGGAGGGCTTAGAAGGCCATCTGATCCCGGAAGGCATGACCCTGACCGTGACACGCGACTATGGCGAGACGGCGAATGAGAAGGCCAATGAGTTGCTGTTCCACCTTGGGCTGGCAACGGTGTCGATCATCGTGCTGGTTTGGCTGGCAATCGGTTGGCGCGAGGCCATCGTGGTGGCCATCGTCATTCCGGTGACGATCCTGCTGACGCTCTTTGCGGCATGGATCATGGGCTATACGCTGAACCGTGTCAGCCTGTTCGCGCTGATCTTTTCCATCGGTATCCTTGTCGATGATGCCATCGTGGTGATCGAGAATATCGCGCGCCACTGGGGGATGAAGGACGGTCGCAACCGGATGACAGCGGCCATCGATGCGGTGGCGGAGGTGGGCAATCCCACCATCGTGGCAACGCTGACCGTCGTTGCGGCGCTGCTGCCGATGCTGTTCGTGAGCGGGCTGATGGGGCCCTATATGTCGCCCATCCCGGCCAATGCATCTGCGGCGATGATCTTTTCCTTCTTTGTCGCGGTGATCATCACGCCTTGGCTGATGGTGAAGATCGCGGGCAAGGCCGACATGTCGGCCCATGCCCATGATGACAGCCATGGCGGCCATCCGGGCGGGGTGCTGGAACGCGGCTATAATGCCGTGGCGCGGCCCCTGCTGGCGTCGAAAGCGCGGAGCCTTGGGTTCTTGCTGATCACGGCGGTGCTGTCTTTCGGGTCGCTGGCGGCGCTTTATACCCGCGATGTGACGGTGAAGCTGCTGCCCTTCGACAACAAGTCAGAGCTTTCGGTGATGATCGATCTGCCAGAGGGCGCGTCGGTCGAGGCGACGGATCGGGTGGCGCAGGATGTGGCGGCCATCGTGATGGGGATGGACGAGGTGACATCGGTTCAGACCCATGCCGGGACCGCGGCCCCCTTCAACTTCAACGGGCTGGTGCGGCATACCTATCTGCGGCAGGAACCGCAGCTGGGTGAGGTGGCGATCAACCTTCTGCCCAAGACCGACCGGGACCGGGCGAGCCATGATATCGCGCTGGATATCCGCGCGCGGCTGGCGTCGCTGGAGGTGCCAGAGGGCACGGTGCTGAAGACCGTGGAACCCCCGCCGGGGCCGCCCGTCATCGCCACGCTTCTGGCCGAGGTCTATGGGCCGGATGCCGACACGCGGCGGCAGGCTGCGGCGCAGATCCGTGCGGCTTTTGAAAGCGTGCCTTTCGTGGTGGATGTGGATGACAGTTTCGGGGTGAAGGCCCCGCGTCTGCGGGCGGTGATTTCCAGCGATGATCTGGAATTCTTCGGGGTGCAGGAGGCGGATGTCTTCGACACGATGGCGCTTTTGAACGGGGGGCAGGTGGTCGGCTATTCGCATCGCGGCGACGGGCGGCATCCGATCCCCCTGATCGTCGGGCGCGACAAGTCTGACCGGGTGCTGGATGCGCGGTTCCTGACGACGCCGATCCCGGCCAATGTCTTGCCTGGCGCGCGGGGTGTGGTGGAATTGGGTGATGTGATCCGGGTGTCGGAAGAGGCGTCGTCCTACCCCGTGTTCCGGCATAACGGGCGCGAGGCCGAGATGGTGACGGCCGAGCTTGCCGGGGATTTCGAAGCCCCGCTTTACGGGATGCTTGCCGTGGCCGATGCCATCGAGGCGCAGGATTGGGCGCCGGGGACGAAGCCCGAGATCAGCCTGCATGGCCAGCCCGAGGATGAAGGGAAGGTCACGCTGCTGTGGGATGGGGAATGGGAAGTGACCTTCGTCACCTTCCGCGACATGGGGGCGGCCTTTGGCGTGGCGCTTCTGGGCATCTATATCCTTGTTGTGGCGCAGTTCGGGTCGTTCAAGCTTCCCTTGGTGATCCTGACGCCCATCCCGCTGACCTTCCTTGGCATCATCTTTGGGCATTGGCTGTTTGCGGCGCCGTTCTCAGCCACCTCGATGATCGGCTTCATTGCCTTGGCGGGGATCATCGTGCGGAATTCCATCCTGCTGGTGGATTTCATCCGGCATTCAACGACAGGTCCGGTGACGGTGGATGTGCTGGTCGAGGCGGGGGCGATCCGGTTCAAGCCGATCCTGCTGACGGCGATTGCGGCGATGATCGGGGCGGTGGTGATTCTGGCGGACCCGATCTTTCAGGGGCTGGCGATTTCGCTGCTGTTCGGGTTGCTGACCTCGACCTTGCTGACGGTGTTGGTGATCCCGGCGATCTATCGCGTGCTGCGGACCTGAGGCCGCCGGACGGATAGGGCGATACTGGCGAAGGTCGCATCGGCAGACGGCTGCCGGGGCGACCTTCTGCCATGGAGAGCGGTCTTTTGGCATCGGGGCAGGGTAATCTGTCAAGGCAATGGGCATCCCCCACAGCCCCAGATGGGAAGGTGCCTTTGCAGATGCGGGGCCGGATCGCAAAGATCCGGCCCTTTTGCGTGATCAGAATTGGAAGGGATCGGTGACGATCCGGCGGCCCAGCGTCAGGGCATCCGCCACATGGACCATCGGTGCGAGATCCACGTCAGAGTCCGCGCTGCGCACGAGGTCGGCCATGCGGGAATAGAGGAGGGGGTATTCGCCCATAATGGACGCCTCACCCGCCACCTCTTGCCCCGCAACTTCGAAACGATTGCCGCCAAAGCGCAGCGCGCAGGGGCCGGCATCGGTTTCGAATTCGATATCCCAAGTCTGCGGGCCTTCCTGCCGCCAGTCGAAATCGGCGGTGATGTTGCCTGAAAAAGTCAGGCGCGCGGCGATGGGCGTGTCGCGGTTGGCGGGGAATTCCAGATCGGCGGCGGTGATATGGCCGGTATGGGGCAGCACCTCGGTCAGGATCGACAGCGCGTTGATGCCGGGATCGAAGACGCCCATGCCGCCGGGTTCAAAGACCCAATCCTGACCGGGATGCCATTTGCGCACATCCTCGCGCCAGGTGATGCGGGCGGATTTCACAACGCGGCCTGCTAGCCATGCCTTGGCCGGGGCCACGGCGGTGGCCATGCGGCTGTGCCATGTGGCGAAGAGTGAGACGCCAAAGGCCTGCGCTGCGGCGCGCAGGCAATGCACCTCGGCCAAGGTTTGGCCGGGGGGCTTTTCCAGCATCACATGGCGACCTGCGCGGATGGCCATTTCGGCGTAAGGATAGCGTGGTTGCGGCGGGAGGCAGAGGGAGATCGTCGTGATATCGGGTCGTTCGGCCAACATCGCGGCGAAGTCGGTATAGGCGGGGATGCCGTCCACGGTGCCCGAACGGCTGACCGTGGCGGCAAGTTCCCAATCGGGAGAGGCGACGAGGGCGGGGACGTGCTGGTCGCGGGCGATCTTGCCGATGCCCACGAGGGCCAGTTTCATCTTCGCCATCAGTGCGAGTCCTTGCCCACCGGAGCGCCACGGCAGCCGAGCATAAAGTCGAGATCGGCCCCGGTATCGGCGCCCATCACATGGCTGTGGTGCAACTTGGCATAGCCGCTGTCGGGGGGCGCGATGCGGGGGGTCCAGAGGGCCTGACGGCGTGCGATTTCCTCATCCGACACTTCCAGATGCAGGCGGCGGTTGGGAACGTCCAGTTGAATGAAATCGCCGTTCTGCACGATGGCAAGAGGGCCACCCACAGCCGCTTCGGGCGAGGTGTGCAGGCAGACCGTGCCGAAGGCGGTGCCCGACATGCGCGCGTCCGAGATGCGGACCATGTCGGTGATGCCCTTTTTCAGCACCTTGGGGGGCAGGCCCATATTGCCGACCTCGGCCATGCCGGGATATCCTTTCGGGCCGCAATTCTTGAGCACCATGACGCAAGTTTCATCGATATCCAGATCGGGGTCGTTGATCTTGGCCTTGTAGTCGTCGATATCCTCGAACACGACGGCGCGGCCGCGATGGACCATCAGCGACGGGGTCGCGGCAGAGGGTTTGAGGACGGCACCGTTGGGGGCGAGGTTGCCCTTGAGCACCACCACGCCGCCGGATTGCGTCAGCGCGCGTTCCACGGGCAGGATGACGTCTTCGTTGTGGTTGACCACGTCCTTGACCTGTTCCCATGCCGTTTCGCCGGAAACGGTGAGCGCGTCCTTGTTCAGAAGCCCCGCCTCGCCCAGACGTTTCAGGACGACGGGCAGGCCGCCTGCGTAGAAGAATTCCTCCATCAGGTATTTGCCGGAGGGCATCAGGTTCACGATGGTGGGCACGTCACGACCAAGGCGGTCCCAGTCATCCAGCGTCAGGTCGATGCCGACGCGGCCCGCGATGGCCAGAAGGTGGATGACGGCATTGGTCGATCCGCCGATGGCGGCATTGGTGCGGATGGCGTTTTCGAAGGCCTCGCGCGTCAGGATGTCAGACGGCTTCAGATCGTCCTTCACCATCTGCACGATGCGGCGGCCCGACAGTTGCGCCATGACGCGGCGGCGGCTATCGACTGCCGGGATGGCAGCATTGCCGGAGAGGGCCATACCCAGTGCCTCGGCCATGCTGGCCATGGTGGAGGCGGTGCCCATCGTGTTGCAGGAGCCTGCGGAGCGGGACATCGAGGCCTCGGCCTCGGCGAATTCGGCGGGGGACATTTCGCCTGCCTTCACGGCTTCGGAGAATTTCCACAGATGGGTGCCGGAGCCGACACGTTCGCCCCGGAAATAGCCGTTCAGCATCGGCCCGCCCGTGACGACGATGGAGGGCAGGTCGGTGGAGGCGGCGGCCATGAGGAGGGAGGGGGTGGTCTTGTCACAGCCCACCAACAGCACGCAGCCATCCATCGGTTGGCCGCGCATCTGTTCTTCGATCGACATGGCAGCGATGTTGCGGAACATCATGGCCGTGGGGCGGAAGGCGGATTCGGAAACCGAGAAGACGGGCACTTCGACCGGGAAGCCACCCGCCTCGTAGATGCCGTTCTTCACCTTTTCGGCCAGCGCATTGAGATGCGCGTTGCAGGGGTTGAGTTCCGACCATGTGTTGAGGATGCCGATGACCGGGCGGCCATCGAAAAGATCATGGGGAAAGCCCTGATTTTTCATCCAGCCACGGTGATAGATATTGTCCCGGCTGGAGCCGCCGAACCATTCCTGCGAGCGCAGTTTGCGGGGCCATTTGGCGGGTTTGAAGGTCATGTCTTCCTCACAGAGTGTGAACGGCAACGGTCGCCGCGGCGGGCGCGGTGGCCTTGGCGAGCGGATTTTTAAGGGGCAGGCCGAAGGGCGGTGCCTCGATCTCGAACATATCGCCGGGCCGGGTGGAAATACCATCGGCAAAGGACAGGGTCGCGGTGCCGAACATATGGACATGCACATCGCCGGGGCGACGGAAGAGATCGTATTTGAAATGATGGTGTTCGAGATTGGCCATCGTGTGGGACATGTTCGCCTCGCCCGACAGGAACGGCTTTTCCCAGATCACCGCGCCATCGCGGCGGATGCGGGAGGTGCCTTGCACATCGGCGGGCAGGTCGCCCAAGAGGATTTCGGGGCCGAAGGACGCCTCGCGCAGTTTGGAATGGGCCAGCCAGAGGTAATTGACCCGTTCGGTGACATGGTCCGAAAACTCGTTGGCAAGCGCCCAGCCAAGGCGGCAGGGCGTGCCGTCGGGGGCGATGATGTAGATGCCGGCGAGTTCGGGTTCTTCGCCCCCGTCTTCGGCGAAAGCGGGCATCGTCAGGGGTTGGCCGGGCGCGATGGCGGTGGTGCCGTTGCCTTTGTAGAACCATTCCGGCTGCACGCCGGGGGTGCCGGGGGCGGGGCGGCCGCCTTCAAGCCCCATGCGGAACATCTTCATGCTGTCGGTCAGCGTCTCGGTTCCCGCGAGTTTCGCGTGCATCGCATCACGGGCCGAGGCGCTGCCCAGATGGGTGAGGCCGGTGCCCGTCAGATGCATATGGGCCGGATCGGGGTGGATGATCGGCAGGGTGACCCGGCCTTCCGCCAAAAGGGAGGGCAGGTCGACCGCCTCGCCCATCCCGCGTTCGGCAATGATCGCGGCGATGGGGCGGCGAGTGGTCGCGGCCTCTTGCGCGAGGTCATAGGTCGAGGCGGTGCCACGCAGGATCGCGGCTTCGGAGCCTGCGCGCACCACGACGGCAAGGCTGCCATCGGGGCGAGTGATCTGCGACAGGAGCATTGGGGGCCTCACTTGTTCTTGTTGTAGACGTCGAAGATGACGGCGGCGAGGAGGACGAGGCCCTTGATGACCTGCTGATAGTCGATCCCGATGCCCATGATGGACATGCCGTTGTTCATCACGCCCATGATAAGCGCGCCGACAACGACGCCGATGATTTTGCCCGACCCGCCGGTCATGGAGGCCCCGCCGATGAAGACGGCGGCGATGACGTCAAGCTCGAAGCCCACGCCGGCCTTGGGGGTGGAGGAGTTGAGGCGCGCGGCAACGATCATCCCGGCAAGCGAGGCAAGCACGCCCATGTTGCAGAAGGTGAGAAAGACAAGGCGATCGGTATTGATCCCCGACAGGCGCGCGGCCTTTTCATTGCCGCCAAGCGCATAGATGCGGCGGCCTGTGGTGGTCTGTTCGGTGAAGAAGGCATAAAGGACGGTCAGCACCGACAGCACGACGACAACATTGGGCAGGCCCCGGAAGCTGGCCAGTTTGTAGCCCACGAAAAGAAGTGCTGCCGCGACGATGAAGTTGCGGATGGCGAAGACGATCATCGGTTCGGGGGCGATGCCGAATTGCAGATCCCGCGCGCGGGACCGCAGACCCAACCAGAGGATCGCGATGGCGGCCAAGGCCACAAGGAAGAGCGCCGTCATATTCGGTTTGCCGACGCCGAAGGCATCGGGGATGAAGCCGGTGGAGAGGGATTGGAAGGATTTCGGGAAGGGGCCGACGTTCTGGCCATCCAAGAGCCAGAGTGTGAGGCCACGGAAGACAAGCATGCCCGCCAGCGTGACGATGAAGGAGGGGATGCGCCAATAGGCGACCCAATACCCCTGCGCCGCCCCGATGCAGAGGCCGACGAAAAGGCAGGTGGGCACCACAGCATAGACGGGCCAGCCCATGTTGACCGTCAGCACGGCGGCCACCGCCCCGGTGAAGCCCACGACGGAGCCCACGGAAAGGTCGATATGCCCGGCGACGATGACCAGCAGCATCCCCAGCGCCATGATGATGACGTAGGAATTCTGCAGGAAAAGGTTGGTGATGTTCTGGGCCGAGAGGAAATCCACCCCTTGGGTGACGCGCACGATCACCGTGAAGAACAGGACGATCGCGACAAGCGCGAGGATCATCCCGTTTTCCCGCAGATGCCCGCCGAGATGCGCACCGATGCCCTTGCCGCCTGCGTCTGCCGATTGATCCGCCATCACGCCACCTTCGCCTTGCCGTCATTCTTCAGGATGAGGGACATGATGCGTTCCTGACTGGCCTCGGCCTTGGTCAGTTCGCCCACGATGCGCCCCTCGTTCATCACGTAGATCCGGTCGCACATGCCCAGAAGTTCGGGCATTTCGCTGCTGATCATCACCACGCCGCGCCCTTGGGCGGCGAGTTCGTTCATGATTGAGTAGATTTCGAATTTCGCGCCGACATCGATGCCGCGTGTCGGTTCGTCAAGGATCAGGACCTGCGGATCGGCAAAGAGCCACTTCGACAGGACGACCTTTTGCTGATTGCCGCCAGAAAGGTTGACGACCTTTTGGAACACCGAAGGCGTGCGGATCGACATGGCGCGGCGGTATTCTTCGGCCACCTGTTGTTCGCGCCCGCGCGAGAGAACCCCGCGCGTGGCGACGCCTGCCAAATTGGCAAGGGTGATGTTCCGCACAATGGGTTCGTCAAGGACGAGGCCAAGCTGTTTGCGATCCTCGGTCACATAGGCGAGGCCTGCGGCGATGGCTTTGGTTACAGAGGAGGTATCGACCACCTTGCCGCCCATCTTGACGGTGCCGGAAATGTCGCGGCCATAGGCATGGCCAAAGATCGACATGGCGAGTTCGGTGCGGCCTGCGCCCATCAGGCCTGCAATGCCCACAATCTCGCCCTTGCGGACGGTGAAGGCCGCGTCGCGGATCATCTGGCGGCCCTGCTGTTCGGGGTGCCAGACGGACCAGCCCGACACGTCCATCAACACCTCGCCGGGGTGGCTGTCGCGTTCGGGGTAGCGGTGGGCCATGTCGCGGCCGACCATGTCGCGGATGATGCGTTCTTCGGAGATCTCGGCTTTCGAGAGGGTGGAGACGGTTGCGCCGTCCCGCAGGATGGTGATGCGGTCAGCGACGCGCCCGATCTCGTTCAGTTTGTGGCTGATGATGATCTGGGTGACGCCCTGTGCTTTCAGTTCCAGCATCAGGTCCAAAAGTTTCTGGCTGTCATTTTCCTGAAGCGCGGCAGTGGGTTCGTCGAGGATCAGAAGGCGGACATCCTTGGCCAGCGCCTTGGCGATTTCGATCAATTGCTGCTTGCCGACGCCCAGCTTGCCCACCTGCGTCGTCGGTGCCTCATCCAGCCCGACCTTTTTTAGCAATTCGCCCGTCATCTGAAAGGCGCGGGGCCAGTTGATGATGCCGCCCGAGGCGACCTCGTTCCCGAGAAAGAGGTTCTCGGCGATGGAGAGGAGGGGCACGAGGGCCAGCTCCTGATGGATGATGATAATGCCCTTCGCTTCGCTGTCGCGGATGCTGCGATTGGCCAGAAGGGTGCCGTCGTAGAAGATCTCGCCGTCATAGGACCCGTGCGGATAGACGCCCGACAGGACCTTCATCAGGGTGGATTTGCCCGCGCCGTTTTCGCCGCAGATGGCGTGGATCTCGCCTTGTTCGACCGTGAGGTTGACATGGTCCAGCGCGCGGACGCCGGGAAAGACCTTGCTGATCCCCCGCATTTCCAGAAGCGTTGCCATGGCATTCCCCCGCGTTGCAAAAGGCCCGCCCGACCGCAAGGGCAGGGCGGGCCTTCGTTAGGCATTCTTACTTCAGTTGGTCGGCGGTGTAGTAGCCCGAACCGACGAGGATTTCTTCGTAGTTCGTGACATCAACCGAGACCGGTTCCAGAAGGTAGGAGGGAACCACCTTCACCCCGTTGTCATAGGTGTTGGTGTCGTTGATTTCCGGCTCGCCGCCCGACAGGATTGCGTCGACCATCTTGACGGTCACGCCGGCAAGGGCGCGGGTGTCCTTGAAGATGGTGGAATACTGTTCGCCTGCGATCATCGATTTGACCGAGGGGATTTCCGCATCCTGACCGGTGACGATGGGCATCGGCAGGTCGCCCGAGCCATAGCCCACGCCCTTTACCGAAGACAGGATGCCGATCGACAGCCCGTCATAGGGCGAGAGCGCGCCATGAAGCTGCTTGTCGCCGTAGTTGGCGGACAGAAGGTTGTCCATCCGGGCCTGTGCCACGGCACCATCCCAGCGCAGCGTGCCGACCACATCCATGCCCATCTGGCCCGACGGGACCACGATGTCGCCCGCGTCGATCAGCGGTTGCAGGACGGACATCGCGCCATTGTAGAAGAAGAAGGCGTTGTTGTCGTCGGGCGAGCCGCCAAAGAGTTCCACGTTCCACGGTTTCACGCCGGGGAAGCGTTCGTTCAGGCCCTTGACCAGCGACTCCGCCTGCTGCACGCCGACCTTGAAGTTGTCGAAGGTGGCGTAATAGTCGACCGACCCGCTGTCGCGGATCAGGCGGTCATAGGCGATGACCTTGATGCCCGAGGCGGCGGCATTGTCCAGTGCGTTCGACAGCGTGGTGCCGTCGATGGCCGCGATGACAAGGACGTTGACGCCCTTGGTGATCATGTTCTCGACCTGAGCAAGTTGGGTCGGGATATCGTCTTCGGCATATTGCAGATCGGTGGCATAGCCCGCGGCCTGGAACTGTTCGACCATCGAATTGCCATCGGAAATCCAGCGTGCCGACGACTGGGTCGGCATGGCGATGCCGATAGTGCCTTTGTCCTGTGCGAAGACGGGTGCGCCGACGCCGACCATGGACGCAGCAGTGGCAAGCGCGAGAAGCGCCCTTCTGGAAAGTATCATGATGTCCTCCCTCGCCGTGATGCGCCACGGCCCGTTGACGGTCCCTCATCCCGGCCTTGCCCGGTTCTGACCGCGGGGCGCAGGGTTGCAACGCTATTCCATATCCGTCAAAGAATGTTTTGTGATTTTGCTATGGCAGAAACGTTATGAATGAGCCGGATATCCTGCTGCGGCGGGGCTTGAAACTGTCGCATCTGCGGCTGATGGCGGCCTTGGCTGAGGCGGGGCAATTGGGCCTTGCGGCGGATCGGTTGGGGATTGCGCAGCCCGCTGCCTCGCGCCTCTTGGCTGAGGTGGAGCGGATCACGGGCCAGCCTGTGCATCTGCGCACGGGTCGGGGGATCACATTGACGCCAATGGGCGAGGCCTTGGCGCGGCGCGCGGGGCGCGTGGTGATGGAGTTGCGCGACGCAGGCCGCGAGATGGCCGAACTGGCCGGGGGCGGCGCAGGGCATGTGCGGATCGGGTCCGTCACGGGGCCAGCGCTGGATAGGGTGCTGCCCGCATTGCGCACGGCGCGGCTTGCCCTGCCGCAGGTGACGGCGGAGGTGGTGGTCGCGCCCTCCGATCTTTTGGGCCAGCAGCTTTTGTCGGGGCGGCTGGATTTTGCGCTGGGCCGGATGCCGGGAGGGATGGAGGGGGAATTGTCCCTATCCGATCCGATGGGGGTGGAACCTGTGGCCTTGATGGTGCGGCGCGGGCATCGGCTGGCGGGAGCATCGCGGGTGCAGCCTTTAGACCTGATGGATTTCGACTGGGTGATGCCGGGGCCAGAGGCGCTGCTGACGCAGGCGGTGATGGGCAGGCTGACGGCGCTGGGCCTGCCACAGCCGCCGCAACGTTTGGCGACGGCGTCCTTTCTGCTGACACTTGCGCTGATCCAGCAATCCAATGCCATCGCCCCCTTGGCGCGGGCGGTCTGCGACCGTTTTGCCGGAGAGGGATCGCCCTATGTGATCCTGCCTGTCGATCTAGGGATCGTGGTGGAACCTTTCGGCCTGTTGATGCGGCGCGGCGCCATTCTGACACCTGTCGCTGCGCGGCTGGTGGCGATGGTCATGGCGCAGGGGGCGGATTAGGCTGTGCCTAAGCTGCGCGGCGGAACATCCTGCTTTCCTTGGCACGCGCAGTGAAGGATGGTCGGGCGGCGCGATGGGGGCAGGGCCGTTTTGGCCGGGCTAGCCCGTTGCCCTGCCGGACAGGAGGCCCGACATGACCGCACGCGACCCTGCCCTTCATGCGATCGAAGAGTTGCGGGCCAATGTGGCCGTGCCGTTCGAACGGGCGCAGGCGATGCCGAAAGCGGTCTATGTCTCGCCTGAATTCGCGGCGGCAGAGGAGCGGCACATCTTTGCGCGCGACTGGCTTTGCGCCGGGCGGGTGGATGCGCTGAAAGAGCCGGGCGATTATCTGACGATGGAGATCGCGGGCGAGCCCATCATCATCCTGCGGGATCGGGATGGGGTGTTGCGGGGGATGTCCAACGTCTGCCGCCACCGGATGAGCGTTCTTCTGGAGGGGCGGGGACGGGTGCGCAGCATCGTCTGCCCCTATCACGCCTGGACCTATAATCTGGACGGGTCGCTGCGGGGTGCGCCTGCGATGACGCTGAACGAAACCTTCTGCAAGGAGGCGGTGGCGCTGCCCCCGGTGCGGGTGGCGGATTGGCATGGCTGGATCATGGTGACGCTGAACCCGGATGCCCCCGACATCCATGCGCGGTTGAAGGATGTGGAGGCGCTGGTCGGCCATCTTGAAATGGGCCGCTATTCCGAAACCTTCCGCGAGGAATTCCGCTGGGCCACGAATTGGAAGGTCCTAGCCGAGAATTTCATGGAAAGTTATCATCTGCCCGCCTGCCATGCAGGCACGATCGGCGGCAGTTGCGATCTGGCCTTGATGGAATGCCCCGAGGGGACGGAGGCCTTTAACTACCATTGGATCGTGAAGAATGACACGGTGCCCTTGGCGCTGGCGCATCCGTCGAACACCCGGCTGGTGGGGGATGAGCGGCGCATCACATGGCTTTTGGCGATTTACCCGGCGCTGCTGATCACGCTGACGCCGGGCTATTTCTGGTATCTCGCGCTGACACCGGATGGGCCGGGACATGTGAAGGTCTTGTTCGGCGGCGGGATGAGTGCGGAATGGATGGCCGATCCCGACGCGACGGCGCATCTGGCGGCGGTGAAGGCGCTGCTTGATGATGTGCAGGTCGAGGACAAGGGCTGCACCGAAAAGGTCTATCGCGGCCTTCTGGCCCGCATGTCGGCCCCCGGACCACTGAGCCATCTAGAACGGCCCAATTTCGAATTCGCACAATACATCGCGCGGATGATGCCCGAAGCGTGATCCCGCAGCCGCCCGGGGGGGCCGGGTCCGGCCCCTTTGGACCCCCCAATCCCCCTGACCCATCGGAAAGACGCCATGGCCCATACCCGCCACCGCAAGTTCAACACCAAGGAAACCTATCCCGAACAGAAGCTGGACAATGACCTTGCTCAGGCCGTCGTGGCGCGGGGGACGATGATCTTTTTACGTGGGCAGTGCCCACAAGAACTTGATACCGCGAAGAATATCGACAGCCACGATCCAGTGGAGCAGACGCATAAGGTGATGCAGAACATCCGCCAATTGGTCGAGGAATGCGGCGGGAAGATGGAGCATGTGACAAAGCTTGTGGTCTATCTGACCGATGTGCGGCACCGTGAGGCGGTCTATCGCACGATGGGGGAATATATCCGGGGTGTGCATCCGGTCTGCACGGGCCTTGTCGTGGTGGCCCTTGCCCGGCCTGAATGGCTGGTGGAGATAGATGCCACCGCCGTGATCCCTGACTGAGGCACATTGCATCGACCCTGGGGGCAGACGGCCCCGGGGCATCCACAGAGAGGTGATCCATGACCTTTTCGCTGCTGGCCCGTTGTGCCGAAACCGGGGCTTTCGGGATGGTGATTTCCTCCTCGTCTCCTGCCGTGGCGGCGCGCTGCGCCCATGCGCGGGCGGGGGTGGGGGTTGCTGCGACGCAGAACATCACCGACCCCGCGCTGGGGCCGCGACTTCTGGATCGTTTGGCAGGTGGTGACGGGGCGGCGGAGGCGATGGCGGCGGTGGTGGCCGGGGCCGCGCATGTGGACTATCGGCAGTTGATGGTGGTGGATGGGCAAGGACGGGTGGCCAGCCATTGCGGGGGGCGCATCCTTGGACGCTGGGGGATCGCGGAAGGCGAGGGCGTGATCGCGGGGGGCAACCTTTTGGCGCATGAAGGGGTGCCTGCCGCGATGGTGGAGGGGTTCCTTGGCGCGCGGGGTGCTTTGGGGGATCGGCTGATCGCGGCATTGATCGCGGGTCGGGATGCCGGGGGCGAGGCGGGGCCTGTGCATTCGGCAGGGCTTCTAATGGTGGATCGCGAAAGCTGGCCCGTGGCGGAGTTGCGCTGCGACTGGTCGGAGGAGGCGCGGCCCATCGAGGCGGTGGCGCGGGCTTGGGCTGTTTATGCGCCGCAAATGGCGGCCTATGTGCAACGGGCGCGCGATCCGCGCGAGGCGCCATCTTATGGTGTGCCGGGGGATGAATAGGGCGGTGTTGGCCCTTTCGCTTGGGTCGCGCGGCGTCTAGCCTTGGGATCATGCCGCTTCGATTCACGCTTCGACAGTTGGAATATCTTGTCGCCGTGGCCGAGTGTGGATCGGTCGCGCTGGCGGCAGAGCGGTGCCATGTGTCATCGCCATCGATTTCCGCCGCGATTGCGCAGCTGGAGCAGGAATTCGGCTTGCAGCTTTTCGTGCGACGCCATGCGCAGGGGTTGTCCCTGACGGAAGGCGGACGGCAGTTCACAGAGGCTGCGCGGGGGGTTCTGGCGGCTGGCGCGGCCTTGGGGGACCGGGCTGCGGAACTGACGGGGCAGGTTAGGGGGCCGCTGGCGGTGGGCTGCCTTCTGACCTTTGCGCAGGTGGTGCTGCCCCGGTTGCGGCGCAGCTTTGCCGAGGCGCAGCCGGAGGTGGAGTTCCGCCAATCCGAGCATGACCATGCCGGGCTGATCGAGGCGCTGCGCCATGCCACGCTGGATGCAGCGCTGAGCTATGATCTCGAAGTGCCGGGCGATCTGGAGTTTTTGCCGCTTTTGTCGTTGCCGCCCTATGCGCTTTTGCCAGAGGGGCATCCGCTGGCGGGGCGAGAGGCGGTGACGGCGGGCGATCTGGCGAGATTGCCTATGGTTTTGCTCGACCTGCCCTTTAGCGCGGACTACTTCCTGTCCTTCTTTGCCGAGGTCGGAATGCGGCCGCAGATTGCCGAGCGGACGCGGGATATGGGCGTCATGCGGGCGATGGTGGCGAATGGATTTGGCTATTCCATCGCGAATATCCGGTTGGGATCGGATCGGGCGCCGGATGGGCGGCGGGTGGTGTTCGTGCCGTTGAAGACAGCGCGGCCGCCGATGCGGATGGGGTTGATCCTGCCCAAGGGCGCGCCACTGCGGCGGGCGGTGGCGGCCTTTGCCGATCATTGCCGGGCCACGGTGACCGAGGCGATGTTGCCGGGGATGGCGGGGCCTTGGCCTGAGGGGCTTGACCCGTGACGGGGCGTGGCTAGATGGCGGGCATGACCTCGCGCGCGCCCCTGTCTGCCCTCATCGTATCGCATGGCCAGCCGTCGGACCCCGCTCCGGCTGCGGCAGAGATGGCCTTCGTGGCGGCCAAGGTGCAGGCCTTGATGCCTGAGGCGCGGGTGATGGCGGCGACCTTGGCGGAAGAGGGCGCGCTGGAGCGGGCCGTGGCGGTGCTGGGTCCTACCGTGCGGGTCTATCCCATGTTCATGGCGCAAGGATGGTTCACGCGGACGCATCTGCCCGAGCGGTTGGCGGCGGCGGGCGCGCCGGGGGCGCGGGTGCTGGCCCCGTTTGGACTGGATGAGGCGGTGCAAGCTCTGGCCGTGACGGTGGCGCGAGAGGCGGCGGCGCGCTTGGGGCGGGTGCCCGCCGACCTGCCGGTGCTTTTGGCAGCGCATGGCAGTTTCAAGAGCCCAGCCCCCGCAGAGGTGGCCGAGGCGGTGGCTGCACGCTTGCGCCGGGATGGGGGCTTTGCGCGGGTAGAGGCGGCCTTCATTGACCAGTCACCGAGGATCGTGGACGCGGCGACCACCTTTCCGGAGGGGGCACTGGTCCTGCCTTTCTTTGCGGCGCGTGGTGGGCATGTGGTGGAGGACCTGCCGCAGGCGTTGACCGAGGCAGGCTTTCGGGGGACGGTCTTGCCGCCCCTCGGCCTTGATCCGCGCGTGCCGGGATTGATCCGGCGGGCCTTGCGCGCCGCGGGGTGACGGCGTCTGATCGGCAGGCGGTTAGTCGTCGGTCAGGCGGTCGCGTTCCAGAGAAAGCGCAGCGCGGGTGGCGTTCCAGACGGCGGGCAGTTCCGCTATGCTGCGCTGTGCGGTTACGGCATTGGCGGCACTAAGCGCGGCTTCGGTCTGGATCAGCGTGGCGCGCAGGCGCGTGGTCCCAAAGGTGCCGGAAGTGCCTGCCAGTTGATGGCAGATCTGCCCCAGTTCGGGGGCATCCTTTTCCACATCGCCCGCCTTTAGCCTTTCGAGGGCGCGGTCGCCATCTTCGATCAGCCGTTGGATAAGGGTTCGGGCCGTTGGGCGGCCGATATGGCGGATGAGGTCTGACAAGGTGGCAGTATCCAGAACCGGGGCTGAAGGCGGCGGGGCCACGGGTTCGGGCGTGTCGATCCCAAGGCCCGCCACGGCGCGCAAGAGGGCATCTTGCCCAATCGGTTTCGCTAAGGTCGCCTCCATCCCCGCTTCAAGGAAGCGGGCGCGTTCGGCGGGAAGGGCATGGGCGGTCAGCGCGAAGATGCGCGTCTGGGCCGAAGGGCCGCCGCTGGCGCGGATCGCCCGCGTGGCGGCGATGCCGTCCATGCGCGGCATGGAGATATCCATCAGGATCAGATCGAAGGCGGCCTCTTTCGCGCGGGCCACGCCTTCGATGCCGTCCTCGGCCTCGGTCACCATATGGCCGCCCGCTTCGAGAAAGCGGCGCAGGAGAAGGCGGTTGATGGCATTGTCTTCGACAAGGAGAATGGATTGAGGGGGGCCTTCCGGCACGGGGAGCGATCCGTCGCTTGATGCGATGCCGATGGCCTCTGCCTCTGTGGCGGCGGGGCGGGGCTGCGCGTCGCTTGCTGGGGGCAAGGGGAGGCGCAGCCAGAACAGGCTGCCTTCGCCCGGTTCGCTTTCGGCATCAAGATCGCCGCCCATAGCGCGGGCAAGGCGGCGCGCGATGGCGAGACCAAGTCCAGTACCGCCGGTTTCGCGGCCATAGCTGGCGTCGAGGGTCACGAAGGGTTCGAAGATGCGGGACAGATCGGCCTCGTCAATGCCGATGCCGGTGTCGATGACCCGTATCTCGACCTGATCGCCGGGGCCCGGCAGGCGTTCGGCCTCGACCGTGATGGTGCCGTTGCGGGTGAATTTCACGGCATTCCCAATCAGGTTGAGAAGGATCTGGCGCAATCGGCCTGCATCCCCCGTGACCAGGCCGACGGGGCCCGCAGGGTGCTGCGTGGCCAGATCATTTCCGACACTCGCGGCCAGCCCGGCCTGATTGGCAAGGCACTCGTCGATCAACTGTTCCAGATCGAAGGGGGCGGCGAGAGAGGGCGGGGTGCCCGCTTCCGCCTCGGCGCGCGAGACATCGAGGACGGAATTCACATGCCCAAGCAGGATGTCGCCGGAGCTTTGCATAACGGACATCAATTCGCGCTGCGATGAGGACAGCCCAGTCTTGCGCATCAGGTCCATTGACCCGATCAAGCCATTGAGGGGGGTGCGCATCTCATGGCTCATGACCGCAAGGAAATCGGCCTTGGCCTTTTCACCGGCAAGTGCGCGGTCGCGGGCTTGTAGGAGGTCCGCCTCGGCGCGGCGACGTTCCGAGATATCGCGCACGAAGGCCACGATAAGGCCCTCTGTATCCGTGCCGGCCCGGGCGATGGTCACCTCGGCGGGAAAGACATGGCCATCGGCGCGGCGGGCGTCGACTTCGATCCGGAAGGGGGCGTTGCGATTGGCCGTATTGCCCAAGGCCATAACAAGGGCCTGTCCCTGCGGGCCACCCTCGCCTTCGGCAAACAGGCGTTTCAAGGCGTTCTGGCCGGTGGCTTCTGCGGCGGAAAGGCCAAAGATCGCTTCGGCGGCGGGGTTGAAGTCGCGGATGGTTCCGTCGGCATCGGTCACGATAATGGCGTCGGCCGAGGTGGCGAAGATCGTCGACAGACGATCCCCGGTCTGGCGCAACGCCTCGCCCTGCGCTTTGGCGCGGCGGAACTGGCGGCCAAGGATGATGGCCGCCGCCGCGAGCAGTGCCATGAAGGCCCCGGTCACGGCGGCAAGCCGGACCAGCGTATCGGCCATGGAGGTGCGGTTAAGGTCGGATTGCGCGGCGAAGTCGGACAGCGCATTCAGCGTCATGCGGCGGACGGCGGCCCGCAAATCGCCCAGAGGGGCGCCGATCTGATCCAGACCCGCTGCAAGGTTTTGGTCGGGGCCATCGATCAGCGCGACATTGGCCGAAAGATAATCGCGCAGGGCGCCATAATCCCCGGCATTTTCCGGCCTTGCGATAAGCGGCGCGTAGATGCCGCTTTCCTCGAGCAGTGACACACGGCTGTAAAGGACGTTGAACCAGCGCCGCAATTCATCAAGCTGCGGGCCGGCAGGGATGTCGCGCGCCTCACGGTAGGCGGCCTGCAGGCGCAGCACTTCGACCTCGGTCTGCATCATGGCCCAGAGGCCGTTGTCGGAATTGGCCCGTTCTAGCGCCTGAAGGCGCGTGTAGACATCCTGCACCAGAACGGGAACCGTGCCGATGAAGAAGGCCGCAATCGCAATAAGCAGGCCAACCCTGATCCGTCTTGTCCAAAGGCGCAGCATGCGGCGCGGCTTTCCCTGTGGTTTCTATGCCCTGTGCCTTTCACGCTAGGGCAGAAGGGCCTTGCGTTCCATGCCATTCTAGGCGGAATGATTGTTGCAGAGTATTCGCGGAAAAGGATTGTTTACGGATCATCCGGCATCCTTTTGGGCGATAGGGGAAGGACCGAAGATGCGGCTTTTGCTTGCCGACGACCACGACCTCGTGCGTGAGACGCTGGCCGCCTATCTGATGGCGGAGGGGTTTTCCGAGGTGCGGACGGTTGCGACATTGCCAGAGGCGCTTGCGGCGCTGTCGAGCGGGGGCAGTTTCGACCTTGTCTTGCTGGATTACAACATGCCGGGGATGAACGGGCTGGAGGGATTGGCACAGGCGCGGGCGGCCGCGCCGGGGGTTCCGGTGGCGATCATTTCAGGGACAACACAGCGCGATCTGGCCGAGGCGGCCTTGCAGGCCGGGGCGGCGGGGTTCATCCCCAAGACGCTTGCCTCGCGCGCGATGGTGGCGGCGGTGCATCTGATGGCGGCAGGGGATGTCTTCGCGCCGATTTCCTTGCTGATGCAACAGCCTGAGATTGCGGAGGCGCTGGCGTCGCTGACCCGGCGCGAGATGGATGTGTTGAAGGGCATCTGCGCGGGCAAGGCCAATAAGGAAATCGCGCGGGATCTGGACCTGCAGGAGGTCACAGTGAAATTGCATGTCAAAACGCTGAGCCGGAAGCTGGGGGCGAAGAACCGCACCCATGCCGCGATGATCGCGCGGGATGCGGGGCTGAGCGGGTAGGACGGCGGAATTTGACACAAATTCCGCGGCGATTTCTGACGCAGAAATCGCTTGGATGGCGGTGTGCTTCGTTTGGACAGCGGAATTTGCGCCAAATTCCGGCGCGGCGTTTGCGTCAAACTCCGCCTACACCGTGTAAAGGTAGAGGTCGTAATCCACCTCACTCACCGTGCGGGCGACGCGGGCGTATTCGGCGGCCTTGATGGCGGTGAAGGTGCGGTGCATGTCATCGCCCAAGGCATCTTTCAGAAAAGCGGAGCCTTGCGCCGCCGCGATGGCCGAACGCCAATCGACGGGGATGGGGGGGGTATCCTGCGCCTCGGCATAGCCGTTGCCGGTGGTTTCGGGGCCGGGATCGATGCGGTGCTTCAGCCCGTGGCGGATGCCAGCCAGCACGGTAGTGGCCACGAGGTAGGGGTTGGCATCCACCCCCGCCGGGCGGTGTTCGATGCGGCGGGCCTTGATATCACCGGCCGGGATGCGCAGCGCGACAGAGCGGTTGTTCACCCCCCAAGTCGGGCTGACGGGGGCATAGCTTTGCGCGGCAAAGCGGCGCCACGAATTGGCATGCGGCGCGAAGACGAGCATCGATTCGCCCATCGTCGCACGCAGGCCCCCGAGTGCATGGAGAAGCGTGGGGTTCCATTCCCCTTCCCGGTCTTCGATGAAGACATTCTTGCCCGCGCCGTCCATCAGTGAAACGTGGAAATGCATGCCGGAGCCTGCATAGTCTTCGACCGGTTTGGCCATGAAACAGGCCGTCACGCCATGTTGGCGGGCTTGCAGGCGGACGATCCGCTTGAGTCGGAGCAGATCATCGGCGGCCTGCATCACGTCGGTGCGGTAGTGGAGCGTCAGTTCATACTGTCCGGGGGCATATTCCGAAATCATCGTCTCGGCTTTGATCCCAGCCTTTTCTGCTGCGGCGTAGATGTCGCTAAAGAGGGGCAGCATGCCATGCAGGTGGTCGACCGAATAGACTTCAGTCTTGTGGGAACCACGGCCATCCAGAACGTCGCGGGCAGGTTGCACCTTGCCATCTGGGCCACGGTCGTTGGAGAGAAGGAAGAACTCCAACTCAAACGCTCCGGCGGGATGCAGGCCTTCGGAGGCCAGAGCATCGACCTGCCGTTGCAGGGCATGGCGGGGGTCTGAGGTCATGGGCGTGCCGTCGAGATCATACATCGACAGCAGGAGTTCCCCCCGCGCGGGCTTGGTGGCATGCAGGGGGATAAGGCTGCCGGGGATCGGCCAGGCGCGTAGGTCGCCATCACCCTGATCCCAGATCAGGCCCGTTTCATGGACATCCTCGCCGCAGATGTCGAGGCCGAGGATGGAAATGGGAAGGTGGCGGCCAGTGTTGTAAAGCGACAGAAGTTCATGGCGACGAATGATCTTGCCGCGCCCGATCCCGTTCGAATCGTGCAGGACGATGTCGAAAGCCTCGATTTCGGGATGGGCGGCGAGGAAGGCCTCGGCTTCGGCCGGGGTTGAGCCGGAGGGGCTTTTGGTCATGGTTGGGACTCGGGGAAAAGGTCGGTGAGGATCGCGTCGAAGGCGGCGATAAGGCGGTCGATCTGACGGTCGGTGGTGGCGGGGCTGACCAGCATCATGTTGTGGAAGGGCGCGATCAAGCAGCCACGGTTGAGAAGGGCGGTGTGAACCGCCGCCTCGACCTGCGGTTGGTGGGCGTGGTGCGCCTCGGAGCCGTTCTTGAGGGGGCCGGGGGCGCAGATGAATTCCACCCGCGCGCCGACGCGGACGACGTGCCAAGGCGCGTGGTGTTTTTCGATGGCGCGGGCAAGGCCTGTGGCAAGGCGTTCGGCCCCGGCTTCCATGTGTGCGTAGTTCTCTGGCGTCATCACTTGCGAGAGGGTGGCGGCGAGGCAAGCGAATTGCAGTGGATTGGCCGAAAGCGTGGTGCCCATGCCCGAATGGCCCGGTGCGCGGCTTTCGTTATAGGCTGCGAAGCGGTCGGCCACGGCCTGCCGCATACCCCAGACGGCGGTCGGCAGGCCGCCCGCCACGCATTTGCCGACCACGAACATGTCGGGGTCAAGGCCGTGGACGGCTGTGTAGCCGCCAAGGCCGGAGGAGATGGTATGCGTCTCGTCGATGATGAGCAGCGCGCCGTATTTCGTGGCAAGGTCGCGCAGGCCCGCATGAAAGCCCGGTTCGGGCAGGACCATGCAGGAATTCGTCATGACCGGTTCGGTGAGAATGGCAGCGATCTCGCCCGTCTTCAGCGCCGCCTCGACGGCGGGCAGGTCGTTGAATTCGACGGCGGTCGCAGCGCGGGTCAGATCCTGCACCTGACCGACAAGGCCCGCGCGGTTGACGGTGGTGCCATTCGCAAGCTCGACCATCGTGTCGTCCAGCGTGCCGTGATAGCAGCCGTTGAAAACAAGGACTTTGGGCCGCCCCGTCACCGCGCGGGCGACGCGCAGGGAGAAGCGGTTGGCATCGGTTGCGGTGGTGGCGATCTGCCAGCGGAAGGTGCCGAAACGCTCGGTCAGAAGGCGGCCCGCCTCCATTGCGGCCTCTGTCGGAAGCATATAGGTCAGGCCGCGGGCGGCCTGTGCCTTGATGGCCTTCGCGACAGGCGTTGGGGAATGGCCGAACATCGACCCGGTATCGCCCAGACAGAAATCATCGATCCGGTGGCCGTCGATATCGGTGAGTTTCGCGCCCTGCGCCTTGGACACCAAGGGCAGGTGGGGCATGGGCCAATCGGCCATCCAATGCATCGGCACGCTACCCAGATAGTGGCCCGCGCCTTGTTTCAGCGCCGCGGCTGCCTTGGGGCGGGACGCGGCGTAACGGTCCGCTTCGCGCTGGGCGATGGCCTGAACGCGGGAACGGGGGATGCCGGCGATCATGTCGGTCATGGGAGCGGTCCGTTTGGCATTTGCACCCGCTTATGGCGCGGAATTTGATCAAATGCAAATGTTGCCAAGCGGAGCGCCGCGCGAAGGGCGCGGCGCAGGTTTTTTGTCTCGCCTGCGCGCGTTCCGCGCTTCGGCTCGGAGGGGGGGCCTGCCCCCCCACCCCCGGAGTATTTTGGCCAAGATGAAGGCGAAGCGTCAGGACGTGACCCGAATTTCGATGAGGCGCGGGCCTGTGTGGGGTTGGGCGAGGGCGGCGCGCAGGGCGGCGGGGTCTTCGGGGATGCTTTGGAAGGTCAGGTCGCAGGCAGCGGCGAAGGGGGCGAGGTTGAGAGGGCTGGGGGTGCAGCCGATAATCTCGGTCTGGGCGTCGCGCATGGCTTCGGCGATTTCGCGGTAGCTGGCATTGTTCCAGACGAGGAAGGTGAGGGGGAGGTTTTCGTCCACGGCGACGCGCAATTCGGCGGGATCGAATTGCAGGCCGCCGTCGCCGATGAGGCAGATGGTGGGCGTGTCGGGATTGGCGATGGCGGCACCGATGGCGGCACCGGGGCCGAAGCCCAAGGCCCCGAAACCGGTGGCGGCGTTGAACCAACCGCCGGGGCGATCGTGGTCGTAGTAGAGGTTCGCGGCGTAGACGGGTTGGGTGCTGTCGCCCACGATCTGTGCCTGGGGGAGAGCGTCGCGGATGGCCTCGACCATAGTGAGTTGGGCGGGCATGGCGGGGTGAAGGGGGCCGAGTTCGGCGCGGGCCTTTTCGCGCGCGCGGGTGGCGCGGGCGGGGCCATCGGCCTGTTTTTGGGTGAGATGGGGGAGGAGGGCCGCGATTGTGGCGGCGGTTTCGGCCTTCAGGGCGAGGGCGGCGGGATGGCGGGCGAGTTGATCTTCGCAGACATCGACGCGGATCATGGCAGAGAGGTCGGGGAAGCCGCCCCTGACATACATGTCATAATCCGTGGGGCCGAGTTCGGTGCCGAGGGCGAGAATCTGGTCGGCCTGCCGGATGAGGTCGCGCGGTGCGTCGAGTGAGGGGGAAGCGGGCACGCAGAGCGGGTGGGCATGCAGCATGCCACGGGCATTGACGGTCAGGATCACGGGCGCGTCGAGGGTTTCGGCCAATTGGCGGAGGCCCGCATCGCAGCCGCGCGCGCCGCCCCCGGCGAGGATCACGGGGCGCTGGGCTGCGTTCAAGAGACGGGCCGCTTGCGCGATCTGATCGGGGTCGGGCGCGGGGCGTTTGGGCAGGGGGGCGCGGGGGCCTTCGGGGGCGGCCAGCGGCATCACGTCGGTCGGCACCTCGATATGGACTGGGCCGGGGCGGCCTGTGAGGAGATGGGCGAAGGCGCGGTCGAGGAGGGGTTCGAGATCGGCCGGGTTTTCCAGCCTTTCCGTCGGGCAGAGCGGACGCACCATCGCCGCCTGATCGGGAAGTTCGTGGAGAAGGCCCAGGCCTTTGCCCAAGGACGCGCGGCGATTGACGCCGGAGATGACGAGGATGGGGACGCTATCGGCCTTGGCCTGCCCCATGGCGGTCAGCGCGTTCAGTAGGCCGGGGCCGGTGATGACGAAGGCCACGCCGGGTTTGCCGGAGGCGCGGGCGTAGCCATCGGCCATGAAGGCTGCGCCTTGTTCGTGGCGCGGGGTGACGTGGCGGATACCGCCGCCCGCAAGGCCGCGGTAAAGTTCGATCGTATGCACGCCGGGGATACCGAAGACGACCTCGACCCCGCGCGCCTTCAATCCTTCGACGAGGGCTTGGCCGACCGTCCTCATGCCGCGACCCTCCGTTCGGCGGCGAAGGCGGCGATGCGGGTGCAGGCCGTTTCGATCCGGTCATCGGGTTGGGTGAGGGAGAGGCGCAGCCAGCCGGAGAGGGCGGTGCCGAAGCTTTCTCCGGGCATGGTGGCGACCTTTGCTTTGGCCAGAAGGGCGCGGGCGAAGGCGTCGCCGGTCATCCCGCTGGCGCGGATGTCGAGAAGGGCGAACATGCCGGCTTGCGGCATGTGGACCTTGAGGCCTGCCACGCCGTCAAGCCTGTCGCGGATCAGGATGGCGCGGCGGTGAAAGCGGGCCATCATTTCGGCCGCGATGGGGGAGGGGGTGGAGACGGCCTCGGCGGTCATGTCGGCGATGAAGGGTTGGCTGCCGAAGAGCATGGTTTCCGACAAAGGCAGGAGGCGGGCGCAGAATTCGGCAGGTCCGATGCACCAGCCGGAGCGAAAGCCGGGGGCGGCGTGGGATTTGGAGATGGAGGAGGCGACAATGACGCGGTCGGCGAATTCGGGCAGGTCGAGGGGGGAGGCGAAGGTCACGCCGGGGAAACAGAGATCCTCATAGACCTCATCGCAGATCACCCAAAGGTCATGCGCGGCGGCGAGTTGGCAGAGGGCTGTAAGGTCGTCCTTCGTCAGCACGGCCCCGGTGGGGTTATGCGGGCTGTTGAGGAAAAGGATACGCGACCGGGGCGTGATGCGGGCCGCGACATCGGCGGGTTGCATGCGAAAGCCCGTCTCCGGGCGCAGGGGAACCGGGGTGACGGCGGCACCCGTGGCGCGGATCAGGCCTTCATAGGTGGCATACATCGGGTCGCCGACCAGTACCTCATCGCCTTCGGTTACGAGGGTTTGCAGGATAGCGTACAGCGTGGTCTGGGTGCCGGGGAGGCACATGACCTGATCCTTGCCGATGGGGCGGCCCCGGCGCGCGCTGTAGCGGGCGGCAAGCGCCGCGACGAGGGCGGGTTCGCCCTGCCCGTTGCTGTAACCGGTGCGGCCCGCGACCATCGCCCGATGGGCGGTTTCCATCAGGGCGGCGGGGGTGGGGACGTCGGGTTCACCGATGGTGAGTTCGATCACCGCCTCGCCTGCGGCCTGCATTCGGCGGGCGAGGGCATGGATTTCCCATTTCGCGCCGCCGAGGCCCGCGAGTCTTTCGGTAACGGGGGCATAGCGCATTCAGTCGGTCTTTCTTTCGGAAGGGTCGGGATAGGCGTCGGCTGGGAAACGGATGCCGAGGATGGCGGCGACGCCGTCGAGCGCGATGCGCTGCACCTCGCCGGGGGCGAAGCCTTCGGGAAGCGAGCCGCCTTCGAGCCAGAGGCCGTCGATCAGAGCGTTGCAGGCGATGGCCTCGCGCCGGTCGCGGGCGGGATCGGCGGGGCGGGGCAGGGCGGCGATCAGGGCCTGAAGCCGGTCGCGGTAGCCGAGATAGGTGCTTTCGTGGATCTGATGGATCACGGGGTCGTTGCGGCCCAGATGCATGTAGCCAGCCCAGACGCCGACCAAGAGGGGCGTCATCACAGCTGCGCTGAAATTGGCGGTGACAAAGGCGGCAAGGCGGATGGCGGGATCGTCAGAGGCGGTGGCGTTGGCGGCGCGGATTGCCTCGTTCGTCATCGCCTCCATCACATGGCGATAGGCGGCGTGGGTCAGTTCTTCCTTGGATTGGAAGTAGTGCCGGATCAGGCCGGGGGTGACGCCCGCGCGGGCGGCGATGGCGCGGACGGTGGCGGCTTCTGGCCCGCCTTCGGCAACAAGGGTCATTGCGGCTGCGATCAGGTCGTCGCGGCGTTTTTCTTCGCCTTCACGGCGATAGGGGCGGCGCAGGGCTGGAGATGCCATGGCGGTGGCCTTTGCAATTATACGATTGGATAATAAGAGTCGACTCGCTACTTGGCAAGGGCGCGTCTGCCTAGGATGGCACAGTCGTCCCCCCGGTGCGAGTAGGCTTTGGTCGGTCAATGCGGGCGGGCGTGACCGCTTTCGGGATGGCGGGGGCGGTCATTGCCTTGGGCTGCATCGCCCGAGATGCGCGCGACGTCCTTGTGGACGATAACATCGGCCTGCGGGTAGGTTTCAAGGATCTTGCGGCGCAGGCTTGCGCCGATGGCATGGGCTTCGCGCAGGGTTTGGTCGCCGTCCAGTTCGATATGGATATTGACGAAGATGCGGCTGCCTGCGGTGCGGGTCTTGAGGTCGTGGAAGCCGCGCACGCCGGGCCAATCGGCCGCGATGCGGCCAATGCCTGCGACGATATCGGGGTCGGCGCGGCGGTCCATCAGCGCGTCCCATGCGCCTTTGCCGATCTTGACCGCGCCGAGGGCCAGCATGGCGGCAGCCCCAAGGGCCACGACCGAGTCGATGGAAGACAGGCCAAAGCGCGACGAGGCCCAGAGCGAGGCGATGGCCCCGATATTGGGCAGAAGGTCGCCAAGGTAGTGCAGGCGGTCGGCGGCCACGACGCGGCTGCCTGTGCGGCGGGCGACGCGGCCCTGCCACCAGACAAGGCCGAGGGTGAGAAGGATGGATACAGTCATCACCGCCATCCCGAAACCTTCGGAGGCAAGCGGAACGGGTTCGTCGGCGATGAGCCGCGCCACAGCCCCCCATGCGATAACGCCTGCCGCGATGATGATGAAGATCGCCTGTCCCAGTGCGGCGAGGTCTTCGGCAGAACTGTGGCCGAAGGCGTGATCTTCGTCTGCCGGTTTGGCGGCGTAGAAGATGGCGGCCATCGCGCCAAGGCTGACCATCAGGTCCATCGCGCTATCGGCCAAGGAGGCGGCGATGGACAGCGCCCCGGTCTGGCCGAGGGCGTAAAGCTTTAGCCCGACAAGCAGGGCCGCCACGACGACAGAGGCGACCCCCGCCGACATGTTCATGCGCACGGATTGCGGTAAGGACATTAGGGCCTCCGTCTTGGCGGATGCCGGGGGGTATCAAAGCGGGGGGGAGGCGAGCAAGCGAAAGCGACTCGCAACCGGGTTATTCGATGATCTCGCCGGGTTGGACACCCCAGAGGGCGGATTTATGCACCCAGCCCCGATCGCCATTGACCGAGACGCGGCACCAGTCGGCGCCGCATTCCTGCACCCAACCCACGACATTGCGTTCGGCTTTGAAAAGGACCTCTGATTCGTCCTGCGGGCGGGCGTGGAATTCGGCCATATCCTTGGCCACGAGGATGGAGCGGACGCCGGAAAGAAGGGCGTAATGGACCCAGCCGCCCACGCCCTCGGCGTCTTCGACGCGACGCCAATGTTCGAATTCGGCGGTGATCTTCAGCGGCATGCCCGACCGGGTGAAGACCCAGTCGATGCGGTGCGTCAGGCCGGGGCCGCGGCGGGCGTTGCCTTCGCTGCCCTTGAGGCTGACATAGCGGGGAAGCGGCAGGTTGGTGACCGAGCCACGGTTCGGATCGCGCGCGGGCTTTGCCGCGACGGCGGGGGTGGCGGCTGTGGCGGGTTCCGGCACGACGGGGGCGGCAAGCGCTGGCGCCGCGTCGGGGGCCGGGGTCGCCACGGCTATGGGTGTGATTTCAGCGGCTTGCGCGGGGGCTGTGTCGGGCCGGGGCATGGGGCGCACGCCTTCTTGCGCGCCAGCGATACCCGCCGCCCAGATCAAAGCGCCAGCCAGCGCCATACGTGCCGAGAGTGCCATGTCGTCCCGCCTGTCATTTTGGCCGCGTGCCGGTGTTCCGGTCTTACGTGGCCTGCTCTGCTGCCTCGTCGTCCCCTTGCGGGGGCGCCTTGTCGTTTGCCGGGGCTTGTGCCTGCCCCGTCTTCCGGCCACTTTGCCATCAGGATTGCGGATTTGGAAGTGCAGGGAGACAGGACATGCCCGCCGGACGTCTAAGTGTTGTTGTGACGCGACGGTTGCCTGAACCGGTCGAGACCCGGATGAAGGAATTGTTCGATGTCGAGCTGCGCGATCCTGACCGCCCGATGAGCCGGGATGAGTTGGCCGAGGCGATGCGGCGGGCGGATGTTCTGGTGCCGACGATCACCGATAGCATCGACGCGGGGCTTTTGGCGCAGGCGGGGGATCGGCTGAAGCTGATCGCCAATTATGGCGCGGGGGTGGATCATATCGATGTGGCGACGGCGCGGCAGCGCGGCATCCTTGTGTCGAACACGCCGGGGGTGGTGACCGAGGATACCGCCGATATGACCATGGCGCTGATCCTTGGGGTGACGCGTCGCATTCCGGCGGGGCTGGCGATGATGCAGTCCGGCGAATGGCCGGGCTGGTCGCCGATGGCGCTGCTTGGCGGCCGGATCGGGGGCAAGCGGCTGGGCATCCTTGGCATGGGGCGGATCGGGCAGGCAGTGGCGAAGCGGGCGCGGGCCTTTGGGATGCAGATCCATTACCACAATCGCCGCCGTCTGCGCCCGGAGGTGGAGGCGGAGCTTGAGGCGACATGGTGGGAAAGCCTTGACCAGATGATCGCCCGAATGGACGTGATTTCCATCAACTGCCCACATACGCCATCGACCTATCACCTGATGAACGCGCGGCGGTTGAAGTTGCTGAAACCGTCGGCGGTGGTGGTGAACACCTCGCGCGGGGAGGTGATTGACGAGAATGCCCTGACGCGAATGCTGCGCGCGGGCGAGATCGCGGGGGCGGGGCTGGATGTCTATGAGCGGGGGGCAGAGATCAACCCGCGCCTGCGGGAATTGCCCAATGTCGTGCTGCTGCCGCATATGGGATCGGCCACGATCGAGGGGCGGATCGAGATGGGCGAGAAGGTCATCATCAACATCAAGACCTTTGCCGACGGGCATCGCCCGCCGGATCAGGTGGTGCCTGCGATGCTCTGACCCTGCCCGGTCAGACCCGGTAGAAATCCCGATACCAATCGACGAAACGACGGACGCCGTCGCGGATGTCGGTGCGAGGGAGGGGGCCGGTCAGTGCCTCGATCAAGCTGGCATCAGCCCATGTGGCGGGCACGTCGCCGGGCTGCATGGGCAGGAGGCGCTTGTCGGCGGTGCGCCCGGTTGCCTCTTCCACGGCTTGGACGAAATCCATCAACCCGACCGGCGTCCCATTGCCAATATTAACGATCCGGTAAGGGGCGACGGGGGAGAGGCTGTCCATCGGGCCTGCCGACCTGGTTGGGGGTGCGTCGATCAGGCGGGAAATTCCTTCAACCAAATCATCGACATAGGTGAAATCCCGACGCATGTCGCCGTGGTTGTAGATGTCGATGGGATCGCCCGCCAGAACGGCCTTAACAAATTTGAAAAGCGCCATGTCGGGGCGGCCCCAGGGGCCATAGACCGTGAAGAAGCGGAACATCGTGGTGGGGATGGTGTAGAGATGGGCGTAGGAATGACCCATCGCCTCGCCCGCTTTTTTCGTCGCGGCGTAAAAGGACATCGGGTGGTCGGCCTTGTGCCCCTCGGCATAGGGCATGTCGGTGTTCGCGCCATAGACGGAAGAGGTGGAGGCGATCAAGAGATGGGCGGGCTTGGTGGCGCGCGCCGCCTCGAGCACCTCATAGGTGCCGATGAGGTTGGCCTCGACATAGCTGCGGGGGTGGTCGATGGAATAGCGCACGCCTGCCTGCGCGGCGAGGTGGATGATCACCTCCACCCCGTCTGCCAGTTCGGCCACGAGGCCGGGGGTTTCCACCAGCCCTGTGACGGCGCGAAAGCCGGGGGATTGCTGCAGTTGGGCAAGGCGGCGTTCCTTGAGGGTGACGTCGTAATAGGTCGTCATGGCGTCAAGGCCCGTCACCTCCCACCCATCGGCGAGAAGGCGGCGGCAGAGGTGATAGCCGATGAACCCTGCGGAACCTGTCACCAGCGCGCGTCTTGCCATGCCCGAAACTCCCTTCACTCATGCCCTGCCACCTGTCGCAGGGAGGGCGGGAAAATCAAGCCTGCATTTGCCGGGTTGACGAAGGGTGAATGCGGCGGGCGTCAGAAGCGGGAGGGGGAAAGCGGGGTGAGGTCCATATGCGGGGCGCGGCCTGCGATCAGATCGGCCACGATGCGGGCGGTGACGGGGGCAAGCGAAACGCCAAGATGGCCGTGACCGAAGGCATGGATCACCTCGGCCCCGGCGCGGGAGGGGCCGATGACGGGCACGCTGTCGGGCATAGAGGGGCGGAAGCCCATCCAATCGCGATTTGGGGCGGGCAGATCGGGAAAGATTTTCCTTGCGCCTTCAACGAGTTTTGCGACGCGATGGGGTGAAGGTGGGGCTGTGAGACCACCCAGTTCGACAGTGCCTGCCACGCGCAGACGGCCCTCCATCGGGCAAAGGTAGAAGCCGCGCGAGGTGGGGCAGGTGGGGCGGGTGACGGGGGGCGTGGGCATGTCCCATTCGACATGGTAGCCGCGTTCGGTATCCAGGGGCAGGCGGTCGCCCGCCATCGTGGCGAGGCGGCGGGAATGGGCCCCTGCGGCGAGGATGACACGGCGGGCCTTCAGCCGCAGGTCGGGGCCGGTGAGAAGGATGCCATCGCCTTGTCTTTCAAGGGTTTCCACCCGGGCGGTGAGGGTTTCGGTGCGGGCGGCGACCTCGGCCCGCAGCAGGCCGATCATCCGGCCGGGATCGTTCAGGAAAACGGCCTTCGGGAAGAAGGCCGCGCCGCCTTCGACCTCTGGCAGGCCGGGTTCCATCTGGCGCAGGGTGGATGGGTCGATCAGGTCTACCGTCACGCCGAGGGAACGGCGGAAGGCCATGTCGCGTTCGGCGGCGCGGAAGGCGGAGGCCGTCTCGTAAACATAGAGGCAGCCACGTTTTTTCAGGATTTCGCCGCCGCCAAGACGGGTGCCGAGGTCGAGCCAGTCAGGGCAGGCATCCGTCATCAGGGCGGCGATGGTGCGGGCGTTTCTTTCGGCAGGGCCGGGGAGGGATTGGAGGGCGAAGCGGATGAGCCAGGGGAGGAGGGACGGCAGCGCGGCGCGGCGGATGGCGAGGGGGGAGTTCTTGTCGAAAAGGAGGGAGGGGAGGTTTCGCAGCACATCCGGCGTGCCGACGGGAAGGATGGCGTAATCGGCGATTGTCCCGGCATTTCCGTAGCTTGCGGCGTTCTGGCTGATCGTTTCGCCGGGGGGGTTGGGGTCGATCAGGGTGACGTCGCGCCCCTCAGCGGCCAGCCGTTCCGCGATGGCCAGACCGATGACGCCGCCGCCGATGATAGCGATGTCGCAATGGCGGATGGGGGTCATGGTGGGTCCTTCACGGGGCGCAGGGATTGTGCCGGGTTTTGTGCCGGGTTTTGTGCCGCATGTTGTGGCCACAGATGTGGCCACAGGGGCTGGATTTCAGGGGTGGTTGGGATGGGCCTTTGGGTTGGGGATAGGATGGGCCTATGGCCCATCCTACCGAACGGTGCGGGGGAGGATGGGCCGATGGCCCATCCCGCGCCTTACATGCAGGCCTGATAGAGCGCGCGGGTATTCTCGCGCGTCATCTCGATCGGGTTGCCGCCGCAGGACGGGTCTTCCAGTGCCATTTCGGTCAACTCGTCCAGACGTGCGGCCTCGACCCCCATCGCGGTCAGGTTGGCGGGGATGTTCAGCGTCGCGCGCAGGTCCATCACCGCCTTGCGGAAGCCGTCAAAGCCTCCGGCGATGCCGATATAGGCGGCGGCCTTTTCAATCCGCGCCTCGATCGCCGGGCGGTTGAAGTCGAGGACCATGGGCATCACGACCGCATTCGTGGTGCCGTGATGGGTGTTGTAGACCGCGCCCACGGGGTGCGAGAGCGAGTGGATCGCGCCCAAGCCCTTTTGGAACGCCACTGCGCCCATGGCGGCGGCGGACATCATATGGGCCCGCGCCTCGAGGTTCGTGGGATCGGAATAGGCGGTGGGCAGGTTTTCGAAGACCAGACGCATCCCTTCCAGCGCGATGCCTTGGGACATCGGGTGGTAGAAGGGGGAACAGAAGGCCTCAAGGCAATGGGCGAGCGCGTCCATCCCGGTGCCTGCGGTGATGAATTTGGGCATCCCCACCGTGAGCGCCGGGTCGCAGATCGTGATGGCGGGCATCAGTTTGGGGTGGAAGATGATCTTCTTCTTATGGGTGACCGAGTTGGTCAGCACCCCAGCGCGACCGACTTCTGACCCGGTTCCGGCGGTGGTGGGCACGGCGACGATGGGCGCGATCTTCGATGCGTCCGCGCGGGTGAACCAGTCGTCGATATCCTCAAGGTCCCAGACGGACAGATCGGCGCGCTGATGCGCCATGAGGGCGATCATCTTGCCAAGATCAAGCGCCGAGCCGCCGCCAAAGCAGATCACGCCGTCATGGCCGCCGGCCTTATAGACCTTGATGCCCGCCGCCATATTGCCTTCGTTGGGGTTGGGGTCCACTTCGGAGAAGACGGCGGTGCCAAGACCGGCCTTATCGAGGACCGCCACAGCCTCGGCCGTGATCGGAAGGGAGGCCAGCGCCTTGTCGGTGACGAAAAGGGGTTTGGTGATCCCCGCCGCGCGGCAATGTTCGGCCAGTTCCGCGATGCGGCCCACGCCGAATTTGATGGCGGTGGGGTAGGACCAGTTCCGGTTGGGAACGTTGTGGGTCATGGGGGTCAGACCTTCTTGAGGTGATAGGATTTCGGACGGGTCACCGAATGGAAACCCAAGTAAGAGAGGCTGCCGCCGCGGCCCGTATCCTTGCAGCCCGTCCAGCAGAGCGCGGGGTCAAGGTAATCGGCGCGGTTCATGAAGACGGTACCGGTTTCGATCCGCTGGCCGAGGGCCTGCGCCGTTTCATAGTCCTGCGTCCAGACCGAGGCGGTCAGACCATAGGGCGAGTCGTTCATCAGGCGCAGCGCCTCTTCGTCGTCCTTGACCTTCATGATGCCGACGACGGGGCCGAAGGATTCCTCGGTCATCACGCGCATGGAATGGTCGACATTCACGAGGATTTGGGGCGCGAGATAGGCACCACCGTCATCGGCGGGGAAGAGGGCGGGGTCGATCAGAGGCTTGGCCCCGGCGGCCACCGCCTCGGCGATCTGGGAGCGGACCACGGCGGCGAAGCGCTTGTTCGCCATCGGGCCAAGGGTGGTGGCGGCGTCGAAAGGATTGCCAAGTTTCAAGGCGCTGACCCAGGCCACGGATTTTTCGACAAAGGCGTCGAAGAGGCTTTCATGCACATAGATGCGTTCGATGCCGCAGCAGCATTGGCCTGCGTTATACATCGCGCCGTCCATCAGCGTGTCGACGGCTGCCTCGAGATTGGCGTCATGGCGGACATAGCCGGGGTCCTTGCCGCCGAGTTCAAGGCCAAGGGGCGTGAAGGTGCCGGCAGCGGCCTTTTCCATCGCGATGCCGCCGCCCACCGATCCGGTGAAGTTGACAAAACCAAAGGCGCGGGCGGCGATGAGCGCCTCGGTCGTGGCATGGTCAAGGACGACGTTCTGGAAGACATCCTCGGGGATGCCTGCGGCATGGAATGCCTCGGCCAGACGTTCGCCCACCTTCATGGTCTGCGAGGCATGTTTCAGGACCACCGTGTTCCCGGCGATGAGGGCAGGGACAAGGGTGTTGATCGTGGTCAGGTAGGGGTAGTTCCACGGGGCCACGATGAAGACGACGCCGACCGGTTCCCGCGCGAGGTAGCGGCGGAACGCGTCGCTGTCTTCGACCATATGGGGGGCGAGGGTCGCGGCGGCGATGTCGGACATGTATTCGGTCCGGGCGTTCACGCCGCCGAATTCACCGCCAAAACGGGTGGGGCGGCCCATCTGCCAGGCGAGTTCCTCGACCACGGTTGCGGACATGTCGTTGAGGTTTTTCACAGCAGCCTTGACCAGCGCGATGCGGTCTTCCAGCGGGCGGGCGGCCCATGCCTTTTGCGCGGATTTGGCGCGGGCTGCGGCGGCGAAGGCTGCGTCGCGCGAAAGCGGCATGCGTTCGAGATAGACCGATCCATCGACCGGCGAGATGAGTTGGATGGGTTTCATTTGCGTCACCTTCTGCGGCGGGATTGTCCCGCCTTGTCGTTTCATGTCCTGCGGGGGGTGGTGGGGGGAACCCCCACCCTACCCGGTATCCGTTTCTTGCGCGCGGTGGGGTGGGACCCCACCGATTCCTTGCGTGTCTTAGGCGCGTTCCAGAAGGCGTTGAAGTTCGAAATCGGTCACCACGCGATCGGTTTCCGAAATCTCCCATTGCGCGGCGTGGTGGTAGTGTTCGACCACGTCATCGCCGAAGGCCGCGCGCAGCATCTTGGAACCCAAGAGCAGGTCCGCTGCCCCGCGCAGGGTTTTCGGAATTTCGCGGGCATTGGCGGCGGCATACATGTCGCCCTTCATTTCGGGTTCCAGTTCCATTTTCTGTTCGATCCCCGCCAGACCCGCCGCCAGAAGCGCGGCGCAGCAGAGGTAAGGGTTCACGTCGCTGCCCGGAATGCGGCATTCGACGCGCACCGCTTTGGTATCTACGCCACAGACGCGGAAGCCTGCGGTGCGGTTATCGGCACTCCATACCGCCTTGGTGGGGGCGAAGAGGCCCACGCAAAACCGCTTGTAGCTGTTCACGTAAGGCGCAAGGAAGGCGGTGATTTCCTGTGCATGGGCCAGCTGGCCGGCAAGGAAATGCTTCATCGTGGCGGACATGCCGTGTTCGTCGGCCTCGTCATAGAAGGCGGGCTTGCCATCGAGCGTCCAGAGCGATTGGTGGACATGGGAGGAGGACCCGGCCTTGCGGTGGTCATACTTGGCCATGAAGGTGACGGACTTGCCCTTCAGATGCGCGATCTCTTTCACGCCCTGCTTGACGATGACGTGGTTGTCGGCGGTGTCGAGCGCGTCGGAATAGCGGTAGTTCACTTCGTGCTGGCCGATATCGGCCTCGCCCTTGGTGTTTTCGATGGGGATGCCTGCACCGTAAAGGCCGTTGCGGACATCGCGCATCAGCGCCTCTTCCTTGGTGGTCTGGAAGATGTGGTAATCCTCGTTATAGGCGCTGATCGGTTTGAGGTTGGAAAAACCGTTGTCGCGCAGGGATTCGTAGGCGTTTTCGAAGATGTAGAATTCAAGTTCCGTGGCCATCATCGCATCAAAGCCCATGGCGCGGGCGCGGGCGACCTGCCGCTTCAGGATGGCGCGGGGGCTGACGGCGACCTCTTCATGCGTGTGATGGTCGAGAAGGTCGGCAAGGCAAAGCGCGGTGCCGGGCAGCCATGGCAGGGGGCGCAGGGTGGCGAGGTCGGGCTTCATCACATAGTCGCCATAGCCCTGTTCCCAGCCTGCGGATTTGTAGCCGGGGACGGTGGTCATCTCCATGTCCACGGCCAAGAGATAGTTGCAGCAATGGGTTTCCTTGTGCCCGCCATTCACGAAGAAGGCGGCGTGAAAGCGTTTGCCCATCAGGCGGCCTTGCATGTCGATGGCGGCGACGAGGACGGTGTCGATCTCGCCACGGTCGACGGCTTCTTTCAGGGCATCGAGGGTCATGGTTCCGGGCATCTTTGGCCTCAAGCTTTGGAATGGTCGTCATGGCCCCTTGGCAGGGCCGGGAAGGCGGGGGGGGCGACCTGTCGTCAGCTTCGCGCCCCGCAGGCGGGCGGGCGCGAATGGGCCCCGCCGAATTCGGGTTTGCGCGGCCAGCGGTCGCGCGGAGGGGCCTTGCCGTCGTGATCGGTCCGCATGGACGTCTCCTGCGCCGGGGCGGGGCTGGATGCCCGCGCGGCGGAATTTGATCATATCTTCGCCTGACGCCTCGTGCAACGGCTGCCATGGGGCGATGAGGGGGGTGCGGGGGGCGGAAGGCCGCCCCCCGCGCCTGTGTCAGAAGCGGTAGGGACGCCCGGCCTTCACCATGACGTCGTTATACTGCTTGATGATCGAGACGACCTTGGCCTTCACCTCGGACTCGGCGGCGATTTCGTCCCAGAAGGTCTGGGCGGCGGCTTCGACGGTCTTCCATTCCTCGTCCGGGATGGTGGTCAGTTGCAGCTTGCCGCCATTGATGCGGAGGTCCGCCTCGCCCGCCCAATACCAGTGCTGGCGGTAGTAGTGGGACTGTTCGAAGCAGACCGAGAGCAGTTCCTGCAGATGCGGCGGGATTTCGTTCCAACGGTCCATGTTGGCGAAGAAGTGGCCGATCCATGCGCCCGAGATGTTGTTCGTGAGGAAGTAGTTGGTCACGTTGGACCAGCCCACGGTATAGACCTCGGTGATGCCGGACCATGCGATGCCGTCCAGTTCGCCCGTCTGCATGGCGACCTCGATATCCTCCCACGGCAGGGTGACGGGGACGACGCCGAATTGCGTCAGGAACCGGCCTGCGGTCGGGAAGGTGAAGACGCGCTTGCCTTGCAGGTCGGCGAGGGAGTTGATCGGGTCCTTGGTGGCGAAATGGCAGGGGTCCCATGCGCCGGCCGAGATATGCTTGACGCCCACGGCGGCGTATTCGTCTTCCCAGATCTGCTTCAGCCCGTATTTGTTGAAGAGTGCGGGCACGTCGAGCGAATAGCGCAGGCCAAGCGGGAAGTAGCCGCCAAAGACCGTCACTTCGGTGGGCGAGGCCATGGAGTCGTCATCGGACTGCACGCAGTCGATGGTGCCCGCCTGCATCGCCTGAAACAGTTCGGCTGTGGGAACGAGCTGGTCCGCGTAGAAAAGTTCGATTTCCATCTGGCCTGCCGCGATGCGGTTGAAGGCATCGACGGCGGGCTTGACCACCTGTTCGCCAAGGGCGGCCCCGGCATAGGTCTGCATGCGCCACTTGATTGGCGCCTGCGCTTTGGCCAGCGTCGGCGCGGCCAGCGTTGCGGCCCCGGCAAGCGCGCCCTTGGTGAGGAAGGAACGTCTTGAAGTCGTCATCGTATCAGCCTCCTTGTTGGAACGGGGTTAGCGCCCCGTGTCGGTGTCTCAGTTCGGGTAGATCAAATTGGGCAGCCAGAGCGCAATGCCGGGGAAGACCATCAGCAGCGCAAGGGCCAGCACCATCACCAGCACGAAGGGAACGACAGAGCGGTAGATATCGCCCATCGTGATTTCCGGCGGCGCGAAGGCGCGCATCAGAAACAGGTTATAGCCGAAGGGGGGCGTCAGATAGGCGATCTGGCAGGTGATCGTGTACAGCACGCCATACCAGATCAGCACATCCTGCGGCGGGATGCCCAGATCGAGCGTTGCCACCAGCGGCACATAAAGGGGGGCCACGATCACCAGCATGGCGGTGTCGTCAAGGAACATCCCCATCAGCAGGAAGGAGAGCTGCATCAGGATGAGGATTGTCCAAGGACCGAAGCCCAAACGTTCGACGAAGAGGCTTTCGATGGCCTTTACCGCGCCCAGCCCGTCAAACACCGCGCCGAAGGCCAGCGCGGCAAGGATGACCCACATGAACATGCAAGAGATGAAGAGCGTGTTGCGGGTGGCGACCTCAAAGACCGTCCGGTTCATCCGGCCCTTGATCACGGCGGCGCTGACCGTTGCGGCGACGCCGATGACCGAGCTTTCGACAAGCGAGGTCCAGCCATAGATGAAGGGGAACATCATCGCAAAGAAGATGATGAAGGGCAGGGCGCCTGCCCGCAGCGCGTGTAGCTTTTCGGCGCGGGTGATGGAGGCGCGTTCCTCGGCCCCCATGGCAGGGCCAAGCTCGGGTTGCAGGCGGCACCGGATGGTCACGTAAAGGATGAAGAGGGTGGCCATCATAAGGCCGGGCAGGATACCCGCCAGCCAAAGTTCGGACACCGGGGCGCGGGCGATCATGGCGTAAAGCACCAGCACGACCGAAGGCGGGATCAGGATGCCAAGCGAGGAGCCCGCCTGAATGACGCCTGTCACCATCTGTTTCTGATAGCCGCGGCGGAGGAGTTCGGGCAGCGCGATGGTGGACCCGATGGCCATGCCCGCGACAGACAGCCCGTTCATGGCCGAAATCAGCACCATCAGAAGGATCGTCCCGATGGCAAGGCCGCCCGGAATGGGACCGAACCAGACATGGAACATGCGGTAAAGGTCATCGGCGAGGCGGCTTTCGCTCATGATATAGCCCATGAAGACGAACATGGGCAGCGACAGGAGCGGATACCATTTCATCAGCTTCATCGCCTGCGAGAAGCCCATATTGTGCCCCCCCGTCCCCCAGAGCGCCATGGCGGCAAGGACGGCGACGAAGCCGATGATCCCAAAGACGCGCTGCCCCGTCATCATCATGAGGAGCATGGTCGAGAACATGAGGGCGGCGATCATCTCGTAGGTCATTGGATCGGTTCCCCACGGATGGTGGCGATATCCTTCGCCAAGGCGGACAGCGCCTGAAGCAGCATGAGGAAGAAACCGATGAGCATCACGAGTTTGATGGGCCAGAGATAGGGCCGCCACGCGGTCGGGCTGCGTTCAAGGCGGCCGATCTGCGGCCATGACAGGCCAAGGGCGGAGGTGTCGGGGTCGGTCCAGCGGATGCCGAGCGAATAGCCGAAGCTTTCGGCAGCGCCCCAGATCAGGATGGCGAGATAGAAGATCAGGGCAAAGACGGTGAAGCCGTCCCACCAAGCGCGGCGGACGGGGGATTGCTTGGCATAGAAGAGGTCCATGCGAACATGCGCCTCGTTCTGCATCGCATAGGGGCCGCCGAGGACGTAATAGGCGACCATCACGAATTGCGCCATTTCCAGCGTCCAGAGGGACGGGTTGAAGAAGGCCTTCGAGATCGAGGACCACATCAGCACCGCCATCAGCACGAAGAGAAGATACATGGCAAAGCGGCCCACGCCGTAATTCAGGCGATCCACCAGTCGGACGAAACCTATGACGAAGCGGGGCATGGTGCGGGTCACGCGGGTTCGGGGGTGAGGGTGGCCATGGCGGCGGCGAGGACGGGGGCAAGGGTGGCGGCCATCGCCGCCTCGGCTTCCGGCGTGGCGATGAGGTCGTTCCTGACCTCAAGCATGGCGTTCGGCAGGCCATAGGGCGTGGCGTGCAGGCGCAGGGTATGGGTCACGTCATCCTTGGCCGAATAGGGTTCGTTGAGTTCGGCGCGCAGGGCGGTGCGGGCGTGGGCTTCGGCCAGAATGGCGCGGGGAAGGCGGTCGTCCGCGTCATGGATGACGCCGAATTCCACTGCGCGGGGTTGGCCGAAATAGACGGGGGTGAAGCTGTGGATGGTGATGAGCGCCGGGTGCAGGCCAAGGGCGATGCGGCCCATCAAAACGGCGTGGAGGCCGTCATGGAAGGGAAGATAGACGGCGGCGGTGCGGGCGGCGCGGTCTTCGGGCGAGAGGGCGGCATTGCCGGGGATGTCGTGGATCTCTGACCGGGCGGGCATGGCGCCGGCCATGTCGGGCGCGCGGTTGCAATCATAGACAAGGCGCGAGACGGGAGCATGGATCAAGACCGCATCGAGATGCCGCGCCAGCCCGCGCGCCAGCCCCAGCGCGCCGGGGTCCCAAGCGATATGGGCGTGGCGCTGGGCATCCGTCAGGCCCAGATCGCCCCAAGCGGAGGGGATATGGTTTGAGGCATGTTCGCAGACGATCACCGCCCGGCCTTTGGCGGCGGCATTCTCGATCACGGGCGGAAAGCCCGTGCTTTGGTCGCTGCGGCCCGCGGTCATGCGCGAGGAATCCCCCTGTTGTTCTTGGCCAAGCGTCCTCTGCCCGCGCGGGGTCTGTCAAGAATTTTTCGGGATGATTTTTTCTGTTACAATTTTTTCTGTGCCCGATCTGCGGGGGGATTCGGCAAGATCGGGGCCGAGTGCCCGAAGCTTGTGCAGGGCGATGCGGAAAGGGCCAAAGCATGGCAATCGCCGAAACGATCGAAGAGCGGATGCGCGCCGCGATGGGCGATCTGACGCGGGCAGAGCGGCAATTGGCCAGCCATATCCTGACGCATTATCCGATGGCGGCGCTGGGGTCGATTGCGGAACTGGCGCGGGCGTCGGGCGTGTCGAACCCGACGGTGGTGCGGCTGTGCCAGAAGCTGGGCTTCAAGGGATATCCGGATTACCAGCATGCGCTGCGCAGCGAGGTGGAGGCGATGCTGGTGTCGCCGCTTGCCAAGCATGACCGATGGGCGGGGGGGGTGCCTGATACCCATATCCTGAACCGTTTCGCCGATGCGGTGGTGGCGAACCTTCAGGCGACGCTGGGGCAGATCGACCATGCGGAGTTTGACGCGGCGGCGGCACTGTTGGCCGATCCGGGGCGGCGGGTCTTTGCCATGGGGGGGCGGATCACCCATGCGATGGCGGAATATTTCGTCACGCTGATGAAGAATGTGCGCCCCAATGTGACGCTCTTGTCGGGGATGTCGAACACATGGCCACCCGCGTTGCTGGATATGGTGCCGGGGGATGTGCTGGTGGTCTTCGACATCCGCCGGTACGAGAATTCGGTCCTGCAATTGACGGAATTGGCGGTGGAACAGGGGGCAGAGGCGGTGCTGATCACGGACCGCTGGATGTCGCCTGCGGCGGCGCATGCCAAGCATGTGCTGGCCTGCCATATCGAGGCGCCGAGCGCGTGGGACAGCACGGTGTCGCCGCTGGTTCTGGTGGAGACGCTGCTGGCATCGGTGCAGGACCGGACTTGGGCGGCAACGGAAGCGCGTCTGAAGCGGTTGGAAGAGCTATACGCCCGGTCGCGGTTTTTTCGGCGACATCGTTAGGACGGGGGCAGGATTGCCCATCCTCCGGGGGCAAGGCAGGACCGTCAGGGCCAGCGGTGGCCGATCAAAAGACGGCGTGGGATGTTGATCTGATCCGTCGCTTCGCCAGAGAGCAGGCGATCGTTCGGATGGAGCGCCATTTTATGTCTCGCAGGCGGCCGGGGCGGGGCGCGGGTATTGCAGGTGAGATGCGGTCACGGGGAAGAGCGGGAGGGATCAAGCCGCGGCGCGGCGGGCGCCGGACAGCCCGTTCATCGTAACCGCCACAAGAAGGATCGCGCCGCCCAGAAAGGTGGCGCTGCTGGCGGTTTCGCCGAGGAAGAGCCAGACCCAGAGGGGGGCGAGCATCACCTCGATATTCGACAGAAGGGCGGATTCGGCGGCAGGCACCACGCGGCTGCCCAATTCGTAAAGCACCATCCCGCCCGACAGTGTGACCGCCCCCATCGCCATGGCCCAAAGCGCGTCGGGTGCAGGCACGGCGAGGGTTTGGCCCATTTGGCCTGCGATGACGGCCCCGGCAAGAAGCGAGAAGAGCCCGCCCAGAAGGACGGAGGGCAGGCTGTCGCTGACCTTGCCCCAGCGCAGGGTGACGGTGAAGACGGCAAAGCCCAAGGCCGAAAGAAGGGCCGCGATATTGCCCGCCATCGCCCCGCCTGACAGATCATCGCGCACCATGACAAAGATACCTGTCAGGGCGACGGCCATGGCGGCCCATGTCTCGGCCCGGACCCGTTCGCCCAAGGTCATCCAGCCGATCAGCGCGGTGAGGAAGGGCGAGGCGGCAAAGAGGAAGACGGCATTGGCGATGGTGGTGGATTGGATCGAATAGATGGCGCCTGCGAAGGCGCCCACAAGGCCAAGCCCCCCCAAGGCCCCCGGCAGGCCCACGGCCCGGATGGCGGGCAGGGGCGAGCCGCCCGCGCGCCAGACAAGGAAGGCCAGTAGGACCGGGATCATCCCCATGGACCGCCAGAACAGCGTGGCCCAAGTTCCGGCGGCATCGATCTGGCGGAAGATCAGGCCTTGGGTCGACCAGAGCACCCCCGCCGTGACCACCAGAACCATCCCCAAACCGTAGCGCATCGCATTCTCCTGCCCGTGGGCACAAGGGCGCATGGGAAGGGGCGGGCGTCTGTTCCGTTCGCGACGGGGTGGGTCGGGAAGGTGCAGCCTTAGGTCAGGTGGGCGGCGGCGAAGGCCAGTGCTGCGGCCTCGGCCAGTTGCTGGCTTGCGCCAAGGATATCGCCTGTTTGCCCACCGATACGCGTCTTGGCGGCGCGGGCGAGGAAGAGGCTGGTGGCGAGGGCGGCGAGTGCCATGGCTAGCGTGGCGCTGCCTGTGGCGAGAAGGGTGAGGATCAGCGCGATGGCGCAGGCAGCAAGCGCGGCGCGGCGCGGCGGTTGACCCGTGAGATGGGAGAGGCCTGTGCCGCGCGCATTGGGCAGGGTGGCGATCAGCACGGCCATGGGCGCGCGGGACAGGGCACCGACGGCGATCAGTGCGGCCCAGTGCTGCCCTTGGGCGAGAAGGGCGGCAAGCGCCGACCAGCGGATGAGGGTGACGAGGATCAGCGCGAGCGCGCCATAGCTGCCGATGCGGCTGTCCTTCATGATTTCAAGCCGCCGCTCCTTGTCGCGCCCGCCCAGCAGGCCGTCTGCGGTATCGGCGAGGCCGTCTTCGTGCAGGCCCCCGGTCAGGAGCGCGCCCGTCAAAAGGGCGATGGCCGCCGCGATGCCGGGTGAAAGGCCGAGCCAGAGCGCGAGCGATGCGGCCAAGGCCGCGATGGCGCCGAGAGTTGCGCCTACCACGGGCCAGGCCCAAGCGGCGCGCGGGCTGGGGGTGATGTTGCGGGCGGGCAGGGGCAGGCGGGTGAGCAGGCCGAAGGCTGCGACCAGATCGTCAAGCGCGCGGGAAGCCGTGTCGCGGCTGATCATGGATGCGTCCTTTCCCGGCTGGCCTTTGACGATGGCCTTAGGTAGCCAAGAGCGCGTGACCCTTCAATGAGAGACATTCCATGACCATGCCCTTTGCATCGCTTTCCGAGTTCCGTTCGATCCTGTCGCGCCTGCCTGCGCCCGATGCCGGGGCCTTGGCTGCGGCTGGCGCGCGGAACGGGCAGCTGACCAAGCCGCCGGGGGCGCTGGGTCGGTTGGAGGATCTGGCGATCTGGGTCGCGGGCTGGCAAGGGGTGGAAAAGCCGCGCTGCGACCGCCCGCAAGTGGTGATCTTTGCCGGGAACCATGGGGTGGTGGCGCAGGGGGTTTCGGCCTTTCCGGCCGAGGTGACGGTGCAGATGGTGGCGAATTTCACCCATGGCGGGGCGGCGATCAATCAGCTGTCCCGCGCCTTCGGCGCAGAGATGGCGGTGCATGCGCTGGAGCTTGATCGCCCGACGGTGGATTTTACCACAGGCCCCGCGATGCGCGAGGACGAGGTGGTTGCGGCCTTGGCCGTGGGGTGGAATGCGGTGGACCCTTCGGCTGATCTGCTGGTGACGGGCGAGATGGGGATCGGCAACACGACGGCGGCGGCGGCGCTGGCGGCGGCGCTATTTGGCGGCGATGCAGGGTCTTGGGTCGGGCGCGGCACGGGGGTGGATGACGCGGGGTTGCAGCGGAAGGCCGATGCGGTGGCGCGGGGGCTGGCCTTGCATGGCGGCGTCTTGGGTGACCCTCTGGAGGTGCTGCGCTGTTTGGGCGGGCGGGAACTCGCGGCCATGGCCGGGGCCATCGCGCGGGCAAGGGTCGAGCGGGTGCCGGTGGTGCTTGATGGGTTCATTTGCACGGCCTCGGCGGCGGTGTTGGAGAAAGCGGTGCCCGGCGCGCTGGACCATTGCGTGGCGGGGCATGTCAGCGCGGAGGGCGGCCATGCGCGGCTGCTGGCGGCTTTGGGCAAGACGCCGCTTTTGAACCTTGGGCTGCGGCTGGGGGAAGGGTCGGGGGCGGCCTTGGCACTGGGCGTGGTGAAGGGGGCGGTGGCCTGCCTGTCGGGCATGGCGACCTTTGCCGAGGCCGGGGTTTCCGGCGGCTGACGGTTTTTGAGCGGAGCGGGCATGCGCCCGCGTTCCTTTTGCCTCGGCTGCGCGGCGTGCCGCCGCTTGCCTCAGGGCGAGGGGGCGTCCCCCCCCCCCCCGCCGGTCATCGCGGGCGATGACCGCCGCCCCCCGTGGGATATGTTTCGACAGGAATTTTGGGAAGGGTTCAGGGAGCCTTGGCCCGGTTGGGGTGATCGGTGCGGAGGTCATCCTCCACCTCTTCAGGGGTGGGGTCTGGCAGGGGGGCGGGGATGTCTTCGCCCGCCATGGGCTGGGTTTCGTGCAATTCGTCGATCAGCGCGGTTTCGAGATCGCGGTCAAGCTGCTTGGCCCGTTCGATATAGGCGTCGTTCAGATGGACGGGCTGGCCCGGCACCCAGAGGCTGGCCAGATCGCGCATCGCGGCGCGGTCGACCTTGAAATAGGTTTGCGAGAGTTTGGCCGCCTCATATTCCGTGAAGCCCATGTTTTCGAGCACATAGCGGCCTGCGCGAATAGAGCTATCGAAGGTTTCGCGCACGATGTCATTCGCGCCGGCCTGAAAGAGTTCATAGACATGCACCCGGTCGCGGGCACGGGCGACGATATGCAGGTCGGGGCGTTCAGAGCGGGCGTAATGGACGATGCGGTTGGCGTTTTCGCGGTCATCCACGGCGACGACGAGGACGGAGGCATCCATCAGACCGGCGGAATGCAGGAGGGCGGGGTTTGAGGGATCGCCGAAGAAGCCCTTCACGCCGAAGCGGCGCATGGTTTCGATCGTGGCCATGTCGCTGTCGAGGACGGTGGTGGTCAGGCCCGACATGCGGATGAGGCGGTTCACCACCTGACCGAAGCGGCCGATCCCGGCGATGAGGACGCGGCCCTTTTCATCGATCTCATCCGGGGTTTGGCTGGGCGCACGGGGGCGCAGGCGGCGGGCGAGGCGTTCATAGGCGATGAAGAGAAGCGGCGTGAGCAGCATGGAGAGCGAGATGACAAGAAGCGTCGTCTGGCCATGGCCCACCGACAGGATCCCTTGCTGGCGCGCGAAGGAGACGAGGACGAAGCCGAACTCCCCCGCCTGTGCGAGGCCGAGGGTGAAGAGCCAGCGGTCGTGGTTCTTGAGGCGGAAGAGAAGAGAGAGGAGGAAGAGGACGGCGGCCTTCACCGCGATCAGCGCGAGGGTCAGGCCGAGGATGGTGCCCGGCTGGCTGAAGAGCGCGCGGGTGTCTATGCCGATGCCCACGGTCATGAAGAACAGGCCGAGGAGGAGGCCCTTGAAGGGTTTGATATCGGCTTCGATCTGGTGGCGGAATTCCGAGTTGGCCAGAACGACGCCCGCGACGAAGGTGCCAAGCGCGGGGGACAGGCCCACCAGCATCATCAGGAAGGCGATGCCCAGCACGATGAGGAGCGAGATGAAGGTCGACATCTCGGGCAGGCGGGAGGCATGGACGAAGCGGAAGACAGGGCGCGACAGGAAATGCCCTGCCAGAACGATCCCCGCCACGATGGCGAGGGTAAGGCCGGTCACGGCCCAGTTGGGCAGTTGTTCAACCAGCGTGAGCAAGGGTTCGGCGGCGCTTTCCGCGCCATGGGCGGTGTCGGCTGCCTCCCCATTGCTGATGCCGTATTGATCGGCGGTCGGCCCAATGATGGCGGGCAGCGCGAGGAGCGGCAGGAAGGCCAGCATGGGGATGACGGCGATATCCTGCGTCAGCAGCACCGAGAAGGAGGCGCGCCCCCCGGCGGTGCGCATCAGGTTCTTTTCCGTCAGGGTTTGCAGCACGATGGCGGTGGAGGAGAGCGACAGCACCATGCCAAGGGTCAGCGCCACCTGCCAGACAAGGCCCAGCCAGACCAAGGCCCCCGCGATGGCCGCTGCGGTCAGAACGACTTGTAGCCCGCCCAGCCCCAGCAGGCGATGGCGCATGTCCCAGAGCGTGCGGGGTTCCAGTTCCAGCCCGATGAGGAACAGCATCAGGACGACGCCGAATTCGGCGAAATGCTGCAAATCGGCGGTATCGGCCCCGGCAAAGCCGAAGACCGGACCCACAAGGATGCCTGCCGCGAGATAGCCCAGCACCGAGCCAAGGCCGAGGCGCACCGCGACCGGCACGATCAGGACGGCGGCGGCGAGGTAGATGCTGGCTTCGAGGAGAAGACCCTCCATCGCGCTGTCCTTCGTGCTGTCATGGGATGGCCTGCTGGCGGGCCGATCATGCCAAGGATGCGCCGAAGCGGGGCGTCAGCGCAAGCGTTGCAGACTGCGACGGATCAGCTGTTGGGAAGTTCGAGGACCACCATACGACCGCGCTTTTCATAGCGCAGTTCCGAGGCGGTGATGGCCGCGACGCGGCCGCCATCGAGACGGTCGCCCACCTCGACCTTCACATAGCGGCCATTGGGGTTGCGGACGAGGGCATAGCGTTGCGACGAGGTGCCGTAGACGCCGATCAGGTTGATGTCGCGCAGGTCGATCGCGTTGCGGACGGTGGCTTGTTTGGCCACATTTGCCGAGGAGGGGATGCGCGGGGCGGCGGAGGCGACCTCGGGTTCGTTTTCCTCGACGGCATAGGGGGCGTCGTCTTCGGGAACCGGGGTCGGATCGGGCTGGCGGATCGCGGCGGCGACGGCCTCTTCCACGGCGCGGTTCATGTCTTCGGGCCGGGCGGCGGGGCGGCGCGAGATGGCAAGTCCGATGGGGGTGACGGTGCCTTCGGGCGCGATGAGGGCGAGGCTGCCGTTGTTGGAGGCGGTGGCGGGGGCGATCAGGCCAGCGGCGACGGCCTCGGCGGCAAGGGTGCCGGGGCGGGCGGCGGGGCGAACGCTCGCAAGGCGGGTGGCGAGTTCCGGCGAGAGGGCGGCATCATCCTCGGTCGCGGTTTCGGTGGGTGCGGCGGGCGGCACGAGGTTTGCGGGCCGGGGCAGCGGGCGGTTGTCGGCCAAGGTCGGATCGGCGGGGATGACGAATTGTTCTTCCGCAGGGGGAACCGCGACTTCGGTCGCGGTTTGCGGGTCGGCGGTTTCCGGTGCCGCGTTGCGCGCGGCCAAGGCCGCGTCAATCGCAGCGGCGGCGGCGGCCTCGGCGATGGAGGCCGGGCGTTCGGGCGGGGTGCGCGGCGGCGTGCCCGCCGTAAGCAGAACGCCCTCGGGGGTGACGATCCCCTCGGGCGTGGCACGGATCAGACCGTTTTCGTCGAACTGGTAGACCGTGCCGAAGGGTGGCGGCGGCTGTTGCGCCGCTGGTGGCGCGTCGCCAAGCGCGGCGGGTTGGGGCAGGGCCACCGGATCGACCGTGCGCGGTGCTGCGTCAGAGGCGGCGAGGAAGATTTCGTCCTGCGGTTCCGTGCCGGGGCTGGCAGGGGCCGGGTCGGCGGCAACGATGGTGGTGGCCGGTGCCGGTTCCGGGGTGGGTTCCGGTGCGACGGCAAGGTCAGTGGCGGGTGCAGCGGCAAGGTCTGCGGCAGGTGCGGCGCTATCGATTGGAGCGGCATTCGGGTCGATGGCCTGCATCACCACGCCATCGGCGGCGGCTTCGTCTTCGGCGGTGGCCTCAATCTCGGCCGGATCGACGAGATCGGCCAGCATTTCGTCTTCCGGGGCGGGAAGCGTGCTGTCTTCGGCGGCCGGGGCCGGATCGGCGGCGGCGACCTCCACCTCGGCCTCGGTCGGCTGATCGCGCCAGCTGACGTAATAGGTGGAAAGGCCTGCCGCGAGGGCGAGCATGATGAGAAGAAGCCCTGTCAGGATCAGGCCCAGATGACGGGGCTTGCCGCGCACGGGCATCGGCCTGGTTCCAAGGCCGACGGGGCGTTTGGCCGTGGCGGGTGCGCCGCCGTCGGCGGTTGTCGCGGCGGCGGCAGCGGCGGCGGCGGCGGCGGTCGCGGCGGCGGTGGCAATGGGGGCCACAACCTTGGCCTTGCGGCCACCGGGGATGGAGGGGGCGGTCACCAAGGATCCAAAGCCGCGCAAGGCCTTGGCGGGCGGAGCGGCGGGCTTTTCGCCGGGGGTCTCATAGCTGAATTTCGGGGGCGGGCGGACGCCTGCCGGACGGTCGGCCTTGCCCTCTTTGCGGGGCGGCACCACGGGTGCGGCGGCGGGCGCGGGCCGGGGGGGTGTGCGTTCGGCCACCGGGGGCGGCAGGTCATCGGCCAGATCACCACCACGGCGGCCATAGGCGGCGAGCGCCGGGCCGGATGGCATTGGCGGCAGTTCATCCTCGACCGACGGATCGACAAGGACCGAGGCCGCGGGTTTGCGGATCGCCGCACGGTCGTCGATGGTTTCTTCCGCCACGTCGATGGCCATCGGCGCCTCATCGACATCGGGGATCGCGCTGTCGAGGACCGAGGGCTGCGAGGGCACATCTGCCGGGGCAAGGGTCGCGGCGATGGCTGCCGGGTCCACCGTTGCTTCGGAAAGCGAAGGCTCGGGCTGGAGGGCGGCAGCGAGGTCGTCTTGCAGGCTTTCGGCGGTTTCGGGGGCTGTCTGGTCAGCGAGTACCGGCCCCGGATCGGGTGCGGTGGTTTCTGCGACCGGTTCGACGGGTTCGGGGTTGGGCGCGGGCTGGGCAACAGGCTCGGCCTGTGCCTCTGCGGGGGCGTCAACCGGGGTGTTGGCGGGCGGCGGTTCGCTGGGTTGCGCCTCTGGCGGAGCCTCTGCTGCCACATCCGGGGCCGCAGTTTCAGCAACAGCGTCGGTCGGCGCTTCGGGCGCGGCTTCCGGGGGGGCCGGGAAGGGCGCGGAAGCGAGGCGGATTGGGTCTTGATCGCGTTCGACCTTTTCCCCTGCCTTCAGAAGGCTGGCGGAATGGGCCGAGGGGCCGAACCACGGCTCACCGCCATAGGCGGGATCATCGGGGATGGCCACGAAGGAGACGGGGTTGAAGCCGTTCGATAGGGCAAACCCTTCCGCCTCGTCCAGCGTTTCGCGGGCAAGGACGGCGACCTGCACCGTCGGACCCTTGCCCCAGTGATCCCAGACCAGATCGGCCACGTCATAGGGGGTTTGGCCTTCCAATGCGGCGACGATCTGCGCGCGGCGCTTGGCGGCGTCGGGGCCGGGGGCCTGCACCTCGATATATTTGATCTGGGAATTCGGGATGACGAGTTTCGTCGTGATGCCCGTGGGTTCAAGCGCCTCGGCCTTGGCGCGCAGGGCGGCGAGGGCGGCAGGCAGATCGTCGGTATCAAAGGGGGTGGCCCCGATTTCAGCCCAGCCGCGCCGCGTACGGTGCAGCAGCGCAATGCTGTCATCGGTGAAGTGCAGGGCGAAATTCGGCTTCATGGCGCGGGTCTAGCACAGCTTGCGGCACGGCGGGAATGACAGGCCGAGATTGCGCAATTATCTACAGCAGCTTTTTGCCGAAGGAAAGGCAAGGACACGATATCCTGACTGGACTGGCCGCCTTTCCGAGGTGGAAAATGTGCAAATCCGATCACGAGGAGCTTTGACATGCGTGTTCTTTCGGCAATTTTCTTTTCGGTGGCGCTGGCCTTGCCGGGGCTGGCGCTGGCCGAAGTGGCCCCTGCCACGATCACGGTGACAGGGGAAGGCACGGTGACGGCGGCCCCCGATCTGGCCACGATCAGCCTTGGCGTGACAACGCAAGGCGTGACGGCCGCCGATGCGATGGCGGCCAATACGGCTGCCTTGACGGCGGTGCTGGACCGCGTGAAGGCGGCGGGGGTAGAGGGGCGCGATGTCCAGACATCGACCTTGAACCTGAACCCCAGCTGGTCACATGGCGATGGGTCGTCGATGCCGATGATACAGGGCTATGTCGCCACGAATGTTGTGCAAATCCGGGTGCGCGAGATGGCCCGCCTTGGGGGCGTGCTGGATGCGGCGATCACGGATGGGGCCAATACGTTGAACGGGATCAGCTTTGGGATGGCCGAGCCGGAACCTGCGCTGGACGAGGCGCGCAAGGCGGCGGTGGCTGCGGCGCGGGCGCGGGCGGAGTTGTTGACGCAGGCGGCGGGCGTGGGACTGGGGCGGATCGTTTCGATCAGCGAGGGCGGCGGATATATGCCACCTGCGCCGATGTTTCGGATGGAGGCCGCGATGGCAGATGCCCCGGTTCCGGTCGAGGGTGGCGAGGTCGGGGTGACGGCGAATGTCACCATCACATGGGAAATCGCTCAGTAGCGGTTGGATATTTCCTGCATTTCGCAGAGCAAGGGGCGCGGGAAACCGCGCCCCCTTTTTCACTTTCGATCAAGCAGTGGCTTTGGCCAAGGCCTGATCCAGATCGGCGATGATGTCATCGGCATTCTCGATCCCGATCGAGACGCGCACCACATTGGGCGCGGCCCCGGCCTTGATCTGCTGCTCTTCGGTCAACTGGCGGTGTGTGGTCGAGGCCGAATGGATGATGAGAGAGCGGGTGTCGCCCAAGTTCGCCACATGGGAGAAAAGCGTCACATTGTCGATCAGCTTGACGCAGGCGTCGTAGCCGCCCTTGACCGCGAAGGTGAAAAGAGCCCCCGCCCCCTTCGGGCAGATGCGCGCCATGCGGTGATGATAGGGCGACGAGGGCAGGCCCGCATAGGTGACGTAATCGATGCGCGGGTCTTTTTCGAGCCATTCCGCCACCTTGCGGGCGTTTTCGACATGGCGGTCCATGCGCAGCGACAGGGTTTCGATCCCCATCAGCGTGTAATGTGCGCCCTGCGGGTTCATCGTCATGCCAAGGTCGCGCAGGCCCACGGCGATGGAGTGGAAGGTAAAGGCCATCGGCCCCAGCGCGGGGTGGAAGGCCAGCCCGTGATAGGCGGGTTCGGGTTCCGAAAGCGAGGGGAACTTGCCCGACTTGGACCAGTCGAACTTGCCGCTATCGACCACGATCCCGCCCGTCACCGTGCCATTGCCGGTGAGGTATTTGGTGGCGGAATGCACCACCAGCGTCGCGCCATGTTCGATGGGGCGGCAGAGATAGGGGCTGGCGGAGGTGTTGTCGACGATCAGCGGCAGGCCGACCTTGTCGGCCACGCCCGCCACGGCGTCGAGGTCGGTGATGTAACCCCCCGGATTTGCTATGGATTCGCAGAAGATGGCGCGGGTGTCATCATCGACCGCCGCCTCGATTGCGGCGAGGTCGTCGAAATCGACGAATTTGGTGGACCAGCCGAAGCGTTTGATGGTTTGGCTGAACTGGGTCATCGTGCCGCCATAGAGGCGGGTGGAGGCGATGATGTTCTTGCCCGGTCCCATCAGCGGGAAAAGCGCCATGATTTGCGCGGCATGGCCCGACGAGCAGCAGATCGCCCCCGCCCCGCCTTCGAGCGCGCAGACGCGGTTGGCGAGCGCCGAGACGGTGGGGTTCGTCAGGCGGGAATAGATATAGCCGACCTCTTGCAGGTTGAAGAGTTTCGCGGCGTGGTCGGCATCGCGAAAGACATAGGCCGTGGTCTGATAGATCGGCACCTGACGCGCGCCGGTGGCGGGATCGGGGGCGGTGCCCGCATGGATCTGGAGCGTCTCGAAGGCTAGCTGGCGGTCGTCGGACATCGGGTTCCCCTCCCAAGGATTGCAATCGCGGGCGAGGGTAGGGGATGGCGGGCAGGCTGTGAAGGGGGCCGTGCAAGAAAGGGGAATCCTCTCCATTTCCAAGGGTTTGGGGGTCCGGTTTTTCGCCTTGCGGGGGGCGGGGGGAAGGCTAGTCTCGGCTTTGGGCGAATGACGGGAGGAAAGACCATGCTGACGCCGTTTCATCTGGCGATCCATGTGACGGATCTGGACGCCGCGCGGGGATTCTATGGCGGGATCCTGGGCTGCGCCGAGGGGCGGTCGGCGCCGACATGGGTGGATTTCGATTTCTTCGGCCATCAGTTGAGCCTGCATCTGGGCGAGCCCATGGCCAATGCCGCCACGGGACGGGTGGGCGAGAAGCTGGTGCCGATGCCGCATTTCGGCTTGGTGCTGCATTTGCCGAAGTGGCAGGAATTGGCGGCGCGGCTGCAGGCGGCGGGGGTGGAGTTCGTGCTGGAGCCGCAGGTGCGGTTTCAGGGAGAGCCGGGGGAGCAGTGGACAATGTTCTTCCGCGACCCGTCGGGCAACCCGATCGAGGTTAAGGGAGTCCCGACGCTGGAGGCGGTTTTCGCAAGCTGATTCAGGGGTTTGGCTGGCAAGGCTTGTGCCGGGATTTGTGCCGCCTTTTGTGCAGCAAACTGTGCATACAATTTCGGGCAGGCAGGGGCCGCCAATTATGGTTAAGGGTGCGTGGCTGCACAGATCTTGGCGCGGTGGCCTGAAGGAGGATGTCTCTTTTTTCGTTGGGGCGGGGGGTCTTTTGCCTGTGGGCCTTGGCGCGGGTGTCGGGCGGGGCTTTTGAGTATTTGGGCCAAGGTGAAGGGGCGGGGCAGGGCGTTAACCTTAACGGGGCGGTAGGGTGGCGGGCCTTGACTTTGTCCTTTGGGCGTAGCGCGAGTGTCGGGCGGGGCTTTTGAGTATTTGGGCCAAGGTGAAGGGGCGCGGGCAGGGCGTTAACCTTAACGGGGCAAGACGGGGTGCCGCCTCTGTTGGGTTTGATCCTTCAGGGCCTGCGCATCGGAAACTGGGTAGGGCGGGGGTCAAGCCCGGGCAGGGCGCGGGGCGTCAGGCGCGGTCGTCTTTGGGGCTGCCCATGACGACGAAGGTGGTGATGGATTGCACCTGCGGCAGCGTGCCCAGCACATCGGTGTGCCAGTGCTTGTAGGCGGCGAGGTCGGCGCAATCGACGCGCAGCAGATATTCCACCGTTCCGGTGATGTTGTGGCATTCGGTGACCTGCGGGGCGCGGGCGACGGCGCGTTCAAAGGCCTCTTGGCTGGCCTTGGTATGGGTGTTGAGGCCGACGGTCACATAGGCCGTGAAGCCGATGCCGAGCTGGGCGGGATCAAGCACAGCGCGGTAGCCCTTGATGAGGCCGGACCTTTCCATCTCTTGCACCCGGCGGAGGCAGGCGGAGGGGGAGAGGCCGACCCGTTCGGCAAGGGTCAGGTTGGCGATCCGGCCATCGCGGCGGAGTTCCTGCAAGATGCGGGCGTTTATGGCGTCAATTTTCGTCATTTGTTGTGCAGATTGCACCCGAAGCGCGGCATTTGCAATCCTGCGGCGCGGGTTTCATGGCATGGATTGCGGCATGACATATGAGCTTTTCCTTGCCCTTCTGGGCTTTGCCTTCGTCACCTCGGTCACGCCGGGGCCGAACAATATGATGCTTTTGGCCTCTGGGGTGAATTTCGGGCTGCGGCGGACGGTGCCGCATATGCTTGGCATCTCGGTCGGGCATTCGGTGATGGTGTTTCTGGTGGGGCTGGGTGTGGCGGGGGTGTTTCTGGCCCATCCTTTTGCGCTGATGGCACTGAAGGTGGCGGCGGTGGGCTATATGCTGTGGCTGGCGTGGAAGATCGCCCGGTCCGGCGCGCCGGGGGAGGGCAAGGCCGCCGGGCGGCCGATGAGTTTTCTTCAGGCGGCGGCGTTTCAATGGGTGAACCCGAAGGCATGGGCCATGGCACTGGGTGCGGTGGCGGCCTATGTGCCGGAGCCGTCGGTTGGGGCCTATGCGGCGGTGGCGGCGGTCTTTGCGGCGGTGAACCTGCCGAGCGTTGCGGTCTGGGCGGCGGCCGGGCAGGGCGTGCGGCGCTGGTTGCAGGGGCCGGGGCGGCTGCGGGCGTTCAATTGGGGGATGGCGGGGCTGTTGGTGGCGTCGTTGATCCCGGTGCTGGGGATGGAGATGTGACGGGGGCGGCTGGGTGCGGCGGGGAGGAACCCCGTCCTGCGGGCGATGTGTGGCGCTGCGCTGCGATGGGGCGGGGCAGCGCGTCTTTGGGCCAAGATGCAGCCCGGCGGGGATGGAAGGGCGGGGGCGTCTGCCGCGCCTTTCGGCGTCAACGGACCCAGAGGCCAGCGCGTTTGATGGCGTTGCGGATCGCCTGTTCCTTGCGCGGCAGGTTGGCGCGGTCGAAGAGGGCGCGCACGTCCTGCCCCTGCCCCTTGTAGAGCATCTTCTTGAAGGGCGGGTATTGCATCAGGATTGCCTTGACCTTGGGGTCGGCGGCGGCGGTCTGCATGGCGGCCACGGCGGCATCGCTTTCGCGGGCGAAGAAGAGGGGGAGGATGCGCCAGTGGCAGGTGAGGGGGCCGTCGAGGCCTGCGAGGTCTGGCCCCGGGCGGCCACCGCCCAAGGCATGGATCACGAGGGGCAGCGCCACCTGATCGAGCCATGGGTCAAGCGCTTGGCAGACCAGCGCCGGACCCGGGTCGCGGGCGATTTCGGTGGCGTATTTCAGGAAGAGCGCACCAAATCGGTGGGGGCTTTCGTGAAAGAACCAGCCTGCGTTGAAATAGAGATAGCGCTGCCAGTATTCGTCGGGTTGGGACAGGTCGAGGCTGCTTTCGAAATCAAGGCCGAAGCGGCGATAGAGGCTGCCCCAGATATCGGAGTAGTCCGGGCCGTAGAGTTCGATCTGTGGCCAGGTGCCTTCGCGTTTCATGCTGGCGGAGGGGCGGGTGAAATCGGGCGCGAGGGTGGAGATGTCGCCCGTGATGATCGTGTCTGTGTCGAGAAAGAGGAAGGGCGCGTCGGGGATATGGGCCAGCGCCTCGATCTTGTTGCCATGGGGGTAGCGGGCGCCGAAGGCGCGGCTGTCGAAGGGGATCACCTCGGCCCCCAGATCGGCGAGGAGGTCGAGGGTGGCGGGATCGGTGATCTGCGGGTTTTCCTTGCCCCACAGGAGGCCGGGGCGCGGGGTGGCGATCAGAAGGCGGCCTTGGAAGCCCGGCGCATGGGCGCGCAGGGACGCGGCAAGGAGGATGGCCTCGTATTGCAGCCGTCCGGCTTGGCCGATGCAGAGGATGTTGAACACGGTCACCTTTGACGCCTTTGGTCAGTCAGGACGGGGTGAAGCGGAGGGATAGGCAGGACATGCCGCCGTCGAGTTTGGCGCATTCGGAATTGCCGATCTCGGCCACGTTGTAGCCTGCCGCTTCGATCCGCGCGCGCGTGCCGGGGAAGCCTGCGGGCATCAGGACCACGTCATTGAAGCGGATCGTGTTGGCGGCGGCCTCTTCGCCGGGGGCGGTGTGGATCAGTTTGTAGCCGTCAAAGCAGCCCGAGGCAGAGAGGCGTTCGGTAGAGAGGATGGTATCGCCATCCAGAAGCGAGCAGTCGGTCTTGAAATGCAGGACGCCGGGGGGGGTATGCACCTCGCGCAAGCTATGGCCCCAAGCGGTGACGATGGCGCGCAATTCCGCGATGCCTGCGGCATCGGTGCGGGCGGATTGGCCAACGAGGATTTCGCGGCCCGTGACGAGGATATCGCCGCCTTCGATGGTGCCGGGGCCTTCGATGCGCGCGATGGTGGTGTAGAGGGCGCGGAGATGAGGGGCCATTTCGGCCGCTTCGCCCAGACGGGTGGGGGCGCCGGGGCGCATGATGATGGCGCCTTGGGGCAGGCAGAGGGCGGTATCCTCGACGAAGACCGAGTCAGGATAGGCGTCGAGGGCGGGGAGTTCGATCACCGTGGCCCCCGTGGCGCGGAGGGTGGCGATATAGGCCGCGTGATGCGCCTCCATCGTGGCGAGGTCGGGCGTGCCGGTATCGACCGCGCGCAGGCCATGGGTGATGGAGGCCGCCGGGCGGCGGGTGATGGCATGGGTGAAGCGGAAGGAAGCGTCATTTGTCATGAGCGGGAGAAGTAGCAGAGGAATGGCGGCGGGGCGACAGGGGAATTGTGGGGGCCGCGTCTTGGGTGCGTGTCGTCGGGCGGGAAGCTAGGGGCGCGAAAAGATGTGTGGGCATGCGCGCGGGCCATGGCCAGAGGGGCACGGGCATCCGGGGGCGGCACATTTGGGGGGCGTGTTTGGGGGAGAGTGGTGGGCGACCCTGGAATCGAACCAGGCATGGGTCTCCCCGGCGGAGTTACAGTCCGCTGCCGCACCTTGCAGCACGTCGCCCGACGCGACGCGGGGGATAGCCGAGGGGGGAAGGGGCGTCAAGACGGAAAGCGGCGGGAAATCGCGCTTGCATCCGGGGCGGTTCGGGGGACATGGATGGGGAGAGCGAGAAGGGGATGCGGGCATGAAGACCGGGGCCAAGAAACCCACATGGGTGATCGACAAGGAACGCGCGAAGCGCGCCGAGGCGAAAGAGACGGTCTGGCTGTTCGGCATTCATGCGGTGCGGGACGCGCTGGTCAATCCCGCGCGGGAAAAGCTGCGGCTGGTGGTGACGAAGAACGCCCATGACCGGCTGGAGGCGGCGATTGCCGAAAGCGGGATGACGGCAGAGATCGTCGATCCGCGCAAGTTCGACGTGCCTATCGACGAGGGATCGGTGCATCAGGGGGCGGCGCTAGAGGCGCGGCCCCTGAATTGGGGCAAGCTTGCGGATGTGGCGATATCGGGGGCGGGGGCGCCCTTGGTCGTGCTGCTGGATCGGGTGACGGACCCGCATAATGTGGGGGCGGTGCTGCGGTCGGCGGAAGTCTTCGGCGCACGGGCGGTGATCGCGCCGCGCCATCATTCGGCACCCGAAACGGGGGCCTTGGCCAAGACGGCGAGCGGGGCCTTGGAGCGGCAGCCCTATCTGCGGGTGACGAATCTGGCCGATGCGATGGTGGAGTTGAAGGAGATGGGATTCGTTCTGATCGGCCTTGATGGCGACGGGACGGTGCCCTTGGCCGAGGCCATCGCTTCTGTGGGGACGCGGCCTGTGGGACTGGTTCTTGGGGCCGAGGGGCCGGGGCTGCGCGACAAGACACGCGAAACCTGTGATGTGATTGCGCGCATCCCCTATGCCGGGGGCTTTGGGTCGCTGAATGTGTCGAACGCAGCGGCGGTTGGGCTTTATGCGGCGTCGCAGCGGTAGACCTGCGTGGCTTTGTTCACGAATGTGGGAACAGGTCTTAAAATCGGGACTGCGCTATCTATGTCACAGAGCAGGGAGCGGGTACGGAACACCCGCGTCTCGTTCACTGTCCCTCGTTCCGCGACTTGGCGCCCGGCCGCAGAGGCCCGGGCGCCTTTTTCATCTGGTGGTAAGCCATGACCGATGAGGATATCCGCCGTCTGCTGACCGAAACGCGCACGATTGCCGTGGTGGGCTGGTCGCCCAAGCCGGAGCGGCCAAGCCATCGGGTGGCGGCGTTCCTGAAGGCCAAGGGGTTTCGGGTGATCCCGGTCAATCCGGGGCAGGCGGGCGAGGTCGCGCTGGGCGAGGTGGTGCGGGCCTCCTTGGCCGAGATCGGCGGTGGGGTGGACATGGTGGATATTTTCCGGCGGTCCGAAGAGGCGGGCGCGGTGGTGGATGAGGCCTTGGCGGTGCTGCCGGGGCTGAAGGCGGTGTGGATGCAATTGGGTGTGGTGGATGAGGCGGCGGCGGAGCGGGCAGAGGCGCGCGGCGTGGCGGTGGTGATGGATCGCTGCCCGGCAATCGAGATGCCGCGTTTGGGGATGTGAGGGGGCGAAATCTGGCGCAGATTTCGCGTCGGAAACTGACGCAGTTTCCGGGAAGGGCGCGGTGGGGTCGTGGGGCGACCGAAGGTTGCGACCAATTCCGTGTCGTGGACAGGAGTTCTGCGCGGCCAGGCGCGTTAGAACGAAGCTGCGGATTTCCTTGACGACATTCGGCCGGGCTGATCAGCCCCGCGCGGCCTTTTCCGCAAGGCCCGATGTGCCGTGGCGGCGGTCGAGTTCGGCCAGCACATCCTCAAGCGCCACATCGCGGGCGGCAAGCATCACGAGGAGGTGGTAGAGGACATCCGCCGCCTCATAGGTCAGCTTTTCGCGGTCGCCCTTCACGGCTTCGATGATCGCCTCGACGGCCTCTTCGCCGAATTTCTCGGCGCATTTTTCGGGGCCTTTGGACAGGAGCTTGGCCGTCCATGAGGTTTCGGGATCGGCCCCCTTGCGGGCAGCGATGGTGGCGGCGAGGCGGTCGAGGGCGGTCATGTCAGCCTCATGGGGATGCCTGCGGCGGCCATATGTTCCTTGGCCTGCCGGATGGTGTAATCGCCGAAATGGAAGATCGAGGCGGCAAGCACGGCAGAGGCCCCGCCGATGGTGACGCCTTCGACAAGATGGTCGAGCGTGCCGACACCCCCGGAGGCAATCACCGGGATCGGCACCGCGTCGACGATGGCGCGGGTGAGCGGCAGGTTGAAGCCTGCCCTTGTGCCGTCGCGGTCCATCGAGGTGAGCAGGATTTCGCCCGCCCCTTTCGCGGCGACGGTGCGGGCGAATTCCACGGCGTCGATGCCTGTGGGTTTGCGCCCGCCATGGGTGAAGATCTCCCATTTGCCCGGCGCGGTGGTCTTGGCGTCGATGGCCACGACGATGCATTGGCTGCCGAAACGGTCGGCGCTGCGGGCCACGACATCCGGGTCGGCCACGGCGGCGGAGTTGAAGCTGACCTTGTCAGCCCCGGCAAGCAGGAGCGCGCGCACATCTTCGGGTGTCCGCACCCCGCCCCCCACGGTGAGGGGCATGAAGCACTGTTCCGCCGTGCGGGTGACAAGGTCGAACATCGTGCCGCGGTTTTCATGGGTGGCGTGGATGTCGAGGAAGCACAGCTCATCCGCGCCAGCGGCATCATAGGCGCGCGCGGCCTCGACCGGGTCGCCGGCATCGCGGAGATCGACAAAGTTCACGCCCTTCACCACGCGGCCATCGGCCACGTCGAGGCAGGGGATGATGCGGGTCTTGAGCATGGCGGTCATCCTTGGGCTTGCCGCCTCATAGCGGGGGATGGCGGAAAGGGCCAGTGGGTCGCGAGAGATCAGCGCAGCCCGCGCCGGATCAGCGCGAAGAGCGCGAGGAGAAGGAGAAGCACCGCCAGCACGGCGGCGAAGGGCAGGGTGACAAGGCCCAGCCAATGGAGCGTGATCGACGTGGTCAGCGCATCCGCCCAATCCGTGCCCATGATGCGGCAGGTGGCAAAGGCCCCGCCATCGGGGATGCAGCCGGCCGCACGGGCAATCAGGATCGCCGCCGCGGCGATCAGCAGGGGCAGGAGGCACAGCAGAAGCAGGGCACCGAGAATGGCAAAGGCAACGCGCATGGGTGGCAGAATAGCGGCTTTGCGCGCGGCTGTCTTGCGGCTTTGGCGGTCAGGTCAGGCCTTGAGCGCCTTGATCGCCGCCGCAAGGTCGATGGCCCCGTCATAAAGCGCACGCCCCGAAATGGCCCCCGCGATCACGCCTGTATCGCGCAGGGCGATGAGGTCTTCCATCCGGGCCACGCCGCCTGATGCGATGACGGGGATGCTGACGGCGCGGGCCAATGCCTCGGTCGCGTCGACATTGGGGCCGCCCATGGCGCCGTCGCGGTCGATATCGGTGTAGATGATCGCGGCGACCCCGGCATCTTCAAAGCTGCGGGCAAGGTCGGTGGCGATGACATCGGTCTCTTCCGCCCAGCCCTTGGTTGCCACGCGGCCCTTGCGGGCATCGATGCCGACGGCCACCCGTCCGGGGAAGGCGCGCGCCGCTTCGCGCACCAGCGCGGGGTTTTCCACGGCAACCGTGCCAAGGATCACGCGGGCCAGCCCTTTTTCCAGCCAGCGGGCGATGGTGGCCATGTCGCGGATGCCGCCGCCCAACTGGGCCGGAACAGTGATGCGGGAAAGGATCGCCTCGACCGCCGCGCCATTCACGGGTTCCCCCGCGAAGGCGCCGTTGAGGTCGACCAGATGCAGCCACTCGCAGCCTGCGGCCTGAAAGGCTGCGGCCTGTGCGGCGGGGTCTTCGCCAAAGACGGTGGCCGCCGACATTTCACCGCGCAGCAGGCGGACGCATTTGCCGTCTTTCAGATCGATGGCCGGGTAAAGGATCATGGCGCGGGCACCTGCGATTGGGGTCGGCTGCGCTTTGGCATGGGGCGGCGGGCAGGGCAAGGGGGGCGCGACCCAACGTCAGGCTTGATTGGCGGCAAAGCTTGGCGAAGATGGCAGCGGTTCGAGGCGTAGCTGGGAGGAGTTGCCCGATGAAGCGGATGATGATGGCGGTCGTGATGGGTCTTGGCCTTGCCGGGGCGGCCCATGCGGCGGACCCTGTGGAAGGCATTTGGAAGACGAAACCCGATGACAACGGGAATTTCGGACATATCGAGATCAAGCCCTGTGGCGAGGCCTTTTGCGGCACGCTGATCCGCGCCTTCGACAGTTCCGGGGCGGAGGTGGAAAGCCCCAATGTCGGCAAGCGGATCGTCTGGGACATGATGGCCGCAGGCGATGGTGCCTATGAGGATGGCAAGGTCTGGTCCCCGGATCGGGACAAGACCTACAATTCCAAGATGGAACTGAACGGGAATGGCCTGTCGGTCAAGGGCTGCGTTCTGGGCATCTGCCGGGATGGCGGCACCTGGACACGGGTGAATTGATCGGCTGGGCGCGGGTCAGCAGCTTATGCGACCGCGCCTTTCGCCACTGTCGCCGATGAAACTATCGCCGAGGGGGCGGCAGCCCGTCGCCTCGGCCACCGCGCGCAGCATCTGTTCCGGGATACCGCGTTGTGCGGCAGGGGCGGCATAGCCGTGGCGGATCACCTGCACGCGGTTGTCGCGGCGAAAGACGGTGAAGGCACGCCCGTCGATGGTGACGGCGGTCTTCGATGCGCCAAAGAATTCCGGCGAGGGGGAAGCGCAGGCGGACAGCAGCAGTGCCACCAGAAGGGCGCGGGCAGGCAAACGGCACATGGGACACCTGTTCACTGGGAAATATACAACCACAGGATGCGCCCTTCGCCATCACGGTGCAAGCGCCGGGCGGTCTTGGGCGGGGGGGAAGGCCCCTTTATCTTGGCCCAAATTTGCATCTTGCTGACGGTTGCACCCCGAGCGACGTCAGGATCAGGGTGCCCAGCGTAGGAAATTGCCGATCAGGCGCAGGCCCATGGCTTGCGATTTTTCGGGGTGGAATTGGGTTCCGACGACCGTGCCGCGTCCCACGATGGCGGTGATCGGGCCGCCATAATCGACATGGGCCAGAAGATCGGCGGGATCGGTCACGCGGAATTGGTAACTGTGGACGAAATAGGCGTGATCGCCAGTGGCGATGCCGTCGAGAACGGGATGCGGGCGGTCAAGGATCAGGTCGTTCCAGCCCATATGCGGCACTTTCAGCGCCGGATCGGCGGGGGTGATGCGCGCCACCTCGCCCCCGATCCAGTCGAAACCCGGCATGTCCTCATATTCCCGGCCCCATGTCGCCAGCATCTGCATGCCGACGCAGATGCCCAGGAACGGCTTGCCTTGCGCGACGCCGTCCGAGATCGCCTCGAAGAGGCCGCCATAGCTGCCCAATGCACGGCGGCAGGCCGGGAAGGCGCCATCCCCGGGCAGAACGATCCGGTCGGCGCGGGCGACATCTTCGGGCCGCGAGGTCACGAGGATGTCGCCCGCGTCCATCTCGGCCGCCATGCGCTGGAAGGCCTTTTCGGCGGAATGGAGGTTGCCGCTGTCATAATCGACGAGAACGGTCAGGGGCATAGTACGGCTCCGGCGCGGACGAAGAATTTTCGGACGAAAATTCTTCGGGGGAGAGAGAAGAATTTTCGGATGAAAATTCTTCGTTCGGCGGGGGGCCAAGAATTTTCAGTGAAAATTCTTGGCCCCGGATGTCAGAGCGCGCCCTTGGTAGAGGGCAGCGCATCCCCAAGGCGCGGGTCGGGTTCCACCGCCATGCGCAGGGCGCGGGCGACGGCCTTGAAGGCGGCCTCGGCGATATGGTGGCTGTTCACGCCGTGGATCAGGTCCAGATGCAGCGTGATCCCGCCATGGGTGGCGAAGGCCTGAAAGAATTCGCGCACCAATTCGGTGTCGAATGTTCCAATCTTTTGCGTCGGGAAGGGCAGGTTCCAGACGAGGAAGGGCCGCCCCGACAGATCAAGCGCGCAATTGACCTGCGCGTCATCCATGGCAAGGGTGAAATGGCCATAGCGGCGGATGCCGCGCTTGTCGCCCAAGGCGCGGGTGAGCGCTTGGCCTAGTGCGATGCCGCAATCTTCGACCGTGTGGTGGTCGTCGATATGCAGGTCGCCATCGGCCTTGACCGTGATGTCGATCAGCGAATGGCGGGCAAGCTGGTCAAGCATGTGGTCGAAAAAGCCGACGCCGGTGTGGTTGTCATATGTCCCCGTGCCGTCGAGGGCGACGGTGACGGCGATTTCGGTTTCGGCGGTCTGGCGATGGATCTCGGCCTTGCGCATCGGCGGGCTCCCTGTCGTGTCGGGGCCTTATATGGGCTGGGGCGGGCTTTGGGAAGCGGGGTGGTCAGGTGATGCGGGACAGCGGCAGGCGGCGCGGGCCGAAGGCGGCGGCAAGGGCAAGGAAAAGGCCGGAGGTGGCGGCAATGCTGCCTGCGGCCGAGACGGCGAAGGGCAGGCCCATGAGGAGTGGCAGGTAGCCTGCGGCCAGCGTGCCAAGGATGGCGGTGGCCGCGGCGATCAGAAGCGAAAGGCCCATCTGTCTGGGCAGGCTGTCGGTCAGGAGCCGCGCCGTTGCGGGTGGGCAGACCAGCATGGCGATGGTCAGGATTGACCCCACAGCGGAAAAGGCCGCGACGGCGGCAAGGGCTGTGAGGCCAGTCAGGGCCAGCGACAAGGCGCGCACGGGGATGCCTTGGGTGGCGGCGAAGCCTTCGTCGAAGGTGGCAATGACAAGCGGCCGCCAGAGCGCCGCGATGAGGCCAAGGACAATCGCCGCGATCAGCGCGAGTTGCGGCAATTCCGGGGGAAGGCCTGCCAGCGCCGCAGGGTCGAGGAGCGAGGACCAGCCCGTGGCGTCAAGCCAGATCAGGGCCTCGAGCGAGCCGTAGAGGGCATGTTCCACATCAAGATGGGTGCCGGACGCGCCGGAGAGTTCCAGCAGAAGCACGCCACCTGCGAACATGGTGGTGAAGGTCGCGCCCATCGCGGCCCCCGGATCGGCGCCTGTGCTGCGCTGGATGATCTCTATCATCAGGGCGGACAGGGCGGCGGCGGCCAAGGCCCCGGCCAGCATCACGGGGGGGGCCGCGGAGCCTGTCAGGAGGAAGGCCGCGACCAGACCCGGCAGAACGACATGCGAGATCGCATCCCCCAGAAGGGCCTGACGGCGCAGCAGGAGGAAGTTTCCCGGAGCCGCGCAGGCAAGCCCGGCCAGCGTCGCGACGACGAGGGGGGGTAGGGTGAGGGCTATGAATTCCGCCCCCATCACGCCGCCCCTGTCCGGGCCGCGCGGCGCAGGCGGGCGCGGGCGGCGGTTTGGGCGAGGATGCCTTTGTCGGGGGCGATCAGCGCCGAGGCGGCGAAGGTGGCGAAGGCGATCAGCACGATGGCGGGGCCGGTGGGCAGATCGGGGAGTGCGACGGAAAGCGCGGCCCCCAGATAGCCCGCCATCGCGCCGATGGCACCGGCGAGGATGGCCACCACCTCCATCCTGTCGGACCAGAGGCGGGCGGCAAGGGCCGGAATGATCAGCAGCGCGACAATCAGGATCAGACCCACGACATGCAGGCCCAGAAGCACGCAGGCGAGCGTGAGCAGGAGGAGTGCCCGGTCCATCAGGGCGGTGTTCACCCCCATCATCCGCGCATGGCCAGCATCGAAGGCCGTCATGATGAGCGGGCGGCGCAAGAGGAAAAGGACAGCGAGCGTCAGGCCCGCGCCGATGGCCAGCGTGATCGCATCGCCGCGCAGCATCCCGGCGGTGGAGCCGAGCAGGACGGAATCAAGGCCCGCCGGGCGGCCTATGGCGAGGTTCTGGATCACTGTCATCAGGACGATCCCCGCCCCGTAAAAGACCGAGAGCGTGGCCCCGATGGCGGCATCTTCGGGCAGGCGGGTGCGGCCAAGACGATCCAGCCAAGCAAGGCCGAGCGCGGCAGAGAGGCCCGCGCCGATCATCAGGCCTGCAAGGTTGCGCCCATCGGCCCCTGTGGCGGCCATCAGGAGGAAGGCCAGCGCAATGCCGGGCAGGGTGGCATGGGCCATGGCGTCCGATGTCAGCGCGCGGCGGCGCAGTGTGACAAAGGCCCCGGTGCAGCCCGCCGCAAGGCCAAGCAGCGCCGCGCCGATGCCCACGAGGGCGGCGTTGTATCCGGCGTTCAGGACGAGGGCATTCAGAAAGGCGTCTTGCATCGGGGCGGCGCTGGCCGGTTCCTTTGCGATGGGTCAGGCGGGGATGGCGGTGAGGAGTTGGTGACCATAAGCCTCGGCCACCATGTCGCGGCGGAAGGTGCTGGCGGTTGGTCCCTCGGCGATCACGCGGCGGTTCAGAAGCAGCACGCGGTCGAAATAGGCGGTGACGGTGGATAGGTCATGATGCACCGCGATGACGGTGCGGCCTTCCGCGCGCAGGCCGTGCAGGACATCGATGATCGCGGCCTCGGTCGCGGCATCGACCCCGGCGAAGGGTTCGTCGAGGATGACAAGATCGGCCCCCTGCGCCAAGGCGCGGGCGAGGAAGACGCGCTGCTGCTGCCCGCCCGAAAGCGCGCCGATCTGGCGGGTGGCAAAGTCGGCCATGCCGAGACGGTCGAGCTGTGCCATCGCCTCGGCCCGCAGGCCGGGTGTGAGGCGGCCGAAAAGGCCCGTGCGGCGGTAAAGGCCCATTTGCACCACATCGATGACGCGGGCGGGGAATTCCCAATCCACCGCCGCGCGCTGCGGCACATAGGCGATGCGGGGCATGGCGCGGGCGATGGGGTCGCCGAAGGCCCGCACCTCACCCGTCACAGCGGGAATGAGGCCGAGCGCGGCTTTCAGAAGCGTGGATTTGCCAGCCCCGTTGGGGCCGATGACGGCTGTCATCGACCCCTTCGGAAACCGGGCACTGACCGTGGCGACTACGGGGACTGAACCATAGGCCACGGTCAGGCCTGAGATGGCGAGTGCCGTTTCCGGCATGGGGATTGGGGTTGCGCCCGCCATCATGTTCCTGCGTTACGTTCCTGCGTTAAGCCGACCCGCCATCCCGCGTTCGGGGGCATCCCCCCCAAGGGCGCGGGCGATGGCGGTGATGTTGTGATCGATCATGCCGGGATAGGTGCCTTCATAGGTGCCTTCCGGCCCCATCGCGTCCGAGAAGAGTTCGGCCCCGATGGTGACATAGTGACCCTGCGCCGCGGCCCCTTCGATCAGGGCGCGGATGGTGCGGTCAGAGACGGAGCTTTCGACAAAGACCGCCGGGATGCGGTTTTCCACGATCAGCGTGACCAGATCCTCGATCCGGGCAAGACCTGCCTCGGATTCCGTCGAGATGCCTTGGATGCCTTCGACGCGCCAGCCATAGGCGCGGCCGAAATAGGCGAAGGCGTCATGGGCGGTGACAAGGATGCGCTGGCCTTCCGGCACGCTGGCAAGGGCCTTGCGCGCATAGACATCAAGCTGGGCGATGTCGGCCAGATAGGCGGTGGCGCGGTCGGCGGTATCGACCCCGGCCCCGGTCAGGGCGGCATCGACGGCGCGGACGACATCGGACCAGAGGCGCGGGTCGAACCAGACATGGGGATCAGGGCGGTCGGCATATTGCGGATCGGCGATCAGTTGGTCAGGCGACAGGGTTTCGGCCACGGCTTTGACCGTGGTCTTGCGGGCAAGATCGGCCATGACATCGGCGAACTGCGCCTCAAGGTTCAGGCCGTGCCAGAGGATGACATCGGCCCGCGACAGGGCCAGAATATCGGTGCGGGTGGGGCGATGGCCGTGCGGGTCCATGCCCGGCCCCATGAGGGCCTGCACCTCGCCGCCCGAAAGGCGGCGGGCGGCGTCGGCGATCATGCCCGTGGTGGTCACGATGGTGGGGGCGGCGCTGGCCGCAAAGACAGGGCTGCCCGCAAAAGGTGCGAGGGCAAAACATCCAAGCAAGGAGCGGCGGTCGATCATGGCAATCGGCTTTCGTTACGGTGCAAGGGTGACAAGGTGGCCATGCGGAAAAGATGTGCGAACCATTCGCAGAAGTCAATGGCAATGAGAAGCATTCGCAAATAAATACGCGGAAAAGCGCACGCGAGGCGATGGGCTAGGCTTTGGGTTGCTGACCATGCGTTTTTGGCGCGCTGGAGGAAAGTTTTTTGACGCTCGCCTTAAACGGGACTTTCGTATGCCGTCTACCTCTTTCGGATGAGTCCGGAACTTCACCGGGACAGGAGACCCCGCATGCGCATTGTCTGTGTCGATGACGACCCGATCTTTCTTTCGATCCTTGGCGAATATCTGCGCGAGCTTGATCCCACCTCGGTCACCACCTTTGGCGATCCTTTGCGGGTGGCGAAACTGGCGGCGGAGGGCAAGTTGCTGGCGGATGTCCTGCTTTTGGACATGGAGATGCCGGGGATGGATGGCACGCAGCTTTGCGCGGCGCTGCGGGCGACGGAAGTGCACCGGACGACGCCGATCATCATGATTTCATCGGTCACGGCGCGGGATCGGGTGAAGGGGGCCTTGGCGGCGGGGGCGAATGAATTCCTGCACAAGCCCTTGGACAAGCTGGAACTTGGTGCGCGGCTTTCGATGGTGGCGACGGTTCTGGACGAGCGGGCACGGTCGGCGTCGCTGGCGGCCGATATGGGCAGCCTGCATGATCAGGCGGATTTCGCCTTCCGCTTTGAAGACCCGGTTCTGCCGGGGTCGGATGTGGGGTTGGTGGATTATCTGGCGCTTGAGAACCACCTTCTGGGTCTGGGCTGGGCGGGATTGCCGGGGACGGTGGCGCTGGGCTTCCGGCTGCGGAACGCGCCTTGGGCCTATGCCCATCTGGACCGGATGGAATATTGCGATTTTCTGGCCGAGACGGCGGCCATGATCGTGCAGCAGATGAAGGGCGTCCGATTCCGTATGGCCTATGCCGGGGCGGGCGATTTCGTCGCGGTGCTGGAACGGGGCCAGCGGGTGGAGATGGGAGAGCTGCAATCGGCCTTGCAGGCGGCGCGCGGGCCGATGTGGGCTGCCTATCGCGCCTTGGGGCTGCCCGCGCCGGAAGTGGCACTTGGCCCGGCGGTGCAGGCGCCGCTGATCGGGGCCTCGGCGTCGCGCCTGTTGCGGACGGTGCGGATGCGGCTGGATGCGACAGCCCCGCTGATGCCTGTTGGGAATTGGGAGGCGATGCCGGCTGGCATGGTCACGCCCGGCACGGCGGCAGGGCGGATTTCTGCCACCCTTCACTGACCGGCACGCCATGGCTTGACGCGCGCGCCTCTGCCATGCCCTCCTGCTGTCACAAACAGAGGGCAATAGCCCCAGATTGCCCAAGGGTGAGGCATGCCCCGGGGCGGAATGAGCAGAGGATGACAGGATGGGTCACGGGATTCGGGGGCTGTGCCTTGGCACGGTGATTTTCGTCGCGGCGGGTGCGGCCGGGGCGGCAGAGTTGGAGTCGCGCTGGGGCGTGGTGGCGATGGAACCGGCCGCATCGGGTGCCGGGGTGGCGGTCCGGTTGGAGAGCGTGTTCGGCTGGGTCTGCGAAGGGGTCTATGACCATCCTGCGCGGGAAGGCGCGGCGGTCCGTGTGCCTTTGACCTGTTCGGATGAGGTGGAGACCAAGGCGCTCATGTCGGTCGAGGATGGCATTGCGGTGATGGCCTTTAACCGAACGGACGGCACGCGCGGCAGCGCGAAGCTGCGGCTGGATTAGGTCGGCTGAGAGGATTGTGCCGAGGAGGGGGCTGACGGCCCCCTTTTTCACGCGGTGCGAAGGTCTAAGCGACCTTCATCCCTGCGATCTGGTGGTGATCTGGAGCGGGCGATGAGATTCGAACTCACGACCCTAACCTTGGCAAGGTTATGCTCTACCCCTGAGCTACGCCCGCACTCCGTGGCGCGGGTGATAGAGTGCGGCGGGGATGGGCGCAAGAAGAAAAACGGATGGGCCAGAATGCGCAAGGCCGCCCCGAAGGGCGGCCTTGCGCTTTGGTCCAACTGGAGCGGGCGATGAGATTCGAACTCACGACCCTAACCTTGGCAAGGTTATGCTCTACCCCTGAGCTACGCCCGCACCGATTGGACGAGGGGTGATCTATAAAAGCCGCGCGGGGGGTTCAAGGGGGAAAGTGAGGTACCGCGCGGAAAAGTTCTTTGTCGGGGTGGATGATGGGCCGGATGGCCCATCCTGTCATTCGAGTTCGACCAGCAGGTCCTTTGCCTCGATCTGGCTGCCAGCCTGAACATGCAGCGCTTTCACCGTGGCTTCGCGGTCGGCATGGAGGCCGGTTTCCATCTTCATCGCCTCGATCGTCAGGAGAAGATCGCCCGCGCGGACCTTTTGGCCCACCGTCACCGTGACGGAGGCGATGGAGCCGGGCATTGGCGCGCCGATATGGCCGGGATTGCCCTCTTGCGCCTTTGGCCGCGCCGCCGTCTTGGCCTTCACGGCGCGGTTCGGCACGCGGATCACGCGGGGTTGGCCGTTCAGTTCGAAAAAGACGCGGACCTCGCCATCCTCGGTCGTTTCGCCCACGGCTTGCAGGCGAATCTCCAGCTGCTTGCCGGGGTCGATCTCGGCGGTGATCTCTTCGCCCGGTTCCATGCCGTAGAAGAAGATCTTCGTGGGCAGGGCGCGGACGGGGCCGTAAAGGCGGTGGCGGCCCATGTAATCGAGGAAGACCTTGGGATACATGAGGTAGCCGTTGAGATCCTCATCATCCACCGACTTGCCGCCCAGTTCGGCGGACAGCTTGGCGCGGGTGTCTTCCAGATCGACGGGGGGCAGGGTCTTGCCGGGGCGTTCGGTCAGGGGGGCCTCGCCCTTCAGCACCTTTTTCAGGATGCCTTCGGGCCAGCCGCCATGAGGTTGACCGAGATTGCCCTTGAGCATGTCGACCACCGAGTCGGGGAAGGCCACGTCGGTATTCGCGTCTTCGACCTGCGCACGGGTCAGGCCTTGGGCCACCATCATCAGCGCCATGTCGCCCACCACTTTCGACGAGGGGGTGACCTTCACGATATCGCCGAACATCTGGTTCGCGTCGGCATAGGCCTGCGCGACCTCGGGCCAGCGTTCTTCGAGACCGAGGGACCGCGCCTGCGCCTTGAGGTTGGTGAACTGGCCGCCGGGCATTTCGTGCAGATAGACCTCGGAGGCCGGGGCGGGCAGGCCGGATTCGAAGGCGGCATATTGCACGCGGACATGTTCCCAATAGTTGGAAATGTCGCGGATCGCCTTGATATCGAGGCCCGTGTCGCGGTCGGTGTGGCGCAGCGCCTCGACGATAGACCCAAGGCAGGGCTGCGAGGTGCCGCCCGAGAAGGCATCCATCGCGGCATCCACGGCATCGACGCCCGCATCGCAGGCGGCGAGGATCGTGGCGGCGGCGGCACCGGATGTGTCATGCGTGTGGAAGTGGACGGGAAGGCCCACCTCCTGTTTCAGCGTTTTCACGAGAATGCGGGCCGAGGCGGGTTTCAGAAGGCCCGCCATATCCTTCAGCCCCAGAACATGGGCGCCTGCGGCCTTCAACTCTTTGGCGCGGTCCACATAGTATTTCAGGTCATATTTCGACCTGTTCGGGTCGAGCATGTCGCCCGTATAGCAGATCGTGCCTTCGCAGACCTTGTTTGCCTCGATCACCGCATCCATGGCGACGCGCATGTTTTCGACCCAGTTGAGGCTGTCGAAGACGCGGAAGACATCGACGCCGGTCTTGGCGGCCTGAAGGACGAAGGCGCGGACGACGTTGTCGGGGTAGTTGGTATAGCCCACGCCGTTCGACGCGCGCAGCAGCATCTGCGTCATCAGGTTGGGCATGGTGGCGCGCAGGTCGCGCAGGCGTTGCCACGGGCATTCCTGCAAGAAGCGATAGGCCACGTCGAAGGTGGCGCCGCCCCAGCATTCCACGGAAAACAGTTGCGGCAGGTTGGCGGCATAGGCCGGGGCCACGCGGACCATGTCGATGGACCGCATGCGGGTGGCCAGAAGCGACTGGTGGCCGTCGCGCATGGTCGTGTCGGTGATGAGGACCTTTTTCTGGGCCTTCATCCAATCGGCCACGGCTTGCGGGCCTTGCTGTTCCAACAGGTTACGGGTGCCCGTCGCGGGGGTTTCCGTCAGAAGGCGCGGGGGTTTGGGCATCTTCGCCTCGGCCGGCGGTTTGGGGCGGCCTGCGGTTTCGGGATGCCCGTTCACCGTGATGTCGGCGATATAGGTGAGGATCTTGGTCGCCCGGTCGCGGCGTTTCTTGAAGGCGAAAAGTTCGGGCGTCGTGTCGATGAACTTGGTCGTGTAGCTGTCATCAAGGAAGGTAGGGTGCTTCAACAGGTTGATGACGAATTCGATATTCGTTGCCACCCCCCGGATGCGGAATTCGCGCAGTGCGCGGTCCATCCGGGCGATGGCCTTTTCCGGGGTCTGGGCATGGGCCGTGACCTTCACCAGAAGCGAATCGTAATAGCGGGTGATGACGCCGCCCGCGTAAGCCGTGCCGCCATCCAGACGGATGCCGTTTCCAGTGGCCGAGCGATAGGCCGTCAGTCGCCCGTAATCGGGGATGAAGTTGTTCAGCGGGTCTTCGGTCGTCACCCGGCATTGCAGGGCGTGGCCGTTCAGTTTCACATCGGCCTGAGAGGCGACGCCGGTCGCTTCGGACAGTGACTTGCCTTCCTCGATCAGGATCTGGGCTTGGACGATGTCGATCCCCGTCACCTCTTCGGTCACGGTATGTTCGACCTGCACGCGGGGGTTCACTTCGATGAAGTAGAACTTGCCCGTATCCATATCCATCAGGAATTCGACAGTGCCCGCGCATTCGTAATCGACATGCTGGGTGATGCGCTTGGCCATATCGCAGACGTCTTCGCGCTGGGCCTGCGTCAGGTAGGGGGCAGGGGCGCGTTCGACGACCTTTTGGTTGCGGCGCTGCACTGTGCAATCGCGTTCCCAGAGGTGCCAGACATTGCCCTGCTTGTCGCCGAGGATCTGCACCTCGACATGGCGGGCGCGCTGGATCATCTTTTCCAGATAGCCTTCGCCATTGCCGAAGGCGGCCTCGGCCTCGCGCCGGCCTTCGCGGACCTTCGTCTCAAGCTCGTCTTCCGACAGGATCGGGCGCATGCCGCGCCCGCCACCGCCCCATGACGCCTTGAGCATCAGGGGATAGCCGACTTCGGCGGCCTGTTTCTTGATGAGCGCCATGTCATCGCCCAGAACTTCTGTCGCGGGGATGACGGGGACGCCCGCCTCGATTGCCACGCGGCGGGCCGAAGCCTTGTCGCCCAAGGCGCGCATGGTTTCGGCGCGGGGGCCGATGAAGGTGATGCCCGCCTGATCGCAGGCTTCGACGAAATCGGGGTTTTCGGACAGAAGGCCGTAGCCGGGATGGACGGCATCCGCCCCAGCCATCTTGGCCACCCGGATGATTTCCGGGATGGAGAGGTAGGCGCCCACCGGCGACAGGCCTTCGCCGATGCGATAGGCTTCGTCTGCCTTGAAGCGGTGAAGGGACAGTTTGTCCTCTTCGGCGAAGACGGCGACGGTCTTCTTGCCCATTTCATTGGCGGCGCGCATGACGCGGATGGCGATCTCGCCCCGGTTGGCGACGAGGATCTTGCGGAACTCAGGCATCGGTATCTCCGGCAGTCGGAAGGTCAGGCGGGCTTTTCCGTCATCTCCGGGTGCGGGAACCGGGGTAGACGGCACCATCCTAGGCCTGCTGCAATGCAGCGCAAGGGCGGCAACCGGCGTAACATGCAAATTTTGCGAAATATGCAGGGGTGGGTTTGCTATTGCGAAGTGGGCGGGGGTGCATGGGAAAAGTTGCGACGGAACATTTGCGGAACCTTTTCCTTTGCCGCCGATGGCGCTAGGGTTTCAGCCATGAACCGATGGGATGATGACGAGGCGTTGGAGGCGGCGGTGGTGCCGTTGTCGCAGCGGGCCATGATGGCGGCGCGGCCTGCGCCCTATTTGGATGAGTTGAACCCCGCCCAGCGCGAGGCGGTTGAGGCGCTGGATGGCCCTGTCCTGATGCTGGCCGGGGCGGGGACGGGCAAGACCAAGGCGCTGACGGCGCGGATCGTGCATCTGTTGCGCATGGGCAAGGCGCGGCCGAATGAAATCCTTGCCGTGACCTTTACCAACAAGGCCGCGCGCGAGATGAAGTTGCGCGTGGGGCGGATGCTGGGCGAGGTGGCGGAGGGGATGCCTTGGATGGGCACCTTCCATTCGCTGTCGGTCAAGATTCTGCGGCGGCATGCGGAACTGGTGGGGCTGAAGTCGAACTTCACCATTCTGGATACGGATGACCAGATCCGGCTGCTGAAGCAGTTGATCGTGGCGGCGAATATCGACGAGAAGCGCTGGCCCGCGCGGATGCTGGCGGGGATGATCGACGGCTGGAAGAACCGCGCCCTGACGCCGGAACGGGTGCCGTCGTCCGAGGCATCGGGCTATGCCAATCGCGGCACGGAGCTTTATGCCCAGTATCAGGAACGGCTGCGGACGCTGAATGCCTGCGATTTCGGCGACCTCTTGTTGCATTGCGTGGTGATCTTCCAAGGTCACCCGGACGTGCTGGCGCAGTATCAGCGGTGGTTTCGCTATATTCTGGTGGATGAGTATCAGGACACCAATGTGTGCCAGTACCTCTGGCTGCGGCTGTTGGCGCAGGCGCATCGGAATATCTGCTGCGTGGGGGATGACGACCAGTCGATCTATGGCTGGCGCGGTGCCGAGGTTGGCAACATCCTGCGGTTCGAAAAGGATTTTCCCGGCGCGCATGTGGTGCGGCTGGAGCAGAATTATCGGTCCACGCCGCATATCCTTGCCGCTGCGTCGGGCGTGATCGCGGGGAATGCTGGGCGTTTGGGCAAGACGCTGTGGACCGATGTGAAAGAGGGCGAGAAGGTCCGCCTGATCGGCCATTGGGATGGTGAGGAAGAGGCGCGCTGGATCGGTGAAGAGATCGAGGCGCTGATGCGGGGCGGGCGGGGGTTGGACCCTGTGGGGCTGGACGGGCAGGCGATTCTGGTGCGGGCGAGCCACCAGATGCGGGCCTTCGAGGACCGCTTCCTGACGATCGGGCTGCCCTACCGGGTGATCGGGGGGCCACGGTTCTATGAGCGGCAGGAAATTCGCGATGCGATGGCCTATTTCCGGCTGGCGGTGAGTCCCGAGGACGATCTGGCCTTTGAACGGGTGGTAAATGTTCCCAAGCGCGGGCTGGGAGACAAGGCCCAGGCGGATATTCAGCGCACGGCGCGAATGGCGGGGGTTTCCCTGCTTGAAGGCGCGCGGGAATTGGTGGCAACGGGCGGGATTGGCGGCAAGGGCGCGGGGCAGTTGCGCGCCTTTGTCGAAGGGATTGACCGTTGGCATGCGCTGACGCGGCATGAAGGGGCGAGCCATATCGAACTGGCCGAGATGATCCTTGAGGAATCCGGCTATACCGAGATGTGGCAGAACGACAAGACACCCGAGGCGCCGGGGCGTCTGGAGAACCTGAAGGAATTGGTCAAGGCGTTGGAGCAGTTCGACAATCTTCAAGGCTTCCTTGAACACGTCGCGCTGATCATGGACAACGAGACGGAAGAGGCGGGCGAGAAAGTATCGATCATGACCCTGCACGCCGCCAAGGGGTTGGAGTTTCCGGTCGTCTTTCTGCCGGGCTGGGAGGATGGGCTGTTCCCCAGCCAGCGGTCCATGGATGAGAGCGGGCTGAAGGGGTTGGAAGAGGAGCGGCGGCTGGCCTATGTGGGGATCACACGGGCGGAAGAATTGTGCACGATTTCCTTCGCCTCGAACCGCCGGGTCTATGGCCAGTGGCAAAGCCAATTGCCTAGCCGTTTCATCGACGAATTGCCAACAGCGCATGTGGAGGTGCTGACCCCGCCGGGGCTGTATGGCGGGGGTTTTGGCGCGGCGGCGCCCTATGCCGTGTCGTCCAGCATGGATGAGCGGGTGTCGAAGGCGGATGTCTATAACTCGCCTGGCTGGAAGCGGATGCAGGACCGGGTGCAGACGCGGGGCGTATCAACGCCGCGCGAGGCGCGGGGGGTGGTGATCGACGCGACGGCGGTATCGGCCTTTTCGGAAGGTGACCGGGTGTTTCACCGCAAGTTCGGCTATGGGATCGTGATCGGGCTGGAGGGCGACAAGCTGGAGATTGATTTCTCTAAGGCCGGGATCAAGAAGGTCGTGGCGGGCTTTGTCGTCGATGCGGATGATGCCGATGAGGTGCCGTTCTGAGGGAGGCGTTTCCTGACGCAGGAAACGCGACGATTTCTGCACGCAGAAATCGGTTTGAGGCGCGGCGCGGGGGGGTGTTTTCTGCCTGCAGAAAACGGGGCGATTTCTGTGTCAGAAATCGTTATTTCCTGCGGGCTTCGATCAGCCAGATGGCAAGGCCCGCCAGAAGGCCCCAGAAGGCCGCGCCGATTCCGGCAAAGGCCACGCCCGCCCCTGTGACAGCCAAGGTCAGCGTGGCGGCAAAGCGTTGGTCCGGCGCGGCGAAGGCCCCGGTCAGCGCCCCGGTGAGCGGGCCGAGTAGGGCCAGCGCCACCAGCGCCGTCATCAGCGCGGGCGGCAGGGCCGCTAGGATCGCGATGACCACGGGCCCGGTCAGGCCAAGGATGATCCAGACCCCGGCATAGGCGAGGCCCACCTTCCAGCGTTGCGTCCGGTCGGGATGCACATCGTCACCCATGCAGATGGCGGCGGTGATCGCGGCCATGTTGACGGTATGCGCGCCGATCAGGGCGGTGGCGGCCGAGATCAGGCCTGTGACGGTCAGGGCGGGGGCGACGGGCGGCTCATACCCTGCCGCGCGCATGGTGGCGAAGCCCGGCAGGTTCTGCGAGGCCATGGTGACAAGGTAGAGCGGCAGGCCAAGGCCGATCAGCGCGGGCCAGTGGAATTCGGGCGCAATGAAGGTAGGGGTGGGCGGGATATTTGGCAGGGGCGGCAGACCCGCCGCGCCTGTCGCAAAGGCAGTGACAAGGCCCGCGGCCAGCGCGGCAAGCACGGCCATGGCGGGGTTTTTCAGCCGGACAAGCACGAAGAGCGCCACCATCGGGGCCACGAGCAGCGGCGCGGCCTGCGCCGCGCCTGCGCCTTTCAGGACGAAGGGTAGCAGCACGCCTGCCAGCATGGCGGCGGCGATGCCATCGGGGATCTTGCTCACCAACGTGCCAAGGGGGCGGATCAGGCCGGTCGCCGCGATCAGAAGGCCCGCAAGCAGGAAGGCCGCGACCCCTTCGGCCATGCCGTAGCCGGAGGAGGCCGCAATAAGCGCGGCGCCGGGGGTGGACCAGGCCAGCACGACGGGGACACGGTGCCACGTGGAAAGCAGCGCGCTGCCCAATGCCTTGGCAAAGCAGACGCCCATCACCCAGCTGGCTGTCTGATCGGGCGTTGCCCCCAAGGCCTGCGCGGCAGCAAGGACGAGGGCGATGGTGGAGCCGTAGCCCACAAGTGCGGCGACAAGCGCGGCGGAAATCAGGGAGGGGCGCATCGGGCCTGCCGGAAGGAAGCGATTGGCGCGGACTATCGGCGGGGGGCGCCGGGGATGCAAGCGGGGGCTGCAATGAAAAACGGCGACGCCCGAGGGAGAAGGGCGCCGCCGCATTCTTGCGCCCCGGCCAAGGGAGGAGGAGAGGCCGGTCGCTTTCCCGGCCCGGCCAAGGGAGGAGGAGAGGCCGGGTCCGAAACCGTTGCACGGGGTGCGGGTCGCGGCGATCCCCGGGAGGAGGTGGGGATCGCCGCTGGTCCGATGGCCCTCAGGGAGGAGGAGGAGGGCCCGTCGCACGCCGTTGGGACCATTCGGCCCCGGAAGAAGGGTGCGGCGATCCCAGGGAGGAGGAGGGGATCGCCGCTTTTCCGCATGTCCCCAGGGAGGAGGAGGGGGACCTCGGATCTGTCAGAGAAGCATACGCAGGAGCATCGCTTCTGGATCAAAGTGCGGCGGCGCCAGGGAGGAGGAGAAGCGCCGCCGCTTTTGCCACGAACCCCGGGAGGAGGTGGGGTTCAGCAAGAAACCTTATTTGCCGTAAGCCGCTTCATGGGCGACGGCGTGGATATCGGCCCGGGCAATGCCCAGATCGGACAGTTCGCGATCGGAAAGTTGCACCAGTTCGCGGACGGTCTGGTTGTAAACGCTGCGGCGGGCGATCTGCATCTTGATCAGGGCAAGGACGCCCGAGATACGGTCAGCCAGCGAGAAGGACGCGGCGCGGGAGGAGTTGACATAAGCCATTTCGATCAGCCTCAGTTTGTTACATCTGTTCTCAGGACAACGTTCTGTCGCGCTGTTAACGGAAACATGGGGCATATGCTGCAACTGCACAATAGGCCCGGTCTGCAATGCTGCCATGCAGCATTCGCATGGCTGGCATTCACAGAAATGTCATTAATTTCATAGGTTTCGATGAAATCCTGAGCAAATGGTCAACACGCCCTTGTCGTGTGCCGAAAAGATGACGAGGTTTGCCGAAACCTTGGGCAGGAGAAGAACGCATGACGGTTACGAAAGAGGAAATCCTGCGGGCGCTTTCCGGGGTAGGCCTACCCGGTGGCGGCGATCTGGTGTCGCGCGATCTGATTCGCGCCTTGACCGTGGAGGGGGGTGTGGTCCGCTTCGTGATCGAAGCGGAAAGCCCGGAGGCGGCGCGGGCGCTGGGCCCTGTTTCAGGGGCGGCGGAGGCGGCGGTGAAGCGTCTTGCGGGGGTCGATGCGGTGCAAGTGGTGATGACAGCCCATGGGCCGGCGGCCAAACCCGCAGCGCCGCCAAGCTTGAAGATCGGGCAGCATCCGACACCGCAGCAGGGCGGGCCGCAGAAGGTATCGGGCGTGGACCGGATCATCGCGGTGGCCAGCGGCAAGGGAGGCGTTGGGAAGTCCACCGTGTCGTCGAACCTTGCGGTGGCGCTGGCGCGGCAGGGGCGGCGGGTTGGTCTTTTGGATGCCGATATCTATGGGCCGAGCCAGCCAAGGATGATGGGGGTGTCGAAGCGCCCCGCCAGCCCCGATGGCAAGATTATCGAGCCTTTGCAAGCACATGGCGTGACCATGATGTCGATCGGGCTGATGCTGAAGGAAGATGAGGCGGTCATCTGGCGCGGGCCGATGATCATGGGGGCCTTGCAGCAATTGCTGGGGCAGGTGGCTTGGGGCAAGCTGGATGTGCTGATCATCGACCTGCCGCCGGGGACGGGGGATATCCAGCTGTCGCTGGCGCAGCGGACGCAGCTGACGGGGGCCTTGGTCGTGTCGACGCCGCAGGATGTAGCGCTGCTGGATGCTCGCAAGGCGCTGGATATGTTCAGCAAATTGAAGGTGCCGGTGCTGGGGCTGATCGAGAATATGTCGACCTTCTGCTGCCCCAATTGCGGGCATGAGACGCAGATCTTTGGCCATGGCGGGGTGAAGGCCGAGGCGGCGAAGCTGGGCCTGCCTTTCCTTGGCGAATTGCCCTTGGCCCTTTCGGTGCGGCAGGCGGGGGATGCGGGGGTGCCGATCGCCGCGACCGATGCGCCGGAAGCAGAGGCCTATGCGCGGCTGGCCAAGGGGTTGATCGCGGGCGGGATGGCGTAAATTTGCGAGGCGGCGCAGGGGGTTGGCCGAAAATGGCTGTGCCCTGTTCTGTGCCGCCTTTTGTGCCGCAAACTGTGCATACAAATTCGGGCAGAGAGCGGGGCCAGAAATTGGTTAACCGTGCAGGGCTGCACAATATGCGCCGGGGTCTGGACGGCGGGCGGGGTGGTGCCCACATCTTGACGATGTGAAACAGCCCCTTTGCCGAAGGGGCCGGTCCAGAGGGTGCCGCATGAGTATCGATCTTCCGCCGATCCCTGACCTATCCGCGATCATCGCGCCGCAGGAGATTGAGAAGAAAAAGCGCCGGGGCGGTGCGGGGCGCGCGGCGGCCATCGCCGTGGGGACCGTGATGATCCTGTCGGATGGGTCGGAATGTGTGGTCGCGGGCTTTGACGCCCTGGGGCGGCCGATCTGCCATCCTGTGACGCAGTAAGGCGTTCCCTTTCTGCGGCCTTGCGCCCGTGACCAGCGGGGCAAGAGGCGTATTTGGGCCAAGATGAAGGGGCAAGGGCGCAGCTTTGGCGGATGCCGGGGCGTGGCGGAATGCCTGCATGGGACGGCATGGGATGCGCCGTTCCAGACGAATCACCTCATGGGAAAATGTGGGATCGGCTGGTCATACTGCGCCAGTCTGGGGCGAATCTGGGGCATTCTTTGCGGAAAAACCCCCGTTCCAATGCCGATCTTGGCCCATTCTTCGGATAATCTGGGGCGTTGTGGAAAAAAGCTGGGATTTTGTGGGAAAGAGGCGTGGTCACGAATAATCACTAGATGTTGTTACTCGTTGAGGGCCTATAGCCAATTTATGGGCAATGCCCTGTGGATAACTGCACCAGATGCTGTATTGAGCTGGGGGTTTGAACAAGATATGCCCAAGCGCTCCCTCATTTTCCCGTTGCGTGGGGCAAATTCCCATGGCATTAAAGTCTCACGACGATGAGAGCGGGCAAAACGAAAGCAGGGGCGGCATAAGACCCCGAACAGGCGAAAGCAGGCTTCATACAGGCACCCGCCTTCATCGAAACCAGAGATCCGGCGCGCGAGCGAGCAGACATCTCCCCCAGGTGGCGCGCGTAGCTGGACGCCCAGCGATGGGACAGGCGGCGGATCGAGCAGTGGCAGCAGCTCGATCCGCCGTTTCCGTTTCAGGGCCCGGGTTTTCCGGGCAGGGGCCTGACGGAGCAGGGCAGATGCTGCGCGAAGGAGGCCGGAAGGCCCATGTCGGAGGCGTTCAGAGGCGAGTTCACCCAGAAGGTGGACGGTAAGGCGCGGGTGTCGATCCCGGCGGCCTTTCGCCGTGTTCTGGAGGCCGGAGACCCGGACAGCACCCGCAAGCGCATCGTGATCGTCTATGGCGACGAGCGCCGCAAATTCGCCGAATGCTATACCGTCGCGGGCGCGCAGCGCGTCGAGGCGATGATCCGCAATCTTCCCTTGGGGTCACCGAAGCGCCGCCTGCTGGAGCGCAACGTCATCACCCTGTCCGTCACGGTGGAAATCGATGATGACGGGCGTATCGTCCTGCCGCCGAAAGTGCGGGAAAAGACGGGCCTGTCTGCCAGCGATGCGGGCGAGGCGGTCTTTGCCGGGGCGCTGGATACGTTCCAGATATGGAAACCCGAGACATATGAGGCAGAGATTCTGCGCGCGGCGGAAGAAGATCTGGCGGCGCTGCCTGCGGATATGGACATCCTGTCGCTTTTGGGCGGCGACGCGCCGGAGGTCTGAGCTTTGGAAGCCCGCGATCAGGAGATCGGTCGCATCCCCCATATCCCGGTTCTGCTGGGCCCCTTGCTGGCGGCGGTGGCCCCGGTGGAGGGCGACTGGCTGGACGGCACCTTTGGCGCGGGCGGCTATGCGCGGGGCTTGCTGGAGGCAGGTGCTTCGCGGGTGACAGGGGTGGACCGCGATCCCTTGGCCTTGCAGATGGCGGGGTCTTGGGCGGGGGAGTATGGTGACCGGCTGCGGCTGGTGGCGGGGAATTTCGCAGAGCTGGATCAGCATGCGGGCGGGCCGCTGGATGGGGTTGTGCTGGACCTTGGCGTGTCGTCGATGCAGCTGGATCGGGCGGAGCGGGGGTTTTCCTTTCAGAAGGACGGGCCCTTGGACATGCGGATGAGCCAGGCCGGTGAGAGTGCCGCCGATCTGGTGAATGGGGCGGCGGAGGGGCTGCTGGCCGATATCCTGTATCATTACGGTGAGGAGCGGGCCTCGCGCCGGATCGCGCGGGCGATTGTCGAGGCGCGGGCGGTGGAGCCGATCACCACGACGCTGCGGCTGGCCGAGATCGTGGCCAAGTGCCTGCCGCGCCCGAAGCCCGGGCAGAGCCATCCGGCGACGCGGAGCTTTCAAGCGATCCGCATTGCCGTGAATACGGAATTTGACAGCCTGGCCGAGGGGTTGCAGGCCGCCGAACGGGCCTTGAAGCCCGGCGGGCGGCTGGCGGTGGTGACGTTTCACAGCCTAGAGGATCGCATCGTGAAGCGGTTCTTCCAGATCGCAAGCGGCGCGGAGGCCAATGCCAACCGCTATGCCCCGGCGCGGGCCGATCAGGTGGCGCGGTTCGAGATGATCACCAAGAAGGCGGTCGGCCCCGATGAGGCGGAGCTTGCCGCCAATCCGCGCGCCCGCAGTGCCAAGCTGCGCGTAGCGCGGCGGACGGCGGTGCCTGCGGCGCGGATCACGCCTGCCGCGCTGGGCCTGCCCGAGTTTCAACCGAAGAAAGGACGCCGCTGATGCGCCCGGTGTTTTTCGTCCTGTCCTTCCTTGGCGTGATGGCCTTGGCTTTCTGGGCCTATCGCGAGAATTACGCCACGCAGGCGGCGCTGCGCGAGATGACGCAGTTGCAAAACGAGATTGCCACCCTGCGCGAGGCGTTGACCTTGCAGCGGGCGGAATGGGCCTATTTGAACCGGCCCGAACGGCTGCGCGAGTTGGCCACGCTGAATTTCGACCGGCTGGGGCTGTTGCCCTTGGAGCCTGGGCAATTTGGGGCTGCGGCGCGGGTGTCCTATCCGGCGCCGACCGTTCTGCCGGGGATGGGTTTCCCCGATATCAATGCGCCGATTTCTGTGACCGGTCAGACAGACCCCCTGAGCGGGGCCGAGATTGCCCCTTCCCCTGTTGACGGACAATTCCCATGATCCGCACGCCCCTTCGCCCGCTGGCCCGTATCCTTTCCGCCCGTCAGAAGGGCGAAAATCCCGACACGATCGAGCGCGAGAACCTGCGCCTGCGCCACGAGGAGATCCGCGACAAATCCCGCGCGCGGGCAGAAGTGCGGCTTTTGTTCCTGAGCCTTGGGTTTCTGGCGGCCTTTTCCACCATCGGGGCGCGGATGGGCCTTTTGGCTGCGACCGAGCCGATGGAGCCGCGCACGGCAGCGGCAGGGGCCGAGATCGTGGCGACGCGGGCCGATATCACGGATCGCAACGGGCGGATTCTTGCGACCAATATGCAGACCTATGCGCTTTATGCGCAGCCGAAGGACATGGTCGATCCCGCCCGCGTGGCGCGGGAATTGGCGCGGATTTTCCCCGAGATCGACCCTGTCGCGCTGGAGCGGCGGCTGACGGATGGGCGGTCCTTCCTGTGGATCCGGCGCGTGATGAGCCCGGAACAGATGCAGCGGGTGCATGAGATCGGCGATCCGGGCCTTTTGTTCGGGCCGCGCGAGATGCGGCTTTATCCCAATGGGCAATTGGCGGCGCATGTGTTGGGCGGGGCGAGTTTCGGGGCCGAGGGGGTTTCCAGTGCCGAGGTGATCGGGACGGCGGGGATCGAAAAGGCGCTGGATGCGCGGCTGCGCGATCCGGGGCAATCGGGCACGCCTTTGGAATTGTCGATCGACCTGACGCTTCAGGCGACGATCGAAGAGGTGCTGGGCACGGGCAAGACCATGCTGAACGCCAAGGGCGCGGCGGCGATCCTGATGGATGTGCGGACGGGGGAGATTTTGTCCTTGGCCTCGCTTCCGGCCTTTGATCCGAATGATCGGCCCAATCCGCTTGTGAAGGGCGATCCGGGGGATAGCCCCTTGTTCAACCGTGCGGTGCAGGGGGTGTATGAGCTGGGATCGACCTTCAAGATATTCACCGTGGCCAATGCCTTGGACCTTGGGCTGGTGGAGAAGGACACGATGGTGGATGCCAATGCCCCCAAACGCTGGGGCCGGTTCACCATCAAGGAATTTCAGAACAAGAATTACGGCCCCCTTCTGTCGGTTGAGGATGTGATCGCGAAATCATCGAATGTGGGGACAGCGAACCTTGCGCTGATGATCGGGGCGGAACGGCAGGCGGCATTCTTCCAATCGCTGGGCTTTTTCGAACCGACGACCATCGAATTGGTCGAGGCGCCCGGTGCGCGGCCCATCGTTCCGAAGCGCTGGCCGGATATCACGACGATCACGACAAGCTATGGCCATGGGATTTCGGCCAGCCCGATGCATCTGGCGGTGGCCTATGCGGCGATTGCCAATGGCGGGGTGAAGGTGACGCCGACGCTGTTGCATGGGGGCGTGCCGCAGAACGGGCCGCGCGTGATGACCGAAGAGACGGCGCGGGATTCCATCGGCATGCTGCGCAGCGTGGTGGAACATGGGACGGCCACGCTGGGCGATGTGCCGGGCTATCAGGTGGCGGGCAAGACCGGGACGGCGGAAAAGCCCAATGCGCAGGGCGGCTATGACACCGACAAGGTGGTGAACACTTTCGCAAGCCTCTTTCCCGCGAATGATCCGAAATATGTGCTGGTCGTCACGCTGGATGAGCCGGTGGAGACATCGGGGAGCGAGCCGCGCCGCACGGCGGGCTGGACGGCGGTGCCGGTGGCGGGCGAGATCATCCGTCGCGTCGCGCCGCTTATGGGCCTTCGACCGGTGGTTGAACCCCCTCCGGTGGATGAGCTAACAGCCGTCTCGAACTGAGGCGGGGGCGCGGAGATGGCCGGGGTGCGGAAATTGTCGGAACTCGGCCTTACGGCGCGGGCCGGGGCGGACCCGATGATCGCGGGCGTGACGGTGGATAGCCGGGCGGTGAAGCCCGGCTTTCTCTTTGCGGCGTTGCCCGGCGCGCGGGTGCATGGCGCGGCCTTTGTCGAGGTGGCCTTGAGGTCCGGGGCGGTGGCGATCCTGACGGATGCGGAAGGCGCGCGGCTGGCGGGCGATGTGTTGGCCGGATCGGACGTGGCGCTGGTGGTGGCCGAAGATGCGCGGGCGGCCCTTTCGGGGGCGGCGGCGCTGTGGTTTGGGGCGCAGCCGGGGGTGATGGTTGCCGTCACGGGGACCAATGGCAAGACATCGGTCGCGACCTTTACCCGGCAGATCTGGGCGGCGCTGGGCCATGAGGCGATCAATATCGGGACGACGGGGGTCGAGGGGGCGTGGTCTGCGCCGTCATCGCACACCACGCCGGATGCCATCACGCTGCATGCGATGCTGGCGCAGGCGGCGGCAGCGGGGGTGACCCATGCGGCGATGGAGGCATCGTCGCACGGGCTGGACCAGCGCCGGATGGATGGCGTGCGGCTGGTGGCGGCGGGGTTCACCAATTTCACGCAGGATCATCTGGATTACCACGGCACGATGGAGGCCTATTTCGCGGCCAAGGCAGAGCTGTTCGGCCGCGTGCTGCCGGATGATGCGGTGGCGGTCGTCAATATGAACGACCCCAGTGGCGCGCGAATGGCCGAGGTGGCGCGGGCGCGGGGGCAGAGGGTGCTGACCGTGGGTCATGGCGCGGGCTGCGATCTGCGCATTACGGGGCAACGGGCCGAGGCTGTGGGGCAAGAGGTGCGGTTTGTCTGGCAGGGCCTGCAGGCGCATCAGGTGAAGCTGGCGCTGATCGGCGGGTTTCAGGCAGAGAATGTGGCGCTGGCCGCAGGGCTTGCCATTGCGGCGGGGGAAGAGCCTGCGGCGGTTTTCGGGGTGCTGGGCCGCCTGACGGGGGTGCGGGGGCGGATGCAATTGGCCGCGACGCGGGCCAATGGCGCGGCGGTTTTCGTGGATTACGCCCATACGCCGGATGCGATTGCGACGGCGCTCAGGGCGCTGCGCCCGCATGTGATGGGGCGGATCGTGATCGTGTTTGGCGCAGGCGGCGACCGGGACCGGGGCAAGCGACCCCTGATGGGGGCGGCGGCGAAAGACTTCGCCGATGTGCTTTACGTGACGGATGACAATCCGCGCAGCGAGGAACCGGCTGCCATCCGGGCCGAGATCATGGCCGCCTGTCCCGATGCCAATGAGGTGGGCGACCGGGCCGAGGCCATCTTGCGCGCGGTGGATGCTTTGGGTCCGGGCGACGCGCTGCTGATCGCGGGCAAGGGGCATGAGACAGGGCAGATCATCAAGGGCGATGTCTATCCCTTTGATGATGTGGAACAGGCAAGCATCGCTGTGGCGGCGCTGGACGGGGTGATCTGATGGTGTTGTGGCGGTCCGAGGATGCGGCAAGGGCAACCGGGGGGCGGGCGACGAGGCCCTTTGCCGCAACGGGCGTGTCGATCGACACGCGGACCTTGCGGGCGGGAGAACTGTTCGTTGCCTTGAAGGATCTGCGCGACGGGCATGATTTCGTGGCAGCCGCGCTGGCCAAGGGGGCGGCGGCGGCCTTGGTGTCGCGTATCCCTGAGGGGGTGGCCGAGGATGCGCCGCTGCTGATCGTGCCGGATGTGCTGCGCGCGCTGGAGGATCTGGGGCGGGCGGCGCGGGCGCGGACCAAGGCGCGAGTCGTGGGGATCACCGGATCGGTCGGCAAGACATCGACGAAAGAGATGCTGCGCGCGGTTTTGGGTGGGCAGGGGCGCGTGCATGCGGCAGAGGCGAGCTACAACAACCATTGGGGCGTGCCCCTGACGCTGGCGCGGATGCCGGAAGAGACGGAGTTCGCGGTGATCGAGATCGGGATGAACCATCCCGGTGAGATCGCGCCCTTGGCGCGGATGGCCGATCTGGATGTGGCGATGATCACAACGGTCGCACCTGCGCATCTTGAGGCCTTTGACAGCGTGGAAGGCATCGCGCGCGAGAAGGCGTCGATCCTTGACGGGCTGCGGGCGGGCGGGGTGGCGGTTCTGAATGCCGATATCGACACTGCACCGATCCTGCGCGCCAAGGCCGAAGCGCTGGGCCTGCGGGCGGTGATGTTCGGCGCAGTGGAGGGGGCGGAGTGGCGCATCCTTTCGGTCAGCCTATCGGATGGGGCGACGGTGGTGCGCGCCATGCGGCGGGGGGAGCCGATCCTTTTCAAGGTGCTGTCGCCGGGGCGGCATTTCGCGGCCAATGCCCTTGGCGCGCTGGCGGTGGCCGAGGCTTTGGGCTGCGATCCGGCGATTGCGGCCTGTGACATCGGGCGCTGGTCCCCGCCTGCGGGGCGCGGAACGCGTGAGCGGATCGTGATGGATACGCTGGAGGATACGGGGTTCGATCTGTTTGACGATGCCTTCAACGCCAATCCTGCCAGCATGGCGGCGGCGCTGGATGTGCTGATCGCGGCAGAGCCCGAGAACGGGATCGGGCGGCTGGCGACGGGGCGGCGGATCGCGGTTCTGGGCGATATGCTGGAACTGGGGCCGCAAGAGGCGGCGCTGCATGCGGCGATTGCGCGGCATCCAGGGTTGGAAAAGGTTGCGCTGATCCATTGCGTGGGGCCGCGCATGCGCGCGCTGTGGCAGGCGTTGCCGCGCGCGCAGCGGGGCGAATGGGTCGAAACGGCAGGTGAATTGGCGGCAAGGGCGCGGTCCTTGATCGATGCCGGGGATATCGTGCTGGTGAAGGGATCGAAAGGGTCCAAGGTGAGTCTGGTTGTTGACGGCTTGCGCAAACTGGGGCAGGCGGGGGCGCCGAAGAACGAGGGGACCGAGTAATGTTCTACTGGCTGACCGCCTTTTCCGACGGGGGCGATATCTTCAACCTGTTCCGCTATCAGACGGTGCGGGCCGGGGGGGCGTTCCTGACGGCGCTGATCTTCGGCTTCGTCTTTGGGCGGCCCCTGATCGACCTGCTGCGCAGGAAACAGAAGAAAGGCCAGCCTATTCGCGATGATGGCCCTGCGGGCCATTTCGCCAAGGCGGGGACGCCGACGATGGGGGGCCTTTTGATCCTGTCGGCGCTGGTGGTTTCGACGCTGCTTTGGGCGCGGTTGGATAACCCCTATGTCTGGATCGTCCTTCTGGTGACGCTGGCCTTCGGGTTGATCGGCTTTGCCGATGACTATGCCAAGGTCACGAAGCAGAACACCAAGGGCGTGCCGGGGCGGGTGCGGTTCGGCGCGGGGCTGGTGATCGCGGCGCTGGCGACCTATGCGGCGTCAAGTTTTCATCCCGGTCCGCTGACCAATCAGCTGGCCTTCCCCTTCTTCAAGGACCTGCTGTTGAACCTGTGGTGGTTCTTCATTCCCTTCGGGATGGTGGTCATCGTGGGGGCGGCCAATGCGGTGAACCTGACCGATGGTCTGGATGGGTTGGCCATCATGCCGGTGATGATCGCGGCAGGCACCTTCGGCGTGATCGCCTATGTGGTGGGGAACGCCAATTACACCGATTATCTGGGCGTGCATTTCGTGCCCGGTACGGGGGAGCTTTTGATCTTCTGCGCGGCGCTGTTTGGCGGCGGTATGGGGTTCCTGTGGTATAACGCGCCGCCGGCGGCGGTGTTCATGGGGGATACCGGATCGCTGGCCCTGGGCGGGGCCTTGGGGGCGATTGCGGTCTGCACCAAGCACGAGATCGTGCTGGCCATCGTGGGCGGGCTGTTCGTGGTGGAGGCGCTGAGCGTCATCATCCAGGTTGCCTATTTCAAGCGGACGGGAAAACGCGTCTTCCTGATGGCGCCGATCCACCACCATTTCGAAAAGAAGGGCTGGGCCGAGCCGCAGATCGTGATCCGGTTCTGGATCATCTCGCTGATCCTTGCGCTGATCGGGCTTGCGACGTTGAAGGTCCGGTGACGATGGGCCGGATGGCCCATCCTACGGGGTGATGCGGCCGCGGAAGGGGGCGGGCAGGCCGAAGGCCTGTGCGGCGGTGCCGTGGCGCAGGGCGTCGATCCAGCGATCTTCCAGCGCAAGCTTGGCAAGGGCGGGGGCGAGCCCCGCCTCCCATGTCTCAGGCGGCAGGCAGACGAGGCCATCGTCATCGCCAAGGATCAGGTCGCCCGGATGGATCGTGATGCCGCCGAACGGGACAGGGCCGTTTACGGCCCCAGCTTCGGCCCCGGTCGGCCCACGTGGGGTGATGTGTCGGGCGAAGGCTGCAAAATCCTCCCATTGGCCGATGGTTCCCGTATCGCGGATCGCGCCATCGACGATGACCCCCGCCGCCCTCTTGGCGCGCAGATGGCCCGACAGGATATCGCCGATCATCGCATGATCGCGGTGGCCGCGCGCGGCGATGACCAGCACCTCTCCTGCCTGCACAAGATCGAGCGCATGGAGGACCGCGCCGAAATCGGGGGCGTGGCAATCCACTGTGACGGCACGGCCCATGAGGCGGGGCTGCAGTCCCGCAGGCCGCAGGGGGCGGATGTCGGGGTCGATCTGGCGCGCAGCGGGGACCGTGTCCACCGCGATGGCGACGGGGATCTTGGCCCAAGCGGAAAGATCGGGTGCGGGGGGAAGGTTATCGCGGTGGATCGTGACGGGCATCACATGTTTTCCTTCAGGCAGTCGCCGAGGGCCTTGATGCCCTGACGGATGCGGTCTTCGGATTGGGCGGAGAAGTTGATGCGGGCGTGGTTTTCGCGCGCCTTGGTGGCGAAGAAGCCGCCGCCCGGCACATAGGCCACCCGCGCCTTGGGCAGGGCGTGGTCGCGCAGGAAGGCGGTGGCGTCGAAGCCATCGGGGAAGCGGGCCCATGTGAAAAGGCCGCCTTGCGGATCGGTCACGGTCACCTCTTGCGGGAAATGCTGGCGGATGGCGGAGAGCATCACCTCTTTCTTCCTTGCATAGGCGGTGCGCAGCGTTGCGACATGCGACCAGAGGTCGTGGCGTTCCAGAAAAAGCGAGGTGGCGGCCATGTTGAGGGTGGAGGTTTGGGTATCGGCGGCGACCTTGAGGAGGGAGAGCTTTTCCAGAAGCGGGGGCGCGGCGATGGCCCAGCCAAGGCGCAGGGCGGGGACAAGGATCTTGGAAAAGCTGCCAAGATGGATGACGCGCCCTTCCGTATCGAGGGATTTCAGCGTGGGCAGGCTGTCACCGGCAAAGCGGATGTGGCGATAGGGTGTGTCTTCCAGCACGATCAGGCCATGGCGGTTGGCAAGGTCGATCAGCCTGTGACGGCGGGGCAGCGAGAGGGTTGCCCCGGTCGGATTCTGAAAATCCGGCACAGTGTAGAGGAGGCGGGCATCTGGCGTGGCCTTCAGCGTGGCGTCGAGCGCGTCCATATCCATCCCATCGGCATCCGTGGGAATGGCGGCATAGCGCGGTTCGCTGGGCGCGAAGGCGATGAGGGCGCCAAGGAAGGTGGGGTCTTCGACGAGGATCGTCTCTCCGGGATTGACCAGCATCTTGGCCGCAAAGTCGAGGCCCTGCTGCGAGCCTTGCAGGATCAGCACATCTTCGGGGCGGGTGGGCGTGCCATCGGCGGTCATCAGTGCGGCGATTTGGGCGCGGAGCTTGGGCAGGCCATCGGACGGGGCGTATTGCAGCGGGTCGCCCGTGGGATCGGCGATGGCGTCGCGGAAGACGCCTTGCAGCAGGTCCTTGGGGAAAAGCGCTGCATCGGGATAGCCGCCGCCGAAGGACAGGATTGCAGGATCGGCCCCCAGCGCGAGGAGGTCGCGGATGGCAGAGGGGCGGACCTGATCCATCCGCCGGGCGAAGGGGGAAGGGCTGTGCGGCATGGGGGAAGGAGATACCGGAACCGCGCAGGGCGCAAGCCCTTGGCGCTGCCGGGATGGGCACGGCCTGCCCTTTGCAAATTGATGATCAGACGGGTGGTTTGGCTGTTGACTCTGGCGGTTGCCCAAGTAAAAGGCGGGCTTCATGAGATTTCGCGGGGGCGCGTGCGTTTCCCCGTTCTAGGAGAGACGACTATGGCGAAACCGGCGACGATCAAGATCCGTCTGAACTCGACGGCGGGGACCGGGCATTTCTACGTGACCAAGAAGAATGCCAAGACCATGACCGAAAAGATGGTCGTGAAGAAATACGACCCCGTGAAGCGCGAGCATGTGGAATATAAGGAAGGCAAGATCAAGTAAGGTCTGGCTTATCTGACGGAATGGGGCCGCCCTTTGGGGCGGCCTTTTCTTTTTCCTGTGACCCTTCCCTCGCGCAAAGGTTGCGCTAGCTTCCGGCGATGGATCACACACTTACCCTTCGCCGTGCGCGACCCGCGGATCTTGCCGCCGTGGATCGCTTGCTGTCGCGCAGCTATCCACGGTTGTTGAAGGGGGATTATCCGCCTTCGGTTCTGGTCACGGCATTGCCGATCATTTCCCGCGCGCGGCCAGAGCTTTTGGCCTCGGGGCGCTATTTTCTGGCCGAAGCCGAGGATGGGCAGGTGATCGGCGCGGGTGGGTGGAGTGCGGCGGTGCAAAGTTCGGGCGAGGTGGCCCCGCAGACGGCGCATATCCGGCATGTGGCGGTTGATCCGTCACGGTTGCGGCAGGGGGTGGGCAGCGCGGTGATGAGCGAGGTCATCGTCGACACGCTGCGCCATGGCATCCGCTGGCTGGATTGCATGTCGACGCGGACGGCGATCCCGTTTTACGATGCACTGGGGTTCCGGGTGCTGCATGAGGTGGATGTGCCGCTGGCGCCGGGGATCGTGTTTCCGGCGGTTCGGATGATGCGGCAGATCAGCCCCTGAAGGATTGAAGTTCGGGAATGGAAAAAGGGCCGGTCGTTCGACCGGCCCTTTTCCTTTTTTCGCTGGCCCCCCGCGTTATTCGCGGTTGCCGAGGAATTGCAGCAGGAACATGAAGATGTTGATGAAGTTCATGTAGAGGCTGAGCGCGCCCATGATGGCGGATTTGCCGAGCCATTCTTCATCCCCATACTGGGCATGCTGGATATAGGTGTTCTTGATGTTCTGCGTGTCATAGGCCGTCAGACCCGCGAAGATCAGCAGACCGATCACCGAGATCGCGAAAGCAACCGCGCCGGAGCCGAGGAAGAGGTTCACGATCGAAGCGACGATGAGGCCGATGAGGCCCATCATCAGGAAGGTGCCCATCCCCGACAGGTCTTTCTTCGTGGTATAGCCCCAGAGCGACAGGCCCGCGAAGGCGATTGCCGTCACAAGGAAGGTCTGCGCGATGGAGACGCCGGTGAAAGCCTTGAAGATCCAGGCGATGGAAAGGCCCATGACCGCCGCGAAGGTGTAGAAGAACAGCTGCGCCGCTGCCTGCGACAGGCGGTTGATCGCCGCGCCGAAGGCAAAGACCATCGCGAGCGGTGCGAACATCACCACCCAGCCAAGGATCGTCATGCCGCCTTCCGGCGTGCGCAGGAAATTCAGCAGGTCCGTCGTGCCGACCGCCCAAGACACGCCGCCAGTCAGCAGCATGCCCACGGACATCAGCCCGTAAACCTTGTTCATGTGGGCGCGAAGCCCTGCGTCGATCTGCGCGGCCCGGGCGCCTGCGCCGACCGAACGGATCGTTTGGTATTCAGCCATGTGAAGCCTCCGATGTTGAGCCTTCGGCTGCGGGTTGGCATCCCACAGGCCGGATGTTGCCAATATCGGAAGCCGTTCCGTCGTTTTCAAGACATCAAAGCTGGAAACGGTGCATTCCGCGTATCGCTTTTTGCACGGCATTCCGCAGGCTTGCCGTATCAGTGGCGCCAATGGGCGGGCACGTCCCATAAAGGACGCTCGGCCTCGCGCCGCGCGGCATCGGGGGTGAGGCCGATGTCGGCGAGAAGGTGGTCGTCCAGCCGCGCCAGCCTGCGGCGTTGATGGCGCAGGGCAAAGAGGCGGCGCAGCTGCTTCCAAAAGGGCAGCTGGCGGCGGAGGGGGCGGGTGGCCGACAAGGTGCGGAGCATGGCGGGTTCCATTCTGAATGATGATGATATTTGCCGTTCAAATCAGGATGGTTGAAACATGACGCAGAATGTGGCATTTGAAAAATGAATGATTGTTGGGGTTGGCATCAGGAGATGTGATGATGGCGCGGACGCTTGATCTGGTGGCGCTTCGGTCTTTTGTGGCGGTGGTGGATGCGGGTGGGGTGACGCGGGCGGCGGGGTTGTTGAACCTGACGCAATCGGCGGTGTCGATGCAGCTGAAGCGGCTGGAGGATTCGCTGAACCTTGGGCTGTTCGCGCGGGCGGCGCGCAAGTTGACCCTGACACCGGAGGGGGAGCAGTTATTGGGCTTTGCGCGCAAGATGCTGTCTTTGAACGATGAGGCGCTGGCGCGGCTGACATCCTCTAGTTTCGAGGGCGAAATCCGGCTGGGGGTGCCGCATGACATCGTCTATCCGGCGATCCCCGGTATCCTGAAGCGGCTGTCGGCGCAGTTTCCGCGCGTGCGGGTCAATCTGGTGTCCTCTTTCACGGTGCTTCTGAAAGATGCGTTCCAGCGCGGCGAGTTGGACCTGATCCTGACGACCGAGGATGCGGCGGGGCCGGGTGGCGAAGAATTGGCCCTGCGCCCCTTGGTCTGGGTCGGGGCGGAAGAGGGGCAGGTCTGGCACAAGCGGCCCCTGCGCATCGGGTTCAAGGATACATGCATCTTCCGGCGCAAGGCGGTGGCGGCGCTGGATGCTGCGGGCATCCCGTGGGAGATGGCGGTCGATGGCGAAAGTGAGCAGGCCATCGAAGCGACAGTGGCCGCCGATCTGGCGGTTTCGGCGCGCCTGACCAATGCGATGCCGCAGGGGCTGTATCCGATCGAGACGCGGGGCGCGCTGCCTGATCTGGGGGCGCAGACGATCTGCCTTTATGCGGCGCCCACCCTGACCGGGGAGGCGGCGGAACTTTTGCGGCAGGAGATACGCAACGCCTATTGTTGCTAGGGCGTTGCGGGGATGTCGATCACGACCTTTCCCGTGGCGGCACGGCTGCGCAGAAGGTCGAGGCCCTTGGGCAGGTCTTCGAAGGGCAGGAGGTTGGAAATATGGGGCTTTATCCGCCCTGCCGCCTGCCAATCGAGCAGGCTGACAAGGCTGTCGCGCAAGAGATGCGGCGCGAAAGCGAGATAGCCGCCCCACCAGAAGCCGATGACGGTGAGGTTCTTCACGAGAAGCAGGTTGGCGGGCACCTGCGGCACGGTGCCGGAGGCAAAGCCGATGGCGAGAAGGCGGCCATCGGGCTTCGTGGCGCGGAGGGCGGCGTCGAAAGCCGGGCCGCCGACGGGGTCATAGACGACATCCACCCCGCCAAGAGCGCGCAAGGCGGATTTGAGGTCGGGCGTGTCGCTGTCGATCACCTCATCCGCGCCGGCGGCGCGGGCGAGGGCGAGCTTTTCTGGCCCCCGCGCGCAGGCGATGACACGGGCGCCCATCTGATGCCCGATCTCGACCGCCGTGAGACCCACGCCCCCGGCCGCGCCAAGGACGAGGAGCGTTTCCCCCGGTTGCAGCCGTGCCTTATGCGCAAGGGCGAGATGCGAGGTGCCATAGGCGATCTGGAACCCTGCCGCCTCGGCGAAGGAAAGGCTGTCGGGTAGGGGCAAGAGGCTGGTCACGGGAAAACAGCCGCGCTGCGCAAGGCCGCCCTGCCCGGCATAGACGGCCACACGGGTGCCGGGAGGCGGGCCTTCGGTCCCGGGGCCAAGTGCGCGGACTGTCCCTGCGAGTTCCAGGCCCGGAATGAAGGGGAGGGCGGGTTTTTCCTGATACTTCCCTTCGGCCATCAAGAGATCGGCGAAATTCAACCCGCAGGCGCGGATATCCACCAGCGCCTCACCCTTGCCGGGAATGGGGTCTGGCAGGTCTGCAAGGCGTGCAGGTTGGCCCAAAGTTTCGATCAGCCAGCCGCGCATGCGATTTCCTTTCTGCCTAGACGTGTCCGCTGGCGAGATAGCGCAAGGTGAAGCAGCATCCAAAGGGAAATTCATCGCGAAACGCGAATCTGATCAGGAAAATGTTGCAAAACGAAACGCAAATTGCAAAACCTCTTGAAGGCGAGTCTGCGATCTTTGGTTAAGCCTGCGGTTCAGTGGCGGGGTTGGGCCTGCTCTTGTTCTCCATTCGTATAACTAACACTATCCTAAACGACAGGTTTTTGCGTTTGGCTGGCCGAAATCTTGTGGAAAACTTCGTGATGGCAGTTTTCGGCACGACATTTGCTTGTAAGAGTGCATGAGACGATGGTCAGGAGTAACAAATGAAGCACCCCGTGGACGCCCATGTCGGCAAGAGAATCCGCCATCGGCGCTGGATGGTTGGCATGACCCAGCAGCAACTTGCTGACAAGGTCGGCATCAAGTTCCAGCAGATCCAGAAATATGAAACGGGGATGAACCGCGTTTCTGCCTCGCGGCTTTGGGACATCGCCGATGCGCTGGGCGTGACGATCGGATTTTTCTTCGAGGGGCTGGATGACAGCCGGGAAAGCGCGCAGGCCGCCGAGGGCGACTTCATGGCCGATAAGGAAGCGCTGGAACTGGTGCGGTCCTATTATGCCATCCCAGAAGCGCAGCGCCGCCGTCTGTTCGATCTGGCCCGCGTTCTGAGCGACGCCGCCTGATCCATCACGCCGGGCGCTGGCCGCCCGGTGGCGGAAGCCTGACCCGCAGATGCTTGACCAAAGTCCCCTCGTGCGGATAGCGCGGGGGGATATGCTTTTTCAGGGGATGCGGAATGCGGGTGTCGGAACGGGAAGCGGCGGAACTTATCGCCACGGCGGCGGAACTGGCTGACGCGGCGCGCGAGGCGACGCTTTTGCATTTTCGCCGCGCGGATCTGACGGCGGATACCAAGGAGGTCGCGCGTTTTGACCCCGTGACGGTGGCGGATCGGCTTTCGGAAGAGCGGATGCGGGCGATCCTGAAGCGTCGCCGTCCGCAGGATGGCATCTTGGGCGAGGAATTCGGGTCCGAGGTGGGGACGAGCGGCCTGACATGGGTGCTGGACCCGATCGACGGCACGCGCGGCTATCTGTCGGGCACGCCCACGTGGGGGGTGCTGATTTCGGTGCGCGATGCGGAAGGGCCGATCTATGGGATCATCGACCAGCCCTATATCCGCGAGCGGTTCGAAGGCGGGTTGGGGCGGGCCGAGGTGAACGGGCCCTCCGGGCGGTCCGCGTTGCGCTGCCGGGGGGCGAGGCCCCTGTCTGAGGCCATCCTCTTTTCCACCTTTCCCGAGGTTGGCACAGCGGAGGAGGGCGCGGCCTTTCGGCGCGTGGTGCCAGAGGTGCGGCTGACGCGCTATGGCACCGATTGCTATGGCTATGCGCTGATCGCGGCCGGGATGATCGATCTGGTGATCGAGGCGGGTTTGCAGGCCTATGATGTGCAGGCCCCGATCGCGGTGATCGAGGCCGCGGGCGGCGTGGTCACCGATTGGGAGGGCAACCCTTGCCTTGACGGGGGGCGCGTCTTGGCCGCTGCGAACCGCGAGGTGCATGCGGCGGCGCTGGCCCTGCTGCGGGGATAGACCTGTGGCGTGGTACGGGTAGGCGGCGTTGGTTTTTTGAGTATTTGGGCCAAGATGAAGCTGGCTTGGAGAGGGGTTTGCCTGCGGGCAGGGCTTGGCCTGCGGCGGGCTTCTGGCTAGGGTTGGCGGGCGCGGGCCGAGTCCTTCCCCCTTCTGTCGCCCGGCGTTCCCGATCCACCGAAGGGGGTGGGCGAGAGGGGAGCATTCCATGCCTGAGAGAGAGATCCTGATCCGGGGCGCGGCGGCTGTTGTGACCATGGATGGTGCGCGGCGCGAGATTGCGGGGGGCGATGTGCTGCTGCGCGGCGGTGTGGTGGCGGCGGTGGGTCACGGGTTGGCCAGCGCGGGCGAGGTCGTGGAGGCGGCGGGCTGCGTGGTGACACCCGGATTGGTGAATACGCACCACCATCTGTATCAGACCCTGACGCGGGCCGTGCCGGGGGGGCAGGATGCGCTGCTGTTTGGCTGGCTGAAGACGCTTTATCCGATCTGGGCGCGGTTCGGGCCGGAAGAGATGTTCGTGTCGGCGCAGGTGGGGCTTGCGGAACTTGCGCTGACGGGCTGCACGCTGACATCGGATCATCTTTATCTTTATCCCAACGGGGCGCGGCTGGATGACACGATCGCGGCGGCGGTGGAGGTGGGCTTGCGCTTTCATCCGACGCGAGGGGCGATGAGCATCGGGGAAAGCGACGGGGGGCTGCCGCCGGATGCTTTGGTGGAGCGGGAGACGGCAATCCTTGAGGATTGCATCCGGGTGGTGGATGCCTTTCACGACCCGTCGGAGGGGGCGATGGTGCGGGTTGGCATCGCGCCCTGTTCGCCCTTTTCCGTCAGCCGGGATCTGATGCGGGAGGCGGCGGTATTGGCGCGGGACAAAGGGGTGATGCTGCATACCCATCTCGCCGAGAATGACGAGGATATCGCCTATTCCCTTGCGCAATTTGGCTGCCGTCCGGGGCAATATGCCGAAGAATTGGGCTGGACCGGCGCGGATGTCTGGCATGCGCATTGCGTGAAGCTGGATGGTTCGGAAATTGAACTTTTCGGGCGGACAAAGACGGGGGTGGCCCATTGCCCCTGTTCGAATTGTCGCCTTGGGTCGGGGATCGCGCCTGTGCGGACCATGCGGGACCGGGGGGTGAAGGTGGGGCTTGGCGTGGACGGGTCGGCGTCGAACGACGCGGGCAATCTGCTGGGTGAGGCGCGGATGGCGATGCTGTTGCAGCGGGTGGCGCGGGGGGCGGATGCGATGGGGGTGCGTGAGGCGCTGGAGATCGCGACGCTGGGCGGGGCGCGGGTTTTGGGGCGCGAGGATTGCGGATCGTTGGAGGTGGGGAAGCGGGGGGATGTGGCGATCTGGGATATCTCGGGCGTGGAAAGTGCGGGGAGTTGGGATCCTGTAGGGGCCTTGCTTTTGTGCGGGCCGGGGCGGGTGAAACATCTGTTTGTCGAGGGAAAACAGGTGGTTAGGGATGGTCAGATGGTGACGATTGACCTGCCCCATGTGGTGGAGCGGCAGAAGCGACTGGCGGCGCGGTTGATGGGGTGATAGGCGGAGAACATGTCGCATAATTTCGAAGCCCAGCGCCGCGAGACCTTTGCCACCTTCAAGGGGGTGAAGGGCCTGCCCGCGCAATCGGTGATCGACTTCATCTTCTTCGTCGAAGAGACGGATGCAAATTGGGGTGCCTTTGAAAAGGCCTTGAAATCAAGGGGTTTCAAGACGCGGCGGGTCGGGGATGGCGAGACGGTCATTGCCAGTTTCGGCCCGATTCCGGTGACGCCCGAGGCGATCTGGGACAAGGAGCGGCTGGCCACAGAGATCGCGCTGGCGCATGATTTCTATCCCGATGGCTGGGAATTGGCTGAATAGGCGCTGCCCGCATTTTTTGTGCCCTGTTTTGTGCCGTATTCTGTGCCGCATATTGTGGTCACGCACCGCCCGCTGTTTTGGGGCTCCGCGCAACGGGGGGATGGGATGCCAGAGCCGATGGAAGCCTATAGACCCGCCGAGATCGGCGCCTTGATCGAGACGGCGGGCGTGGCCAAGGCGGCTTTGCCTGCGGGCCGGATGCTGGTTCTGGCGGTGCTGGCGGGGTGCTTCATCGGGTTTGGCGCGGCGGTCTGGTGCGTGGCAATGGCCGGGGTGGACCCCGGCTTTGGTCCGGCGCGGATTCTGGGGGGCGCGGTCTTTGCGCTGGGCCTGATCCTTGTGGTCGTGGGTGGCGCGGAACTCTTCACCGGGAATGCGCTGATGGTGATGGCGGCGGTGGATCGGCGGATCACCATTGCGGCCTTGCTGAGAAACTGGGGGATCGTCTGGATTGGCAATCTGATTGGGGCGGTGGCATTGGCGCTGGCCTTCGGGATGTCGGGGCTGGTTGACGGGCCGATGGGGGCGGTGGCCGCGCGTGCGGCGGAGGCCAAGGCGGGGCTGGCGCCACTGGAGGCGCTCCTGCGCGGGGCGCTGTGCAATGCGTTGGTCTGTTTGGCGATCTGGCTGAGTTTCGCGGCGCGGTCGGTGACAGACCGGGTGCTGGCGGTGCTCTGGCCAGTGACGGGGTTTGTCGCGCTGGGCTTGGAGCATTCGGTGGCCAATATGTTCCTGCTGCCTTTGGGCTGGATCGCCGGGGGGGAGGTGGCCTTTGCCGGGGCGGTGGGGAACTTGCTCTGGGTGAGCCTTGGCAATGTGATCGGTGGGGCGGGAGGCGTGGCGCTGGCCTATCGGCTGGCCTATCCGGCGATGGCGGGGAAGTGAGGGGGAAGGGGGGCGTTCCGCCCCCTCTTGGCGCTGTGCGCCAATTCACCCCCTGAGAGTATTTTCTGCCAAGATGAAGGGGCGGCGGGGCGTTAAGGTTAATGGATTGGAATTTATTGGATTTGATAGGGCCTTATTCGAAGGCAGGTTTTGAGGGCTGCTTCAGGTTTACGTAAATTACGTAAATTTGTCCTGATCGGTTCGGCCTGGGGCCTGCATCGCGTGCTGCGACAGGGTCAGCGCAGGGGTTTGCCACCAACCCAGACGGTGCGGATCGCGCGGTCATCGCCCATCATGATCGTCGGGAAGAGTGCCTCCCACAGGGTTTCGGCGCGGGCTGTTGCCTGTGCGATGGCGGGGGTCGAGGCGAGGTCGAGGATGGTGAGGTCGGCCTCCATTCCCGGTGCGATATTGCCGATGCGATCCTCGGCCCGCAGCGCGCGGGCGGAGCCTATTGTAGCAAGCCAGAGGAGTTGCGAGGGGTGCAGGGCCTGACCGCGGAGTTGCGCCACTTCATAGGCGGCGGCCATGGTGTGCAGCATCGAGAAGGAGGAGCCGCCCCCGGTATCGGTGGCAAGGCCCACGCGCAGGCTGCGGGCGAGGGACATGTCAAAGAGGCCGGAGCCGATGAAGGTGTTCGAGGTGGGGCAGTGGACGAGGCTGGCCCCGGCGTCGATCAGGCGGGCACGTTCGCGTTCGGTCAGGTGGATGGCGTGGCCATAGACGGCGCCTTCGCGCAACAGGCCCTGAGCTTCGTAGGTATCCAGATAATCGCGCGACTGGGGGAAGAGGTCGCGGACCCATGCGATTTCATCCGTCTGTTCCGAGAGATGGGTCTGCATCAGGCAATCGGGATATTCGCGCCAGAGCGCGCCGAGGGCGGCGAGTTGTTCGGGGGTGGAGGTGGGCGAGAAGCGGGGGGTGATGACATAGGAGAGGCGGTCCACCCCGTGCCATTTCTGGAGGAGGGCCTTGCTGTCGTCATAGGCGGATTGGGCCGTGTCGCAAAGGCCGGGCGGCGCGTTGCGGTCCATGCAGGTCTTGCCTGCGTAAAGGCGCAGGCCGCGGGATTGGGCGGCGGTGAAGATGGCGTCCACGCTGGCGGGGTGGATCGTGGCATAGGTGCAGACGGTGGTGGTGCCATGGGCGGTGGCAAGGTCAAGATAGCGGTTGGCGATGGTCGCGGCATAGGCGGGGTCGGCAAAGCGCATCTCTTCGGGGAAGGTGTAGCTGTTGAGCCAGTCGATCAGCCGCTTGCCCCATGAGGCGATGATGGCGGTCTGCGGGTAGTGGACATGGGCGTCGATGAAGCCTGCGGTGATGAGGGCGCGGCCATAGTCATGGATGCGGGCTTGCGGGTGGCGACGACGCAGGTCATCGGCAGGGCCCGTGGCGGAGATACGGCCATTTTCGACAAGGATCGCGCCGTGGCTTTCGTGATGGGCGGCGGCCTCGCCTGCCACGAAAGGGTCGGCGGTGAAGTGGAGCACCTGCCCCAGAAGAAGATCGGCCATCGCTTGTCCCTGTTTGCCTGTGGCTTTTGGCATGTCATACGTCGCTTGCAAGCCTATGGTCTTTTGCCGCATGGGTAAATTTCCCCATGCCCCCTGTTTCGCAGAAACAGCTTTCGTTAGGCTGGGGGTAATCGGACCGGGTGGGGCATGGCGGAACAGGACACAGCGATCGAAGAGATCGAACTGGACGATGCCCGCGTCGAGGCGATCCGCGCGGCGGTGGCGGCGGGGGACCGGGCGCTGGTGCTTGGTCTGGTGGAGCCTTTGCACGCGGCCGACATCGCCGACTTTCTGGAACAGGTCGAGACGGAGGAGCGGCGGGGGTTCCTTGCGCTTTATTCCGGCGAGATCGACGGGGATCTGCTGTCCGAGATCGACGAGACGATCCGCGAGGAGGTGATCGAGAGCCTGCCCGCTGAGGTGGTAGCCGAAGCGGTACGCGATCTGGATACCGATGATGTGGTCGATATCCTTGAGGATCTGGAGGCCCCTGCGCAGGGGCGCATCCTTGATGCGTTAGACAAGGCCGACCGCGTGGCGGTGGAACAGGCGATGGCCTATCCGGAGGGATCGGCGGGCCGCCTGATGCAGCGCGAGGTGGTGGTCGCGCCGGAACATTGGACGGTGGGCGAGGCGATCGATTTCTTGCGCGGGGCCGAGGATCTGCCCGATCAGTTCTATCATGTGATCCTTGTCGATCCGCGGATGCGGCCCTTGGCCTATGTCACGCTGGGGCGCATCCTGTCGGCGCGGCGGGAGGTGGCGCTGAAGGATCTGGCCGAAGACAGTTTCCGCACGGTGGAGGCGACGGAGGAAGAGGCCGAGGTCGCCTATATGTTCAACCAGTATCACCTGATTTCCTGCCCCGTGGTGGATGCGGGGGGGCGGTTGGTGGGCGTCATCACCATCGACGATGCGATGAATGTGCTGGATGAAGAGCATGAGGAAGACATGCTGCGCCTTGCTGGTGTGGGTGAGGAGGCGAGCGTCTTGGATGGCCCCTTTGCCACGGTGCGGCAGCGCCTGCCTTGGCTGGTGGTGAACCTGTTCACGGCGTCACTCTCGGCCTTTGTCATTTCGCGCTTTGAGGCCACGATCACGGCCATCGTGGCGCTGGCGGCGCTTATGCCCATTGTCGCCTCGACCGGGGGGATTGCGGGGACGCAATCGCTGGCCGTGGCGGTGCGGGCCCTGGCCACGCGCGATCTGACGGCGGCCAATGCGCGGCGGGTGGTGCTGCGGGAATTGGCGGCGGGGGCGATCAACGGTCTGGCGCTGGCGGCGATCCTTGGGGTGGCGGGCTGGTCCATTTTTGGCGATCCGTGGATCGGGGCGGTGCTGGCGCTGGCGATGGTGGTCAATCAGATCGTGGCGGCACTGGGCGGCGTGCTGGTGCCCCTGACGCTGGAGCGGTTCGGGCTGGACCCGGCGCTGGCGTCGGGGACCTTTGTCACCACGCTGACCGATGTGATTGGATTTCTGGCCTTTCTCGGCCTTGCGACGCTGGTGCTGCTATGACCATTGACGACGCCAAGGCGGCGGCCCGCAAGACGGCCTTTGCCGCGCGGAAAGAGGCCTTTGCCAAGGGGCAGGGGCAGGCGGCGGAACTGTTGGCGGATGTGCTGGCACCTTATGGGGGGCGCGCGCTGGCAGGGTATATGGCGATGCGGACCGAGATCGACCCGACAGCGGCGATGGCGGCGCATCAGGGGCCAGTGGGGGTGCCTGTGATCCTTGGGGCGGGGCAGGCGTTGAAGTTCCGCGAATGGTCGCCCGGCTGCGCCATGGTGGCGGGCGCGTTCGGAGCCTTCATCCCCGCCGAGGGGGCATGGGTAGAGCCTGAAGTGGTGATCGTGCCGCTTGTGGGCTTTGACGCGCGCGGCTATCGGCTGGGCTATGGCGGGGGGTTCTATGACCGGACGCTGGCGGGTCTGCGGGCGCGGCATCCTGTGCTGGCCGTGGGCTTTGCCTTTGCCGCGCAGGAACTGCCCGAGGTTCCCATCGACGAATATGACCAGCGGCTTGATGTGATCGTGACCGAAGCGGGGATCAGGACCTTTTCCTGAGCTGGCTTCATCTTGGCGAAAATACTCCGGGGGTCCGGGGGCTGGCCCCCGGTCCCGCAGGATCCCCCCATGCGACGCCAAGGATCACTTGGCGATCTTTTCGTCGCGGACGAACATATTGGCCCAGGCGCGGTCGATCAGGGCGGGGCTCATCTGATAGGGGATGCCTTCGAATTCGCAGATCGAGATCATCTGGTCGATCAGGAAGACAGGCTGATAATTCGCATAATTGTTGTTGATGGTCGGATACTTGACCTTCAGCAGATGCACGAGCGCGGCCTCATCCAGCGGCATCTTCTTCTTGCGGGCCACAAGCGCGAAGATTTTCAGGAAGTTTTCCTGATTGGGGCCGTCGATCTTGATCTTGAAGAAGATCCGCCGCAGGGCCGCGCCGTCGAAAATCTCGTTCGGGTGGAAGTTGGTGGAAAAGATCACCAGCGTATCGAAGGGGACGGTGAATTTCTCGCCCGATTGCAGGGCAAGGATGTCGCGGCTTTCTTCCAGCGGCACGATCCAGCGGTTGACGATCTTTTGCGGCGGTTCCTGCTGGCGACCCAAGTCGTCGATGATGAAGATGCCCCCCGTGGCCTTGAGTTGCAGGGAGGCCGTATAGGTCCGCGCGGTGGGGTTGTATTTGAGGTCGAGCATGTCGAGCGTCAGTTCGCCGCCGGTGATGACGGTGGGGCGTTCGCAGCGCACATAGCGGGCATCGAAGCGGTTGGCAGAGCGGCGGATGGAATTCGGATCGTCCTGCTGCTCTTCCGCGGCGGAATGGACGATGGGGTCATAGACCGTGATGATCTGGCCCGCATATTCGATGGCGCGGGGGACGAAGATCTTGTCGCCAAGCGCGTCGCGGATGCCGTTCGAGATGGAGGACTTCCCGTTGCCGGGGGGGCCATACATCAGGATCGACCGACCCGAGGTAACGGCGGGACCCAGATTGTCGATTAGGTCGGGCGGCAGGATCAGATGGCCCATCCCCTTCATTAATTCCTGACGGGTCAGGGTGATGTTGCGGATCGATTGGCGTTTGACCTGTTCCTTATAGGCTTCCAGCGGCACGGGGGCCGCGCCGTAATATTCCGATTGCGACAGGGCATCCAGCGCGCGGGCCTTGCCTGCATCGGTGAGTTGATAGCCCATTTCGCTGCCCGATGTGGCGTGCAGCGTGCCCGTCGCTTCGATGAAACGCTGGGTGCGGGCGAGGTCGATGAGTTCTTGGATCAGCGTGACCGGCAGGCAGATCACCCGCGCGAGGTCGGAGACATGTTCCTTGTTCGTGCGGAAGATGGTCTTGAGCAAGAGGTCGCGCAACAGGACGGGCGACAGCCCGGTATCGGCAAGGGTCTTGGGTTGCGGCGGAGGCGTGACCGAAGGGGCAGGGGCGTGCAGGACGGGGGCCTCGGACGGGGCTGCCTGAGATTGCGGGGCGGGCGAGAGGGAGGCGGGTTGCGCGGTCATGCCTGCGGGACTCCGGTCAAGGGCGTTCTCCCCAGTCGATTATCCGCCATTCATGGAGAAATTCAGGCAGAGTTGAGGAGGGAGAGGAGAAAGTAGAACGTGACGGTGCCGCCAAGGGCGAGGCCCATGGGGAATTTGCGATGCGTCCAGCTGACCCAATCGGGGGTGGCGCGGCGCATGGCGGGGATGGCGCGCAAAATGCGATGCGCGGCGAAGGCGGCGAGGAGGCAGCCACCGAAAAGGGTAAAGACAAAGGCCGGGCTGCTGCCTGTGAAGAAGGGGGCCATGGCGGCGGCGAATTTCGCATCCCCCGCCCCCACCATCCGGGCGGTGGACAGAAGGAAGCCCACCACCAGCGTGATTGCCCCAAGCGCATAGCCCCATAGGTAAAGGTCAAAGGGCAGGGCAATCAGCCCGACCAGCGCATAGGCGGCCGCCATGGTCAGCACGGCGGTATTCGGGATCTTCATGAATTTCATGTCGGACCATGCGACCCAGATGCTGATCGGCAGGACCGGAACGAGGAACAACAGCGCCGTCCAGAGGGGCGGCAAATCGGAAACCAGCATGGCGGATCAGGCCTTCAGGGCGGACAGGCTGCGCACGGCGGCCTCGAAATGTTGGGGATGGGTGGAGATGGCGTCTTCAAGCAGGGCCTTGCCCACAGCGACATCGCCTTTCTTGATGGCGGTCAGGGCAAGGGTGTAAAGGAGTTCGGCCTTTTCCGTCTGGGTCATGGCGACGACGGGCAGGTCGTATTTTCGTTGGGCGCCGCGCGCCATGACGAGGTTGTTCTTGGCGGTGAAAAGGCTGTCATCATAGGTGAGCGCTTGCACGAACAGCCGTTCCGCCCCGGCGAAATCCTGCCGCGAGAGTTTCGAGAAGCCCCAGTTGTTGTAGACGGCGGCCGGTTTCGTGGTCATCCCGGCAGCGGTTTCATAGAAGCTGTCGGCCTTTTTCCAATCCTTCTTGCTGTCGGCGACCATCGCCTCGAGCCGGTAGCGTTCGAAGGTTTCATGCGTGGGCGGGATGCGGGAAAGTTCCGCTTCGGCCTTTTTCCAATCGTTCTGGCGGATATAGGCATCGGCCAGATCGACGCGGTCATCCAAGGTGCCTTCGGGGGAGGCCGCGATGGCGGCCCAGACGGTGGCGGCCTCGGCCGGGCGGCCTGCGCGGATCAGGGATTTGGCCAGACCGCGTTTCAGATCGATGCGGTCGGGGTTTTCCGTGGAGGCCTTGGTGAAATAGGCCACCGCCTCATTGGGGTCGCCCACGGTGAGCATGATGTCGTTCAGGTTCGTTTCGTCGATGACATTCACGCTTTGGATGGCGCGCTGCACTTCGGCATCCGACGTGCGGTTACATGCCGAGAGAGCCACCGTGCCGATCAGGCACAGGGCGATAGGAAACGGGTGGCGCATGTTGCTGCGTCCTTTGCTGCTCGACCTTCTAGACCCTAGAGTTGCGAGAGAAGCACAAATCGCCCCTGACCCCGCCGCACGAGGGTAAAATTCGGTTCTTCTTGCGGCCCATCATATACAGAAGTTTCGCTTTCGGCGATAGCGAGGCGCAGATTTTCGCGGATGGAGTCCGTTTGGCCACTGTCCAGCGCGAAGGCTTGTTGAAAGATGCGGCGCGCTTCGCCGGGTTTGCCCTGTTCCATCAGGACAACGCCAAGGTTGTTCAGCGCGGGGACGAAGGTGGGGTCCTCTTTCACGGCCTGACGAAGGATGCGTTCGGCCTGCCCAAGGCGGCCGAGATGCAGGTTGGCCGATCCGATGGCGGACAGGACATCGGCATTCACCCCGATCTCGCCCGCCGCGCGCATATAGGCGCGGAGCGCGAGTTCATATTCGCCTGAGTCCATCAGGCGGTGGCCGACGATCAGGCCATCCTCTCCTTCGGCGCTGCGGTCAACGCCGGGCGGGCTTAGCCCGTCGGACGCGGTTCGGCCGCCCGTTGATTGACAGGCGGCCAGAAGAAGGGCGCCTGCAACAAGGGCAGGCCGATATGTGGATCGCACCCTGAGGTCAGCCTCCAGCGAATGACTTTACGATGCCATGGATTGATGGTCCGATCAGGATGATCATCAACGGCGGCACCGTGAACATCATTGTGCCGAGGGTCAGCTTCGTGGGCAAGGTGTTTGCCTTCTCTTCGGCGCGCATCACACGCTTGTCACGCATTTCGGCGGAATAGACGCGCAGCGCTTCTGCGATGGAGGTACCGAAGGTGGCGGATTGGATCATGGTGGTGACGAAAGAGGTGATGTCCGGCAGGCCGACCCGTTCCGACAGATCGCGCAGAACAGTGACACGTTCCTTGCCCGCGCGGGTTTCCTGACTGACGATTTCGAATTCTTCGGCCAGATCGGGATAGGCGGCACCAATTTCCTTTGCCACGCGCGAGATTGACTGGTCGAGCGATTGCCCCGCCTCAACACAGACAAGCATCATGTCGAGCGCATCGGGGAAGCCTTCGGTGATCAGCTGCTGGCGGGTCTGAAGGCGGCGCTGCACCCAATAGCTGGGCAGGTAATAGCCAAAGCCTGCGGGCATCAGCGTGAACATGGCGATCTTCTGAAGGTCGAGATCCTGCGACAGGCTGATAAGGTAGGTGTAGATAAGTCCAAGACACAAAGCCCCGGAGGCGAGCAGGAACTGCATCGCGTGGAACATGCGCACCGCATTCTTGGAGCGGTAGCCGGCGCGCAGCATCTTGAGCCGCGCGGCCGACATCTGCACCTGATCCTTGGGTTCAAGGAAATGGGCGAAACGGTTGAGCTTGTCCGATTTGTCGGAGGCGCGCCGCAGCGCCCCTTCGCGCGGATCGCGGTCGCGGTTGGGGGTGGTGTCGCGGGTCTGCTTTTTCAGCTTGTCAAACGGCTCTGCCTTGCGCGTGAGGAAGACGGGAAGCGCGATGACGATCAGCATAAGGCCAAGGCCACCAGCCAGCAGCAGCGGCCCATGTTCGCCCAGACGGGCAACGATCATGGCATTGAGGGCGTCGAACATGGGTCAGACCTTGATGTTGACCATGATCTTCATGAAGACCACGTTGATGATAAGGAAGGTGACCACGAAAAGCGCGGCCGGAACGAAATACTGCGTGTCCTTCACGCCATCGTAATAGTCAGGCTTGAGCATCTGGATCAGCACGATCGCGGCGATGGGAAAGCCCGACAGGAACATGCCGGACCATTTCGCCTCGGCGGTGATTGCCTTGACGCGGCGGAACAGTTTGAAGCGCGCGCGGATCACCTTGGCCAGACCGTCAAGGATTTCGGCAAGGTTGCCGCCCGATTGCTGTTGGATCGACACGGCCACGGCAAGGAAGTGAAGGTCCTGATTTTCCATCCTTGTGGCGAAGGCGCGCAAGCTTTCCGATACGTCGCGGCCATAGGTGGCCTCGTCTGCGATCAGGCCGAATTCGGTGCCGAGAGGATCGGGCACTTCTTTCGCGACGATGGCGATGGCGTTCGAAAAGGGGTGGCCCACGCGCAGCGAGCGCACCATGAGTTCCACCGCATCGGGAAGTTGTTCTTCGAGCAGGGCCATTCGTTTCTTGGCCTTGCCGGAGACCCAGAAATAGACGCCGCCCACGCCCATGGCGATGGCAAGACCCACGCGGACCGGGGTTTCAGCGGCGGTGCCGAAGGTCAGGCCCAGATAGGCAAGCACCGACAAAAGCCCCATGATCATAACCAGTTGCTGGGGCGAGAAGGCGATATTGGCCTTTTGCGCCTTTGAGGCGAGGATCTTGTACAGCGGGATGCCGCGCGCATTCATATGCTGCGACATTTCCTTGCGGAGCTGTTCCAGCACCTGTTCGCGGTTCTGGTTCTTTTCCAGAAGAGCGAGGCGGCGGCTGACCTTGGAGTTGAGGCTGATCGATTTGCCGAAGACGGTGAGGTATAGCCCTTCGACCAGCACGACAACGGCCACGAAGATCAGGATGTAGATGATCGGGGCGGCACTGAATTCCATGATGCGACTACCTGGTCAGAGAGTTTCTGTTGTGGATGCGGTCAAACGATGGGTTCGTAGATCGAGGCGGGCAGGTCATAGCCCCACTGGCGGAAGCGTTCTGAATAGTGCGAGCGCACGCCTGTGGCGTTGAAGCGACCGATGATCTTTCCCGAAGGTTCGACGCCAAGCCGTTCGTAGCGGAAGATTTCCTGCATCGAGATCACCTCGCCCTCCATCCCGGTGATTTCGGTGATCGACACCATGCGACGCGACCCGTCCTGAAGGCGTGAGGCCTGCACGATCAGGTTGACGGCGCTTGCGATCTGCGAGCGGACGGCCTTGATGGGCATTTCGATCCCCGCCATGGCAACCATGTTTTCCAGACGCGAGATCCCGTCGCGGGCCGAGTTGGCGTGAATGGTGGTCATCGATCCGTCATGGCCCGTGTTCATGGCCTGAAGCATGTCGATCACCTCTTCGCCGCGGGTTTCGCCGACGATGATGCGGTCCGGGCGCATCCGCAGCGCGTTCCTTAGGCAGTCCCGCTGGGTCACGGCACCCTTGCCTTCGACATTCGGGGGGCGGCTTTCCATGCGGCCGACATGGACTTGTTGCAGCTGAAGTTCGGCGGTGTCTTCGATCGTCAGCACGCGTTCGGTATTGTCGATGAAGGAGGACAGCGCGTTCAGCGTGGTGGTTTTCCCCGAGCCCGTCCCGCCCGACACGATGATGTTGAGGCGGGTGGACACTGCGGCCTGAAGATAGGCGGCCATTTCTTCGGTGAAGGCGCCAAAACGCACCAGATCGGCGACGCCGAGCTTTTCCTTTTTGAATTTCCGGATGGAGACGAGGCTGCCATCCACCGCAACGGGTGGCACCATGCAGTTGAAGCGCGACCCGTCGGCAAGGCGGGCGTCGCAATAGGGGTTGGATTCATCGACACGGCGGCCCACGGCGGACACGATCTTGTCGATGATCCGCAGAAGGTGGCGTTCGTCCTTGAAGGTGATGTCGGTCAGTTGCAGCTTGCCGCCGCGTTCGACGAAGATGCGCTGGGGCCCGTTCACGAGGATATCGGAGACGGATTCGTCTTTCAGCAGCGGTTCCAGCGGGCCAAGGCCCATCACCTCGTCATAGAGTTCCTGATTGAGCGTGGCGCGGTCGTCCTTGTTCAGGGCGACGGACATTTCTGAAAGCGCCTCGGAGGCGATTTCGGCGATTTCGCTGCGCAGGCTGGATTCGGAGGCGTGTTCCAGCGCGGCGAGGTTGAGGTTTTCCAGAAGGCGCTTGTGCAGCTCGACCTTCAGTTCCATCAGCCGGTCTTTGCGCTTTTTCTCCTTATCCGCGGCGGCGGCTTCGGGGGTGGCCGGAACGGCGGAGGGGCGGGCGCCCAGCATGGCCTTTGGCGGCATGGGCGCGCCCGCCGGGGCGGCGGGTTTGGGCGTGGGTGCGGCGGCGGTCGGTGGTGCGACCGGGCGCAGGGCAGGTTTGGGGTCAGCGGCGTCAGGTTTCTTGAAACGTGAGAACATCAGGAAGGCCCCCCAGGCCTAGGCAATCCACTAAAGGTTGGCGATCAGGAGCGACCGGTTTCCACGGCGCGGTTCAGGTCGAAGAGGGAGCGCGCAAGCTTTTGCAGCTCCTTGCGCACCGGGTTCTTGGGCGCGCTTATGGCCAGCGGATGCCCGTGATCGTTGGCCTGCGTCACCTGCGCGCCGCCGTCGGGGATCTGCACCTCAAGGCGGATATCGAGGCTTTCGGACATGCGCTTCACCCGGCTTCTGGCAGAAAGGTCGGTGAATTTGGGCGCGCGGTTCAGGATGTAGCGAAGTTTTTCATGCGGGAGCGTTTCGGCCTTGAGCGCGCGCACCAGCCGCAGGACGTTCTGCGCCGAGCGCAGATCAAGGTCCATGGTGGCGAAGTAGAGATGCGCGCGCGAGAGGACGGTTTCCGTCCAGGCGACAATGGTCTTGGGCATATCGATGATGACGAAGTCAAAATTCGTCTGCGCCATGTCGATGATGCGGGCGATATCCTCGGGCGTCACGATATCGAGCGGCAGCATATCGGCAGGCGCGGTGAGGACGTGGAGCTTGTCGCCATAGGTGAGCATCGCCTGAAGGAAGGCGTCGCTGTCGGCGGCGGCCGTGTCGGAGAGAAGTTCGAACACCGCCTCTTTGCGGGGCAGGTCGAGATAGGTTGCGACAGAGCCGTATTGGAAGTCGAAATCCAGAAGGCAGACGCGCGGGGCATTGGCCTTTTCGATCGTTGCCAGTTCCCAAGCGAGGTTTGCGGCGAAGGTCGATGCCCCGGAACCGCCCGAAAGTCCGTGGACAGGCAGCACCACACCATCACGGTCGCCCTTGGCCTTGAAACTGGGCGTCTGCGCGGCGGCGTCGGGGACGGCGTGCAGATGGGTGACGGTGGCAGGCGTCGCCGGAAGCGGGATGGCCGCCGGTTTGCGGATGCGTTCGATGGCCTCTTTCAAGGCACCGTCGGGCAGGGGGTAGGGGACGAAATCATCGGCGCCAAGGCGCAGGAGTTGATGCAGGCCTGCGGGGCTGATGCGGTCGGCGATGAGGATCACCTTGATGTGGCGCTGGGTCGCGGCCTTGATCACCTCGGTGATGCGGGTAAGGTCGCCCTCATCTTCACCATTCACAGCAATCGCAACGAATTCAAGGCTTTGCGCATCAGGTTGGGAGAGGAATTCACGGGCATCCTCGAAGGTGAGGTCGCCCCAGCTTTCGCCCATTTCAAGTTCCATGTCGTCGATCAGGAGATCGAAGTTCTGGATATCCCGCGAGATTGTGCAGGCCAGAATCGGTGCCGGATCGGGCAGCATGTTCGCAGCGGTGCTCATCGCCTTGTGGTCCTTCCTTGCCGGGGGTCGATGGGGCATGACCCTTGCGACGCGACATGCGGGCAGGGGCAGGAACCATCGGAAACCCCGCACGGGCTTTGCCGTGAGATTGTTCCCAGTCACGGGAAAGCTGGAGGGTAATGGTGGCGATTCTTGGGCTAGAAACGCGAGATTGTTTGAAATCTGGCGACTTTATACGGGCAGAGCGGCGCAGTGTTCGCAGCTGGCGCGTGGGATGAGAGGGGCAAATGGAAACAGGCTGCCGAAGCAGCCTGTCCAATCCTCGAAATACCTTGAGACGTCGGGCCGCCGGATCACGGGGCCGGGGCCGCCGCGCCGCCGCCTTCATTCGCTGCGGTTCCTGCGACCACGGTAGGGGCGGGCACCGCGCTGGTGATGTATTCGCGATAGATGATCTCGGCATATTTGCCGTCGAGCACCGTGGGATGACGCTTCACGAAACCCGAAACCTCGGTCACGGTACGGCGGTTTTGCTCTTCGGGCCCAGGGGTCGGGATCACGGGCTGTGTTTCGCCAAAGGAAACAAGCGCCTCAAGCCGCGACCGCGAAATGCCGCGGGTTGCGAAATAGGCGACCACGGCTTCGGCCCGGCGCTGACCCAATCGGCGGTTATAGGCATCCGATCCGACAAGATCGGTATGACCATAGACGCGGAAGCGCACCTCGGGGAATTGGCGGATGAAATTCGCCTGCTGGTCGAGTATTGCGCGCGCCTCGGGCGAGAGTTGCGCGCTGTTGAAGGCGAAGGTGATGGTGGGTGGCACTTCGCGCGCGAAACGTTCGCCAAGCATCTGGACCGGGCTGATTTGCCCGGTCTGGACGAGGAAGTTGTTCATCGTGGAGTTGCCGAAGCCGCCTTCATCGACCTTGGACCCGATGGTTTCGCCCGCGCAGGCCGCAAGGGCCAGAAGCGACAGGGTGGACAGGAGATGTTTGGGCGTCATGGCCATTCCCCTCATTCCATCACATAGCCGTAGGAGCCGGTGAAGTCCTGCCGCGCCACTTCGCCCGCGGCACCGGTTGTGGCGGCCTTGCCAACCTCACCAAAGAGGAACAGTTCGCTTTCGGTGGGCAGGCGAACACGATCTGTCGGCAGCGCGAGAGCCTCGCCCCGCGTGGGGGTGACGAGATGGGGCGTGACGATGATCACCAGTTCGGATTGCGACTGCTGATATTCGACCGACCGGAACAGCGTGCCAAGGATCGGGATATCGCCCAGCCACGGCACCTGACCGTTCAGGTCGCGGAAGTCGTCTTGCAGAAGGCCTGCGATGGCAAAGCTTTCGCCATCGCGCATTTCGACCGTGGTTTGGGTTTCGCGGCGTTTGAAGGCGGCAAGCTGGATGCCGTTGCTTTCCTGCGTCACCGATCCGTCGACCGATGACACGGCTGCGGCAATCTGAAGGTTGATGAGATCACCATCTACCACGGTGGGGGTGAACTTCATCTCAACCCCGAAAGGTTTGTATTCGACGGTGATGGTGCCATCGTCGGACACCGGCACGGGATATTCGCCGCCCGCTAGGAACGAGGCTTCTTGGCCCGACAGCGCGGTGAGGTTCGGTTCGGCCAGCGTGCGGACGACGCCTTTGGATTCAAGCGCCTCGAGCAGGATGCCGATCTGGAGCGAGCCGGTGGTAAAGCCAAGAAGGCCCGCCGCGTTCGTGTTCTGCCGGGTGGCGATCGGGTTGCCGAGGCCATTGTTGCCGGCAAGCCATGTGCCGGTTTCGACCTGATCGTTGGTCCCGCCGATGGCGATGGAGGAGGACAGGTTCTTTGCAACGGAGCGCTGCATTTCGGCGAAGCGCACCTTGAGCATGACCTGTTGGGTGCCGCCCACGGTCATCAGGTTCGACACGCGGTCAGGCGCGTAACGTTGGGCAAGGTCGAGCGCGCGGGCAAGGCGCGCGGTAGAGGAGACGGTGCCGGACAGGACGATCCCGTCATTGGCGGTGCGCACCTCGATCTTTTCGCCGGGAAGGATCTGGTTCAGCCGTTCCTTGAATTCGGCGATGTCGGTGACAACCTGCACCTCGACATTGGTGATCAGGGTGCCTTCGGAGGAAAGCAGGGTCAGGGTCGTGCGTCCGGGCGTCTTGCCCAGCACATAGATCGACCGATCCGAAAGGGTGGAGATGTCGGCAATGCCCGGATTTGCGATCGACAGTTCCGCGAAGGGAACGTCGCTTTCAAGCACCACGGCGCGGTTCATCGGCACTTCGAGTGCCTGGGATGCGGTGCCTTGAACAACGCGCAGCACCTCGGCCCCGGACATAGCCGGGGACAAAAAGGCGAGCGCAGCGCCCATCGCGCCGGCAGCCATCAGCTGTCTCATCTGCATCGGTGACCTGCCCTTTCGATCACGCCTCGTGACACGGGTCTTGTAGCCCGTTCCATACCTAAGAATGCCCTAATGCCAGTTTCTTTGCAAGAATCATTACCTTAAGAGGGATTCCTGATGTGGATAACTGGCAACACGGCAGGGATTTTAGCAATCAGTCGTGGCAGAAATAAAGGGGCCCACCATATCCGGTAGGCCCAAGTCGCGCTTACAATCGTCGGCTGATGGCTGGGTCTGACGTCCGGCGGTAATATTCGTTACACGCCGGACCGTCCTTCCATCAGTTGGTGCAGGGGATCGGGATTTCCACCACCTCGCCGCCTTTGCGGTTGCGGACGGTGCAGACCTTTTCGGCCTCGACTTCGATCACCTGCCGTTCTTCGATCCCAAGGAGGGAGGCGGCGTCGACTTCGATCCGGCCTTCGGTGGTTTCGCCAGACCGTCCAACAAGCGAGAGCGACAGGCGACCCGTGGCCTGTGCCTGCGCCAGACGAGCGACCTGTTCGGGGGTGGCCTTGACGGTGACGGTTTGCGCCACGGTTGCCTCGCCCGTCGTGGCCCCGGCGGCGGTCTGGTCGATGGCGATGACGTTGATGGCCGTCTCAATCAGCTTGGTCACATCGGTGATACCATTGTTGCCCGTCCAGTAGACGTCGACATAGTTGCCGGGATAGACGAAACCGGACACGCCCGAAGACGCGTCGACGCGGATGGCGAAGGCGCGCATGCCTTCACCCAATTCAGAGGTCAGACCCGCCGCCTCGCCCGGATCGGTGACCTTGACTCGGAGGATCGGTTCGAAAGGCTCCATCAGGCGCAGCGCAAAGCGCGGCTGTTCCTGACCGGGGGGGAAGAGCGCCTCTTCGTTGGAATAGGTGCCTTCGGGCAGGGCCGATTTCTGCCAATAGATCTTGCGGACATTGTCGCGCAGGATCGGGTCGCCGAAATTGACCTGCTTGGTCACGACGAAGACTTCGACCAGCTCGCCCACTTGTTGGCGGAACTGACGTTCCTGCACGAGCGCGGATTCCGTTTGGTTGATGTAGCCCTGAGCCATGTAGACGGCAAAGCCCGCAAGGGCCATGCCGGCGATGAGGACAAGTCCGAAGATCATGCGCATGATTTTTTCTGCCTCTTTGCGTTTGTTCTTGGCAAGAAAACCGGCCGCGCCCAAAGGGCGGACCGGTCTGGTTATCAATCGGTAGCGTCAGTCACCGTATCGGCGATGCTGCTGGCGGATGAGTTGACCGCTGATCCGATCAGGCTGGTGATCGGAAGCGCAAGAAGGACGACTGCGGCAGCCAGCACCACCCAGTCGACGGTTACCGCGCCGTCTTCCTGATCAAGGAAAGCGGCCAGCCCCTCTGTCTTCGTTCTGAGATCAGTCATGTCCGCACTCCGGCTGCCTGTACTGAACGGTCGGGCACCGCTTTCAAAAATGATCCTTTTGGGATCGATACTTGTGACGGCGGCCAGGCCTTCGCCTGGCCGCAAGCCCGATCAAGCCAGGGTTGCGGGATCAGCCGCCCGTGGTCGAACCGCCCGTGGTCGAACCGCCCGTGGTCGAACCGCCCGAGAAGGTCGTCGAAGAAGTGATCTGGCCAGCGATGCTGCCGGCGGCGGTGCTCACCGAGCTGCCGACGGTCGTGCCGATGATCAGCGCGAGGCCGACGACAGCGCCGGTCAGAACGACCCAGTCAACCGTCACGGCGCCGGATTCGTCGTTCTTGAAGTTCTTGAAGATGTTCAGCAGGTTCATCGTCGTTTCCCTTGGTTCAGGTTACAGGTCTTGCTCACAACCGCTTCGGTCTGTGTCGGTCCGTTGTTCCGGGTTCCGTCTTCCGTTCGGTATGGGTGCATAAGGCCCCTGAATCGTGGCGGCAGTTGGGAAGCGAATGGGCATTTTCGGTCAACCCAAAGTTTTTGCGGTATGGCCATTTAAGTGTATGAAAATAAACAAAAGAAAATTTGCTTACCCATACTTTCGTCAGTTAGCCATACCCATTGGGCGACAAATTTGGCCATTTTGCCTTGTTTTTCCGTTCAGAGAGACCGGCATTTCGGGTCGCGCCCATGCGCGGTACTTGCTTGGGCGATGCCAGGCTGTCCAATGGGTGGCCGACCTAGACGGCTGACCACCCACGAACTCCTACAGGGATTAGCCACCCGTGGTCGAACCACCCGAGGTCGAGCCGCCCGAGGTCGAGCCGCCCGAGGTCGAGCCGCTCGTTCCGGACGTTCCAGCGGTGCCGATCTGGGTGCTGATCGTCGAGGCCTGCGTGTTGATCGCACCGCCAACAGTGGTGCTCACAGCGAGGCCGAGGCCGACGACAGCGGCAGTCAGAACGACCCAGTCAACGGTCACGGCGCCGGATTCGTCGTTCTTGAAGTTCTTGAAGATGTTCAGAAGGTTCATGGTCTTTACCTTTACTCTCTACAGGTTCTTGTCAGGTTCACTCGTCGTCTACCATCCGCCGTCGGCTTTCTGTTTCGGTCCGTTCGTCGTTCGGTATGGCTACATATGGCCGTTCAACGGTGGCGGCAGTTTGGATGGTTTGAGGCTTTTGCCTTGCCATGCGGTTTTTCTGAAAATTCTTATAATGCTCTGAAAGGAAAAGAAAAATTTTCGATAATTTGTCGAAAAATTAACCCTTTGGGCGACAGCTTGGCTGCTTTGCCTTCATGGTTAACGGCAGGAGTGGCCAAAGGGCCGAATCTGGTGCATGATTCTGCGATTGAGGTGGGTCACAGGAAAGGCATCCGCAGAGATGCGATTCTGGGCAGGGTTCTTTGTTATGGCGGCGCTCTCTGTGACGCCCGCCCAGACGGTGGCTGAAGGCCTGCCGCCTGAACGCGATTTCACATTCAAGCGCGTCAAGGTGGGGGATGGCCTGCCGGGGCAACGGATTACCGTGCAGATCGATCCGGTGGAACAGGCGCGGCTTCTTGCGGCGCTGCCCAAGGTCGATGCCGCGACCCTGCCCGCGCCGTTGCCCGCGGTGGGGCTTGAGGCGGCCGAACGCCCGCGTGGCCCCGTGCCGGGGTCGGCGGCGCGCTATGGATGGTTCTGGGAAGCCGTGCCTGCGGGCGCAGATCAGGCGGCAGGGCGCTTTGAGGCGGCGCTCGCGGCGCTGTCGCAAGGGCCGGATGGGGCGGCGGTGGCGGCTCCGCGCCTTCAGGAGATGCAGGGTCTGGCCGATGCCCATGGGACGGCGCTGTTGCGGGCCACGGTTGGGACAGAGGTATCGCCCGCGCTGGTGCTGGCGGTGATGTCGGTGGAAAGCGCAGGCCGCGCGGATGCGGTAAGCTCGGCCGGCGCGCAGGGGTTGATGCAACTGATCCCCGCGACGGCAGAGCGGTTTGGCGTGGCCGATGCGCTGGACCCTGAGGAAAATATCAAGGGCGGGATCGCCTATCTGGACTGGCTTATGAAGGAATTCGACCGCGATCCGATCCTTGTGCTGGCGGCCTATAATGCGGGCGAGGGGGCGGTGAAGGCGAATAGGGGCGTGCCACCCTATGCCGAGACGCGGGATTATGTCCCGAAAGTGCTGGCCGCGTGGCAGGTGGCGCAGGGCCTTTGCGCGACGCCACCCATGGTGGTGACCGATCCATGCGTGTTTCGCATCCTTCAGGCGCGGAACTGAGGCGCGACCGTCAGACGGCGAAAACGTCGGCCCATTCAGGATGTTTCTTGCGCTGGGCGTTCACAAAGGGGCAGAGCGGCATGATCTTGAACCCTTCGGCCCGGGCATCGGCCACCATTCGGGTGACGAGAGCCAGCCCCGCGCCAGTGCCGCGGAAGGCGTCCGGCACGCCGGTATGGTCGGCGATGATCAGGCTGGGCGAGGTGATGGAATAGGTCAGCTCTGCCTCATGCCCATCGCGGCGGATGACGTAGCGGCCCTTGGTCGAACCCTGCTCGCGCTGCACGTCATGGTCGGACATGGCGGACCTTTCTTCGGGGACGCAAAATTTTCATGCGAAAATTTTGCGGACTGGGGAGAAAAATCTTCGGATGAAGATTTTTCGGAAGCAGGGGGCGAAGAATTTTCGGTGAAAATTCTTCGCCCTTGTCACGGGATCAGTTCACCAGCGTTGCCTCTGTCGCCGCGCGCAGCTCTGCTTCTGTCACGCCATCGGCGAGTTCGACGATCTTCAGCCCGCCGGGGACGACGTCGAGGACGCCAAGGTTGGTGATGATCCGGTTGACCACGCCCTGACCGGTGAGCGGCAGGGTGCAGGATTTGAGCACCTTGGATTCGCCATGCTTGGAGGTGTGGTCCATCACCACGACCACGCGGCCCACGCCTGCGACAAGGTCCATCGCGCCGCCCATCCCCTTCACCAGCTTGCCGGGGATCATCCAATTCGCCAGATCGCCATTTTCGGCCACTTCCATGGCACCAAGGATCGCCATCGCGATCTTGCCGCCTCGGATCATGGCGAAGGAGGTGGCACTATCGAAAAAAGCGGTCTGCGGCAGTTCGGTGATCGTCTGCTTGCCCGCGTTGATCAGGTCGGGGTCTTCTTCGCCCTCAAACGGGAAGGGGCCCATGCCAAGCATGCCGTTTTCCGATTGCAGCGTGACGTTCACGCCCTCGGGGATGTAATTCGCCACCAGGGTCGGGATGCCGATGCCGAGGTTGACATACCAGCCGTCCTGCAATTCCTGCGCGGCGCGGGCGGCCATTTGGTTGCGGTCCCACATCACACGGACTCCTTTTTCCGAACGGTGCGCTGCTCGATGCGCTTTTCGTGCTGCCCTTGCACGATGCGGTGGACATAGATGCCGGGCAGGTGGATCGCGTCGGGGTCGAGGGAACCCAGCGGCACGATCTCCTCCACCTCAACCACGCAGATCTTGCCGCAGGTGGCGGCGGGCGGGTTGAAGTTGCGGGCGGTCTTGCGGAAGACGAGGTTGCCCGAAGGATCGGCCTTCCACGCCTTCACGATGGAAAGGTCCGCGACGATGGACCGTTCAAGGATATAGGTCTTGCCGTCGAATTCCTTGTGTTCCTTGCCGTCGGCGATGACCGTGCCCACGCCCGTGCGGGTGTAGAAGCCGGGGATGCCCGCCCCGCCCGCACGCATGCGTTCGGCCAGTGTTCCTTGGGGGTTGAACTCCAACTCCAGCTCGCCGGACAGATACTGCCGCATGAACTCGGCATTCTCGCCCACATAGGAGGAGATCATCTTCTTCACCTGACGGCTTTCCAGAAGCACGCCAAGGCCGAAGCCATCGACGCCTGCATTGTTGGAGGCGACGGTCAGATCCTTTGTCCCCGCCTTGCGGATCGCCGCGATCAGCAGTTCCGGAATGCCGCAGAGGCCGAAACCCCCGGAGGCGATGGTCATGCCATCAAACAGGATGCCGTCCAGCGCGGCCTCGGCGCTGGGATAGACCTTCTTCATGCGTGTTTTCTCCCCGCAAACTCTCGGTCGTCATATGGAACCGGGGGGCGGCCAGTGTCAATTGCCGCGCTGCGGCGCGCGTAGGGTATGGTGGCAAGGGGCCTTTCGCATCGCGTCGGGCCTTGCTAGGCATGCCCTTATCCTGCGCGGCCCGCGTGGTGAAATGGTAGACACAGGGGACTTAAAATCCCTAGGCCGGAAGGCCGTGCCGGTTCGAGTCCGGCCGCGGGCACCAATAGCAGCGATATGCGCCTGTGGCTTGCCCTGTGCGGTGGGTCGGCTAGATTTTATCTTATCGACCGATAACAAACAGGGAGTGGCAGAGATGCCCGATGGCAGCAACACCCCGTCACGCCGCAGCGTGGTGGTATCCGAGTTCACCAATAGCGTGCTTGATCCCGATGCGCCCATGCTCGGCCCGGTGGAAAATGGCGGCACGATCATCGCCAATACCGCACCCGGATGCTGGGGGCCGATGATCACGCCCAGCCTGCGGGGCGGGCATGAGGTGACGAAGCCCGTCTTCGTCGAAGGAGCCGAGGTAGGGGATGCGGTGGCGATCCGTATCCGCGACATCACGGTGACATCGATTGCGACGGCATCGGGTCACGACAGCTCGCCCGAAGGGTTCTGTGTGGGCGATCCCTATGTCGCGGCGCGGTGCCCGGTTTGCGATACGGTTTGGCCAGAGACGCATGTGGAGGGGATTGGCCAGGATGCGGTGAAGTGCAACACCTGCGGAAATGCGGTGAAGCCCTTTGAGATCGTGCATGGCTATACGGTGACCTTCGACGAGACGCGGGCCGTGGGCGTGACCTTGCCCAAGGCGGCGGCCGAGACCATCGCGCATGAGGCCGATCACTATTCGGCGCTGCCGGATCAGAGCCGCCAGCATTCTATCCTGACCTTCGCGCCGTCGGACATGCCCGGTACGCTGGTGCGGATGCGTCCCTTTATGGGGCAGCTGGGCACCTGTCCGTCGATGGCGATGCCGGACAGCCATAATGCGGGGGATTTCGGGTCCTTCCTTGTGGGGGCGCCGCATCAATACGGGATCACGCCAGAGCAGTTGGCCCAGCACAAGACCGATGGGCACATGGATATTGACGCCGTGCGGGCTGGAGCGATTGTCGTGGCGCCGGTGAAGGTGCGAGGCGCCGGGGTTTACCTTGGCGACATGCATGCAGGCCAAGGCGATGGCGAGATTGCGGGCCATACGATGGATGTGGCGGGCAGCGTCACCCTTCAGGTGGAGGTGGTGAAGAACTACCCCATCGACGGGCCTGTGCTGTTTCCGCTGGAAGAGGACCTGCCGCCGATGGCACGGCCCTTCACGGCGGCGGAAAAGGCCAAGGGGCTGCGCCTTGCCGCGAAATGGGGGGTGACGGAGTTGGAGGCGCTGGCGCCCATTTCGGTCATCGGGACAGCGTCAAACCTGAATGCGGCCATCGAGAATGGGCTTGCACGGGCGGCCACCCTGTTGGGTATGACGGTGGCCGAGGTGCGCAATCGCGCCACGATCAATGGCGCGATCGAGATCGGGCGCGCGCCGGGGGTTATTCAGGTGACCTTCCTTGCCCCCTTGGCAAAGCTGGATGCCGTGGGTCTGGGCGATTACGCGCGGGAACAATACGGGCTGTAACGCCCTTTGCGGTGGGGCGGTCTGCGCCCCGCCGCATCTTCAGAAGCTTTCCTTCACCGCCTCCATCGCGACATAGGTGGAGGTGGAGGCGACATGCGGCAGGGCGCTGATGCGTTCTGCCAGCACGCGGCGATAGTCGAGGATATCGGCGGTGCGCACTTTCAAGAGATAGTCGAAGCGGGAGGCGATCATGTGGCATTGCTCCACTTCTGGCACGGCCAGCACCGCTTTGTTGAAGGCCTGAAGGGCGGCTTCGCGCGTGTCGGAGAGCCGCACCTCGACAAAGGCGACATGGGCCTGTCCCATGCGGATCGGATCAAGCAGCGCGCGATAGCCGGTGATGACGCCGGTTTCCTCCAGCCGTTTCAGGCGGGCCTGCGTGGGCGATTTCGAAAGGCCGATGCGGCGGGCGAGTTCGGTCGCGCTGATCCGGCCATCGGTGGCGAGGATGCGCAGGATCGCTTCGTCAAAGCGGTCGAGGGGGACGCGTTCAATCGGCATGAGAAACCCCGGAATTGCGGGCGGAATGGCAAGGCTTTGGCGCATCTTCGGGAGAAAAGACTGCCACGAAAGGCGTATCATGGGACAAACGGGAGATAAAGCCATGCCGCGTGACCATGCTGTCGATCCTTGGGCCATCATTGAGCGGGAAAGCCTTGCCGATGAGGCGGCGCTGTTGCAGGCGCTGATTGATCAGGCGGGGCTGGACGGGGCCGCGCGGGCGCGCATTTCGGCGGCGGGGGCGGGGCTGGTGCGGCGCATCCGCGACAGCGTGAAGCCGGGGCTGATGGAGGTGTTCCTTGCGGAATACGGGCTGTCGACCGAGGAGGGCATCGCGTTGATGTGTCTGGCCGAGGCGCTGCTGCGTGTGCCTGATGCCGAGACGATGGATGCACTGATCGAGGACAAGATCGCGCCGAGCGATTGGGGGCGGCATCTGGGGAAATCGGCCTCGTCTTTGGTGAATGCCTCCACTTGGGCGCTGATGCTGACGGGGAAGGTGCTGGAGGATCGCGAGCCGGGGGTTGTGGGCCATCTGCGGGCAGCGGTGAAACGGCTGGGCGAACCCGTGATCCGCCGCGCGGTGGCGCAGGCGATGAAGGAGATGGGGCGGCAATTCGTTCTGGGCGAAACGATCGGGGCCGCGATGAAGCGGGCCGAGGAGTTGGAGGCGCGGGGCTACACCTATAGCTATGACATGCTGGGCGAGGCGGCCCGGACCGAAGGCGATGCGCGGCGCTATCACCTGGCCTATTCGCGCGCGATCACGGCGATTGCGGCGGCAGCCAAGGGCGCGGATATCCGCGCCAATCCGGGGATTTCGGTGAAGCTGTCGGCGCTGCATCCGCGATACGAGGTGGCAAAGCGCACGCGGGTCATGGCGGAACTGGTGCCGCGCGTGCGGGCCTTGGCGGGGTTGGCCAAGGCGGCGGGGCTGGGGTTCAACATCGACGCGGAAGAGGCGGATCGGCTGGCGCTGTCGCTTGAGGTGATCGAGGCGGTGCTGTCGGATGCCTCACTCGCGGGGTGGGACGGTTTTGGGGTGGTGGTGCAGGCCTATGGCCGCCGTGCGGGGGCGGTGATCGACTGGCTTTACGCGCTGGCTGAGCGGTTGGATCGGAAGATCATGGTCCGGCTGGTGAAGGGGGCCTATTGGGACGCCGAGGTGAAGCGGGCGCAGGTGCTGGGGCTGGAGTCTTTCCCGGTCTTCACCCGCAAGCAGGCAACGGATGTCAGTTATATTGCCAATGCGAAGAAGCTGCTTGGCATGACGGACCGCATCTATCCGCAATTCGCCACGCATAACGCGCATACAGTGGCGGCGATCCTTGAGATGGCCACGGACAAGCGTGCGTTTGAGTTCCAGCGTCTGCATGGGATGGGCGAGCGGCTGCATGACCTTGTGCTGACGGATGAGGGGACGCGGTGCCGGATCTACGCCCCGGTGGGGGCGCATCGCGATCTGCTGGCCTATCTGGTGCGGCGGTTGTTGGAGAATGGGGCCAATTCGTCCTTCGTGAACCAGATCGTGAATGACGAGGTGCCGCCCGAGGTGGTGGCGGCCTGTCCCCTGACGGCGATGGAGGGGGTGGTTGCAGCGAATCCGGCGCTGCGGACGGGGCCTGCGCTGTTTGGTGCGCGGGTGAATTCCAAGGGGTTCGATCTGACGGATGCGGGGCATCTGGCGGCGATCGAGGCGGCGCGCGCGCCTTGGGCCACGCATCGGTTCGAGGCAGGGCCGATGATCGCGGGGCGGCCTGCGGGCGGCCTGCGGGTCGAGGTGCGGAACCCCGCGACAGGCGAATTGGTCGGGCATGTGATTCAGGCGGGTGCCCCGGATGTGGAAACGGCGCTGCGGCTGGCAGAGCCTTGGGCGGCGGCGGCGACCGAACGGGCAGAGGTGCTGCGCCGGGTGGCGGATTTCTATGAGGCGGAGTTCGGGCCGATCTTTGCCCTGCTGGCGCGCGAGGCGGGCAAGACGCTGGCCGATGCAGTGGCGGAATTGCGCGAGGCGGTGGATTTTCTGCGCTATTATGCCGATGGGGCGACGGGCCTGACGGCCCCGGCGCGGGGGGTGTTCACCTGCATCTCGCCTTGGAATTTCCCGCTTGCCATCTTTACTGGGCAGATTGCGGCGGCGCTGGCGGCGGGGAATGCCGTGCTGGCCAAGCCTGCGGAGCAGACGCCCCTGATTGCCGCCTTCGCGGTGGGCTTGATGCATCGGGCGGGGGTGCCGGTCACGGCGCTGCAACTTTTGCCCGGCGAGGGGCCGGTGGTGGGGCGGATGCTGACCTCGGACCCGCGGGTGGGCGGCGTGTGCTTTACCGGATCGACCGAGACGGCGCAGGCCATCCGCCGCGCGATGGCGGATCATCTTGATCCGACTGCGCCCCTGATCGCGGAAACAGGCGGGTTGAACGCGATGCTGGTTGATTCCACCGCGCTGCCGGAACAGGCGGTGCGGGATATTCTGGCATCCTCCTTCCAGTCGGCGGGTCAGCGCTGTTCGGCGCTGCGCTGCCTTTATGTGCAGGAGGATGTGGCCGAGTCGGTGCTTGAGATGCTGTCGGGCGCGATGGATGAATTGGTGCTGGGCGATCCGTGGCATCTGGCGACCGATGTGGGGCCAGTGATCGATGCGGAAGCTGCGGGTGTGATCCGCGACCATGTGGCGGCAGCCCGGGCGGCGGGGCGGGTGATCAAGGAGATGGCGTCACCGGCGGGCGGCACCTTTGTTGGGCCTGCGGTGATCCGGGTGGATGGGATCGCGGCCTTGGGGCGCGAGATTTTCGGCCCCGTGCTGCATGTGGCGACGTTCCGCGCCGATCAGATCGATGCGGTGGTCGATGCGGTGAATGCGACGGGCTATGGCCTGACCTTTGGCCTGCATACGCGGATCGACGACCGTGTGCAGCGGATCGTAGAGCGGTTGCGGGTGGGCAATACCTATGTGAACCGCAACCAGATCGGTGCGGTGGTGGGCAGCCAGCCCTTCGGCGGCGAAGGGCTGTCCGGCACGGGGCCGAAGGCGGGGGGACCGGATTACCTGATGCGGTTCACGCGCGTAGAGGTGGCGGACGTAGCGGGGGCCGACCGTCTGGCGGGTGAGGCGGAGGTGGCGGCATCCTTGCGCATGGCGCGGGGCGCAGCAGGGTCGGAGAGCTATGATCTGCCGGGGCCGACGGGGGAGTCGAACCGCCTGACCCATGTGGCGCGCGAGCCGGTCTTGTGTCTGGGGCCGGGGGCCGAGGCTGCGGCGGCGCAGGCGGCGGCGGTTCGCGCCCTGGGCGGGGTGGCGGTGGAGGCACCGTCGCTGGACCCCGCAGCACTGGGGCGGCTTGCGGGTTTTGCGGGCGCGATCTGGTGGGGCGGGGCAGAGCAGGGCCGGTCTTATGCGCAAGCGCTGGCTGGGCGGGCGGGGCCGATCCTGCCCCTGATCGGGGGGATGCCCGATCGGGGACATGCACGGCTGGAGCGGCATGTCTGCATCGACACCACGGCGTCGGGCGGAAATGCCCAGCTGCTGGTCGAGGCGAATTGAGCGGAGCCTGCGGGGGGCAAGCCCCCCGCAGGCAAAGCCTTTTTCCCTTGGCCCGCGCGTGACGCGCGGCCCAAGGTGGTTTGGGGGCGTTCCGCCCCCTCTGGGCCATGCGGCCCATTCACCCCCTGAGAGTATTTGAGGCCAAGATGAAGGGGCAATCCGCGGTTTTGAATGGGGAAGCGGGGCGCCTGCCGGGGGGCGCTTGACTGGGGGGCGCTTGACTGGGGGGCGAGCTTCGGCAAGCCTCGGCCCATGTTTCCGATCCGTGATCATAACCCGTCAGGGCGCGTGCCATTTGTGACCTTTGCCCTGATCGCGGCGAATGTCGGGATTTTCTGTCTGTATTGGCTGGCCATCGGGTCAGAGGTGGCGCTGGCGCGGTTCTTTCTGGCATGGGGGCTGGTGCCTGCGCGGATCAGCTATGGCGAAGGGTTTGAGACCTTTGTCACCTCGATGTTCCTGCATGGGGGGTGGATGCATCTGGCCGGGAACATGCTGTTTCTCTGGGTGTTCGGGGACAATATGGAAGAGGAGATGGGGCATCTGGGCTTTCTTGCCTTTTATCTGGCCTCTGGCGTGGCGGCGGCGGGGGCGCAGTATCTGGCGGAGCCTTCTTCCATAGTGCCCATGGTGGGGGCGTCCGGGGCGATTGCGGGGGTGATGGGGGGGTATCTTCTGATGTTCCCCAAGGCGCGGGTGGATGTGTTCTTTTTCTTCGTGATCTTTTTCCGGGTGATCCCGATCCCGGCCTTCCTCGTGCTGGGGGTCTGGTTCGGCATGCAACTGTTCAGCGGTTGGGCCACGCCTGCCGATCAGGGCGGGGTGGCCTATTGGGCGCATGCGGGCGGGTTTCTAGCGGGGCTGGCGCTGGCGGTGCCGGTCTGGTTGCGGCGCGGCGGGCCGAGGTTCTGGGGGAAGACGCATGGCGTGCCGCCGCATCCGGAGGCGCGTTATGCCATGGTATCGACCCGCGTCCCGCGCGTGCGGTGGGGCGGAATCCGTGGGCCTTGGGACAGGCAGTGATCAGGCGCCGCGCAGGATCGCGGTGAAGGGATCGCAAAGCGCGTCATTCGAGGCGATGAGCGCACCCTTTTCCAGCGGATCGTCGCCCTCGCGCAGGCCTGTGACGAAACCGCCCGCCTCTTTCACCAGAAGGATACCGGCGGCGATGTCCCAAGCCTGAAGCTCGCGCTCCCAATAGCCGTCGTATCGGCCCGCCGCGACATAGGCGAGGTCGAGCGCGGCCGACCCCCAACGCCGGACACCCGCGCAGGCGGGCATCAGGCGGGCGAGGTCCTTCATCATCGCGGGCAGCGTGGTCTTTGCACCAAAGGGGATGCCCGTGGCAAAAACTGCCTCATGCATGTGGCGGCGGCCCGAGACGCGGATGCGGCGGTCGTTCATCCAGGCGCCTGCGCCCTTTTCAGCCCAGAAGAGTTCGTCCTTGGCGGCGTCGTAGACGACAGCGGAGACGATCTCGCCCTTATGTTCCAGCGCGATGGAAACGGCCCAATGCGGCATGCCGTGCAGGAAATTCGTGGTGCCATCCAAGGGATCGACGATCCAGCGGCGGGTTGGGTCTTGCCCGTCTTGGCCGCCCGTTTCCTCGCCCAGCCAGCCATAGGTGGGGCGGCCGCCCATGAGTTCGTCCTTGATGAGGCGTTCTGCCTCGCGGTCGGCTTTGGAGACGAAATCGCCGGGGCCCTTGGCCGAGACCTGAAGATTCTCGACCTCGCGGAAGTCCTTGACGAGCGAGCGGCCTGCCTTGCGGGCGGCCTTGATCATCAGGTTGAGGTTCGCGCTGCCTTGCATGGGCGGGCTCCGGGGCGTGTTGGGTCAGGGCCGGGGGATTACACGGGGTGGGGGCGGAAGGGAAGGGGGGAGTGGGGAGCGGGTGTGGGTCTTTGGCCAGGTGGTCGGGATCGGCGATGGCGGCGACAGGCCCTTGCAAGGGATCGGAAAGCAGGTGCGGGGGCTGGACAGTCGCCGCAGGGTGGAGCATATATATTATAACATAACATATTGGGGTAACCGCATGCATGCCCAACAGCCGAAAGACAGCCGCCTTCCTGTCACCGTCCTGTCCGGTTTCCTCGGTGCCGGGAAGACTACGCTTCTGAGCCATGTGCTGAACAACCGGCAGGGATTGCGGGTCGCTGTCATCGTCAATGACATGGCCGAGGTGAATATCGACGCCGATCTGATCCGGGCGGGGGCGGAATTGCATCAGGCTGAGGAGAAGCTGGTCGAGATGACCAATGGCTGCATCTGCTGCACCTTGCGGGATGATTTGCTGAACGAGGTTCGGAAACTGGCCGATACGGGGCGGTTTGACCATCTTCTGATCGAATCGAGCGGGATTTCCGAACCGCTGCCCGTGGCCGCGACCTTCGACTTCCGCGATGCGGAGGGGGAAAGCCTGTCGGATGTGGCGCGGCTGGACACGATGGTGACGGTGGTCGATGCGATCAACCTGCTGAAGGATTTCTCCAGCCATGATTTTCTGGCCGCACGGGTGAAGACGCCCGACGGCGACGGGCGCGCCTTGGTCAATCTGCTGACCGAGCAAATCGAGTTTTCCAATGTTGTCGTTCTGAACAAGGTGACGGATGCGGGGCCGGCCCGCGTGGATGCGGCGCGCAAGATCATCGCGGCCTTGAACCCGGATGCGCGGGTGATCGAGGTGGATCTTGGGCACGTCGATTTGGATGCGGTGATGGGGACGGGGCTGTTTAATTTCGACCGGGCGGCGGAGCATCCGCTTTGGGCGAAGGAGCTTTATGGTTTCGCGTCCCATGTGCCGGAGAGCGAGGAATACGGGATCGAAAGCTTTGTCTTCCGGGCGCGGCGGCCTTTTGATCCCGCGCGCATCCATGCCGTGCTAAATGGCGATTTACCGGGGGTGATCCGGGCGAAGGGGCATTTCTGGCTGGCCACGCGGCCGGATTGGGCTGCGGAGTTTTCGCTAGCGGGGGCGGTGCGTTCAGTGTCGCCCTTAGGCCGGTGGTGGGCGGCGGTGCCGAAGGGGCGTTGGCCGCAGAGCGGCGAGGGGCTGGCTGCGGTCAAGGCGCAGTGGTCGGAGCCGTGGGGGGACCGACGACAGGAGATCGTCTTCATCGGGCATGGGATGGACCGCGTGGCGGTCCTTGCCGCGCTGGAAGACGCTTTGTTGGCGGCGTCGGACTTTGCGCCCGAAGCTTGGGAGGGGATGGCGGACCCCTTCCCGCTATGGCGGGCGGCATGAGCGGCAACCTACGGTCGCCCCGGGCGCGGTGGCGGCAGGGATGCCCGATGCGGGCGCATGATGCGCTGCCCGCGCCGCTGCGGCTTTGGCTGAAGGAGGCCGCGCTGCCATGGTCGGCAGAGAGCGCGCGGCGCGTCTGGGAACGGGAGGTGAAACGATCAGGCGTGGAGGGCGCTCTGCGGCGGCTGGCCGAGGTAGAGGCGGCGACCCTGGCGCGTGAGCGGGTTGCGGTCTGGCGCGATTGAGGGGCGGGGTAGGATGGGCAGGATTGCCAATCCGACATGGGCGCCTGTCGGAGCGGCGGGGTAAACCCCGCCCTACGGGCGTTGCAACTTCACAGGTTCTGTACGGCCAAGGCGCAGGAAATGCGCCATGAACGGCTTGGCGGCATCCTCTTCCCTTGTGGCGGCGTAGAGGCGGCGGGTGATGGTCTTGGGGCCAAGGGGCCGCGTGATGTAATCGGCATGGCTGCGCACATCGCGCAGCACCCAATCGGGCAGCACGGCCACGCCGCGATTGGACCCGACCAGCATCAGGATGACGGCAGTCAATTCCACGGGGCGCTGCCCACGTGGTTCGATCCGGGCGGGGGTCAGAAGCTCGGTGAAGATGTCGAGCTTGTCGCGGGCGACGGGATAGGTGATGAGAACCTCATCCCGGAAATCCTCGGCGCCGACCCAGTCTTTCGCGGCAAGCGGGTGGTCTTTTGAGGCGACGAAGGTGGGGTGATAGTCGAAGAGGGGGTTGTAGACCACGCCATCAAGGCGAACGGGATCGGAGGAGATGACGAGGTCCACCTCTTCACGCAAGAGCGCGGGGATGGCGTCGAAGGCGAGGCCCGCGCGGATGTCCACGTCCACCTCGGGCCAGGCGTGGCGGAATTGTTCCAGCACGGGGAAGAGCCAATCGAAACAAGCGTGGCATTCGATGGCGATGTGCAGTCGCCCGGTCTTGCCGGATTTGAGGGCGCGGAATTCCTCTTCCAGCGCGTCGATTTCGGGCAGGATGCGTTCGGCGAGTTTCAGCATCCGAAGGCCCGCAGCCGAGAGGCGCATGGGTTTTGAGCGGCGGACGAAAAGCTCGATCCCGGCCTGATCCTCAAGCCCCTTCACCTGATGCGAGAGAGCAGATTGCGTCATGTTCAGGATATCGGCCGCGCGGGCGAGGCCGCCCGCCTGATGGATGGCGCGGATGGTGCGGAGATGGCGGAATTCGAGATGCATGTAAGATGCGCCGATTTCATGTTGATGATGAGTATTATGAATTTGTCTCACATGATGTGATATGGGACAAGGGGGCATCAAGATGGAGAGTTGCCCATGTCGACGCCGCGCATCAGTTTCGAATTCTTTCCGCCCCAGACGCTGGATGCGTCTTTTCGGCTGTGGGAGACGGTGCAGATGCTGGCGCCCTTGAAGCCGTCCTTCGTATCGGTCACCTATGGGGCGGGCGGCACGACGCGCAAGCTTACGCATGAGGCGGTGGCGGCGATCGGGCGGAATTACGGGTTGAATGTCGCGGCGCATCTGACCTGCGTCGATGCGACCAAGGCTGAAACGCTGGAGATTGCCGAGGCCTATGCGGCGGCGGGGGTGACCGAGATCGTCGCGCTGCGCGGTGATGCGCCCAAGGGGGCCGCGCGGTTTACCGCGCATCCCGAAGGCTTTGCCTCGTCGGTGGAATTGGTGGAGGCCTTGGCGAAGACTGGCAAGTTCAAGATCCGGGTCGGGGCCTATCCCGAACCGCATCCCGATGCGGGCCATAGCAGCGCAGATGTGGAGCATCTGAAGCGCAAGGTTGATGCGGGCGCGACGAGTGCGATCACCCAGTTCTTCTTCAACGCTGATACGTTCTTTCGTTTTCGCGATGCCTGCGTGGCAGCGGGGATCAACGTGCCGATCATTCCCGGCATCCTGCCGATCATCAGCTGGGACGGCGCAAAGAAATTCGCGGCGCGCTGCGGGGCGCAGGTTCCCACCGCGCTGGACGAGGCGTTCCGGGTGGCCGCGCGCGATGGGCGGGAAGATCTGCTGTCGCTGACGCAATGCACCACGCTTTGCGCGCGCCTGATCGAGGGTGGGGTGGATGATCTGCACTTCTACACGCTGAATCGGCCGCATCTGACCCAGGCTGTTGTCCGCGCGCTGGGTATCACGCCGGAAGTGGCGCTGGAAAAGGTGGCCTAAGGTTTTTCGGAACTTCTCTGTCCCCAGAGGAGTGGCTAACTGGGCACCCGGTCCCGATCCGGACTGACTTCTTGCACGGCTCCCGCAGGGGCGGGCGGATCGCAGGAGGGGCGGGGTGCCCGCTTTTGGCCATGGGGACGAAAACCCGCCTGTTCACCATTTTCGGGGGTGACGGGACTTTGGCCGTGGTTGCGGCCTTGCCGGGGGCGGATTAACGTCGCGGGGCGACAGCGATCCGAGGACAAGCACCCGTGGCAAAGCCCATCTTCATCCTGAACGGTCCCAATCTGAACCTGCTGGGTCTGCGCCAGCCTGAAATCTATGGCAGCCAGACGCTGGAGGATGTGGCGGAGGCCTGCGCTGCCTTGGCCGAGGAGTTGGGTCTGGCGATCCGTTTCCAGCAATCCAACCATGAGGGGCAGTTGGTGGATTGGATTCAGGAGGCGCGGGTGGCGGCTTCGGGGATCGTGATCAATCCTGGTGCCTATACCCATACCTCTGTCGCCATTCTGGATGCGCTGAACGCCTTCGACGGCCCGGTGATTGAGGTGCATATCTCGAACATCCACAAGCGCGAGGCGTTTCGCCATCATTCCTATGTCAGCCTGCGCGCCGAGGGCGTGATCGCGGGCTGCGGGACGGATGGCTATCTGCTGGCGCTGCGGCGCATGCAACGGCTGGTGACGAAATGATGTTGCCGCAGAACAGGTTCAAGAAAGCGCTGCGTGAGGGGCGGCAGCAGATTGGGCTGTGGAATTCCCTTCCCGGCCCGCTTGTGGCCGAGATGCTGGCGACCTGTGGCTTCGACTGGGTGGTGATCGATACCGAACATGCGGTGACGGATATCCCTGACACGCTGGCCATGATGCAGGCGATGGCGCCCTATCGCACGCATGCCGTGGTGCGGCCCGCGGCGAATGACCCGGTGCTGATCAAGCGGGTGCTGGATCTGGGGGCGCAGACGCTGATCCTGCCTTACATCCAGAACGCGGATGAGGCGCGGGCGGCGGTGGCGGCGATCCGTTATGCGCCGCGCGGCATCCGGGGGATGGCGGGTATGACGCGGGCCACGCTGTTTGGGCAGGTGGCAGGCTATGCAACGCGTGCGGAAGAAGAGTTGTGCCTGATCCTTCAGGTGGAGACGGCAGAGGCGCTGGACCGCATCCCGGACATCGCGGCGGTCGATGGTGTGGATGGGCTGTTCATCGGACCCGCCGATCTGGCCGCCAGCATGGGGCATCCGGGCAATAGCACGCATCCCGAGGTGGTGGACGCGATCGAGCGGGGCATCAGGGCGATCCGGGCGGCGGGCAAGCCTGCGGGCATTCTGACGCTGGACCCGGATTTCGCGCGGCGCTGCATGGATTGGGGCACGACTTTCACGGCGGTGGGGATGGATATCGCCTTGCTGGCGCAGGCGGCGCGCGGCTTGTCGCAGCGGTTTCGGCCAGAGTAGGCGGGCATGGCGCGGGCGGCGGCGATCCCGGATCGGTTCCGTCCGCATCCCTTGGCGCGCCTCTTCGGGCCGGAGGGAGGGGAGGTGCCTTTGGTCGACGCCGCAGCCCCGGCGGTGATCCCCGATCAGCCTTGCGGCACGGCGCTGGTCTTGGCGCTGGCGCGGGGGGCGGCGGGATTGCCCTTTCGGATCGGGGCTGTCGACCTGCCATCGCCCGCGCCGGGAGCGCGTCCAATGTTTGAAACGCTCACCTCTGGCTCTACCGGTCAGCCCCGGCGTATCAGGCGCAAGCAGCGCAGTTGGTGGGCGAGTTTTGTCGTCAATGCCCGCCTTTTCGGGATCGGGCCGGGGGTGCGGATCGCCGTGCCGGGGCGGATGCTGCATTCGCTGTCGCTGTATGGCGCGCTGGAGGGAGCCTGTCTGGGAGCGGAGGTGCATCTTCTGGCCGGGCTGCGCCCTGATGCGCAGGGCGCGGCGGTACGGGCGCGGGGCATCGAGGTGCTTTATGCAACCCCGGCGCAGTTGCGGCTGATGATGGAAGCGGGCGGTGACTCGCTGCCCGATCTGCGGCTGGTTCTGGTGGGCGGGTCGAAGCTGGATGATCGGCTGCGCGCGGCGCTTTGCGCCATCGCGCCTGGGGCGGCGGTGCGGGAGTTCTATGGCGCGGCGGAGGCGAGTTTCATCACCCTGACGGATGCGGCCTCTGCTCCCGGCAGCGTGGGGCGGCCCTATCCCGGCGTTCGGCTTGAAATCCGGGCGGCGGATGGCGCGGTGCTGAAACCCGGCGGTTTGGGCGAGGTTTGGGTGCGGTCGCCTTATCTTTGCGACCGTTATGCCGGGGGGCAGGGACTTGGCGCGTTGCGCCGGGGCGGGTGGCTTTCGGTCGGCGAGATGGGCTGGATGGAAAGAGGAGAGTTGTATCTGGCCGGGCGGGCGGGGCGGATGTTGACCGTAGCCGATCAGAACGTCTTTCCCGAAGAGATCGAGGCCTTTCTGGGGAGTTTGCCGGGGGTGCGGCGGGTGGCCGTGTTGCCCCGCGCCGATCTGATGCGGGGGCATGTTCTGGTGGCTGTGATGCAGGGTGACCCTGCGGCTGAGGCGGCGATCTTGCGCGCGGCACGAGAGCGGTTGGGCACGTTGAAAGCACCGCGTGCGGTGATCTGGCGGTCGGATTGGCCAGAGCTTGCCTCGGGCAAGGCCGACCTCACGCGGATTTCGGCGGAGGCAGGGCTATGACGGGCTGGGCCGTGGGGCGGGTGGCACCGATTTTTGAGTATTTGGGCCAAGATGAAGGGGAATGGCAGAGATCTGGAGGGCGATCATGCGCGCCTTTGTGACTGCCGCACGGCGGACGGCGGTGGTGCCGCGCGGAGGGGCCTTTCGCGACCTGAGCGTTGAGGCGCTGGGCGCGCCAGTGATCGGGGCGCTTTTGACGGATGCGGGTGTGGCGCCGGAAGAAGTGGACGAGGTGATCGTCGCCAATGCCATCGGGCCGGGTGGCAATGTCGCGCGTCGGGTGGCGCTGGCGGCGGGGCTGCCAGAGAAGGTGGCAGGGCTGACGGTGGATCGGCAATGCGCGGGGGGCCTTGATGCGCTGCTTCTGGCGCGGGCCATGGTGATGGCGGGGCTGGCGGAGGTGGTCGTTGCGGGGGGCGTGGAAAGCTATTCCCAAGCGCCAGAGCGGCGGATGCCGGGGGCGGCTGCGCCCTATGTTCAGGCCCCTTTCACGCCATGGCCGGAGCGGGACCCGGAGATGGCGGTGGCGGCGGATGCCTTGGGCGCGCGGCTGGGGATATCGCGCGACCGCGCCGATGCTTGGGCGGTGGAAAGCCATCGCAAGGCGCGTGCGGCGGATATGACGGCCGAAATCGTGCCGGTGAACGGGATAGCGCGTGATGTCTTTGCGCGCGACCTGACAGTCGCAGTGGCCGCGCGGGCACCGGTGGTGGCTGGCAGGGTGACGGCGGCCAATGCAGCGGTGGCGGCGGATGGGGCCGCCTTTGCCCTTGTCGTGTCAGAACGGGTTGCGGCAAGGGCAGGGAGAGCCTGCCGGATTGCTGGCGGGGTGACGCGGGGGGGCGTGCCATGGGAGCCGGGTCTTGCCCCGATCGCCGCCATTGGAGAGGCGCTGGCGACCTGCGGTCTGCGGGCGCAGAATCTGACGCTGGCGGAGATCATGGAGGCCTATGCCGTGCAGGCCATCGCCTGTGTGGATGGGGCCGAGCTTGATCCTGCGTGGGTGAACCGGAAGGGAGGGGCGCTGGCGCGGGGGCATCCGATCGGGGCATCGGGCGCAGTTCTGGCGGTGCGGCTGTTTCATGATTTGCAGCAAGGCGCAGGCGTGGCGGCCATTGCTTCGGCCGGAGGGATTGGAACGGCGGTGGTGTTTGCGGCGTAGGATGGGCAGTTTTGCCCATCCTATCGGGATCAGCTGCGCGACAAGAGCGCGTCGGGCCGCATCCGGGCAATACCTTGGGTGATCAGCGCGGCGAGGACGACCTTGATCAGATCGCCGGGCAGGAAAGCCGTGACCATCAGCGCAGCCTCGGACAGCGACTTATCCAGCATCAGCGCCAGACCCGGAATGCCAAAGGCGTAAAGGCCGACGACCCCGCCAAGGAAAGCCCCGATCGCTGCCGCTGGCAGAATGGCAAGGCGCAGCTTTTCTGTCACCAGACCCGCGACGAAAGCCGCGACGGGAAAGCCGATCAGGAAGCCCACGGTCGGCGAGGCAAAAACGCCAAGCCCCCCGCGCCCCCCGGACAGAAGCGGCAGGCCAAGCGCAACGAGTGCAAGGAACAAAAGCACAGCCAGTGCCCCGCGTTTCGCGCCCAGCACCGTGCCACACAGCATGATGCCAAGGCTTTGCGCCGTGATAGGCACTCCGAAGGGCAGCATGATTTGCGGCACAAAACCCAAGACCGCGATCAACGCGGCAAAGAGGGCAATATGGGCGAGGCTGCGTTCCATCCGGGTCTCCTATGCTGAGGCGCGGTTTATCCTGCGCCTCCACGTGCCCGCAAGGATTCGGCAACATGATCGGCCTCATCCAGCGCGGCAAGGGCGGCGGGGATCAGGATGCGCCATCCCGGCGGGCGGGCGGCGCGGGCGCGCCATGCGTTGCGGATGTCCTCGATCCGGTCGGCAAGGACGGGGATGAAGCGGATAGTCAGCGCCACGGCCAAGGAGATACGGCGTGCGGGCAGGCCGATGCGGGCGAGCGGTGCGGTCAGCCGATCAAGAACCGCCATCATGTCCGACAGTCGCGTCGTCATGGTGACAAGGTTTGCTGCCGCAACAGCAGTGATCAGGCGCAGCGCGATGGTGGCACCTTGGGCGACATCCCCGGTCACGCCATGCCAAAGCGCGAGGAGAAGAATAAACGGCCAGAGCGGACGCAACTGCCGCAGCGCCACCTTGGCCAGTGCCGGGTCAAGCGCCAGATGCAGCGCCGCCAGCGCGGTGGCAACGGAAAGAAGGATCAGCGGATCAGCGATCTGGAAGAGGACAAGGGTCAGGGCGCAGAGCGCGCCAAGCTTCACCGCCGCAGGCCAGCGATGTAGCGGCGTTTCAACCGGGGAGGTGAGGGTCAGCATCAACCTCTCCCAGTCGCGCCATTTCGGCGGTGAAGGCGGGAATCACCTCGGCAGGCGGGCCGTCGGCGCGGATGCGGCCAGCCTCCAGCCAAAGAAGACGGTCGCATTGGGCGACGGCGTCGGGGGCATGGCTGATTGTGATCAGGCGCTGGGGCAGGGCGGCAAGGCGGCGCGACAGCCGCGCGGCCGTGGGCAGGTCAAGCGCGGCGAAGGGTTCATCCAAGAGGATCGTACCTGGCTGCATCAGCAGGACCGAAAGCAGGCAGAGCCATTGCCGCTGCCCTTGTGACAGTGTGGAAACGGGGCGGTCTGCCCAATCGCCATGGCCCTCTGCGGCAAGTGCTGTGCGGGCGCGGGCCTCAGCATCGGCATGGCCCTGCTGGCGCAGGCCGAAGGCCAATTCCTCAACCACCGTGGGAAATAGGATCTGCTGATCGGGGTTCTGAAACAGAATGCCGATCCTCGACAGCATGGCCTTGCGGTCGCGCGCGGGATCAATCCCGTCCACTTTTACCGTGCCAGAGGTCGGCGCGATCAGCCCGGCCAGAAGCCGCAGAAGCGTGGTCTTGCCCGACCCGTTCCGCCCAAGGATGCCGATGCGCCTTTCGGTCAGGGCAAGATCAAGCCCGGACAGGATGGCTGTGCCCCGAATGGCAAAGCCCGCGCCCCGCAGGACGATGCCGCTTTCCTTATGTTCAACGGACCCTGACATTCCTTGCGATTAGCCCAAGGAAAAGGGCCGTTCCAGAAGAAACGACCCTATTCATTTTCTGTCTTCAAATATCCTCGGGGGGGGAGGCGTGACGCGTCGAAGGGGGCAGACAGCCCCCTGCGACATCAGCCCTGACGAGCAGCCGCGACGGCCTCTTCAAGGATATCCATTGCTTCGGCGAAATGCGCGTCAGGAATGGTGATCGGCGCAAGGAAGCGGATCACATTGCCATAGACGCCGCAGGTCAAGAGGATCAGCCCGCGCTTCAGCGCCTCCATCCGAACGCGGCCGGTGAAGCCCGCATCGGGTTCCTTGTTGCCGGGATTGGCGAATTCGACGGCCACCATGAAGCCGGGACCGCGGATATCCACGATTTCCGGGGTGGTGGAGCGGATCGCCTCTAACCGCTGCTTCAGCCGCGAGCCGAGTTCATTGGCGCGGGCGCAAAGCTGTTCTTCCTCGATCACGTCAAGGACGGCATGGCTTGCTGCGATGCCCAAGGGGTTGCCCGCATAGGTGCCGCCCAGACCGCCGGGATTGGCGGCATCCATCAGTTCGGCCTTGCCGGTCACGGCCGCGAGCGGCAGGCCGCCGGCAAGGCCCTTGGCCATCGTGGTCAGGTCGGCGGCCACGCCATGCATCTGCATGGCAAAGAGGTTGCCGGTGCGGGCGAAGCCTGTCTGCACCTCATCCGCGATCATCACGATGCCATGCTTGTCGCAAAGCGCGCGGATGGCACGGACAAGGTCGGTCGGTGCCTCATAGAAGCCGCCTTCGCCCTGCACGGGTTCGAAGATGATGGCGGCGACACGGGCCGGGTCGAGATCGGCCTTGAACAGCTTTTCGATGCCTTTCATCGAATCTTCGGTCGAGATCCCATGCGGCCCCATCGGGAAGGGCACGTGGAAGACATCGGGCATCATCGCGCCGAAGCCCTTCTTGTACGGTTCGACCTTGCCGGTCAGCGACATGCCCATGAAGGTCCGGCCATGGAAGCCGCCGCCAAAGGCGATGACGGCATTGCGGCCCGTGGCGATGCGGGCGATCTTGATGGCGTTTTCACAGGCCTCGGCGCCCGTGGTGACGAAGATCGTCTTCTTCTGGAAATCGCCGGGAACGGCTGCGTTCAGCCGTTCGGCCAGACGGATGTAATTTTCATAGGGCAGAACCTGATGGCAGGTATGGGTAAAGCGGCCCATCTGTTCTGTCACGGCGGCCATGACCTTGGGGTGGCAATGGCCGGTATTCACCACGGCGATCCCGGCGGCAAAGTCGATATAACGATTGCCCTCGATATCCCAGATCTCCGCATTCAGGGCGCGGTCGGCATAAATCTGGGTCATCATGCCCACGCCGCGGGAAATGGCTTCATCCCGGCGGCGGGCGACTTCGGCATTCTGCATGGCTAACTCCATTCCACGGGGTCCGAAACGGACCCGAATTTGTGCGGTATTTGATCAAACTTCAGGCTGGCCTTCAATGCGGAAGACGACGCAGCAAGGGGAAAATCCGTCGGGATTGCGCGATGGGGCGCGTGACGATTCACCCAAGGTTAAACTTTGGGCCGCAACATCAAAGACTGCACAACAGAAGGTGTGGTGTGATGCGTGATTTTTCGATCCCGGCCCCCTGCGATGCCCATGCGGCGGACCCTGTTGATCGGTTGCGACTGATCCGATCCCGACGGGTGGGGGCGGTGACTTATCACAGGCTGGTGGCAGAGCATGGATCGGTTGCGGCGGCGCTGGCCGCGCTGCCAGATGTGGCGCGGGCGGCAGGGGTGGAAGAGTATTCCCCCTGCCCGGTCGAGGTAGCGCGTCATGAGATGGCGCAGGCGCGGCTTGCCGGCGCGCGAATGGTGGTACCCGGCGACGGGCTTTATCCCGCTCTTCTGGCGCAATTACCTGATGCGCCGCCCTTTTTGTGGGTGCGCGGCGATCCGTCATGGCTGGCACGGTCCATGGTGGCGCTGGTCGGTGCGCGGAATGCGTCATCGCTGGGGTTGCGGATGGCAAGGCGGCTGGCGCAGGGGCTGGGTGCGGCGGGGCAGGTGGTGGTGTCGGGGCTGGCGCGCGGCATCGACGCCGAGGCGCATGAGGCGGCGCTGCCAACCGGGACGGTTGCTGTGATGGCCGGGGGGGTTGATGTCGTCTACCCCGAAGAAAATGCCGCGCTTGCCGCGCGTTTGTCTGAGGGTGGCTGTCTGGTGTCGGAACAGCCGATGGGACTGGTGCCGCAGGCCCGGCATTTTCCGCTGCGCAATCGGATCATCGCCGGGATGGCGCGGGCGGTAGTGGTGGTGGAGGCGGCGGCGCGGTCCGGGTCGCTGATCACGGCGCGGGATGCGTTGGATATGGGGCGCGAGGTGATGGCCGTTCCGGGACACCCGTTCGATGCGCGCGCCGCGGGGTGCAATTTGCTCATCCGGGACGGGGCGGTTCTGGTGCGGCAAGTGTCGGATGTGCTGGAGGGGTTGGCAGCGGTGACCGGGCATCTTGAGGAGGCGGTCGATGAGGCGGATGTGATCGAAGATATGCCCGCCCCGCCGGGTGGCGACCTGCCCGGCCCCGTTCCGCCCCGGCGTCCCTTGGCGGATATGGCGGCGCTGCATGGGCAAATTCTGACCCGACTGGGGCCATGCCCGGTGGCAGAGGATCAGTTGATTCGCGACCTTGGCCTGCCAGCCGAGGCGGTGGCGCGTGGTCTGGTCGCGCTGGAGATGGAGGGGCAGGTCCTACGGCAGCCGGGGGGGATGTTGTCGCGGGCCTGAACCGCGCTGCGGTTGCAACGGTGATTGCGGTGAACACGGCCCCGGATGGGGCTGCGCAGGCCTTTCCGATCACCTGTGCGCCTGCGGCGCTTTGGCTCTGCCGTCAGGGGATGCGCGCGTCCCCTCTTTGCCTGCGGCCAATTCACCCCTTGTGGATATTTCCCGACAGAAAAATGGGGCGAGGATCGGCCTTTGATGGCGATTGTTCGGATTGTGGGGGGAAGATAGAGGGGGGGGCGAGGGCGGCATTTGGGGGCGTGCATCTGGCTGCATTGACAAGCATGGCGCTTCGCCCACATGTTGCCGCGCTGTTGTCCGGGGCCCTTTGGAAGGAAAATTGATGGCTGTCGTCGTTGTGGAAAGCCCTGCCAAGGCGAAGACGATCAACAAATATTTGGGTTCCGATTTCACGGTTCTGGCGTCTTACGGCCATGTGCGGGACCTGCCGCCCAAGGACGGATCTGTCGATCCCGAACAGGATTTCCGCATGGAATGGGAGGTTGCGGCAGAATCGAAGAAGCATGTCCGCGCCATCGCCGAGGCGTTGAAATCCGACGATACGCTGATCCTTGCCACCGACCCGGATCGCGAGGGCGAGGCGATTTCCTGGCATCTGAAAGAAGCGCTCGCCTCTTCCATCAAGAAGGGCAAGAAGGTTGCCCGTGTGACCTTCAACGCCATCACGAAGGATGCCGTTACCAAGGCGATGAAGGAGCCGCGCGAGGTGGATGAGGCGTTGGTCGAGGCCTATCTGGCCCGCCGCGCGTTGGACTATCTGGTGGGCTTTACCCTGTCGCCCGTCTTGTGGCGCAAACTGCCGGGGGCGAAATCGGCGGGGCGCGTGCAATCCGTCTGTCTGCGTCTGATCGTCGAACGCGAGATGGAGATCGAGGCCTTCCGCGCGCAGGAATACTGGACGGTGAAGGCCGTTCTGGCCACGCCGCGGGGGCAGGAATTCGAAGCCACGCTGACGGTTCTGGGCGGGAAGAAACTGTCAAAATTCGACATTCCCACGGCCGAAGCGGCCGAGTTGGCGGTAAAAGCTGTCACTTCGCGAACATTGACGGTCAAGGCGGTTGAGGCGAAGCCTGCCAGCCGAAACCCCTTTGCCCCCTTCATGACATCGACCCTTCAGCAAGAGGCGAGCCGAAAATACGGCATGGGCGCGAAGGCCACCATGAGCGCGGCGCAGCGCCTCTATGAGGCGGGTCACATCACCTATATGCGGACCGACGGCATCGACATGGCGCCCGAGGCGGTGATGGCCGCGCGGGATGAGATCAAGCGTCGTTTCGGGGCGAATTACGTGCCGGAAAGCCCCCGCATGTACAAAAACAAGGCCAAGAATGCGCAAGAGGCGCATGAATGCATCCGGCCCACCGACATGTCAGCGGGGCCGGAAAAGCTGCGCCTTGCCGAGCCGGATCAGAAGAAGCTTTACGAACTGATCTGGAAGCGGACCATCGCGAGCCAGATGGCGGCGGCGCGGCTGGAACGCACCTCGGTTGATGTGGGCAGCGCGGATGGCGAGGTCCTCTTGCGCGCGACGGGGCAGGTGGTGCTGTTTGACGGCTTTCTTGCCGTCTATGACGAAGGCCGCGATGACGAGGATGAGGATGAGGGCCGCCTGCCGCAGGTGATGCAGGGCGAGGCGGTTGATAAGCGCGGGGTCAGCCCGGAGCAGCATTTCACCCAGCCCCCGCCGCGCTATACCGAAGCGACACTGGTGAAGCGGATGGAGGAGTTGGGGATCGGCCGCCCTTCAACCTATGCCAGCATCATCGGCACGATTCAGGACCGCGAGTATGTGCGCAAGGACAAGAACCGCCTGATCCCCGAAGATAAAGGGCGGTTGGTGACGGCCTTTCTGACCAACTATTTCCGTCGCTATGTCGATTTCGACTTCACCGCCGATCTTGAAACGCAACTGGATGACGTTTCGGCGGGCGAGCGGGATTACAAGGAGGTTCTGTCGCGCTTCTGGCGGGATTTCAGTGCGGCCATCGCGGAAACCGCCGATCTGCGGATCGGCGAGGTGCTTGAAAAGATTGATGAGTTTCTGGCCCCGCATCTTTATCCGGCGCGGGCGGATGGGTCTGATCCCCGATCCTGCCCCGTTTGCGGCAACGGGCGGCTGCATTTGAAGACGGCACGGTCGGGTGGGGCCTTCATTGGCTGCGGGAATTATCCCGAATGCCGCTATACCCGCCCCATCGGCGGCGGGGAGGAGGGCGGCGCGATTTCGGCCGATGGCACAGTCTTGGGTCAAGACGAGGATGGCCAGCCGATCAGCCTGCGCGCCGGGCGCTTTGGCCCCTATGTTCAGAAGGGCGAGGCGAGCGAGGCCAACCCGAAACCGCCGCGCGCCAGCCTGCCCAAAGGGTGGTCGCCGGAAAGCATGACGCTGGAACGTGGGCTGCAACTTTTGAATCTGCCCCGTCCGATCGGGCCGCATCCGGCGGATGGCGTCCTGGTCGAGGCGGGGATCGGGCGGTTCGGGCCTTATGTGAAACATGGGACGGTCTATGCCAATATTCCCGATGTGGAAGAGGTTTTCACCATCGGGATGAACCGCGCGGTAGAGGTTCTGGCCCAAAAGGCCACGCGCGGGCGCGGGTCGGCAGCCCCAGCTGGGCCATTGCGGGTGTTGGGCGACCATCCCGATGGCGGCGAAGTTCAGGTCATGCCCGGAAAATACGGGCCTTATGTGAAATGGGCCAAAGTGAACGCGACGCTGCCCAAAGGGGTGGAGCCGGAGGCGATCTCTTTGGACGAGGCGCTGGTTTTGATTGCGGAAAAAGCGGGCAAGGCCGGCGGCAAGAAGGCGGGCAAGCCAAAGGCCGCCGCCAAGAGCGCCAAGCCTAAGGCTGCGGCCAAGCCCAAGTCGGCGGTAAAGGCAAAGGCGGTGGCCAAGGCCAAAAACTAGCGCTTTCGGACAGGCGACAAAAGCGGCGCGGCCTGTTATCCACGGCGCAGGTTCGTGTGTGGAGTGTGCGTGGTGCGTGGGTTGTTCGTTATGGCGGGTCTGCTGGGCCTGTTTCCCCTCTTGGCCTTTGGACAAGAGACATATGAAGGGCGCGGCTATTTTATCGCCTGTGGCGATGAGGGCTGCTTTCTGAACGCGGCGGGTTTTGATCTTTTCGTGGCCACGGATCAGGGGGCCGAGATGTTGGCCGATCTGCCCATGTTGGCGGCGGTTGATGTGCAGGGGCTCCTGTCCGACATCGGAGATTCCTCGGCGGCGCTTTCCTTGACCTCAGTCACGCGGGTGACGGATGATCTTTATGAGGGAAACCTTCAATTCATGCAGGGCGACTGGCGCCCGGTGGGCGAGGAAAATCCATTCACCATCGGCATCTATGGGATGGACTGGACCGAGTTCCTGATGGATGAGGAACAGGATCGCTTCATGATGTCGGTCGGCGATGCCTGCGCGGATGGCACGATCCATCAGGGGATGGTGATCAACCTTTACCGCTATGGCGATGATCCGGCGGCGGATGCTTGCTGGATGTTGGACTATATCGATGACGGCGTGATGACCTTGCGCGATCTGTCAGGCGATTTCGGCGCGGTTGAATTCGCGCGTCAGCCCAATTGACCCTGACCGTCATGCCCCGCGCGGATTGATCAGCCGGGCCATGACATCGGCAGCGCGGATGGCCCCGATGGGGTGGCCGGCTTCGGTCACGGTCAGGTCTGAAGCACCATCACGCAGCATCTCCATCACCGCGCGGACGGGGGTTTCGGCATCCACCGCACGGCCTTGCGCGGTTGCCCCCGCCGCCATCACATCGCGCGCGGTCAGAACGCCCAGCGGGTTCATATGCGCCACGAAATCGGCAACGTAATCCGACACCGGGTTAGCGATGATCTGGCGTGCCGTGCCGCATTGGACGATGCGGCCGCCCTCCATCAGGGCAATGCGGTTGCCGATCTTGAAGGCCTCGTCCAGATCGTGGCTGACGAAGATGATGGTGCGTTTCAGCGTGGCTTGCAGGTCGAGAAGTTCATCCTGCAAACGCGCACGGATCAGGGGGTCCAGCGCCGAAAAGGGTTCATCCATCAGCAGGATCGGGGCCTCGGTGGCAAAGGCGCGGGCTAGGCCCACGCGCTGCTGCATGCCGCCGGACAGTTCGCCCACCTTGCGGTCGGCCCATTGCGACAGGTTCACGAGTTCAAGCTGGGTATCCACCCGGTCGCGCCGTTCGGCAGGTGACATGCCGCCCAGTTCAAGACCAAGCCCCACATTTTCGCGCACCGTGCGCCAAGGCAGAAGGCCAAATTGTTGGAACACCATCGCGACACGGGTCAACCGGATGCGGCGCAGCGTATCGGCATCGGCATGGGTGACATCGACAAGCCCGTTGCCGTCGCAGACCCAGACCGCACCCCGGCAGACAGGGTTAAGGGCATTCACCGCGCGCAGCAGGGTGGATTTCCCCGATCCCGACAGGCCCATGAGGACAAGGATTTCGCCTTCGGCCACGTCGAGCGAGCAATCATGCACCCCCAGCACCTGCCCGGTGGCATTCTGCACCTCGGCCCGCGATTTTCCGTCATCCATCAGGGGCAGGGCGCGGCCGGGCGCATCGCCAAAAACGATAGAGACATTGTCGAACCGCACGGCAAGACCTGCGGTCTCCTGTGGCGCTGACATGCGGGTCATTTCTGATCTCCGATCCGCAGCATGCGATCCAGAAGGATGGCGACCACCACGATGATGAAGCCGGATTCAAAACCAAGCGAGGTGTTGACGGAATTCAGCGCCCGGATGACCGGCACGCCAAGGCCATTCGCGCCCACAAGCGCGGCGATCACCACCATGGACAGCGACAGCATGATCGTCTGGTTCAGCCCCGCCATGATCTGCGGCAGCGCCCAAGGCAGTTCCACCTTCCACAACCTTTGTCGGGGGGTGGCGCCAAAGGCGGTCGCGGCCTCCAAAAGGGCCTGCGGCGTGGTCGAAATCCCCAGATGGGTCAGGCGGATCGGCGCGGGCAGGACGAAGATCACCGTGGCAATCAGACCCGGCACCATGCCAAGGCCGAAGAAAACGATGGCCGGGATCAGATAGACGAAGGTGGGCAGCGTCTGCATCAGGTCAAGCACCGGCACCATGGCGCGGTAAAGCCGCGGGCGATGCGCGGCGGCGATGCCGATGGGCACGCCAACCCCCATGCAGACGACACAGGCGGCAAGGATAAGGGTCAGGCTTTCGGTCGTTTCCTCCCAATAGCCTTGGTTCAGGATAAACAGAAACCCGAAGAAAACCCCAAGGCAGACCTTCCAAGACCGCTGCAGATACCATGTCAGCCCGATGAAGGCCGCAATGATGACCATAGGGTGGGGCGTTTGCAGCACCCAAAGGATGCCGTCGATCATCGCCTCCATCACGACCGAGATCGCGTCGAACAGGGGGCCAAGATGGCTGTTCATCCAGTCGAAGGCGGCCTTCGCCGTCTTGCCCACCGGGATCTTGTAATCGGTCAGCCACTCCATCCGAAGCAAGCCCCCCTTCATCTTGGCGGAAATACTCCGCGGGGGTCCGGGGGCGCGAAGCCCCCGGGGGTCGCCGCAGAGTGATGCGGTTTATTGCAGCGCGGCCGCGACGGCAGCCTTGGCGTCGCCGCCATCCTTGGTGGTCACGCCGTCCAGCCACGGCTCCCACGCGGTGGGGTTGGCGGCAAGCCATGCCTTGGCGGCATCGCTGGGATCCGCGCCGTCATTCAGGATGGCGCCCATGATCTCATTCTCCATCGGCAGGGAGAAGACGAGGTTTTGGAGCAGCTTGCCCGTGTTCGGGCATTCCGCGACATAGCCTTTGCGGGTGTTGGTGAAGATCGTCGCGCCACCGAAATCAGGCCCAAAAAGCGCGTCGCCCCCGGTCAGATAGGTCAGCTTGAAATTCGCGTTCATCGGATGGGGTTCCCAAGCGAGGAAGACGATGGGTTCGCCGGCTTCGGTCTTGCTGGCCACTTCGGCGAGCATGCCCTGTTCCGAGGATTCGACCAGTTCGAACCCGTCCATGCCGAAATCGGGGCTATTGATCGCTTCAAGCACCAGACGGTTGCCGTCATTGCCCGGTTCGATACCGTAGATTTCCGCACCAAGCGCGTCTTTCTGGTCTTTGATATTGGCGAAATCGGTGATGCCGAGAGACGCGCCGTGTTCATTGGTGGCCAGCGTGTATTTCGCGCCTTCCAGATTGGCGCGGACGGTGTCGACCGTGCCCGCATCGCGATAGGGGGCGATGTCGGCCTCCATCGAAGGCATCCAGTTGCCAAGGAACACGTCGATATCGCCTTCGGCCAGACCGGTATAGGTGACGGGCACCGAAAGGACTTTGGTTTCCGTCTCATACCCCAGCGCTTCGAGGATCAGGGTCGTGGCGGCGGTGGTGGCGGTGATGTCCGTCCAGCCCACATCCGAAAACACAATCTCGTCGCAGCCTTCGGCGGCAACGGCACCAGCCAGCGCGAGCGTTGCGACGCTGGCGAGGAGGGTGGATTTCAACATGGCAGTCTCCCTGTCGGTTTTTGTTGATTGACGAGTCAATAGACTTCACGCTTATTCGGTTTGGCAAGTATTTTCTAGGGGCCGCACCGAACATGCCGAAGCTTGGAATGGAGCCTATCCGAAAGGCGGCGCTGGTCAAAGCAACGATCAGCGAGATCGGGCGTGTGGGATCTTTGGACGTCACGGTAAGCCAGATCGCCAAGCGCGCCGGCATGTCGAGCGCCTTGGCGCATCATTATTTCGGGTCGAAGGAAGATATGTTCCTTGCGGCCATGCGCCATGTCCTGACGCTTTATGGGGCAGAGGTGCGCGGGGCGCTGGCCGTGGCGGAAGGGCCAGAGGCGCGGCTGCGCGCTATTCTTGCCGCAAGCTTTAGCGCCGGGAACTTCCGGCGCGAGGTGGTGGGGGCGTGGCTGAACTTTTACGTCCTTGCCCAGACGGTGCCCGAGGCAAAGCGGCTTTTGGCCATCTATCAGGGGCGGTTGAGGTCCAACCTTCTTGCCTGCCTGCGGCCTTTGGCGGGTCCTCGGGCGGTCGAGGTGGCCGAAGGCCTCGGCGCGCTGATCGACGGGCTTTACATCCGCGAGGTGCTGAAATCCGGGCCGCCCGATGCAGGCGCGGCTGTGCAGATGGCGCTGGATTATCTGAATGCTCAATTGAAGGGAAAGATCGCATGATCGCGCAGCCTGTCGCCAGCCATTTCGTCGATGGCAGCTATGTCGAGGATAAGGCCGGTGCGCCGATCGAGGTGATCTATCCCGCCACAGGCGAGGTGATTGCCGTGGTTCATGAGGCGACGCCTGCCGTGGTGGAACGGGCCGTCGCCTCGGCCAAGCGCGCGCAAGGCGTATGGGCGGCGATGAAACCAGTGGAGCGGGCGCGCATCCTGCGCCGTGCGGCAGATATTATACGGGATCGTGGCGATGACCTCGCGCGGCTTGAAACGCTGGATACCGGCAAGCCCATTCAAGAGACGCTGGTGGCCGACTGGCCCAGCGGGGCGGACAGTCTGGAATGGTTTGCGGGGCTTGCCCCCACTGTGACGGGTGAGACGATCCCCTTGGGGCGGGATTTCGTCTACACGATCCGTGAACCTTTGGGCGTCTGCGTGGGCATCGGCGCCTGGAACTATCCCAGCCAGATCGCCTGCTGGAAGGCGGCCCCAGCCTTGGCCCTTGGCAATGCGATGGTGTTCAAACCGTCCGAGGTGACGCCGCTTGGTGCATTGAAACTGGCCGAGATTCTGATCGAGGCGGGGCTAACTGCAGGGCTTTTCAACGTGGTGCAGGGGCGCGGCGCGGTGGGCGCGGCGCTGGTGACCGATCCGCGCGTGGCCAAGGTGTCGCTGACGGGTTCGGTGCCCACAGGGCGGCGGGTCTATGCGGCAGCGGCAGATGGTGTACGGCATGTGACGATGGAATTGGGCGGCAAGTCGCCTTTGATCGTTTTCGACGATGCCTCGGTCGAGGATGCGGTGGGTGCGGCCATGCTGGGGAATTTCTATTCCGCAGGGCAGGTGTGCAGCAACGGCACACGCGTCTTTGTGCAGAAGGGGATCAAGGAGCGGTTCCTTGCGCGTTTGGCCGAGCGGACGGCGAAGATTGGTTTGGGAGATCCTTTGGACCCCGCCACGCAGATGGGGCCCTTGGTTTCCGCCACGCAGATGGACAAAGTGTTGGGTTACATCGCAAAGGCGAAGGACGAAGGCGCGCGGCTGGTTTGCGGCGGGGAAAGGGCGGCGCTGAACACCGGGTTCTTCGTGCAGCCCACGGTCTTTGCCGATGTGACCGATGCCATGACGCTGGCGCGGGAAGAGGTGTTCGGCCCGGTCATGGCCGTACTGGATTTCGAAACTGAGGAAGAAGTTGTCGCGCGGGCCAATGATACAGAATTTGGTCTGGCGGCGGGGGTTTTCACCGCCGACCTGACGCGGGCGCATCGGGTGATCGCGGGGTTGGAGGCGGGGACCTGCTGGATCAACGCCTATAATTTGACGCCGGTCGAGGGGCCTTTCGGCGGGTCAAAAATGTCTGGCGTCGGGCGCGAAAACGGACGCGCGGCGGTGGAACATTACACGCAGGTGAAGTCGGTCTATGTCGGAATGGGGCCGGTGGATGCCCCTTATTGACCTGCCTTCGCCCGCACGGATTGCCGAGGCCCATGCCGCCTTGCGCGATCATGTGCGCGAGACGCCCTTGCTGGAATCGCCCGTCTTGGCGGCCGAGGCAGGGGCCGCGCGGCTATTCGTAAAGGCGGAAGGCTTGCAGCGGACCGGATCGTTCAAGCTGCGCGGGGCGCTATGGCGGTTGATGCAACTGGATCAGGCGGCGCGGGCGCGGGGTGTGGTGGCCTTTTCGTCGGGGAATTTTGCGCAAGGGCTGGCGGCGGCGGGGCGCGTGCTTTCGGTGCCGGTCACCATCGTCATGCCCGTTGACGCCCCCGAAACCAAACGCCGCGCGACCGAGGCGCTGGGGGCAGAGGTGGTGCTTTCGCATCATGGCGATGCCCCGCGCGAGGTGGTCGCGGCGGCGCTGGCGCGCGATCTGGCGGCCAAGCGGGGGCTGACGCTTTTGCACCCGTTCGACGACGCCGAGGTGGTGGCGGGGCAGGGGACAACGGGTCTGGAATGCCTTGCCCAGATGGGCGAAGCGGGCGCGGTGCCCGATGTGGTGGCAAGCCCTGTTGGCGGGGGTGGCCTTCTGGGCGGCGTGTCGCTGGCCCTGCGCGCGGCGCATCCTGATGTCACGATCTGGGGGGTGGAGCCTGATGGGCATGACGGCATGGGTCGGTCTTTGCGCGCGCAGGACCGGGTGGCGGCACCGGGTGGCCCCACGATCTGCGATGCGCTTCAGGCACCGATGCCGGGCGAGGTGACTTTTGCGGCCTGTCACGCCGGCGGGGTGCAGGCGCTGGCGGTGAATGACGGCACCGTAAGGAAGGCCATGCGGCGCGCATTTGAGGAATTGAAGCTGGTGCTGGAACCGTCAGGGGCGGTGGCGCTGGCGGGGGTGCTGTCCGGGGCGATGCCGGTGGCGGGCAAGGTGGTGCTGGTCATCGCCTCGGGCGGGAATATCGCCTTTGACCGCTTTGCCGAATGCCTTGCCCTGGCGGCGCGCGAGAAGGGCTAAGAGAAGGACCTAGGATATGCAGGCGGATTTCGTGATCATCGGCGCAGGGTCGGCCGGATCGGCCATGGCCTATCGTCTGGGCGAAGGTGGCGCGCGCGTGATCGTCATCGAACATGGCGGCACCGATGCGGGGCCGTTCATCCAGATGCCCGCCGCCCTGTCCTATCCGATGAACATGTCGCGTTATGATTGGGGCTTTCATACCGAACCCGAGCCGCATCTCGGGGGCCGCGTGCTCGCCACGCCGCGCGGCAAGGTGATAGGTGGGTCTTCGTCGATCAACGGGATGGTCTATGTGCGCGGCCATGCCCGCGATTACGACACATGGGCCGAGATGGGGGCGCAGGGCTGGTCCTATGCGGATGTGCTGCCCTATTTCCAGCGCATGGAAAGCTGGCATGGCCAGCATGACGGGGGTGATCCGTCCTGGCGGGGGGCGAATGGGCCCCTGCACATCTCTCGCGGGCCGCGCGAGAATCCGCTGTTCGAGGCCTTTATCCGCGCGGGTGAGCAGGCGGGCTACCCTGTGACCCGCGATTATAACGGGCAACAGCAGGAAGGGTTCGGGCCGATGGAGGCCACGATCCATAATGGCCAGCGTTGGAGCGCCGCCAGTGCCTATCTGAAACCCGCGATGAAGAAAGGGAATGTCGAGGTTATCCGCGCCTTCGCCCGCCGCGTGGTGATCGAGAATGGCAAGGCCGTGGGGGTGGAGGTTGAACGGGGTGGCCAGATCGAGGTGATCCCGGCCGCGCGTGAGGTTGTGGTGGCGGCGTCCTCCATCAACACGCCGAAAATCCTGATGTTGTCCGGGATCGGGGCGGCCGCGCATCTGCGGGCGCATGGGGTGGAGGTGGTGGCGGATCGTCCCGGTGTGGGGGCGAACCTGCAAGACCATCTGGAACTTTACCTGCAATTCGCATCGAAAAAGCCCATCACCCTTTACAAATACTGGAACCTTTGGGGGAAGGCGGTCATCGGCGCGCAGTGGCTGTTTACCAAGAAAGGCCTTGGCGCGTCGAACCAGTTCGAGGCCTGCGCCTTTATCCGGTCGAAGCCGGGGGTGGAGTATCCCGATATCCAGTATCATTTCCTGCCCATCGCCGTGCGCTATGACGGCAAGGCCAGCGCCGAAGGGCATGGCTTTCAGGCCCATGTCGGGCCGATGCGGTCGAAATCGCGGGGTGCGGTTACATTGCGGTCGGGCGATCCCAAGGACGCGCCCAAGATCCTGTTCAACTACATGTCGCATCCCAGCGATTGGGAGGATTTTCGCACCTGCATCCGCCTGACGCGCGAGATTTTCGGGCAAGAGGCGATGGCAGGTTACGTGAAGCACGAAATCCAACCCGGCGCTGCGGTGCAGACGGATGCGCAGCTGGATGCCTTCATCGGCGAACATGTGGAAAGCGCCTATCATCCCTGCGGCACGGCGCGCATGGGGCGGCGGGATGATCCCTTGGCGGTGGTCGATCCCGAATGCCGTGTGATCGGGGTGGAAGGCTTGCGCGTGGCCGACAGTTCCATCTTCCCGCAGGTGACGAACGGGAACCTGAACGCCCCGTCGATCATGGTGGGCGAGAAAGCCGCGGATCATCTTCTGGGCCGGACGCCCTTGCCACGGTCGAACGCGGAGCCTTGGATCAACCCGAATTGGCGCACGACACAGCGGTGATGTTCCGCCTTCGTTCTTAGTCAGTTAAGCAATTGTTAATGTTAACCTTGATTTCAGCGCCTCGGCAGCGGAAATCGGGGCATGGCGTTAACACTTCGTTCACTTCTCGTTCTTGCGGTGCTTTCTGTACCCTTCCCCTCATGGGGGACGGAGCTTGCGGGTCGCGCGCGGGTCATTGATGGCGACACGCTGGAAATCGCTGGGCAGAAGGTGCGGCTGTTCGGAATCGACGCGCCGGAACTGGATCAGCGCTGCGATCAGGATGGGCGTGTCTGGGCCTGTGGTTTGGCTGCGCGGGACATGCTGGCGGGTGCGGTGGGGCGGCAGCGTCTGACCTGCGCCGTGCAGGATATCGATCGCTATGGTCGCAACGTGGCCATCTGCTTTGCCGGGGATCAGGATGTGGCGGCGCTTGTGGTGCGGAACGGCATGGCGATTGCCTATCGCCGCTATTCAGGTCGCTATGTGAATGCCGAGGCCGCGGCGCGCAGGGAGGGGGTTGGACTTTGGACCTCGACCTATATCCAGCCGGAACAATATCGCGCAGAGGGTCGCGTGGAACAGCCGCCGCCGACAGGGGAATGCGTGATCAAGGGCAATATCGGTCGCAGCGGCACGCGCATCTATCACCTGCCCGGACAGGCCGATTACGACGCGACTCGGATCAACGAAGCGGCGGGGGAGCGGTGGTTTTGCTCCGAGGCTGAGGCGCGGGCGGCAGGCTTTCGCCGCGCGGCGCGCTGAATTTGACCAAGGTCAAGGTTGCGGGGGGGCGGGTCGGTTAGCGTCACGGATGAAACGACGCGAAGGAGAAGACCCATGTCGAACACGCCCCATGATCTTTACGAGGATTTCCCCGAAAAGACCGCGGCCATCCATGCCCTGAAAGCAAGCGATGCCCATTTCGCGCGGTTGGTCGAGGAATATCACGAGGTGAACCGCGCCGTGCATCGCGCTGAAACACGGGTAGAGGTGCTGTCGTCGGAACATGAAAACGAACTGCGCCAAAAGCGGATGCGTCTGAAGGACGCGATCTGGAAGCAGCTTGCCGCATGAGGGCCGACGCCCCGGCGCAAGGCCGGGGCGGGTTTCCCCCTAGGCCCCGGTCAAGCGCCGGGGCCTTTTGTCATTCCGCGATCTCATAGGGCAGAAGGCCGCGCCGATCCGGGTCCACCTTCAACCGCCGTTCAAGCGGGGGGACGGACCGCTGATGGCAGGCGGGCCGTTCGCAGATGCGACAGGAAATGCCGATTGGTTCGAAATGGCCCTTCAAGTCCAGCCCATCGGCATAGACGAGTTGCGCCGCATGCTGCACCTCGCAGCCCAGACCGATGGCATAGCGTTTGACCGGCGCAAGGAAGGCACCTCCGGGTTTCGATACATCCCGCGCAAGGCAAAGGTAACGCACGCCGTCGGGGGTTTCGGCCAACTGCCGCAGGAACTGCCCCGGCGTTTCAAAGGCGCGGTGCACGTTCCACAGGGGGCAGGCCCCGCCAAAACGGGCAAATTGCAGGCGGGTGGCAGAATGGCGTTTGGTGATCGTGCCGGCTTGATCGACGCGCACGAAGAAGAAGGGGATGCCCTTCGCGCCGGGCCGTTGCAGGGTGGACAGGCGATGCGCCACCTGTTCGATGGAGGCGCCGAAAAGATCGGCCAGCCGTTCCAGATCATGCCTCGTTTCCAGTGCTGCCGCCTGAAAGGCACGATAGGGCAGAAGGGCCGCACCTGCGAAGTAATTGGCAAGGCCAATCTTGGCGATATCGCGCGCCTCGGGTGTGGCGAAACGGGCAAGGTCCAGCGTCGCCTCGATCAGGTCATTCTGGGTCAGAAGCGCCACCTGCAGCAGGAGTTGAAAGCGCTGGGTCGGGGCGGCGGTGCGGTTGGAGAGGGTCAGCCGCTTGGTCGCCGGATCATAGCGGCGGGTTTCGGTCTGATCGGTGAAGGCCAATGTGATGCCGCGCTTTTCAAGCGCGGTGGTTGCCGCGCGGGTAATGTCGGCCCGCAGCCCGCCGGGGGCGGCGAAATGTTCCGCCGCGCGGTCCACGGCGTCGATGTAATTGTCGCAATAGTGGAAGAAATCCCGCACCTCTTCCCATGGGCTTGGGCGAAGCGAGGCATCCTCGCGCCCCAGCGCCTCATCCAGTGACGCAAGGCGTTCGTGGCTTTGCCGATAGGCGCGGTGCAGATCAAGAAAGGCGCGGGCAAGCGCGGGGGCGTTCGAGGCCGCCAACCGCAGGTCCGCCAAGGGCGGTGTTGTCTGGGCAAAGACGGGGTCGGCCAACGCCTCACGCATGTCGGACACAAGGCGCTCGGATTCCCCAACCGTCAGTTCGGTCACATCCAGCCCGAATTCCTGTGCCAAGGCCAGCACCACGGCGGCCGAGACGGGACGGTGGTTGTTCTCCATCTGGTTCAGATAGGGCAGGGACACGCCCAGTTTGTCGGCAAAGGATTTTTGCGTCAGCGAGAGGCGCGCGCGAATTTCGCGCAGCTTGGCCCCGGCATAGAGTTTCTGGGTGGGCATCGCGACCTCCGTTTGCAAAGCCGGTTATCGGCTTTGCAAAAGGGGCGCGTCAAGAGGAGAGGCCAAGAGCCCTTGCCCGCCGGATCACCGCAAGGATTGAGAACAGCGCCAGCACCGAGGAGGCGAGCATCAGAAGGACGAGTGGCATCTCTGTGGCGCCTTCAGTCAAAAGCGTCCCTGCAAGCGCGGCCAGCGCCGCGCCGCCCCCGATCTGGATCGCGCCGCCAAGACCTGAAGCCGTTCCGGCAAGCTCGGGCTTGATCGACAGCATGCCAGCATTGGCATTGGGCAGCGTCATCCCGTTGCCAAGACCAAGCGCGAGCGTGAAGCCGAAAAAGACGTAAGGAGAATGTACCCCGGCTAGGGTGACCAGTGTCAGCGACCCAAGGCCCCCAATGCAGACAAGCGTGCCCCACAGCACCATGCGGTTCATTCCAACCCGGACGGAAAAGCGACCTGCGATGAAATTGCCTGCCGCATAGCCCACGGCGGTGATGGCAAAGAGAAGGCCCACCTCGGAGGATGACAGGCCGAAGACCACATTCCCCACATAAGGCGCCCCGCCGAGATAGGCGAAGAAGGAGCCCGAGGTGAAACTGGCGCAGCCCACATAGCCCCAGAAGCGGCGTGACGTCAGCAGTCCCGGATAGGTGCGGATCTGATCCATCAGCGTGATCCGGCGCGGCGTGGCCGTTTCGCCCAGATCGGCCCAGATGAGGATGAGGGTCGCAACGCCAAGGATCAGAAGCAGGGCGAAATTCGCTTGCCAGCCGAACTGTTCATCCAGCACGCCGCCAATGACAGGGCCGATCATCGGCACGATCGACATCCCCATGGTGACATAGCCGATCATGCTGGCGGCTTGTGCATCCGGCACCATATCCCGCACCACAGCGCGCGACAGCACCATGCCCGCCGCGATCACGGCCTGCGCCATGCGAAAGACGAGGAAGGTCGTCGCATCGGGGGCCAGCAACGTGCCGATGGTGGCCAAAAGGAACAGCACCAGCGACACGAGCAAGACCTTGCGCCGACCATAGCGGTCGGACACCGGGCCGATCACGATCTGAAGCACCGCCGATAGCGCGAGGTAAAGCGCCACGGAAAGCTGCATCAAGGCGTAGGGCACGTCGAACCATTCTGCCATGCCCGGAAGCGAGGGCAGGAAAATATTCATGGTCAGCGCCGACAGCCCCGCCATAAGGATCAGGGTCGCGATATGCGGCGGTGTGCGCCGATCAAGGAAACGGGTAGCGGTCATGATGCGCCAGCGCTACGCCCGCGCGGCGCGGAAGTCCATGGCAGGGATGCACAAGCGCCTGTGCGAGGATCTGTGCGGATTATCCCCATTTATGGAAGATGAAGAAAGCCCCCAAGGCGATGAAGGCAAATCCCAGTGCATGGTTCCAGCCCAGCGGTTCTTTCAGGTAAAGTACCGAAAAGACGGCAAAGACCGTCAGGGTGATGACCTCTTGGATTGTCTTCAATTCGGCGGCTGAGAAATGGCCGTGACCGAAGCGGTTCGCAGGCACCTGAAGCGCGTATTCGGGCAGCGCGATCAGCCAGCTGGCAAGGATCACAAGGACGAGCGAGGCGGACTTGAACTTCAGATGCCCATACCATGCGAAGGTCATGAAGATGTTGGAGGCCAGAAGAAGACCGATCGTGACAACGGGGACGGGAAGCTGCGACATGTTGGCCTACTGTGGGTGCGCTTTTTCGTGAAGGGTTCGACCCGGTGGATGCCCGCCGAGGGCTGTCTGCCCTCCCGGACCCACCCGAGGATATTTTTCGACAAAAAATGAAGGGCTTCGTTCGTATTGGCAGGCGTTCGGGCGGGTTGTAGTTTCGCGCTTGCGAAAAGGCGAGAGGTTTGCGGATTTGCGTTTTGCTTGAACTATTCTGCCAATACTTTGCAAATATGCCAGACTCCCTTTGGAGCAGGCCGCCCGCCCCGCTATGGTCCCGCGAAATTCGGGGGGAGAGCGCCGATGAAGGATATCCTGCAAGAACTGGAAGACCGCCGTGCCGTGGCCCGTGCCGGGGGCGGTGCGCGCCGGGTCGAGGCGCAGCACGCCAAGGGCAAGCTGACCGCGCGTGAGCGGATCGAATTGCTGCTGGACGAGGGCAGCTTCGAGGAATTCGATATGTTCGTGCAGCATCGCTGCACCGATTTCGGGATGGAAGAGACGAAACATCCCGGCGACGGCGTGGTGACGGGCTGGGGCACAATAAACGGCCGCATGGTCTATGTCTTTTCGCAGGATTTCACCGTGCTGGGTGGGTCGGTGTCGGAAACCCATGCGGCCAAGATCTGCAAGATCATGGATATGGCGATCCAGAATGGCGCGCCGGTGATCGGGATGAACGATTCCGGCGGGGCGCGGATTCAGGAAGGCGTGTCGTCTCTGGCCGCTTATGGCGAGGTGTTCCAGCGCAACATCATGGCATCCGGCGTGGTGCCGCAGATTTCGCTGATCATGGGGCCTTGCGCAGGCGGCGCGGTCTATTCGCCCGCGATGACCGACTTCATCTTCATGGTGAAGGACAGTTCCTACATGTTCGTCACCGGCCCCGACGTGGTGAAGACGGTGACCAACGAACATGTCACCGCCGAGGAATTGGGCGGGGCTTCGACCCATACCAAGAAGTCCTCTGTCGCCGATGGCGCCTATGAAAACGACGTGGAACTGATCGCGGAAACGCGGCGGCTTTTCGATTTCCTGCCGCTGAACAACCGCGAGAAGGCACCGGTGCGCCCCTTCTTCGACGCGCCCGATCGGGTGGAGATGTCATTGGATACGCTGGTGCCGGACAATCCGAACCAGCCCTATGACATGAAGGAACTGATCCTGAAGATCGCCGATGAGGGCGATTTCTTCGAGATCCAGAAGGAATTCGCGGGCAATATCATCACCGGTTTCGTCCGGCTTGAAGGGCAGACGGTGGGCGTGGTGGCGAACCAGCCGATGGTTCTGGCCGGTTGCCTTGATATCGACGCCAGCCGCAAGGCCGCCCGTTTCGTGCGGTTCTGCGACGCTTTCGAAATCCCGATCCTGACGCTTGTCGATGTGCCGGGCTTCCTGCCGGGCACCAGTCAGGAATATGGCGGTGTCATCAAGCATGGGGCAAAGCTTCTGTTTGCCTATGGCGAGGCGACGGTGCCGAAGGTGACCGTGCTGACGCGCAAGACCTATGGCGGGGCCTATGTCGTGATGTCGTCCAAACACCTGCGGGGCGATTTCAACTATGCTTGGCCCACAGCCGAGGTGGCGGTGATGGGGGCGAAAGGGGCAGTCGAAATCCTTTATCGCAGCGAATTGTCCGACAAGGACAAGATCGCCGCGCGGGTGAAGGATTACGAGGACCGCTTCGCCAATCCTTTCGTGGCCGCCGAGAAGGGTTTCATCGACGAAGTGATCATGCCCCATTCGACCCGCCGCCGGGTGGCACGGGCCTTTGCCAGCCTGCGCAACAAGCGGCAGGAAAATCCCTGGAAAAAGCACGACAACATCCCGCTCTGAAGGCCAGATGATGCACCGCCCGCTCCTGACCTTGGCCTGTGCTGCGCTTTTGGCGCTGCCGTCCCTTGCGCAAGAGGGACCGCAGGTCATGGAGGGGGCGGGTGTCGTCGTGACCCTGCAATCGGGGCATGAGGCGGTGCTGCAGGACGTGATCTGGAACGTACCGGGGCCCGAGGGGATGACGCTGCGGTTTCGCTTTGTCTCAGAGGCCGTCGCGCCGGGGGGCGGTTTGGGTTTCGAGGCGGCGAGCGAGGACCTTCAGCAGCTTTGCGACAGCTTTGCCCTGCCGCGGGTGGCAGAGTTCGGGCCGAAACCGGCGCAGATCGTCATCTCAATTTCTGACGTGCCTGTGCCCTTTGGTGAGGCGGCCCCGGATGCGGTGCAGTACTTCGAGTCCTTCCGGATCGAAGACGGCGCGTGCCAATGGGAGATGTTCTGATGTCCGCCTATGCCGCCTTCAAGACTCTTGCCGGCTTGGCCTTGCCTGATGTAGCTGTGCCACAGGCCGACAACTTGGCTTGGTCTGCGTGTCCTTTATCGGTTTTTTCCGCTAAGGTGCCATCAGGCCGAACCCAAGCGGCCTATGCCTCGCATCGAGGGCGGGCGGACGGCTTGTCGTCCGACCCGACCCTCCAAGAACATAGGAGTAGAGGATGTCGAAGAGCACCAAGACCCTGCTGGCACTTTGCATGGTCGCCTTTGTCGCGGCTTGCGCCGCCAAGGAAGAAGAAGTCGTTTACGTTCAGGAGCCGGTTTCGGTCGAGCCCACGTATACCGGCAAATACAAGTAAGGAATCTGGGCGGGCCTTCGGGGCGGATGCGCCTCGGCCCGCCCTTATTCTGTCTGGCCTCTGGTTTGACGCCGGGCGGCCGATCCGCCATGACGCGCCCCTTGGCATCGAAAGGGGCAAACCATGCTGAAACATCGCGGCTTTCCGGGCCGCCTTCCCGGCACAGATTTCCAGTTCACCATCCGCCGCGCCAACAAGAAGGACGGGGCGACAAAGATCGTTCGCCGAGAACGGTTCAAGGACCGCAAACATGCCGACCGGATGGCCGATCAGGGCTTCATGGCGGCGCTTTGGGCGCAGTTCGGGGAAGAACCCTTCGAACGCGGCAATCTGGATGCGGGACGGCTAAGCTGGCTTTTCGGGCGCGAGGTGGTGCCTGCGGAAGACCCGTTCGATCCCTGCTCTTACGACGCGCTTCTCAGGATCGACCGCAAGCGCGCCGAGGCGGCCTTCCCCGAGGTCTTTGCGCCTGACGCACCGGATTTCGGCTTTGATGACGATGATTTGATCGACGACTACGACGACGAGGATGAGAGGTAGGCATGCATTCGCCGATCGTCCCGAAGTTCTGGCAGGGTTTTGCACAGCTGACACGTTGCGCTGCAATAGTCGTTGTCAGGGCGAAAGACGATTGCCACTCTTTCCCCTATGCGGGGCGATTGTCCCATCCGCCCCGTCTCTGCGAAAGCAGAACCTGCCGTGACTGTACCCCTTTCCCCTTTACCCGGCCTGTCCCCTTGCGGGGCGGGTCGGGCCTTTCCGGGGTCATGGGACATGCGCGCACAACCGCCGATCAGCGTAACTCGGTGCTGGAACAAAGCGCTTTCTTCTTTCAAGATGTGGGCTGTGCGGTAAACTTGGCCGCAACGACAACCCAGAGAGGCATCGAGCCATGCGTAAATATTTCGTCATCCTTGCACTTGCGACCACCACCCTTTCGGGCTGCATGTCCACCCCGACCGAGCGCGGCATGGCCGGCGCCATTGCGGGTGCCGCCATCGCCGACGCCACGGATGAAAACATGGTCGCAGGCGCGGCCCTTGGCGCGCTTGCCGGTGCGGCCTCTTGCGGCCTGCCGGGTCTGCCGCCCTGCCGTCGCTACTGATCTGACGGCCGCCTGCGGGCGGCCTGTCGCAACGACTGTTACAACGAACGCAAGGCCATCGGGGCATTCCGCCCCGGTGGCCTTTGTCATGCCCGCATCCCGGCCCGGATGCGGTGGAAGGGGAGAGAGATGTTCAAGAAAATCCTGATCGCCAACCGGGGCGAGATTGCCTGCCGCGTCATCAAGACCGCGCGCAAGATGGGCATCAAGACGGTGGCCGTCTATTCCGATGCCGACCGCAACGCGCTGCACGTCAAGATGGCGGATGAGGCGGTGCATATCGGCCCGCCCCCCGCGAACCAATCCTATATCGTGATTGATAAGATCATGGAGGCGATCCGCGCCACGGGGGCCGAAGCGGTGCATCCCGGCTATGGCTTTTTGTCCGAGCGGATGGATTTCGCTGCCGCGCTGGAAAAAGAGGGCGTGGTCTTCATCGGCCCGCCGTCGCCTGCCATCGAGGCGATGGGGGACAAGATCACCTCGAAGAAACTGGCCAAAGAGGCCGGGGTGTCCACTGTTCCGGGCTATATGGGCCTGATCGCCGACAGCGAGGAGGCGGTCACCATCTCGCGCCAGATCGGTTATCCGGTGATGATCAAGGCGAGCGCCGGCGGCGGCGGCAAGGGCATGCGCATCGCGTGGAACGATCAAGAAGCGGCGGAAGGGTTCCAATCGTCAAAGAACGAGGCCGCGGCATCTTTTGGCGACGACCGCATCTTCATCGAGAAATTTGTCACCCAGCCGCGCCACATCGAAATTCAGGTGCTGGCCGACAAGCATGGCAACTGCGTCTATCTGCATGAACGCGAATGCAGCATCCAGCGCCGGAACCAGAAGGTCATCGAAGAGGCGCCGTCGCCCTTCCTTGACGAGGCAACGCGCAAGGCGATGGGCGAACAGGCCTGCGCCTTGGCCAAGGCGGTGGGCTATACATCCGCAGGCACGGTGGAATTCATCGTGGACGGCAACCGGAACTTCTATTTCCTTGAGATGAACACCCGCTTGCAGGTGGAACATCCGGTTACCGAATTGATCACCGGGGTGGATCTGGTCGAACAGATGATCCGCGTGGCGGCAGGCGAACCCCTGCCGTTCAAGCAGACCGATCTGAAAATCAATGGCTGGGCGATGGAAAGCCGCCTTTACGCCGAAGACCCCTATCGAAACTTCCTGCCCTCCATCGGGCGGCTGACCCGCTATCGCCCGCCAGTCGAAGGCAAGACCACAGGTGGCGGTATCGTCCGCAACGATACTGGCGTCTATGAAGGCGGCGAGATTTCCATGTATTACGACCCGATGATCGCCAAGCTCTGCACCTGGGGTGAAACCCGCGCGGCGGCGATCGAAGAGATGCGGCTTGCGCTGGATACGTTCGAGGTGGAAGGGATCGGCCATAACCTGCCCTTCTGTTCGGCCGTGATGGATCATCCGCGCTTCACCAGCGGCAATATCACCACCGCCTTCATCGCCGAGGAATATCCCGAAGGCTTCAACGGGGTGGTGCTGGACGGGGCGATGTTGCGCCGCGTGGCGGCGGCGGCGGCTGCAATGAACCGCGTGGCGGAAATTCGGCGCACCCGCATCTCGGGCACGATGGACAACCATCAGCGCCGGGTGGGCGATGACTGGGTGGTCAGCCTGCAGGGCGAAAGCTTTGCCGTGAAGATTTCGGCGGATAAGGCCGGGTCGACCGTGACCTTCGCCGAAGGCACCGCGCATCGCGTGGAAAGCGATTGGACACCGGGCCAGCAATTGGCACGCCTGACCGTGGATGGCAGACCCCTCGTGATGAAGGTGGGCAAGGTGCCTATGGGCTTTCGCCTGCGCGTGCGGGGGGCCGATCTGAAATGCTTTGTCCGCAGCCCGCGCCAGCATGACCTTTCGCTTCTGATGCCGGAAAAGCTGCCGCCCGACACGTCGAAATTCCTGCTTTGCCCGATGCCGGGGCTGGTGGTGAAGATCAACGTCTCTGAAGGGGACGAGGTGCAGGAAGGCCAAGCCTTGGCCACGGTCGAGGCGATGAAGATGGAAAACATCCTCAAGGCCGAACGCCGCGGGGTGGTGAAGAAGATCGCCGCCAGCGCCGGAGCCAGCCTGAAGGTGGACGACATCATCATGGAGTTTGAGTGACGCCATGCTCCGGCAAGTCACCCTTGATGCGGCTACCTTTGCGGAAACGCTTCTGTCGCCCGGTGCTGCGGTCCAAAGGGGCAGGGCGGTGAGGCGGCTTGATGCGCCAGGGTTAGCCCCCGGTGCCAAGCCCCGCGCCCTGCTGCACTTCCTGACGGCGCAGGGGGAACTTGTCGATTGCATTGACGATCTCGCGCACCTCCCACGGCAGGGGCTTGCGGAGGACGGGTTTCAAATCCTTATCCAGAAGGACAAGCGAGAAACCCCGCGGGCGCAGCTTTTTGCGCCAATCGCTGCGGGCATCGGGATCGGTGTCGACGACGACGATCACATCCCGGCTGTCCAACGCACGGGGATCACGGGCGAGCAGTTCCATCTGCCGGATGTAGTTCGGGTCGTTCGGGCTATCGGCAAAGACGGCAATGGGCCGCTTGACGTAAAGCAGATCGTCAAAAGCCACATCCGCCGCCGCATTGGCGACAAAGCCCGCCGGGGCATCAGTCGCCTCCTGCGCGAAGGCTACAGAGGCCAGCGGCAAGAGAGCCGCAAGAAGGATGGATCGGAGCGTTTTCATTCGGTTCCCCTTTGCCCTGAATATAGGGCAGGGGCCTGAAAACCCAAGAGATATGCCAACGCTCTGCGATGGCTTGAGGGAAGGAAGAAAGATGTCGGAAGACCTGTCCAAATGGCGCGCTTTGGCGGCCAAGGAGTTGAAGGGGGCGGACCCCGAAAGCCTGACTTGGGCGACGCTGGAAGGCATCGCGGTCAAGCCGCTTTATACCGCCGCCGATGTGGCCGGGCTGCCGCAAATGGGCGAATTGCCGGGCCTTGCGCCCTATACGCGCGGGGTGCGCGCCACGATGTATGCGGGCCGCCCCTGGACGATCCGGCAATATGCCGGGTTTTCCACGGCGGAAGAGAGCAACAACTTCTACCGCAAGGCACTGGCGGCAGGCCAACAGGGCGTCTCAGTGGCCTTCGATCTGGCCACCCATCGCGGCTATGACAGCGATCATCCCCGCGTAGTGGGCGATGTGGGCAAGGCGGGCGTCGCCATCGACAGCGTCGAGGATATGAAGGTCCTCTTCGACGGCATCCCGTTGGAAAAGGTCAGCGTGTCGATGACGATGAACGGCGCGGTCATCCCGATCCTTGCGAATTTCATTGTCACCGGGGAAGAGCAGGGCGTGTCCCGCGCGGCCCTGTCGGGGACCATCCAGAACGACATCCTAAAAGAGTTCATGGTCCGCAACACCTATATCTATCCGCCCGAACCTTCGATGCGGATCATCGCGGATATCATTGAATTCACCTCGAAAGAGATGCCGAAGTTCAACTCCATCTCCATTTCTGGCTATCACATGCAAGAGGCGGGGGCGAACCTCGTGCAGGAACTGGCCTTCACGCTGGCCGATGGGCGCGAATATGTGCGCGCTGCGCTGGCGCGGGGGATGGATGTGGACGATTTCGCCGGGCGACTCTCGTTCTTTTTCGCCATCGGGATGAACTTCTTCATGGAGGCCGCGAAGCTCCGCGCGGCGCGGATGCTGTGGCACCGGATCATGGAAGGGTTCGGCGCGAAAAAGGCCTCCTCCCTCATGCTGCGCACCCATTGCCAGACCTCGGGCGTGTCCTTGCAGGAGCAGGACCCCTATAACAACGTCATCCGCACGGCATATGAGGCGATGGCGGCGGTGCTGGGCGGCACCCAATCCCTGCACACCAATGCGCTGGATGAGGCGATTGCCCTCCCGACGGAGTTCAGCGCCCGCATCGCGCGCAACACCCAGCTTATCCTTCAGGAAGAGACGGGGGTGACCAAGGTCATCGACCCGCTGGCCGGGTCCTATTACGTTGAGGCACTGACCGCCCAGCTTGCCGATGAGGCGTGGAAGCTGATGGAAGAGGTCGAGGCGATGGGTGGCATGACCAAGGCCGTCGCCACGGGCATGCCCAAGCTTCGGATCGAAGAATCCGCCGCCCGTCGGCAGGCGATGATCGACCGCGGCGAAGAGGTCATCGTCGGCGTGAACAAATATCGCAAGGACAAGGAAGAGCCGATCGACATCCTCGACATCGACAACATGGCGGTGCGCGAGGCGCAGGTGGCGCGGTTGCAGGCCACCCGTGCCGCGCGGGATGAGGGTCGCGCGCAGGCGGCCTTGGCCGAACTGACCCGCCGCGCGGGTGAGGGCGGCAATCTGCTTGAGGCAGCGGTAGAGGCGGCTCGTGCACGGGCCACGGTCGGGGAGATTTCGGACGCGATGGAAAAGGTGTTCGGGCGGCATCGGGCCGAGGTGAAGACGCTGGCCGGGGTCTATGGGTCGGCCTATGAAGGCGACGAAGGCTTTGCCCGCATCCAGAAGGACGTGGAGGCTTTTGCCGAGGCGGAAGGTCGACGCCCCCGGATGCTGGTCGTGAAGATGGGGCAGGATGGCCATGACCGGGGCGCGAAGGTCATCGCCACGGCTTTTGCCGATATCGGTTTCGACGTGGATGTGGGCCCCCTGTTCCAGACGCCGGAAGAGGCCGCGCAGGACGCCATCGACAATGACGTGCATGTGGTGGGCATTTCCTCGCAGGCGGCAGGGCACAAGACGCTTGCGCCCAAACTGGTGCAGGCGCTGAAGGATGCGGGGGCAGAGGATATCCTTGTCATCTGCGGCGGCGTGATCCCGCAGCAGGATTATCAGTTCCTCTATGATAGCGGCGTCAAGGCGATCTTCGGCCCCGGCACCAACATCCCCGAAGCGGCACGCCGCATCCTTGATCTGATCCGGTCGGCGCGGAGCTAGGGCCTATTCCGGCTGGTCCGCCAGCCATGCCATGAGCGCAGGGCGCACGCTTTCCGCGCCCTCTGCTATGGCCCGGTCGATGACGGCGCGCGCCTCGGCAAGGTCTACCCGCCGCAGCAGCGCCTTGACCGGGCCGATAGAGGCAGGCCGCATTGACAGCGCCCGCAGCCCCAGCGCGGCGAAGGCCAGCGCCTCGACAGGACGGCCCGCATCCTCGCCACAGAAGGAAAGCGGCGTCCCCGTTTCGGCGCAACGGGCGATGATCTGGGAAAGGAAGTTCAGAAAAGATACGTTCAGCGTGTCATAGCGCCGGCGCACCCGTTCATTCTCGCGGTCGGCGGCGAAGAAGAACTGTTTCAGATCGTTGCCCCCGATCGAAACAAAATCCGTCAATTCGAAAAAGGCACGCGGCGCATAGGCAAGGCTGGGGGTTTCCAGCATGGCGCCGATCTCGACCCGCGCGGGGATCGTGTGGCCAAGCGCTTTTTCTCGCTCTAGCTCGTGCAGGACCTGACCGCGGGCGGTGGTGAACTCCGAAAGTTCGGTAATGAAGGGGAACATAACAGTCAGGGCGCGCCCCTTCGACGCCCGGATCAGCGCCTGCAACTGCATCCGCAAGACACCGGGCTTGTCCAACCCCACGCGGATCGCCCGCCACCCCATTGCAGGGTTCGGCTCATCCTGCGGCTTCATATACGGCAGCACCTTGTCCGACCCGATATCCAACGTGCGGAAGGCCACCCGCTTGCCATGCGCGGCATCCATCACGCGGGCATAAAGCGCGGCCAATTCGGCCCGTTGGGGCATCTTGTTGCGGACAAGGAATTGCAGTTCGGTGCGAAACAGGCCCACGCCTTCGGCACCCGATCCATCAAGGCTGGGCAGATCAGCCATCAGCCCGGCATTCATCATCAGCGTTGTGACGGTTCCGCATTTTGACTGCGCGGGCAGCCCCCGCAAGGACGCATAACGCTGCTGCGCGGCGGCCTGCATGGCGATCTTGTCGCGGAAGGCCCGCGCCACGGTTTCCTCTGGCCGCAGATGGACGATCCCTTGATCGCCATCGACCAAAATCTGGTCGCCGTTCAGCGCCTCGGTCACGATACGGTCGGCGTGGATGACAAGGGGAATAGCCAAGGCACGCGCCACGATGGCGGCATGCGACCCGACAGAGCCTTCCTCCAGCACGACGCCCTTTAACTTGCGCCCGTAATCCAAGAGTTCCGCAGGTCCGATATTCCGGGCCACAAGGATCGGGTTCTCCGGCATCGTCGCACCCGTATCCGCGCCTTGCCCGGTCAGGATGCGCAACAAACGGTTGGACAGGTCATCCAGATCGTGCAGACGTTCGCGCAAATAGGCATCCGGTACCTGTTCCAGCCGGGCGCGGGTGGCGGATTGCTCCTTCTCCACCGCAGCTTCGGCCGAAAGTCCCCGCGCGATGTCATCCTCCATCCGCTTCAGCCAACCGCGCGAATTGGCAAACATCCGATAGGCCTCAAGCACGGCCTTCTGATCCTTATCAAGGCTTTCCGCCGACAGAAGGTCATCGACCGACACGCGCAGCTTGCCCACCGCCTCGCGGATACGCTCGATCTCGGTCAAGGGATCGTCGGCCACGGGGTTCGTCACCACGACGCGCGGCTCGTGCAGCCAGACGCGCCCCTCCGCTGCGCCTTCCTGCCCGGTGCCGCCACGGATCATCACAGATTGCTTGTGCAGTGCCCGAAGACCGTCGCCGTCACCTGCAAAGACGCCAAGTTCGGTCATCTCGGCCAGAACCATGGCCACGACTTCCAGCGCGTAGATTTCATCTTCCGAAAACTCGCGCGCGGTGCGGGACTGGACGACCAGCACGCCCAGCTTTTCGCCCACCCTCTGGATCGGCACGCCCAGGAACGAGGAATAAATCTCCTCCCCCGTTTCCGGCATGTAGCGGAAGCCCTTTTCCTGTGGCGCATTGGCCGTGTTCACAGGCAGGCCCGAGCGGGCGACACGGCCGACAAGACCTTCGCCCAGCTTCATCCGTGTCTGGTGAACAGCCTCTGCCTTAAGCCCTTCGGTGGCACAAAGCTCCAGCGTATCGGCATCGCGGAAAAGGTAGATGGAACACACCTCGGTCCCCATCGAATCCGCGATCAGATGGGTGATGCGGTCCAGCCGATCCTGTCCGCCACCGGTGGTGGCGAGCGTATCGCGCAACCGGCGCAACAGCTTGCGGCTTTCGCTTTCGGTCCGTTCCGGCATGGTTTTTCTTGTCCCCGTCGGCGTCTTTAGACCACAGGTCCGGGGCCTGCGGAACCCCTGTCGTCAGGCGCAGGGCCTTGGTCATAAAGAAACCCTCTCCCAATGGGAGAGGGCAAATGTCTTCGACGAATTTTGCCGAAAAAAGCTCAGGCCTTTTCCAGTTCAAACGCGTCATGCAGCGCCTGCACCGCCAATTCCATGTATTTCCGGTCAATCAGGACAGAGATTTTGATCTCCGATGTCGAGATCACCTTGATATTGATCCCTTCGGCGGCCAGCGCGTTGAACATTTTGGCCGCAACCCCGGCATGGGACCGCATGCCGATCCCCACGACCGAAACCTTGGCCACGTCGGTATCGACGATTAACTCATCATAACCGATCTTGCCCGCAAGCTTGGCGTCTTCCATCGCCTTCTTGGCACGCTCGACCTGATTGATCGGGCAGGAAAAGGTCATATCCGTCACAGCGCCGGGATGGGCGTCGTCATAGTCCTTTTCGGAAATGTTCTGGACGATCATGTCCACATTCACCCCCGCATCGGCCAAGGGGCCGAAGATGGCCGAGGCGACGCCGGGGCGGTCCTCGATGGTAAAGAGGGTGATCTTGGCTTCTTCGCGCGAAAAGGCGATGCCAGAGACAACTTTCGATTCCATGATTTCCTCCTCGTCGCACACAAGGGTGCCGGACGTTTCGTCGGTATCTTCAAAAGAGGACAGGACGCGCAGCCGCACCTTGTAGCGCATGGCCAGTTCAACCGACCGGGTCTGCAGCACCTTGGCCCCAAGCGAGGCCAGTTCCAGCATTTCCTCAAAAGCGATCTTTTCCAGTTTGCGCGCCTTGGATGACACGCGTGGATCGGTGGTATAGACGCCATCCACATCGGTATAGATATCGCAGCGTTCCGCCCCAAAGGCTGCGGCAAAGGCCACAGCAGTGGTGTCGCTGCCGCCACGGCCAAGGGTGGTGATACGGCCCTCTGGGCTTACGCCCTGAAAGCCCGCCACCACAGCAACCTTGAAGCCTTCGGCGAATTTCGCATCGATATTGGCGCGCGGGATATCCACGAACCGGGCAGATCCATGCTGCGCCGTCGTCTGGATCGGTACCTGCCAGCCCTGCCAGGACCGAGCGGGAATGCCCATCTCTTGCAGACGCAGCGCCATCAACCCGGCGGTCACATTCTCGCCTGATGCGACGACGGCATCATATTCCCGGGCGTCATAGAGTTTGGAGGTGCCTTCGACGTAACCCACAAGCTTGTTGGTTTCGCCGGACATGGCGCTGACGATGACGATCACGTCATAGCCGCGTTCCACCTCTTTCTGAACCTTCTTCGCGGCATTCTCGATGCGCGCAAGATCGGCCACCGAGGTGCCCCCGAATTTCATCACGAGAAGCGGCATGCATCCCCCCCGCAAGGCCCGAATTCCGCGGGCGTCTTAGGGCAGGGCGGGGCAGGGCGCAAGGGCGGTTTTGGCGCGGCCTCAGCCGCGCCGCCCCCGCCGTTCGCGGCGCGGCGCGCCCGCATCATCGCCCGTGCCGTCCGAGGCCGAAGAGAAGCCACCCAAGGCTTCGCTGATCGTCTCCAACGTTGGGCGCGGGCCTTTCGGGCGGCTTTCCAATGCGGCACGCATGGCGCGCAGATGTTCGGGCATCGTGCCGCAGCATCCCCCGATGATCCGCACGCCTGCGTCACGGGCCAGAACTGCATATTCGGCCATCAATTCCGGCGTGCCATCGTAATGGATATGGCCATCGTGATACTTCGGAATGCCTGCATTCCCCTTGGCGATGATGGGCCGTTCCGTCCCGGTCGAGGCAAAGCCCAGAACCGTGCGCATCAGATCGGACGCCCCCACCCCGCAATTCGCGCCAAAGGCGATGGGCGGATTGGGCAGCTTTTCCACCAGTTCGGCCAGCGCCGAAGAGGTGACACCCATCATCGTCCGCCCGGCGGTATCAAAGCTCATGGTCCCGCACCAAGGCAGGCCTGCCAATTTCGCTGCCTCTGCCGCCGCGCGGTATTCTTCCGGGGCCGAGATCGTCTCGATCCACAGGACGTCAACGCCGCCCTCCTTCATCCCCTCCATCTGTTCATGGAAGATTTCGACCGCATCCTTGTGGGTCAGGGTGCCCATCGGCTCGAAAATCTCGCCCGTCGGGCCGACTGACCCGGCCACCACCACCTTGCGCCCAGAGGCATCGGCAATCTCGCGGCCGAGTTCGACGCCAACCCGGTTCAACTCGCGCACCCGGCCTTGGGCATTGTGCAGCTTCAGACGCGCCGCATTTCCGCCGAAAGTGTTGGTCAGAAAGATATCCGACCCTGCCTCGACCGCCCCGCGATAGAGTTGGCGGATATTTTGGGGCTCATCGACATTCCACAGTTCCGGGGGTTCGCCCGAAGACAGGCCCATGTTGAACAGGTTCGTCCCCGTCGCGCCATCGGCCATCAGCCAGTCGCGGGTAGAGAGAAGCTCGGTCAGCGCATCGGCCATGGGGCACCTTTCTGAAACGTTATGCCAATCGTCTGCCATGCGCGACGGCATGAGGCAATTCGATATTCCGCATGATGATCTTGAAGGCCACGTCAAGATCGCCACTGCGGATACCAAAAAGGCACCCCGCAGGGTGCCTTTTGATCCGTAGCATGGGCGCTCTCGCCCATCCTACCTCAAAGCTCGTCCATCAGCTGCTGCTTGGCCACGGGCAAAAGCTCGGCCATCTTGGCGCGCACGTCATCGGCGCTGGCCTTTCCGGCCAGATCGCCCGCGACCTTGCGCACCACATCCTCGATCCCGGCTTCCTCGAAATCGGCGCTCACCACGCTCATGGCATATTCCGCGGCGGCATCGCCGTCCTTGCCCAAAAGGCCCGCAGCCCAAAGCCCGACAAGCTTGTTGCGGCGGGCTTCGGCGCGGAACTGCATGTCGGCGTCATGGGCGAACTTTGCCTCGAAGGCGTTTTCGCGATCGTCGAAGGTGGTCATGTGGTGCCCCTTGATCCGGTGTTGGCTTATCCTTCATATGCCCGCAGGGCGCGTCCGCTGCAAGAGGATGGCGGCGCCCTGCGACGGTAAGCGCCCTGTCGGACGGCCTGCCGCCTTGCGGGATGCATCGGCTTGGACTATAGCCGCGAGAGCAGGCGGGGAACCCTCGGGGTTGCCCCGCCTTGTGCATTGACCGGAGCATTCATGGCACGTCGCAAGAAGGTTTACGAGGGCAAGGCGAAGATCCTTTACGAAGGGCCAGAGCCGGGCACTCTGATCCAGTATTTCAAGGATGACAGCGCCCCCAGCCCCGCCACCCCCGCGCCTGCGGCCGTGGAAGGCAAAGGCGTGCTGAACAACCGGCTGTCGGAATTCTTCATGACGGGTCTGAACGCCATCGGCGTGCCCACCCATTTTATCCGCCGTCTGAACATGCGCGAACAACTGGTGCGGATGGCCGAGATTATCCCGCTTGAAGTGGTGGTGCGGAACTTTGCCGCAGGCGAGCTTTCGGCCCGTCTCGGCATTCCCGAAGGCACGCCGCTGCCGCGCCCCATCGTGGAATATTACTACAAGGACGAACGCCTGGGCACGCCCATGGTCAGCGAAGAGCATATCTTCGCCTTCAACTGGGCCAGCCAGCAGGACCTTGATGATATCGTGGCGCTGTCCCTGCGGGTGAATGACTTCCTGTCGGGCGTGATGATGGGTGTGGGCATCCGGCTGGCCGATTTCCGCATCGAGGTGGGCCGCATCTGGGATGGCGACTACATGCGCCTGATCATCGCCGACGAAATCAGCCCCGACAGCTGCCGTCTGTGGGATCTGCGCGGGGCGGCAGAATCGATGGAACGCGATGGCGTCACCCGCGACCCCGGGCCACTGGCGGATGTCTATACGGAACTCGCCCGCAGGCTGGGCGTGCTGCCGTCGAATGTCACCCATCCGACGAAGCCGACGCTGATCAATTGACTGATGCCTTGCCCCCGCGGGGGCGGGGCGTTATGGCAGCGCCAATCCAACCTTGGCCGGGGAATGAAGATGAAAGCGCGCGTCACCGTCATGTTGAAGAATGGCGTCCTTGATCCGCAGGGTGAGGCCGTGCGCCACGCGCTGGGCACGCTGGGCTTTGCCGGGGTGGAAGGCGTGCGTCAGGGCAAGGTGATCGAGCTTGATCTGGCAGAGACGGACCGAAGCAAGGCCGAGGCGGATGTGAAGGCGATGTGCGAAAAGCTTCTCGCCAACACCGTGATCGAAAGCTACCGGGTCGAGATTCTCTGACATCCCGGTCTTTCTGCGACGGGCGGGTGTCGGCTTGGGCCTTGCCCGCTGCCGCGCCGGGTGCTTGGGTGGTGGCCCAAGAAGGACAGACCCATGCGCGCCGCCATCCTGAAAGCCTATCGCGAAGACCTTATCCTCGACGCCGTCCCCGATCCCGAATGCGAGGCGGACGGCGTCATCCTCAAGGTTCTTGCCTGCGGCATCTGCCGCAGCGATTGGCACGGCTGGGTTGGGGAACATCCCCGCGTGAAGCCGGGGGCCATTCCGGGTCACGAATATTGCGGCGAGGTGGTGGAGGCCGGACCGCTGTCCCGCTGGCAGGTTGGAGACCGGGTCATCGCACCCTTCATCCTAGCCTGTGGGCAATGCCCCGATTGCCAATCGGGACAGACCACGATCTGCCGGTCGCAGCGCGTGCCGGGTTTCGGTGAACCGGGGGCCTATGCAGAATACATCTCGGTGCCGCGCGCCCATAACCTTGCGCGCCTGCCAGAGGCGATCTCGCCGGTCCTCGCGGCGGGCCTTGGGTGCCGCGTGACGACCGCATGGCACGCCCTGACGGGGCGGGCCGATCTGAGGGCCGGCGAATGGCTGGCGGTGCATGGCACGGGCGGAATCGGGCTGTCTGCGCTGATCCTTGGCCGCGCCTTGGGGGCGCGGGTCGTGGTTGTGGATGTTGTGCCGGAAAAACTCTCCCATGCGCTGGCCTTAGGTGCCGAGGCCGCCTTCGACGCGCGCGCTGGCGACGTGGCTGCCCGGATCGTCGAGGCGACAGGGGGCGGTGCCCATGTCTCGATCGAGGCGCTGGGCATTGCTGCCACCGCCAATGCCAGCATCGATTGCCTACGCCCCTTGGGGCGGCATGTGCAGGTTGGACTGCCCACAGGCCATACCGCGCGGATGGAGATCCATATGAATGCGGTCTACATGAAGCAATTGGCCGTCTATGGCACGCGGGGCATGCCCGCTTGGCGTTATCCGTCGCTGCTGGACCTGATCACGCGGGGTGTGGTGGACATGTCCCCCCTGATTGCCCGCACGGTGCCCCTATCCGGCGCCAGCGCCGAATTGCGTGCATTCGACGCGCCAATGCCGCCGGGTGTCGCCGTGATCGACGATTTCATTCGCTGACGCTTTCGGCGAGAGGTGCAATTTTCTTCCCAAGGGGGCTACACACCGCCACAGAGCGATGCTAATAGCCCGCCACCAGGCCGCTGTAGCTCAGCTGGTAGAGCACGTCATTCGTAATGATGGGGTCGGGGGTTCGAGTCCCTTCAGCGGCACCATTCTTCTCAAGGAAATCAACGGTTTCCTCGGGTTGAACTTGAACTCACGACATATTCGCTACGCAAGGGCAGCCTGCCGTGGCTTTGCGACTCTACATAACGATTGACGATCTGACCCAAGATCGCAAATCGGGACGCGTCGGTTACAGTCGGCGTGTGCCAAGTGACCTGATCAAGTTGATCGGAAAGCGAAAATTCTCCACATCCCACGAAACCGACGAGCAACGGCGTGCCCTTGAACGGGTGTGCATAGGGAGGTGGAGGCCGAGTTCGATGGTGCAAGAGCAATAGATCCTGTGGATGCCTGCGATCGGTCAAAGGTGCAGACCCTAAGGAAGTACGATCTCTGCCGCCACAAGGCTTTCCCAAAACCTTTTATCTGCTACGAAAACGGTCGTTCACTGCCACTGGGTAATTATGGGCTGCCATCGTGGAGCTTGGCCATCTGGCAGGCTTCATCTGGATCATCTCAAGTCCCCAAAGGACCAAGGTCAGCGTGGCAGCTGACCCATCGCCCCTGTTCAACAAGAGCACCGGCAGAAAGCAGGCGTTCGGCCTTGTCCCCAAGACGGCCTTCATCCTCTGCCCAAGCGCAGGGCGTCCCGTCACATCAAGGGGGGCCAGCATCGCCGCTTGGCAATGCGAAAATCGGAACGAAGCTTGCCGGTGCAAGCGACCCTTCGGTTCCGATGGATTGCACATTGCCGGATGTGACAATCTCGATTCGTGGACCGGCATGTGCCACCGTCAACCTGCCCTCGATGGCCCGGACCGCCATTTCGACGGCGAGACGCCCCTGCACAACCGGAAAATCCGTTGGCGCGGCGAGGATTCGATCTCGCGTAATGCCGCGATAGACGGCGTGACTGAGATAGGTGGACACCACGCCGACATCCGCTGTCATGCCACGTGCGCGAAGGATCGAAACCGCGGCCTCGGCCATCGGACCGCTACCGATGAGGTAGTCAACCTGCTGCTGGGTATCCAGCACCTCCTCGACCAGAAGGACCTGCTGTTCAAGGCCGGTATCGCCGTATTTTGTTGTAACAAGGCGGGCCGAGGATTTGGCAAGTTCCGCGCGAAAGCCTTCCTCCACGAAAGGCACCCATCCCGCGCCAGCCGGACCGGGAAACCAAGCGACATTTACGCTTGCGCTGCCCGAAGGGTGCAGTCCCGCAATGAACCGGCCCGCGGCGGCGCCCATCTCGCGCCATGGAACGCTGGCTTTGGCGGTGATGCCGCGGTCTTCAATGTCGTTGACGGCGGCAATCACCGGCTTCAGGGCGGCGATCCGTTCCACTTCTGGGGTCAGACCGTCATAGGACACAGTCCCCAAAATCACAGCGTCGAAATCCTCATCTGCGCAAGCGGCCAGCTGTTCACGTTGACGTTCGAGATTTGGATATCCACCTGCTTCGAAAAGGTCGAAAGAGACACCCAGACGGCGGGCCTCTTCGACCATTCCATAATTCACACTTAACCAATAGGCGTCCTTCAGGTGCGGATAGAGGATGCAAAGCCGCCACGGCTCACTCGCGCGGTCAAGCGCGAGATATTCCACCGTCGTAAGGGGGCTGTCATCGTCAAACGGCCTGTCCGGCGCGACAAGTGGCCAGCGGTTTTCGGCCCATGCGGGGGCGGTTATTGCCAGCAACAGGCCGAGACAAAGGCGGATCAACGGTTTTTCCCCCCAGATGCGGATTCGATGCTAGCCTAACGGGGATGGCGGCGCTCTTGGGGTGAAAATTGCGAAAACCCGGCTTCAAGTCGAGTCTCGGTGGCAAGCTCTTGCTCGCAATTGCCGTGATTGCGAGCTTTCCTGCGACGACTGCCGTGCTGGGTTGGTTCGAATTGCAGGACGTCGCGCGGACACAGTCGCGCTTGGTGACCGAGGCTATTCCCGCCATTTCAGAGGTCCGTGCCGTGGCCGAAGGCACAAGCCGTGTCGTGGCCGTGGCCCCTGAACTTGCTGCAGTAAGCACCGAGGCACAAAGGGCAGAGCGGTCGGAATTCCTGATGGCGCAGGTTGATGCGCTGCGGTCTCGTCTGGCGCGTTATTCGACAGGATCGGAAGGCAATCCTTTGGAGGCCTTGGCGGCCGAACAGCAGGTCCGTGCGGCGATCCGTGGCCTAGAAAGGCTGGTAGGCCAAAGGATTTCTCTCATCGCAAGACGGGACGTTCAACTGCAGGACGGATTGGCCGCAGCGCGAGAGTTGACCGAAATTTCGGATACGCTGGTCGCGAATGCCGAGATGGGGACCGCTGCCGTTATCTCAAACCTCTACGAGATCGAGGCAGGCGAGTCGGGAGACCGGGAAGCGCGGCTGGAAGCTTTGGACAAGCTGATCGAGGTTGATCTGTTTCAGCTTGGGCTGATGACGGAAATGCGTGCCCATTCGGCCGAGATCGGCTTGCTCTTGAACCGCGTGGCAGCCGTGGCATCGCCGGATGAACTGGCCGCGCTGCGCGAGGAATTGAATGGGCGGCTGAAGGTGGTGACGCGCCGGATCGTGGCCGTGAACGATCCCCGCCGCGCGGATCGTGCGCTTGCACTGTTGCGAAGGTTGGGGACCGGCACACCCGCGCCACCGCAATCAGATGGCCTGTTCGAAACAGCAGGCGAAGTGCTTGACCTAGATCGCCGGATCGATGCCGCGCAGGGTGAACTGCGCGACGCGGCCGAAGCCTTGGAACAGGCTGCCTCGGAACTCGCCGATCAGATCGAAGCGCGGGCGGTCACGGCCGGGGCTTTGGCGGCCGAAGCGATTGCAGCGACACAGCGGCTTTATGCGTTGTCGTCCATCCTTGCACTCGCCCTGTCATTGGCGGTCTTTTGGTTTTACGTCCGCGGCAATGTCATCCGCCGCCTTGATCGGCTAAGCGCGGGGATGTTCAGCCTTGCCGAGGGCGAAGAGATCGCCCCAATCATCCCCAAGGGCCGCGACGAGATCGCGCGAATGGAAGGCGCAGTCGAGTTTTTTCGCCGTCAGTCGCTGGCCAATCGCGCCTTTGAGGAAGAGCGTGGACGCCATCTGATCGAATTGCAGGCCCACAGGAACGAACTGCAACGGCTTGTCGACGAGCGTACGGCCCAATTGCGCGGCGAGGTCGCAGCCCATGATGCGGCCCGCGCGCGGGCGGAACATGCCGACAGGGCCAAGACCGACTTTCTCGCCATGATGAGCCACGAGGTGCGAACGGCGATGAACGGCGTTCTGGGCATGTTGCGCGGCATAGGGCGAGGGCGCCTACAGGCGCGGCAAAAGGCGCAACTTGATGTCGCACTCGCGTCGGGCGAAAGCTTGATGGGCGTTCTCAACAGCATCCTTGATCATTCCAAGCTGGAAGGCGGGATGGTCGCCCTAGAGGAAGTGCCATTTCAGCTTTCGGCAGTTCTTAAGGATGTCGAATTGCTCATGGGACCGATCGCCGATGAAAAGGGCCTGCAACTTAAGGTGACGGGACCTGAGGGCGCGCAGCCTCATTTGCAAGGGGATGCCGGAAAACTACGCCAAATCCTCTTCAACCTCGTTTCTAACGCGCTGAAGTTTACCGACGAAGGGGGTGTTACCCTATCTGTCACCGAACTGGGCGGACTAGGGCGTTACCGTTTCAGCGTCTGCGACAGCGGCAAGGGCATCGCGCCCGAGGCCTTGGAGCGCATCTTCGCGCCATTCGAACAAGAGGATGCCGAAACGGCCCGTCATTTTGGCGGAACCGGCTTGGGCCTGTCCATCTCGCGCCGCTTGACTGATCTGATGGGTGGAAGCCTGACAGTCGAAAGCAAGCTGGGGCAGGGCGCAACCTTCCACCTTGATTTGGGTTTCTCGCCCATCGTCGCGCCCAAAGCAGCCGTGGCTACCGCGTCACTCGTTTCGCCCGCGCTGCGTCTTTTGGTTGTCGAAGATCACCCCGTAAATCAGACGGTGATCCAGAACTGCCTCGAAGAGATGGGTCATTCGGTAACCATCGCAGGCAGCGGTCAAGCGGCTTTGAATTTGGTCACGCAGGCCGATTTTGACGCGGTGCTGATGGATGTCAGCCTGCCAGACGTTTCAGGGATCGAAGTGACACGGCAACTGCGCGACGAAACGCAACTGCCCGTCATCGGAATATCTGCGCATGTTCAGCCGCGCGATATCGCCGCCTGCCGCGAGGCCGGGATGGTTGAGGTGCTGCCCAAACCGATCATCCCGGCCCGGTTGGCCGAGGCGCTTGGGCGGTATTGCGGCCGGGCAGGGATTGCCGCCTCGGTGTCGTCCACCTTGGCCGATCTGGGGCCAGACCGAACGCAGGCGCTGGTGTCCCTGATGCTGGACCGCATGGACTCAGAGGTTCCGGACCTGATGCAGGCCATATCGCAGGGGCGTCATGCGGATCGGGCGCGGATCGCCCATCAGTTGAAAGGGGCAATCGGTAATTTCGACATGCCGCAACTCGTGTCCCTGCTCGCAGCGGTTGAGGCGGGGGACAAAAGGGCCGAAGACGAACTGATCCCTGCCTTGAAACAAGCGCAGGCCGAATTGCACCGCAGCCTTGCCGCGCTTCAATCCCAAAGTTTCATGCCAGCGGCGCAGTGAAAACATAGCCCTCGCCATGCGAGGTGCCAAAGATGCGGGGGGTGCGGGGATCGTCCTTCAGCTTCGCCCGCAGCCGTTTGACCATGACGTCAACGGTCCTCGTATTCGTCCCATTCTGGCGATGCGTGATCGTGGCGAGGAGGCGGTCACGATCCATCACGATGCCGGGGTTCAAGACGAAGGCGCGCAGAAGTTCGTATTCGCCGCGCGTCAACGGGATCACATCACCCGCCGAGTCCGTCAGATGGCGCGACGCCGTGTCGAAGGTGAAACCCGCAAAATGCACAATGCGGCGGGCCATCTGACGCATGGCCGTGGTGCGCCGCAACAGGTTCTTGACCCGCGCCAGCAGTTCGCGCCTGTTGAATGGCTTGCAGACATAATCATCCGCCCCAAGTTCCAGCCCGACAATCCGATCCACGTCATCGGTCCGCCCTGACAGCAGGATAATCCCCACCTCGGATCGGGCACGTTGTTCGCGGGTGATTTCCAGCCCATCCTTGCCCGAAAGGTTGATGTCCACGATCAGAAGATCAGGGCTATCGCTGGCCAACACGCGTTCCGCCGCCTCGGCCCCGGCGCATTCCGTCACGCGATAGCTGAAGGACGCAAGATAACCCGCCAGCGCCGTCCGCGTGACGGGGTCGTCCTCAATCACAACGATATGGGCCGCCGCTGGGTTCATCCTGCCCTCCGATCTGCCCTTCCCCAAGAAACTGTTAACATCTTGTCACAACTTTCTCTAGCCTGTTCATCGTTATGGTCTGACATGTTCACAACTGCTCAATAACGTTTTCTGGCAGGAAAGTTTCCAGACTTTCCGCGACAAACGAGGGCCGAAAGCAGGCCCCATGCAACAGGGAACGGAAATGATGCATAGAAAAGCAGGAATGCTGCTGTCGGGTGCGCTTTGCGCATTCGTCGCGGGTGGTGCCTTCGCCGAGGATTCGTCGGACCCCATCGTTATCCCCACACATAACTGGTCCAGCCAGATCGTCATGAGCAACGCCGTCGGCCAGATTTTCGAGTCGATGGGCAATTCGGTTGAATATGTCTCGACCGACAGTCAGGCGGTTTACGAAGCAGTGCGCCTTGGTGATGCGACCTTGGAACTTGAGGTCTGGGAAGGGGCCTTCGGTGCATCCTTTACGGCGGCGGTCGAAAAGGGTGGCATTCATGATGTCGCCACCCATAACGCCGTAACGCGCGAGGACTGGTGGTATCCGACCTGGACAAAGGAAGCCTGCCCCGGTCTGCCCGACTGGCAGGCGCTGAACGAATGCGCGGCCCTGTTCGCCACGCCTGAAACGGGCGACAAAGGCCGTTTCCTCGGCGGTCCGGTGGACTGGCTGAAGCACGATCAGGAAAAGGTCGACGCGCTGGGCATGAACTTCGTCGTGGTGAATGCCGGGTCGGCCGCCGCGCTTTGGGCTGAAATCGCGGCTGCGGAAAAGGACAAGACACCCATCGTCGTCTTCAACTGGACCCCCAACTTCGCCGAAGCCGTCTGGCCGGGTGAATTCGTCGAGTTTCCGGCATGGGAAGCGGGCTGCGACAAGGACCCTGCGGTGGGCCTGCATCCCGACAAGACCTATGATTGCGGCAATCCCGCCAACGGCTATCTGAAGATCGCGGCTTGGGACGGGATGAAGGACAAGTGGCCAGGGGCCTATGCCACGCTTCAAAAGGTGAACTTCACCAACGCCCAGATCGCTGAAATGGCAAAACTCGTCGATGTCGACGGGATGGAGCCAGAGGATGCGGCCACAGCATGGCTGGAAGCGAACGAGGCTGTCTGGAAGCCCTGGACCCAATAATCAAACACCGCGTCTGCGGGTCATCCGACAGGTGACGATACCCTCAACTTGCCACCCGCGCAAAGCGGGTGGCCTTCTGTCGAAGGAGACATGCGTGGCCGATCAAGACATCGTCATTTCCTGCCGCAATCTCTGGAAAGTCTTCGGCGATGGGGCTGCAAAGCTGACCTTGACCCCCGATACCACGGCCGAGGTATTGCGCCAAAGCGGGCATGTCGCAGCCGTGCGTGACGTATCACTGGATATTGCCAAGGGCGAGATGTTGGTGGTCATGGGCCTGTCCGGGTCGGGCAAATCGACCCTCGTGCGCTGCCTTGCCCGTCTGATCGATGCCACTTCCGGATCGGTGATGATCGAAGGGCGCGATATCGGAACATTGGGTGAGTCCGAACTGATCGACCTGCGGCGTCGCAAGATGGGGATGGTGTTCCAAAGCTTTGGCCTTCTGCCCCACCGCACCGCGCTGGAGAACGTGGCCTTTCCTTTGGAAATGCGCGGTCAGGATCGCGCCTCACGGATTGCGCGCGCATTGGAAATGCTTGCCCTCGTGGGATTGAAAGGGCGCGAAGGGTATTTCCCGCGCGAACTTTCGGGCGGCCAACAGCAAAGGGTGGGGATCGCCCGATCGCTGGCGGTAGAACCCGATATCTGGTTTCTCGACGAACCCTTCTCAGCCCTTGATCCGCTGATCCGTCGGGAAATGCAGGACGAATTTTTGCGCCTCAAGGCCATGGTCGCGAAGACCATCGTCTTCATCACGCATGACTTTGACGAAGCGCTCCGACTGGCCGACAGGATCGCGATCATGAAGGACGGCGCGGTCGAACAATGCGACACACCCGAGCGTATCGTGATGGCCCCGGCCACGGAATATGTGGCGAAATTCACTTCGGCTGTGGATCGTTCGCGCGTGGTGCGGGCCGGTGCCTTGGCGCGACCCTTGGCAGGCGCAACCGTCGAAGGCGACCCCGTCGCGGCGGAACAGACCCTGCATGGACTGGCGCGGATGCTGCTATGCGATCCGAGGCCCCTTATTCCGGTCGCAGGCCGCGATGGCCTTTTGGTCGGGATGATGGATCGTGACGCCGCCGTCGATATCCTGCTTGGCCCCGATGCGCCAAGGTCGGTCGCATGATGGAGGCACGTGTCGCGACAGAGGGCGCGCGCCCGGTTCGGGTGACGGTGGCATGGGCATTGTTGGCTGCGGCTGCCCTGCTGGTCGTGCTTCAAGGCGTGTTGCCCGATTGGGTGATGCGCATGCCGGACGGGATGGTTATCCCCTTTGCCGATTGGATCAATACGGGCTTCTCTTTTCTGCGCGATGATCTGGGGCTCATGGCCTTTACCCGCGCCTTCGCAGAGGTGGTGGAATTCCTGCTCGATGTGACGGCGAACCTCCTTTATGGCAAATCGCGCTGGCCGGGTCTTGGCCCTATTCCATGGGTCGTGATCGCGGGGACGATGGCGGTGGTCGGGCAGGTTCTGGGCGGCTGGCGATTGGCGCTTTTGTCGGGCGGAACCTTCGTCTGGATCGCTGTTATGGGCCAGTGGAAATGGGCGATGGAGACGCTGTCCGTCATCGTCGTGGCCGCCCCTCTTTCGGTTCTCTTGGGTCTTGCGCTTGGGATGGCGGCATGGCGTTCGCGCTGGGTGGAACGGCTGCTCAACCCGCTTTTGAACATCGCGCAATCCATGCCGCATTTCGCCTATATGATCCCGGTCGTCGTATTTATCGGGGTGGGGCCGAAGGCCGGTGCCATCGTCACGATCATCTTTTCGGTCCCGCCCATGATCCGCATGACGATGTTGGGTCTGCGGGCCGTGTCGCCCGAAATCATCGAAAGTGGCAAAATGTGCGGGACGACGCGCTGGCAGCTGATGACCCGTGTCAGGTTACCTGCCGCACGAACCGAACTGCTGATCGGGGTCAATCAGGTCATCATGCAAAGCCTTGCCATGGTGGTGCTTGCCTCCTTCATCGGGATGCCCGGCTTGGGGCAAAAGCTCTTGCAGCTTTTGCAAGCCCTGAAGATCGGCCTATCCGTCGAAATCGGCGTGACGATTGTCCTTTTGGCCGTGGTCTTGGATCGCCTGTCGAAGGCATGGGCGCATCGCCAACCCGTCCATCATGAGGCAGGGGCGTCTTTCTTCGCACGAAATAGGATGCTGCTGATCTGGTGCGCCGTGGTTCTGGCAGGGGCCGCACTGGCGCAACTCCATCCCTACTTTGTCGAGGTCGAGCGCAAGCAGGCCCTCAGCATGGCGGGACCTGTCGATGCGGTCGTCAACGGCTTCATCGCGCTGATCTCTCCTGTCACGGATTGGTTGCGCTGGTTCCTCATCACTTGGGTTCTGATCCCTCTGCGCGACAGCTTTCTCGCCCTGCCGGTGCTGGCGGTGCTTACTTTCCTTGCTGCGGTTGGGTGGCGGGTGGGGGGGCAGCGCTCTGCGCTTGTCTGTCTCGCCTTCTTTCTGCCCATCGCGCTTTCGGGCTGGTGGGACCGGGCGATGATCACGGTTTATATGGTGGTCGTGTCGGTTGTGTTGGCCCTGGTCGTGGGCTTTCCGCTTGGCATCTTCGGTGCTGCACAGGCCAAGCGGGCGGCGCGGGTGCTGCTTGTCTGCGACACGCTTCAAACCTTTCCAAGCTTCATCTACCTTATCCCTGTGATCATGCTTTTCGGCGTGAACGATGTCGCCGTGGTCGCGGCGGTGATGGTTTTCGCCACGGTGCCAATTGTGCGCTACACGATCGAAGGCCTCCGCAACGTGCCCCCCGAAGTGATCGAGGCCGCCGAAATGTCAGGAGCGAACCGACGCCAAGTGCTGTGGCGGGTAAAGGTGCCCCTTGCGGTGCCGACCCTGTTGGTCGGGGCAAATCAATCGGTCATGTTCGCATTGTTCATGGTCATCATCGCGGCCTTCATCGGAACGCAGGATCTTGGTCAGGAAATGCAGCGCGCGCTTTCGACAACGGACGTGGGCAAAGGCCTGACGCTTGGTTTCGCGGTGGCCTTTATCGGATTGATGGTCGATCATCTGCTGCTCACATGGTCGCGCCAACGCAGCGTGGAATTGCGATCCTGACGTCCTTGCGGCCCATCCGCTGAACAAGGGCGCAACCTCGGCTGGGCCTTGGCCATCGGCCACAAGGTGCAAGAACGGTCCGCAGCAGCAGGCATCGGCATCGCCTTGTTTCGACCTTGCGCGTCGTTTAGGCAAATTGGATGGGTCTTTCCGATCCGACCGGACCATGGCGAAAGATGAAAGCAAGAACTGCGGCAGGTCCTCTCATGCGGCGGCTGGCTTATGCCAGTCTGCTCCTCCTTCTGCTTTTTGTTTTCCTCCTGCGCTTTTCTTCCCCGCCCCCTCCTTGGGCCTTCATCGACGACTTTGCCAAGCGCAACGGTCTGTCGGGCGGTGTCATCGCCTATGGAGGTGGTGTCGACCCACCATCCGTCTTCGTATTCGGCGCGGCGATGGATGTCCCCGGCCGCCCGATCGTGCCGTCAGACCGCTTCAAGATCGCCAGCCTCACCAAACCTGTCACGGCCGAGGCGATCCTACGCCTTTCCGATCTTGGGATGATCGACCTTGACCAACCGCTAGCCGATCTCTTTCCCGAAGTCGCAACCGCCGCTGATCCCCGTATGGCACAGGTGACCATTCGGCATCTTCTGCACCATCGGGCCGGATGGGATTTGGCCCAGACCTTCGACCCGTTCTTCATGACGCAGGCCGAGTTTCAGGCCGCAACGGGTTGGGCGCGGCCGATCGCGGCAGGCTGCGATGGACTGGCAGAAGGCATGCTTGCCAAGCCATTGCAGTTCGACCCCGGGTCGCACTTCGCCTATTCCAATCTTGGCTACTGCTGGCTGGGCCGTGTGATCGAAAAGGTCACCCGAACCCCTTATGAAGAAGCGGTGCGCGACCTTGTCCCAAGCCTTCCCAAAGTGTCCCTCGATCTTGCCGACGTGACGGTGATGTCAGAGGCAGACCATGCGCTGCCGCCAAGGCTTTTCGTGAACAGCCCAAGGATCATCGGTGCCGCAGGCGGCCTGATCACCGATGCCGCATCCTACCATGCCTTTGCCGCCGCGGCAAAAGACCCGCGCCTCTATGAACGGCCCCTCCCTGAGGTCGATCCCGTCTTTTATGGTTTGGGCTGGCGGGTGCGAAACCTGCCTGAGGGCGCTTTCCTGACTCACATGGGATCAATGCCGGGCGCCTTTAGCATCGTGATCCGGCAGATTGATGGCCCGACGGTGGTGGCACTGTTCAACGGACAGGCGGATCAGCCGTTCAAGGCTTTTGATGATTTTCTGAAGGCCCTGCTAGAGCAGGGACTCCCGCAGGGCTAGCGGCCTTTTGCGGCATCGGTGTCGCGTTCCAGAGCAAGGCCGCACGCGACGCAACATCACAGGGGCAAGCGGCAGGCCGGCCAAAGCGGCCCGCGCCCCCTCAGGCCAAAGACGGCCTTTCGTATGCCCAGACCATGCGGAGCCGCCAAAAGCCCAGACTTAAGACCACAAGACAGGGTGCTCGCCTAACAGAAGCGATATCGCATTCGTTTCTATCCCTGATTGTCTTTGCGAGACTGGAGAATGGCAAAGTTTCTGTCCTATGCCCCGCAGACCGCTCGGCCTTTGCCCTTTGGGCAGGCGGAGCCCTGCCGTGCGCGCCGCAGCCAAGCCTGCGTGCGGCAGGATCATCGGTGCCATTCCCTCATCCGCATTTCACACATGAAAACCAGAAAAATCTGAAAAGGAAGACCCCTATGCGGCTCACGATCAAGACGAAACTGGTGATGACATTTGCGTTTGTCTTTGTCCTATGGGGCGTTTCGGTTGGTGTGGCCCTCATGCATCTGGCCAGCGGGAACACCCGCTATGCCGAAACCATTGACGTCCATCTTCCGCGTCTAGACGCGCTGAATGACCTTATCTCCCTCGCCAAAGATGAACGGCTGATCCTGTCGCGCATTTTGGTCGAATTGCCCAACGCGCCGCAGGACCATCTGCCCAAGCTTCAGCAGGAGCTTCTTGCCATCGCTGATCGCATCCACGCCGCCGAGGATATCGTGATGGACCGCAATACCGATGCGGTCCTTCTGCAAAAGATGGAAGAACTGCACGTCTTGCACGATCAGGGCGAAGAGTTGATGGTCCGCGTCACCGCTGCCGAGGCTGCAAATGACCAGTTCACAGCGCATACGATGTATCACAACGAACTAGGCACCCTGAGCACGCAGATGATGGCCCTGCTCGACGAGATGGAAACCGCCATCCGCGCCAACATCACTCAGCAAGAACAGGAAACCCTCGCCGATTACGCTGGTGCGCGCACCTCCTTGATCACGCTTTTCGGCCTATCGGCCCTTGCCGCCTTCGGCATGGCGGGCTGGACCTTGGTCGGCCTTTCCCGCGGGCTGCGGCAATCGGTTGCCTTGGCCAAAGTTATTTCCAATGGCGACCTTCGTGAAACGACCGAGGCCCGCACCAATGACGAAATCGGCGATCTTCTTCGCGCCCAGAACGACATGGTCATGAAACTGCGCGATGTCGTGGCCCGCGTGAACCAATCGGCCCGTAACGTAGCCACTGGATCGGGTCAAATGGCGGCCACCTCAGACGCGCTTAGCCAAGGCGCAAGCGAACAGGCCTCTTCGACCGAAGAGGCATCGGCCGCCGTTGAACAGATGGCTGCCAACATCAAGCAAAGCGCCGAGAATGCCGAAATTACCGAAAAAATCGCCCTGAAATCGGCTGAAGACGCCCGCGCCAGCGGTGCCGCCGTGTCCGAGGCGGTAGAAGCCATGCAAACCATCGCGGATCGGATCATGATCGTGCAGGAAATCGCACGCCAGACCGACCTCCTCGCCCTCAATGCCGCAGTCGAGGCAGCACGGGCGGGCGAACATGGGCGGGGCTTTGCCGTCGTGGCGGCCGAGGTGCGCAAGCTCGCCGAACGCAGCCAGACCGCCGCATCCGAGATCAGCTCACTCTCCACCTCAACCGTCCGCGCGGCAGTCAGCGCCGGCGAGATGCTGCAAGGTCTGGTGCCGGATATCGAAAAGACTGCCGCGCTGGTGACCGAAATCTCGCAAGCCTCGCGCGAATTGGCCACGGGCTCGGCGCAGATCAGCCTGTCGATTCAGCAGCTTGACAAGGTCACGCAGGAAAACACCTCTGCCGCTGAACAGCTTTCGGCCAGCGCGACGGAACTTGCCAACCAGTCCGATCAGCTTGCCGAGGCAATCGCCTTCTTCCGCACGGGCGATGCGGCTGCAACGCCTGCCCCCAGTGCAACCCAGGCGACAACGGCCGCCAAGACAGCGCCGCCAGCGCCCCGGTCGGGAACCGCCACGGCCAAGGTGTCGCAGCCAGTTGAGGGCGGGTTCGACTTCGACCTTGGCGCCGCGCCGGATGACGATCTGGACACCCGCTTCAAGCGGCGCGACGCAGCCTGATCGCCCGAACTCTTCCAACCGCCAAGCCTGAAACCCGGCTTGGCGGCGGTGCAAGTTCCGTCGCATTGGCGCAAGACCGATCCATCCTGTAGACGCAGCGCGGCGTACTTGCGCAGCTCACGCGCAAGCCGCAGCCCACCAAAGACGCCCGGCCAAGCCCGCAACGGCATGGTCGGGCACAAGATTTCTCAGGCATCTCCATCCTCGCAGATCAGTAAATTCTGGCACGCCGCCCCGCCGCCGCATCGGGGCTTATCCGCTGCCTTGCAGTCGTTCAGCCCAAATCCCCAGCGCATATCGCCTATCAATTAGGCAATTTTCTCCGCGCCATGTAGGGCGCAACAACACAGCAAAATTGTTTCTGCAATCGGTTGCAACTTGACTTGAACTTTTGTGACTTAGATGCAATCTAAAGGTGATAAATTGTAATAGTATATCAAAGATATATGTTGTTCAAAGACGCCGGTTGTCCCGGCTTGGTGCAGATAAAGGGTATGGCCGTTCGCCAATAGCCTGCCCTGCATCTTAGGAGCGACCCGTCTTGAACAGGCCCATTGGATCGGTGACGTCCCCGGCGACGCGTGCGCTTCTCGATACGCCCCCCGAAGATGTGTTTGACAATTTCACCCGTCTCGCCACGCGCTTGATGAAGGCGCCCGTTTCCCTTGTCTCCCTGATCGATTTCGATGGTGACCGCCAATTCTTCAAAAGCCAGTGCGGCCTGCCGGAACCATGGTCCAAAACCCGGCAGACCCCGCTCAGCCACTCCTTCTGCCGTCTGGTGGTGGAAAGCAAAGAACATCTGCGCGTGACCGAGTCCCGCACCGACCCCCGTGTCGCTGGCAATCCCGTGATCGATCTGCTGGGGGTCGAATCCTATCTCGGCGTGCCCATTCAGTCCGATACGGGTGAGGTGATCGGCTCCTTCTGCGTGATCGACAGCGTGGCGCGCGACTGGACAGAAGACGATCTCGACTCCTTGCGAAGACTTGGTCGCAGCGTGAACGACCAGCTTCGCCTGATGGCCACGGCAAAGACGCTCGACGCCGTTAGCCGCGATCTGGCAAATGAACGAGATCAACTTGCCAATGTCCTTGAGACCGTCCCGGTTGCCGTGCTGTCAATCAATGATCAGGGTATGATCACGTTGACCAACCACGAATGCCGCCGCGTTCTGGGCCTGACTGAGTCCGAGATTGCCACCCGCAAGTTCGACGATGACCGTTGGCGGCACGAAGCCGTCGACGGTGGCCCTTTCCCGGTGGAGGATCTTCCCGTTGCACGGGTGCTGCGCGAAGGCACCCCCGTTCGCGATTTTCGCCATGCCATCGTCTGGCCTGATGGCCAGCGGCGCATCCTGTCGGTGAACGCCTCACCGATGATCAAAGAAGGCCTCCCCGTCGCGGTTGTCTGCGCGGTCGAAGATATCACCGAACGTCTCGCTGCGACCCAAAGGCTGGAAGAGGCGCGCGAGAAAGCCGAAGAGGTCAGCCGCGCGAAATCCGTTTTCCTTGCGAATATGAGCCATGAGATCCGCACCCCCCTGAACGGCGTTCTGGGGATGGCAGAGGTTCTGCAAAGCATGGTCACCACCCCGGAGAAACAGAGAATGGTCGCCACCATCCGCCAATCCGGCGAGACGCTTCTCGCTGTTCTGAACTCCATCCTCGACATGTCCAAGATCGAGGCGGGCAAACTCACCCTCGACCGGGTGCCGATCCGCATGCCCGACCTGATCTTCGGGATCGAAGCGCTGCATCGCATCAAGGCCGAAGAGAAAGGGCTTGATCTCGAAGTGCTGTGCAGCGGCGGGCGGTTGCAGGCACGGCTCGGCGATCCCCATCGCCTGACCCAGATCATCAACAACCTACTCAGCAACGCGATCAAGTTTACGGATAGCGGCGAAGTGCGGATGATCGTGTCATCCAAACCCGGTCGTCCCGTCCTGATCGAGGTCAGCGATACCGGCATCGGCATGTCCGAGGATCAACTGGCCCGCGCCTTCGACAGTTTCGAACAGGCCGAAAGCTCCATCGCGCGGCGCTTTGGCGGCACCGGGTTGGGCCTGTCCATCGTCCGGCAACTGGTGCTGTCGATGGGCGGCAGCATTGATCTTGAAAGTCGCGTGGGCGACGGCACAACTGTCCGCGTGACCCTCCCCCTTGATGAGGTGGAGTTGGACATTGAACCCCCCTCCACCGCGCCGCCGATCAACAATCTCGACATGCTGAAAGGGCGTCGCGTGCTGGTGGCGGATGACAATCCGACGAACCTTCTTGTCCTGAATGAAATGCTGGCCCCGACGGGTGTCGCCATCGTAGGGGCGACAAATGGCATGGAAGTGGTCGCCGCTTGGCAAAAGGCGCAGGATGAGGGGCGTCCCTTCGATATCCTCCTTCTTGATATTCGCATGCCGGGGAAGGACGGACTCGAAGCGCTAAAGGATATCCGTGTGGCCGAGGCGGCGCGCGGCCTTCCCCCCGTCCCGGCCATCGCGGTCACGGCCAATGTGATGCCCCAACAGGTGCAGGATTACATGGCAGGCGGCTTTGGCACCCACCTGGCAAAGCCGCTCCTGCGCGCCGATCTGATGAAGGCGATAGCGTCGATGTTGCTTGCAACTGCGTCCGGCTAGGCGGGCACGCGGGCCTTGGCATCGGGGCTGTGGCCCGTTTCGGCAGCGCTGTCGAACAGCCCTGTGCCGACCGCCCTTCCATCTCGGTCCAGAAACAGCGCGCTGATCCCCGCCTCTCGTGCGTGATCGACCCCCCGGTCCCGCCCCATCACCATCAGGGCCGTGGCCATCGCATCTGCCAGCATGCAGGATTGCGCCAGAACCGTCACTGATGCCGGGGTCTGCACCACAGGCGCGGCCTTTTCCGGTTGGATCGTATGCGAAAGCCGCGTCCCCCGGATCGTCAGGAAATGGCGATAATCGCCCGATGTCGCCACCGCCGCATCTGCCAACAGGATCACCGAATGCCCCCCGCGCTCCACGTCGTCGGGCGCATCAATGCCCACGGCCCAAGCCTGACCATTGGCCCGGCACCCCAGCGCCCGCACTTCGCCATCGATGGAACACAGCGCGCGCGCAATGCCATGGGCAAGGGCCGTCTCGACCAGTCGGTCCACCCCATATCCTTTCGCGATGCCGCAAAGGTCCAACATCATCGGCGCCGCCTTTCGCGCGCGCCCAAGCCAGCGATCAACCGCCAGCGCATCGCGCGCCGAAACGGGCGGCTGCCCGCTCGCCTTGCGGATAGCGTCAAGATCGATGGGTTCCGGCCCGAACCCCCAGGCCCGGACCGCCTCCCCGACATTCATCTCAAAGGCCCCCTCCGTGGCGACCCCCATCGCAAGCCCCGCCTCCAGCACCGCCAGCAAAGGCCCCGGCAGATCGTGCCATTCGCCCACGGGGGCCGCGTTGAACCGCATCAGCGCGCTGTCAGGCCGCCATGTGGACATCAGGTCATCCACCTCATCCACCGCCGCCTGACACGCGGCCTGCAAGGCCATCCGCGCCGCATCGCTCAGGGGCTCATCCACGACCACCTGCCAAATCGTGCCCATCGTGGCCCCCGACAGGGTCACATCCGCCTTAGTAGCTATCTTCGGCATAACGCCCCCCCTCCTTCAACGCCGCCAGCGTCAACCCCATCGGCGCAAGGATATCCGTCAGCGTCTCGCGCACGCCCTGCGCCATCTCGCGCCCGCCGCAGACCATGATCCGCGCCCCCTGCGCCATCAGATCGCGCAGCTGGCCAGCATCTGCCCGCAGCCTATCCTGCACATGCTGGCGCTGCCCGGTGCGTGAAAAGGCCGTCGCCATCCCTGCCAATCGCCCCTCGCCCAGCCACGCCCGCAGATCGTCGCCATAAAGGAAATCCGATGCCGGATGCCGCGCCCCGAACCACAGATGCATGGGCTGGCGGCGGTCATTGGCGCGGATGAACCCGGCCAGCGGCCCGATCCCCGTGCCTGCTCCGACAAGGATCAACGGCGCAGACCCGCCTTCGGTCCGAAAGCCGGGATTGGCCTTCACAAAGGCCTGCACGGTCTGGCCGGGCATCAGGTCCAAAAGCTGGCCGGAACACAGGCCCCCGGCATGTTTGCGCACCACAATCTCGACAAACCCATCCGCGCTGCCCGATGCTAGGGAATAAAAGCGCGGCGTCTGGCTCCCTTTCGGCAGGATGCCCAACAGATCGCCGGCCCGAAACGCCCCCAGCCCGCGCCCCATCAGACGGTCGATCAAACTGCGCCGGGGCAGGGCAAAGCGCAGGATCGCGGTCGGGGCCTGCACCGCCTCGCCATGGTCCTGCCGCCGGGTCAGGGTCAGCGCGGTGCTGCGCGGCGGCGCGCTTTGGTGATGCACGTCCAACGCCATGCCCAACGCATCGCCAAGGGCGCGCGACCAACGGGCAAAGCCCTGCGCCGACGCCCGATCAATCCGGTCCAAGGGCAGCAACGCCTGCCAACCCGCCTTTTGCGCGGCAGCCTCAAGGTCTTCGGCAAAGCCGCAAAAGGACGGAAAGCTGCGATCCCCAAACCCAAGCACGGCAAGCCGCGCCACCGGATGCGGGGGCAGGGCGGCCATCCGCTCCACCACACCACGGGCTGAAGCAGGGGCCTCACCCTCGCCCCATGTCGCCGCCATGATCACGATCTGCCGCGCCTTGGCAAACCGATCCGGCGCAAAAGGGGCCAGCGGCGCCAGATGCACTCGCCCCCCCTTTTGTATCAGTGCCTGACCCAGTGCCTTGGCAAAGCCCCATGTCGTTCCCCCTTCCGAGGCGACAAGGATGACCGTCTCGGCCATTGCCGCCGGGGCCATGCCCTTCAGCACACCGCCAACCCGACGGCGGGCAAGCCAAATCACAACCCCTGTCACCGCAAGCACAGGCACGGCCAGTGTCAGCAAACCCAGCAGCAGCCCCCAGATCGCGGCCCCTTCGCCGGTATGCAGCAGATAGACCCATTCCCCGATCCGCGCCCAAGGCCCATTCGCCTGCCATGCCAAAAGCGCCCCCGTCCCCTGATCGACATAGCCCGCCCCCTCCGCCGTGGTGATGGCAAAGGCATCCGTCGCATCGCCCGCATAGGGAAAGGTGAGATCGCGCAGATCGCGGACCGGGATCGCCGCAAGGGCGGGCATCCGATCCGGTGACAGGCCGACCGAACCGCTCACCGCATCGGGAAAGACGGGATTGGCGGCATCATCGGGCAAAAGGCCAAAGGTCGCCCCTGTCATCCACAGCCCGGTCAGCGCCGTAAGGATAAGGGTCACCGCGGCAACCCGTGCGACCTCGCCATGCCAACGTCCCGCGACTGGGCCACGCATCGGCGCAAACCACCGCCGCCAGCCGCCCTGACGCGCCGCAACCAGCGCCGCGCCCGTCAGGCCAAGCACCAACATCGCCAGCGCCGCCGCGGCCGCTATCCAACGCCCCGTATCCTCCATCAGAAAGGCACGATGGAAATCCGTCAGCCACCCTTTCACCGCCGAAGGGTCCGCTGTCCCGGCATCCAGCCCGGTCGCCGGGTCGATGACCGCCGCCCCCGCCCGATCGCCATCAAACCAATAGGCCGTGATCCGCCCCGAAGGCGCGCGGCGGATCTGCTCCACCGTTGGATGCGCCGCCAGCACCCGTGCCGCCAGATCGCCCGCGCTCTGCTCCAGAACGGCAGGCGGGGCCGACATCGCCTCCATCGCCGGAAAGACGGACAAGGCCACGCCGCTGATCGACAGCGCAAGAAGCAGGACAGCAGCCAGAAGTCCCGGCCAGCGGTGAAGGCGGCGCAGCATGGCGTCCTCCGTCAAAAATCGTAAACGAAATCGGCCACATAGCGGCGGCCCTTCTGGGCTTCGCCCGCGCCTGCCGTCGTAAGGGGCACAGCCACCTCATTGGGGCTGTCGCGCATGTCCTCAACCGCCGCATCGATATGCAGCGTATAGCCTGCATCAAACAGCGCATCGGAAAGGTCCATCGTCAATGTCAGGCTCTGCCCAGCCCCGACACTGGCCCCCGTGATGCCATCCACCTCCAACGTATCGCCGCCGGTGAATCGCGTCCATTCCGTCAGGTGCTTGTAATATTTCGACTTTCCACCCGCCATCCACAGGCTGCCGGCATAGGCGCCGGACGGGTCGGTGACATAGACGGCCAGATAGGCCCCCCGCCCGCCGTAATTTGACAGGGTGGTGGTCAGCGTAACAGGCTTGGCAAGGGCAAGCCCCGGCACAACCAGCGCCGTGGTCAGCGCAAGCGCGGCAAGAAGCGGTTTCATCCTTGGGTCCTTTCGATCAATTCGTGACGGCGCGCGGCGCGGTGCCGTTGGTGAACAGCCCATTCTTCGGCGGGGCCACGCTTCCGGCAGGTGCCGCATTCCCTGTCATGCAGGCTGGATTGTCGCGGTTACAGTCATCGCTGCTGCCGCCGCCATTGCCATCGCCCGACCCGCTGCCGCCGCCATTCCCGCGCCACAGCCAGCCGCCGTCGTCATCCTCTCCGTCATCGCTCACCCGCAAGGCGCGTTCCGGGCCATCGCTCTGCGCACCGGGGCCTTCAAAGACAAAGCGATGCACCGCCGGAACGCTGCCGCCTGCCACCGCCTCGGACGCAAGGCCAAGGGTTGATCCCGCAAGAATAAGGGCCAATGCCTGTTTCATGTCCTGTTCTCCTGTCTGCCCAGTTGGGCCGTTGCTCGCCGATCCGCCCCAAGGCGATCAGTCGTCATTGCCACCATGGCTTCCGCCGCCATGGCCTTCGAATTCCATCTCGACGATTTGCAAACTTGCCGGATCAAGCTTCACCTCGATCCACCGCCCTTGGGCATCCTGACCCATCACCTCGTAGCAGCCGTCATCCAGCCGGATGCGGCTGACCTGCCATCCCTGCGCAGCGGCCATTGCTTCGACGGCGGCGCGCGGCTGCCAATCGGCCATCGGCACCGCGCAATCGTCATCCGCCCGCAAAGGGCCTGCCACCAGAACCAAACTGGCGGCCAGTGCGGCGCAAAGACGGCTTGTTGCCGGACGGGTCATGGGTGACACTCCCTCAGGGGCTTCGTGCAACGCTTCTGCCCTGCGAAGCTGACGCCTTCCTGAAGCGATCCATTTTTTCGCTTCAGGCTGGCGTCAGCTTCGCAGGCTAGCCCACAGGCCGGACAGACCCCCAAGGGACGGAACGGATATGCGCATTCTGCTGATCGAGGATGATCGCGTCATCGCAGGCGCGGTGCGCGAACAGGCCGAAAGCGAAGGGCATTCCGTCGATTGGGCCGCTCGTCTGGATGCAGCAGCCGATGCCATGGCGACCGCCCACCATGATCTGATCCTTCTGGACCTTATGCTGCCCGATGGGCGCGGACTGCCCTTCCTGCGCAGCCTGCGCGCGCGCGGCGACAGCACGCCCGTCATCATCATGACGGCGCTGGATCAGGTGTCGGACCGGATCGACGGACTGAATGCCGGGGCCGATGACTATCTGGTGAAACCCTTCGACCTCACCGAACTTACCGCCCGCATCGGGGCCGTATCCCGCCGCTATGCCGGAAATCCCAACCCCCTGATCGAACGGGGCGATCTGTCCATCGACATCGCCGCCCGCCGCCTGATGCGCGCTGGAAAGCCCGTCACGCTGACCGCGCGGGAATGGGTCCTGCTCGAGGCATTCTTGCAGAAACCCGGCCAGCTTCTGTCGAAGGCGCAGCTTGAAGAACGGCTCTATTCCTTCGACACCGAAGTCGAAAGCAATACGATCGAGGTTCATGTCAGCCGCCTGCGCAAAAAACTGGGCGCGGATGTCATCGTGACGGAGCGGGGTCTCGGCTACCGTCTGGGCGGCGCATGACGGGTGCCTCGATCCGCCTGCGGACGGCCGTCGCGCTGTCGCTGATCGTGACGCTGCTCTGGCTGGCCACGGCGGCGGTGACCGCGCGCCTTCTGTCCAGCGAATTGGACGAGGTGTTCGATTCTGCCCTTCAGGAAACCGGGCAACGCATCCTGCAACTGGCCGTGGTCGATATTCTGAACCGCGAAGAGGATGGCATCACCCGCCGCATCACGGGTTTGGCCGAACATGAGGAACATTTCACCTATGTCATCCGCGACGCCAACGGGGCCATCCTCCTGACCTCCCATCGCGCCGATCCTGCGGCTTTTCCAGCCTTCGATCAGCCGGGTTTCCATTCCGATGCCGACCGCCGTTACTACCACGAGGCAGCGGTGCGCGGCACGATCCTGCTGACGATCTCGGAACCCCTGTCCCATCGGCGCGAGGTTGGGGTCGAAACGGCGCTTGCGCTGGGCCTGCCGCTTTTGGTCACCATCCCCCTTAGCCTTCTGGCGATCTTCTCGGCGCTGGGCATCGGCCTGCGCCCGCTTGACCGGCTGCGCGAACAGGTGTCGCGGCGCGGAGCGGGGGCGCTGTCGCCCCTGCCGATGGACGGGCTGCCGGCCGAGTTGCAGCCCATCGCCGCCACGGTGAATGATCTTCTGGCCCGGCTCGACCGCGCCTTTGCCGCCGAACGCAGCTTTGCCGCCAATGCCGCGCATGAATTGCGCACCCCGCTTGCCGGTGCCTTGGCGCAGGTCCAGCGCCTGCGCCAGCAGACGCAGGATGCCGAACTGCGCCGCCGCGCCGACGAAATCGAGGCAACCCTGAAACGCCTGACCCGGCTTTCCGAACGGCTGATGCAACTCGCCCGCGCCGAAGGCGCACGCCTGCTGACCGATCAGCCCGCCGATATCCGCCCGGTCCTATCCCTTGTCCTGCGCGATTTCGGCCATGGCCCCGATGCCGCGCGCCTGCACCTTTCCCTGCCGAATGCGGCTATGCTGTCGCGCATCGATCCCGACGCGCTGGCCATTCTTGCCCGCAACCTGATCGAAAACGCCCTGCGCCACGGCGACGGGGGCGATGTTGATGTAAGTTTGGATGGCGGGGGACGGCTTTCCGTCACCAATGACGGCCCCGTTGTGCCCCCCGATCAACTGGCCGCCCTGACCGAACGCTTTGTCCGCGGCAGTCGGGCAGGAGAAGGCAACGGCCTTGGCCTTGCCATCGTGCAAACCATTGCGGGCCGGATCAACGTTCGTCTCGACCTCGTCTCGCCCGTGCCGGGGCGCACAGGGGGCTTTTGCGCCACCATCATCCTACCCGGTGCAGCACAGGTCCCCAGCTAAGCCGCCTTAGCCCGGCCCTTCCGACGCGCCCACGATGCCCCGCAACCCTTCCAAGGTCGTGGTGTAATGATCCGTCAGCAGCTTGCAGGCCAGATCGGCATCGCGGTCGATGGCGGCTTTCAGGATCGCCTCATGTTCCGCCGCTGCCCCCTCGCGCCGTTGCAGGCTGGGATGCACATTCATCGACAGGCTGCGATAACGCACCGCCTGATCCATCATCGTGGAACAGAACCCCAAAAGCCAACCCGACCCGCACCGATCCAACAGCAGAAGGTGAAATTCCTTGTGGCGCTGTTCCCATTCCTCGGAAAGCTCTCGCCCCGCCTCGGCCGGCATCCGCCGCGCCGTCCGCGCCAACCGATGGTATGACAGAACGAGCGCCTCCTCCCATGCCTCATCCGCCCGAGCGATGGATTCCCGCAGGGCCAGCGTCTCCAGCCAGATCCGCGTCTTCACCAGTTCTTCCAGCGAGGTCATGGAAATCTCGGCCACGAAGAACCCGCGCTGGCTCTTGCGTTCCACCAACCCTTCCGAGGAAAGCCGGTTCAGCGCCTCGCGCACCGGGGCGATCCCAATGGCATAGCGCTCCGAGATCGCCTCGATCTGCAACTTCTCACCGGGAAACAGTTCGCCATTCAGAATGTCCCGCCGGATACGCTCATGCGCCTGTTCCGACAGGTTTCTGGGATCGCTCAACCCCTTGTCAGAGGCATTCATCGTCACATCACTCCACCGGGCCGATCTGCCTTGTTCCAGAACACAAGCTTCTTCTGCAACCAGACGACCGTGAAATAAAGGGCCAAGCCCAGCAGGCTTAGATATAGGATCAGCGCGAACACACGCGGCGTATCCATCTGGCTGGCCGATTGCCGGATCAGCGCGCCAAAACCCTGCCCGCCGCCCAAGAACTCACCCGTGATCGCCCCAGCCATCACGCCGACGGCGGCGATCTTCAACCCCGTGAAGATATGCGGCAGGCCTGTGGGCAGCTTCAGCCGCACCAAGGTCTGCCAGCGCGTCGCCCCCATGGATTTGAACAACATGCGTTCATTCTCGCTCGCGGCATAAAGGCCTGCGGCGGTGGACACCACGATGGGAAAGGTCGCGATGAATGCCGCCAGCGCCACCTTGGATGAAATGTCGAACCCCAGCCACGCAATGAACAGTGGTGCGAAGGCCACTTTCGGCATGGTGTCGATGGCCACCAGATAGGGCATCACCGCCCGCTCGCCGAATTTCGTCTCGCCCACCAGAACGCCCAGCGAGAACCCGATCGCCCCAGCAATCAGAAAGGCCCAGAACACCGTCCGCGTCGTCGTCCATAGCGCGGCCAGCATGTAATCGCCCGACAAAAGGTTCTTGCCCACGAAGATCAGGTCCGACAGCGTCTCGGCCGGGCTGGGCAGGATGATGGGCGACACCCATCCCATCCGCGCCGTGGCCAGATCCCAGATCGTGATCACCACCACCGCCAGGGCCAGCATCGCCACCCAGCGCGGGATACGGTCAATAAAGGATTCGCGCTCTACCCAGACGGTATCGGCATTCGGATCGGGCAGGGTTGTCATTCATGGGCCTCCTTCCCCAGAAGGTCACGGATATGGGCAACGATCTCGCCAAAGCGCGGGGTGTTGATCATCTCCAGCGTGCGGGGGCGCGGCAGATCGACCACAATCTCCTCCACCACCCGCCCCGGACGCGGCTTCATCACAAGAATGCGGTCCGACAGGATCACCGCCTCGGCCAGCGAATGGGTGACCAGGAAGGCCGTCGCATTCTGTTCTGCACAGATGCGCTGCAATTCCATATTCATGAAATCGCGCGTCAATTCGTCCAGCGCCGAAAACGGCTCATCCAAGAGCAGCACCGCCGGGTTCGAAATCAGCATTCGGCAGATCGACGCCCGCTGCGCCATCCCGCCCGACAACTCGCCCGGATAGACATTGGCGAAATCGCCAAGCCCCACCAGCGTCAGCAAATCCTGTGCGCGGGGCAGGGCGGCTTTGGCCGCCGCGCGCCCTTCGCGAATTTCGATCGGCAGGACGATATTCTCGATCGTCGTCTTCCACGGCAGCAATGTCGCCTGCTGGAACATCATCCCGATATCGTCACGCGGGCCTGTGACGGGCCGCCCCGCCAACATCACCCGCCCCGTTGTAGGCGGCAAGAGCCCCGACATGATCTTCAGCAATGTCGATTTCCCGCAGCCTGACGATCCGACGACCGACACGAACTCCCCTTCATGCAGGGTCAGGTTCACATCGGTCAGCGCCGTCAGGCGGTTGCGGGCATAGGTCTTCGACAGCCGCGCGATCTCATAGACCGGTCGCCGCGGGGCGACCGGTTCTGCTGTCATGGGTCGGGGCTCTGCCATCGTCATCAGGCGTTCCAGCCTGCCACGAAATCATTCGTGTAGACAGCGGAAAGGTCCTCCAGCGGTGCCTCCAGCGCGCCCGAAGCCACGGCGCTGTCATGGATCTTCTGCCAATGCTCCGGCGGCTGATAGCCAAAGCCCTGCGCGGCAAAGGCCTCGGTCGGCGTCATGCGGAACACCACCCCGTCATAGAGCGAGGCCGCATAATCCTGTTCGCCTTCCTGCGGGTTGCCTGCCGCACAATGCGCCAGCGCCTTTTCCTTGTTCGCCGGATCGGACGCAAAACGCATCCCCCGCACCAGCGCTTTGCCGAATTTCGGCGCAAGATCGGGTGTGGCGGCCATCTGGCTTTCCAGCATGGCAATGCCGTTGCCGAAGAAGCCCAGATAGGCCTCGGGCGTGATTTCGCGCAAGGTCAGCCCGCGCGAGGCAAGGATCGCCGCATCCGACACCGCGCCCGCATAGGACCCCACCTCGTCACGCAGGAAGGCCACCGCCGCGGTGCCGCCATCACCGACGGGCAAGAAGCTGTAATCCGCGCCTTCTGCCATCCCCAGATCGGTCATGATCGCGCGGGTGAAGGACACTTCCGCCCCATCCGCCGTGCCCACGCCGATCACGGTTCCCTTCAGATCAGCCGGGGTCTGATAGGCGCTTTCATCCTTGACCAGCAGGCCGAAGACCGACTTGGGATAGAGGTTGTACAGGAACTTCACATCCACCCCGCGCGACCGCGCACCAAGGGTCGGCCCCGGTCCCGGCGCGCCGATCTGCGCCTGACCCGCCGACATCGCCTGCAGCACGGCGGAAGACCCGTCAATGGCCTCAAGCCGCAGGTCAAGGCCTTCCTCCCCAAAATAGCCTTCGCCCACAGCGACCCAATAGGGCAGCCAAGTCAGGGCGGACGGGTTGGGCACCGCAAAGGTCACCGCCGTCTGCGCCCGGACGATGGCCGGTGCACCAAGCACAAGGCCCGCCGCCCCCCCCGCAGTCAGCAAGCCAAAGCCGCGCCGCGTCAGTCTTGTCGTGGTCATGATGTCTCTCCTCCCTTTTGTTTCTTCGTCTTGTTCCCTTGGAACGCCGGTCCGGGTGGGCCGTCCGCGCGCTCTCCACCTCACGCTATACGATTCGTTGTGAAAATCAAAAAAATATACAAAACATCCGAAAATCAGTTTTCGTATCTTGATCTGCGCGGCGAAGCGGGAAATCCTTGCCCGAAGATTGAAGCGAATCCTCGGGCCGCCCGGCCCCCCTTTGCAGGAGACAGACATGGCGGCATTTGCCCTTACCCCCCCGGCGCAGGCCCATCTCGACATCACCGGATCGGATGAAAAATTCCCCGTCCGGCGCATCTACTGCATCGGCAAGAACTATCTGGCCCATATCCATGAGATGAACGCAGACGAGCGTGACCCGCCGGTGATCTTCATGAAGCCGACCGATGCCATCGTGAAAAACGGCGGCGAAATCCCCTATCCGGTCTTCACCAACAACTTCCATTACGAATGCGAACTTGTGGTCGCGCTGAAGTCGGGCGGCTACAACATTCCGGTCTCTGAGGCGAACAGCCATATCTACGGCTATGCCGTCGGCCTCGACATGACCCGCCGCGACCACCAGCCCGAAGTGATGGCCAAGGGCATGCCGTGGGAGGTGACGAAGGGTTTTGACATGTCCGCCCCCATCGGCCCCATCACCCCCGCCTCGGCCTGCGGCATCCTCACCAGCGGGCATGTCACGCTCAAGGTGAACGGCGACGTGCGGCAGGATGCCGATATCTCGCTGATGATCTGGAAGGTCGATGAGATCATCTCGAAGATCTCGGAACAGCACCGCCTGATGCCGGGTGACATCATCCTGACGGGCACGCCCGCAGGCGTAGGCGCCGTGGTCAGCGGCGATGTGCTGGATTGCTCGGTCGATGGGCTTGAACCGATGCAGGTCCGCATCGGCGGCAAGGCTGCGTGACCGATACCGCCATGACGGGCGCGGCCGATCTTCTGGCCCATGGGACGGCCACGCTCTGCGAGGCGTGGCCCTCTGCCACCCTGATCGACCGCCCCCTTCGCCCCCTTGCCCCCGGCATGGCGCTGGCAGGGCCAGCCCTTCCCGTGATCTGCCAGCCGGGGGACAACCTTGCCCTGCACCTTGCCATCGCCGCCGCCCGTCCGGGTGACGTGCTGGTGGTCGATTACGGCGGCAGCCTTGCCTCCGGCCCGTTCGGCGAGGTGATGGCCCTTGCCTGCACCCTGCGCGGTATCGCAGGCCTTGTCATAGACGGCGCCGTGCGCGACAGCGCCCAGATCGCCGCCATGGGCTTTCCCGTCTTCTGCGCAGGCCTGAACATCCGCGGCACAACGAAACGTCACCCCGGCACCATCGGCGCACCCATAACCCTTGGCGGGGCCACCATTCGCCCCGGCGACATCATTCTCGCCGACGCCGATGCCTTGGTCTGCCTGCCTGCTTCTGATCTTGCCCCCGCCCTCGCCGCTGCCGCCACCCGCACGGAAAAAGAGGCCCGGATGATGGACCGCCTCCGCGCCGGAGAAACCACCCTGCAAATATTGGGATTGAACGGAGCCACGCCATGACACAGACCATCGGCATCGCCGGAACCGGCCGCATGGGCACCGCCTTCGCCCGTCGCCTGATCGAAACGGGACATTCCGTCCGCATCTGGAACCGTAGCCCCGACCGGATGGCCGAGGCGATGGGGGCAGGGGCCGAGGCGGTCGATATCCCCCGCCTCGCCGCCTGCGACGCGATCCTTCTTTCGCTCACCGATGCCACCGCATCGACGGCTGTGATGGACGCCCTTGCCAGCGCCGGGATCAATGGGCGGCTTGTCATCGACATGTCCACGCTTCCCCCCGCCATGGCCGAAGCGCTTGCCGCGCAGGCCACCTCTGCCGGCGCGGATTTTGTGCATTGCCCCGTCGGCGGCACCGTGGCTCCCGCCCTCAAGGGGCAGCTTCTGGGCATGGCGGGCGGCACGGATGCCGCCATCGCCCGCGCCCGCCCGATCCTCGATAGCCTTTGCCGCCGTGTCGAAGCCGTGGGCAGCCCTGCCGCTGCTGCCCGCATGAAACTCGCCGTCAACCTGCCACTCGCAATCTATTGGCAGACCTTGGGCGAAAGCCTGCGCCTCTTGCGCGGCGCGGGCATCGACCCGGAACAGGCCATAAGCCTGATTGCCGACAGTTCCGCAGGCCCCACCGTGCTGAAGAACCGTGCGCAGATCGTGGTCGATACGCTGCGCGGCACCGATCACCCGGGCACCTTTGATCTGGCAGGGCTGGCCAAGGACTTGCGTCTCGCGCTCGATCTTGCCCAATCCGACGGCGCGGGGCTGCCTTTGGCCGCCGATGCCCTTGCCACCTATGAGGCCGCAATCGCCTCCGGCCTGTCCGGCTTTGACGGGGCCAGCCTCACCCGCCGCATCGCAGAAGGCTGATAGGGCAGAGGGCCACACGCCCCCCCCCCCAATCCAACCACCCTAATATTTCAAGCTTGAAGTTTCCGTTGACAGATCCGCCGCCCCCGTGAAACCTTAACTGCAAAGTTAAGAAATTCGCGCATGCGAATCGAATGAACAGGGATGGTGGCGATGCTTCGGGAACGCATCGAAGGCAAATGGCTTGCCGCCTTTCGGCGTGTCTTTGCGCTGAACGGCATAGGGCAGGGGACAGAGGTCGCGATCCTTTCGGAAACGCAGTCGCGCCCGGTTCTGGTGCATCTTTCCGAACTGGCCGCCCATGACCTTGGCGCGTCCTTCTGCATGATCTCCATGCCCACGCCGCCGCAAACCGCCCCCGTCCCGGTGAAATCCACCGGCACCTCTTGGGCGATCCAAGGCAACCGCGCCGTGATCGAGGCGCTCAAGCGTGTCGACATCATCGTCGATTGCACCGTCGAAGGCCTGATCCACGCCCCCGAATGGCCCGAAATCGAAGAGGCAGGCCGCACCCGCCTGCTCGTCATCACGAACGAACATCCCGAAATCCTTGAACGCACCGAACCCAAGGCCGAGGATGCGGTGAAACTCCAGATCGGCATCCAGATGCTGCGCGAGGCGTCCGAAATGCGCGTCACCTCCGCCGCTGGCACCGACCTGACCGTCAACCTGCGGGGCGCGCCCTGTGGCGGGACCGCAGGCTTTGGCACCACCGCCGGCGCGGTGGCGCATTGGCCGGGCGGCCTCTGCCTTGCTTTCCCCGGCAAGGATGCGGTCAACGGGCGCATCGTGATGGACGTGGGCGACATGAACCTGACGTTCAAAACCTTCCTCACCAGCCGCATCGATTTCACCATCGAAAACGATTTCGTCACCGCGATCCGTGGCGATGGCATCGATGCCCTCCACTTCCGCGAATATATGGAATCATGGGGCGACCGGAACGCCTATGGCCTGTCCCATGTGGGCTGGGGGATGAACCACGGCGCGAAATGGGTTTCCGCCGCGATGTATGACAAGCGCGACATGCAGGCCGTCGAATTCCGCGCCATTGCCGGATCGTTCCTCTGGTCCACTGGCGCCAATCAATATGCGGGCCGCTACACGCTAGGCCATTTCGACCTGCCGATGCGCAACTGCACCATCGCCCTCGACGGGCGCGTCGTCGTGCGCGACGGCGTTCTGCAAGGAGAGCTTGCCTGATGACCGAACAGCGCCCCATCGCCGCCGCCATGCCCATGAGCCATCCGGGCGATTACTACGACCTCTCGCGCATCCGGCCCGAAGTGCTGACAATGCTCGAAAAGGTCAATGCGATGGGCGCGACTTTCGCCGCCCGCGCCAAGGCCGTAGACGACGACGCCTCCTTCCCGGTGGACAATTACCGCGATCTGGCCGAGGCCGGTTTCCTCACCCTCTGCATCCCAGAAGAGTTTGGCGGCATGGGCTTTTCCATGTGGGAATACGCCATGGTCGGGGCCGAGATCGCGAAATATTGCGGGGCCACCGCACTGACCTTCAACATGCACAACTCGTCCATGGCATGGTCGCGCTTCATGTTCGAAATGCCCAATCTGACAGCGGAAGAGAAAGCCGCCTTCGCCCCCCTGCGCGAACGCCAGTTCCGCCGCGCCGTGGCCGAACGGGCGATCTATTCGCAGCCCATTTCCGAAGGCGGGCAGAACTGGACCTCGAAGCCGAACCAGACCCAATGCCGCGCCGTCGAAGGGGGATGGCGCATCAACGGCTTCAAGAAATTCGCCTCCCTCGCCGGCTATTGCGACTATTACACCATCGTCTGCACCGAAGTCTTTGAAGGTATCGAACCCCGGCACGAAGACACGATGCTTTTCGTCGTCCACAAGGATGCCCCCGGCCTGTCGGTCAAGGGCGACTGGGACCCGCTCGGCATGCGCGGCACCAACAGCCGCGACCTGATCCTCAAGGACGTCTTCGTGACGGCGGATGACCTGCTGATGCCGCGCGGCATCTTTGGCAAGACCCTGCCCAACTGGCCGCATATGATGGCAACCCTTTCGCCCACCTATATGGGCGTGGCACAGGGGGCCTTCGATTTTACCGTGGCCTATCTCAAGGGTCAGGTGCCCGGCCAACCCCCGATCGACCGTCGCATGTATGCCACCAAACGCATCGCGGTGGGCAAGATGTATGCCCGCCTCGCCAATATGCGCGCCCTCTGGTGGCAGGCCTTTTCCGAAGCCAAGGGCTTTCCGTCAAAGGCCGAGGTGATGCGCATGTACGCCGCGCAATATAACGTGATGGAGGGCGCGGCCGAGATGACCAGCATGGCCATCCGCACCTGCGGCGGGCAATCCATGCTGCGCTCTCTCCCCCTCGAACGGATGTATCGCGACAGCCGCTGCGGCGCGCTGATGCTGCCCTATACTTCTGAAATCATGGAAGATTACCTGTCCATCCTCACCCTCTACGACATGGACGAGATCGACGAAGCCCCCGGCGACGAAGGCGGCGCGCGCAACTCGCTCTGGCGCGGGGATGCGGGCGCTCTCAAGGGGCTGCGCTAGCGCCATGCCGCGCGAGGGCGTCCATGTCCACGGCCATTGCCCCGCCGACGCGGCGGCGGTCTGGGCCACGATCCGTGATTTCGCCGGGGCATGGCATCCATGGATCGACACGATCCGCGCCGAACGCGATGCGCAGGGCCACCTGATCCGCAGCTTCACCGTGAAGGGCGAGGCGACGCTTTACCGCGAACAGCGCAGCTATCTGTCCGACAGCGACCGCACGCTCGCCTATACCCATCTGGAAGGCATCGCCGGATGCGAGGCTTATGATGCCCGCGTCACCGTGACCCCGTCCGAAGCGGGTGGCTGCACCGTGACATGGACGGCCCAGATCGCCGCGCCCCAACCGCGCCTGCAAGCCATCTGCGACGGAACCCGCGCCGTGTTTCAGGCCGGGATCGCGGCCCTCGCACAGGGCGGGGGGGGGGGGGGGCCGCCCCCCCGGGGGGGGGGGGGGGGGGGGGGGGGGGGGGGGGGGGGGGGGGGGGGGGGGGGGGGGGGGGGGGGGGGGGGGGGGGGGTTGGGGGCCGCGGGGGGGGGGGGCGGGGGGGGGGGGGGGGACACCCCCCGGACCCCCCCCCGCACCCCCCCGCCCCCCCCACCCAGATCGAAGAGCGGGTGATCGACGATCTCCCCCGCCTCGGCCTTTCCCTGACCCCTGACCTTGGCGATGATCGCCTCTGCCTGTTTCTTCACGGCATCGGCGGCGGGCGCGGCAATTGGCGCGCCCAACTGGCCGCCGCCGCCCCCCATATCCGCGCCGCAGCGCTTGATCTGCGCGGTTACGGCGACAGCACGCTTGGCCCCCGTGGGTCCACCGTGGATGACTACTGCGCCGATATCCTGCGCATCTGCGATGTGCTGGGTGCCCGCCGCCTGACCTTCGTTGGCCTCTCCTACGGGTCGTGGATCGCCACTTCCTTTGCCATGCGCCACCCCGAAATGCTCGACGGCCTTGTCCTGTCCGGTGGCTGCACCGGCATGTCCGAGGCAGGGCCAGAAGAACGCGAAGCCTTCCGCCTGTCCCGCGAAGTGCCCTTGAACGCAGGCCAAGTGCCCGCCGATTTCGCCCCCGCCGTTGTCAAGGTGCTGGCCAGCCCCGATGCCACGGAAACGGTAAAGGCCGAACTTCTGGCCTCCATGTCCGCGATCACCGCGCCCACCTATCGTGACGCGCTCCTCTGTTTCACCAATCCGCGCGAACGCTTTGATTTCGCACGCCTCACCATGCCCGTCCTGATGATGACCGGGGAACATGACCGCCTCGCCCCACCGTCCGAGATTCGCGCCGTGGCAGGCCGCATCTGGGACAGCGCCCGCCGCCCCGATGTGCGGTTCGAGGTGATCCAAGGTGCGGGCCATGTCTGCAACCTTGAACAGCCGGGCCTCTATGCCCGCCACCTGACCGATTTCCTTCAGGGCCTGCCGAAATGACCGCCCTCTCGCGCCGCGAACAGAACCGGATGGAACGGACGCGGCGCATCCTCGACGGCGCGTTGCGCGTCTTTGCCGAGGCCGGCTATTCCGGGACCACCATGGACGCCATCGCCGCCGCCGTGGGCCTGTCGAAACCCACGCTCTACCAGTATTTCGACAGCAAAGAGACGCTGTTTCAGGCCATGATGCTGGGCCAGCGCGACCGCATGATGACTGTCTTCGAACACCCCTCAGCTCAGGGCATGGTCCATGACCTGCACGCCTTCGCATGGGATTATGCCGATGTGGTCATGCGCCCCGAAATGCTCTCGCTGGCCCGCCTCATCATCGGCGAGGTGCAGCGCTTTCCCGAAATCGGTCGCGCCTATCAAGCCAGCGGCCCGGATCGCCTGCTTGCGGGCATCATGGCCTATCTCGATGCGCAGCGCGCCGCAGATCGCCTTGCTTTCGACGATGCCGAACTCGCCGCGCAAGACCTGTGGGGTCTGATCCTCTCCGCCCCCCGCACACAGGCCCTCTATCGCCCCGATGCCATGCCGGGGCGGGATGATCTGGCACGATACATCACCAACGGCCTGCGCGTCTTCCTGCGCGCCTATTCCACCGATCCGCCACGCGATCTTGAACAGCTAGAGGCGCTTGCAAGCGCCCACACCACAGGGACAGGACCATGACACTCGACGACTATCTTTCCGATCCGTCCAGCCGCTTTGCCACCGTCGCCATGGCCGACACCAACGGCCTTCTGCGCGGGCAGATGGTTTCGGTCAAAAGCCTGCGGGGCATCGCGCAAAACGGCATGGGCATGGCCCCTGCGCAGCTTTCGCTCGACCCGACGGATGTCCTGCTCACCATCCCCGGCGTGAATGACGAAACGGGCGATTTCCACGACGACCCCCTGCAACTTGACCCCGCTACAACTCGCCGTCTGCCATGGTCGACGCCGGGGCATGATCTTCTGGTCCTGTCGAACTTCACCGGGGAAAGCGCGCGCCTCTGCCCCCGCGCGATCCTGAAATCCGTCCTCGCCCGCGCGGCCGAGGCGGGCTTCATCCCGAAATACGGAATGGAACTGGAATATACCCTCTTTGACGAAAGCGCCGAAAGCGCCCGCGCCAAGGGATACCGCAACCTCAAACCCGCGACGCAGCATGCCAGCCACGACCTGACGATCTATCAGGCCGTCCAGACAGAATGGTATGAATCCATCGCCCAGATGTGCGAGGCGCTGAAGATCGACCTTGCCAAGATGCATGAAGAGATCGGCGCAGGCTTCATGGAGGCCTGCATCGGCGCAGGCGAAGGGCTGGAACCCGCCGACCAGCTTGTGCTGCTGAAGAACTTCATCCGCGCGCTGGCCCTGCGTCAGGGAAGGTCCGTCACCTTCATGCCGCGCTGGAACGAACAGGCCGACAGCCAGTCGATCCATCTGCATATCAGCCTGAAAAACCGCGCGGGCCAGCCGCTGTTCCACGATCCGGGCGCGAAGAACGGCATCAGCCAGACGTTCCTGCACTTCCTCGGCGGCTTGCAGAAATACATCGGCGATATGACCCTGATCTTCCAGCCCACGGTGAACAGCTACCGTCGCTTTGCCCCCGGCACCTTCGCGCCCCCCGGCCTGACTTGGGGCTATGAAAACCGCACCACCTGCTTCCGTGTTGTGGGCCATGACGCGGGCAGCCTGCGGGTGGAAAACCGCCTGCCCGGGGCGGATACCAACCCCTATCTCACCACCGCCGCGACCCTTGCCGCCGGGGTGGCAGGGATCATCGAAGGGCTGGAGCCTGACCCCGAAACGCTGGGATCGGGCTATGCCCAGACACCGCCCCGCGATTTCGCGCGGTCGATGCCCGAGGCGATCGATCGCCTGCGGGGTTCCGATTTCGCCAAGGATTGGCTGGGCGCCCGCTTTGTCGAAGCCTTCACCTCCACCCGCGAAGGCCAATATGACGAATTCCGCCGCAAGGTTCCCGATGTGGAACTGGAACGCTTCTTCGATCTGGGATGACGGGTATGGAGGACCTCCGCGCCCGTTTCTTGGAAGGCATGAGCCGCGCCGCCACCTTCGTCGCCGTTGCCACCACCGATGGCGAAGGGGGTAGGGCAGGGGTCACCGTATCCTCGCTGACCTCCGTCGCGGCGGATGGGGATCAGCCCTCGCTTCTGGCCTGCCTCCACCATCAAAGCCCTGCCGCAGCCGCGATCCTGAGAAACCGCGCCTTCTGCGCCAATCTTCTGGCCGAAGACCAGCAGGCACTGGCCGACCTTTTCGCCGGGCGCGACGGCAAGGACCAATCCGCCCGCTTCGACCGCGCGGATTGGTCCCCCGGCAGGCTGGGCCAGCCCATCCTTGCGGGCGCGACCGCGGTTTTCGAATGCCGCCTCGCCACCACACTGCTGTGGGAGACGCATCACATCATCGTCGGGCGCGTCCACGCCGTCCGACTGTCAGACCACCCCGCCGCGCTGCTTTATGGCCAGCGCGCCTATCGCCGGGCGGTGCATCTTCCGGCACCCGAGGTCTGACGCAAACCATCCACCGGCCCGTCAGAGGCCGGGGTCACCCTGGGGCACGCGGCGCAAAGACCGTGGCCCATAACCAACAAGGAGCTTCGAATGGGACAAGGAACAGGGACTTCGGGAACAGGGACTTCGGGAACAGGGAACACGGGGGGCGGCGCAAACCAGTTGCGCCGAAACTCGCTGGGGCTATTGGCCGTCACCTTCATGGTGATCTCGGCGGCAGCCCCCCTCACCGGGGTGGCGGGGGCTGTGCCCATCGCCTTCCTCATCGGAAACGGCACGGGCGTGCCTGCGACCTTCCTTTTCATGACGCTGGTCATGCTCGCCTTCGCGGTGGGCTATGTGGCCATGTCGCGGCATGTCAAGAACGCGGGGGCCTTCTATGCCTATGCCGCGCGCGGCCTTGGCGGGCGCTGGGCGGGGGCCACGGCCTTCACCGCGCTGGCGGCCTATAACGCCATGCAATTCGGCCTGATCGGCCTCCTGGGCGGCATCTCGGCAGGCGTCTTCGGCAGCTTTGGCATCCACCTGCCCTGGTGGGGATGGAGCCTGATCGCCATCGCCCTTGTCGGCCTCCTCGGCTATCGACAGGTGGACCTCTCGGCCAAGGTTCTGATCGTCCTCGTGGCGCTGGAATACCTCATCGTCCTGATCGTCGATTTCGCCATCCTCGCCGCAGGTGGGGCCACGGATGCGGGCGGGCTGTCGGTCAATCTCTTTGACACCAACGCCATCTTCTCCGGCTCTCTCACCGCGGCCATCCTCTTCTGCCTTGGCTCCTTCATCGGGTTCGAGGCGACAACGATCTACGCTGAAGAGGCGCGCGACCCCGAAAAGACCATCCCCCGCGCGACCTATCTTTCCGTGCTGATGATCGGCCTGTTCTTCGTCTTCACCACCTGGCTGATGATCGCAGGCGTCGGGGCAGAGAACCTCATCCCCACCATCGGCGGTCTGGCCGACCCGACCGAATACTTCTTCATGCTGGCCGATATCTACGTGGGCGGCCCGGTCCCGCCCATCGCGGGGCTGCTGCTGGTCTCCAGCCTCTTTGCCGCGCTCTCGGCCTTTCACAACTACATCGCCCGCTACAGCTATGTCGCGGGGCGCGAGGGGCTTTTGCCCGCAGCCTTCGGCCGTACCCATGCCACCCATGCCAGCCCGCATGTGGGGTCCGTCGTGCAAACGGTGGGCGCGCTGATCGTGCTGGCGATCTTTGCAGGCCTTGGCCTTGATCCGATCCTGAACATGTTCACATGGATCAGCCAGATCGGCACCTTGGGCGTGCTGGGTATGATGGTCGTGACGTCGCTGGCCGTGATCGTCTTCTTCCGCCGTCAGCCGGCGGGCGAAGCCCCGGCAATGTCCACCCTGATCCTGCCGGCACTGTCCGGGGCGATCATGGCGGCGCTGTTCCTTTATATCTTCGCCAATTTTGGCGATCTGACGGGAACGGCGGGCGGCGGGCTGAGCTGGATGCTGCCCTCGATCATCCCGCTGGCGGCGGTGGTGGGCTGGCTGGCCGCGCTGCGGCTGGAAAAGGCGGACCCGGCAGGCTTTGCCCGCATGGGCGAAAACCGCGCCTGACCCCGTGACAAGGCGGGGGGGCGGCCATCCGCCCCCCCGCACCCCCCCCAGCTCTCCAAGGTGTGCCATGTCGTTCCAAACGCTCGGCCCTTCGGGCCACGAAGACAGCTTCACCCGCGACAACCTTCCCCCGCCCGACCAATGGCCCGAGCTGCGGCTTGATGGTTTTGCCTATCCCGAATGGCTGAACGCCGCGGTCGAACTGACGGACCGCATGGTGGACCGCGGCTTTGGTGACCGTATCGCCCTGATCGGCAATGGCCGCGCGCGCACCTACAAGGAACTGACGGACTGGTCCAACCGCATCGCCCATGCGCTGGTCGATGAGTACGGCATCCGCCCCGGCAACCGCGTCCTGATCCGCTCTGCCAACAACCCCGCCATGGTCGCTTGCTGGCTTGCGGCCACCAAGGTGGGGGCCGTGGTCGTCAACACCATGCCCATGCTGCGCGCGGGCGAATTGGCCAAGATCGTGGACAAGGCCCAGATCACCCACGCCCTCTGCGACACGCGCCTGATCGAGGACCTCGTCGCCTGCCAAAAGGACTCCCGCGTCCTCCACACTGTCGTGGGCTTCGACGGCACGGCCAACCATGATGCCGAACTGGACCGTATCGCCCTGAAGAAACCCGTCCGCTTCACCCCGCCGCCCACAGGCCGCGATGATGTGGCGCTTTTGGGTTTCACCTCCGGCACGACCGGGGAACCCAAGGCCACGATGCATTTCCACCGCGACCTTCTGATCATCGCCGATGGCTACGCGCGCGAGGTGCTGAACGTCACCCCCGACGATATCTTCGTCGGCTCCCCGCCGCTGGCCTTCACCTTCGGCCTTGGCGGGTTGGCGATCTTCCCTCTGCGTTTCGGCGCGGCGGCGGCCCTTCTGGAACAGGCCAGCCCGCCAAACATGATCGACATCATCCAAGAACACCGCGCCACGATCTGCTTCACCGCCCCCACCGCCTATCGCGTCATGCTGAAGGCCATGGCCGAAGGGGCCGATCTCTCCTCCCTCCGCGCCGCTGTCAGTGCAGGCGAAACCCTGCCTGCCCCGGTCTATGACGAATGGCAGGCCAAAACCGGCAAACCCATGCTCGACGGCATCGGCGCGACCGAGATGCTGCATATCTTCCTCACCAACCGCTTTGATGACCACCGCCCCGGCTGCACCGGCCGCCCCGTCAGGGGCTATGAGGCGCGCATCGTTGGCCCTGACATGCAGGAATTGCCAAGCGGAGAGGTGGGCCGCCTCGCCGTGCGCGGCCCAACCGGCTGCCGCTATCTGGCCGATGCCCGCCAGACCAGATACGTGCAGGATGGCTGGAACCTGACGGGCGACAGTTTCTGGCAAGATGACGAGGGGCGCTTTCACTTCGCCGCCCGATCTGACGATATGATCATCAGCGCGGGCTACAACATCGCAGGGCCAGAGGTAGAGGCCGCGCTCCTCTCCCATCCCGCCGTCCTCGAATGTGCCGTGATCGGCGCCCCGGACGAAGACCGTGGCCAGATCGTCGAGGCGCATGTCGTGCTCGCCGAAGGGCAGGCGGGCGACGCGCTGATGGTGAAACTTCTGCAAGACCACGTCAAATCCGTGATCGCCCCTTATAAATACCCCCGCCGCGTGATCTTCACCCCCGCCCTGCCCAAGACCCAGACCGGCAAGATCCAGCGTTTCCGCCTGCGCACCGACCCAACCTGACGGGGCCATCCGCGACTCAGGCCCTTTGCATCGGCAGGTTGCCGTGGCGAGGGGGCCTCTCAGTCGAGGTGAGCCGAAAAACCCTGCGACAAATCGTGCCGCCCCCGCAAAGCGACCCATGCGCCACCCTCCGGGCGTGGCTGCCGATTTCGCCTATTCCCGCGCGGTTACGGGCCATTTCGTAAAGAAATTTACATTAATTGGCCGTTTTCGTAAATTGATTTACAGAATTATTGATGGACATCAAAGGCTTGTTGTGGATTAACTGCGTTCAATTCTGATCGCGGGGGCGTGATCGCAGGGATCGGCGGGGGGCCGGAAAGACGGTCACCGCAAAGCCCCGACAGACTGGTGGAGGAACACAGATGGCGGATACCGTGCAGCAGACGGGGGTCTATTCGGCCCCCGCAGATTTCATTGCTAAGGCTCATGTCGACGCCGCGGCCTATGAACAGATGTATGCCGCATCCGTCGCGGACCCGGCGGCCTTCTGGGGCGAACAGGGCAAGCGGATCGACTGGATCCAAGGCTATACCAAGGTCAAGGACACCACCTTCGACTTCGGCAATGTCTCGATCAAATGGTATGAAGACGGCACCCTGAACGTCTCCGCCAACTGCATCGACCGCCACATGATGCAGCGCGCCAACCAGACCGCGATCATCTGGGAACCCGATGATCCCAAGACGCCCGCCCAGCACATCACCTATGCCCAGTTGCTGGAACAGACCTGCCGCATGGCGAATGTCCTGAAGAACCACGGCGTGAAAAAGGGCGACCGTGTCGTCCTTTACCTGCCGATGATCCCCGAAGCGGCCTATGCCATGCTGGCCTGCGCCCGTATCGGCGCGATCCATTCCGTCGTTTTTGGCGGCTTTTCGCCCGACGCGCTTGCCAACCGCATCAACGACTCCGAAGCCAAGGTCGTCATCACCGCCGATTTCGCCCCGCGCGGCGGCAAGAAGACCCCGCTTAAGGCCAATACCGATCAGGCGCTTCTGCACTGCTCGGACCGCGTGAAGTGCCTTGTCGTGAAACACACCGGCGACCAGACGCATTGGACCGATGGCCGCGACGTGGACCTCAAGGCCGAGATGGCGGAAACCTCGCCCTATTGCGCCTATACCGAAGTGGGCGCCGAAGACCCGCTCTTCATCCTTTACACCTCTGGCTCCACCGGCAAGCCGAAGGGGGTTGTCCACACCTCGGGCGGCTATCTGGTCTATGCCTCGCTCACCCATAAGATGACCTTCGACTACCATGATGGCGATGTGTTCTGGTGCACCGCCGATGTGGGCTGGGTCACGGGTCACAGCTATATCGTCTATGGTCCCCTCGCCAATGGCGCGACCACGATCATGTTCGAAGGCGTTCCGACCTACCCGGATGCCGGCCGCTTCTGGGAGGTTTGCGCCAAGCACAAGGTCACCCAATTCTACACCGCGCCGACCGCCATCCGTTCGCTGATGGGTCTGGGCACCGAATGGGTGGAAAAGCACGACCTGTCCAGCCTGCGCCTTCTGGGTTCGGTGGGCGAACCCATCAACCCCGAGGCGTGGAACTGGTACAACACCCATGTCGGCAAGGGCCGCTGCCCCATCGTCGATACCTTCTGGCAGACTGAAACCGGTGGCCACCTCATCACCCCGCTGCCCGGTGCCATCCCGCAAAAGCCGGGTTCGGCCACCAAACCCTTCTTCGGCGTGCAGCCCGTCATCCTCGACCCGGCCACCGCCGCCGTGCAGTCTGAAACCGCAGCCGATGGCGTTCTGTGCATCGCCGACAGCTGGCCGGGCCAGATGCGCACCCTCTGGGGCGATCACGCCCGGTTCGAAGAGGCCTATTTCTCCCAATATCGCGGCTACTACTTCACCGGCGACGGCTGCCGCCGCGACGAGGATGGCTATTACTGGATCACCGGCCGCGTCGACGATGTCATCAACGTCTCGGGCCACCGCATGGGCACGGCCGAGGTCGAATCCGCCCTCGTCGCCCATCCCAAGGTCGCCGAAGCCGCCGTCGTGGGCTACCCGCATGACATCAAGGGGCAGGGCATCTATGCCTATGTCACCCTGATGAAGGGCGAAGAGCCCTCCGACGCCCTCCGCAAAGAGCTGGAGACATGGGTCCGCACCGAAATCGGCCCCATCGCCAAGCCCGACCTCATCCAATGGGCCCCCGGCCTGCCGAAAACCCGTTCGGGCAAGATCATGCGCCGCATCCTGCGCAAGATCGCCGAGAATGACTTCGGCTCCTTGGGCGACACCTCGACGCTGGCCGACCCCTCCGTGGTCGATGAACTCATCGAAAACCGGATGAACCGCGGATGACCGAGGTTCTGGCCCAACCCGCCGTCTTGATCCTGCTCGGCCCCCCCGGGGCCGGCAAAGGCACGCAGGCGCGCATGCTTGAGGAAGATTTCGGTCTGGTCCAGCTGTCGACCGGCGATCTTCTGCGCGCCGCCGTTGCCGCTGGCACCGACGCAGGCCGTCAGGCCAAGGCGGTGATGGAGGCGGGGCAGCTTGTGTCAGACGACATCGTGCTGGCCATCCTCAAGGACCGCATGGCCGCCCCCGATGTGGCCAAGGGCGTCATCCTTGACGGCTTTCCCCGCACCGATGGGCAGGCCGCGGCACTCGACGCGCTGCTTGCGGCGGCAGGCCAGAAGGTCACCGCCGCCATCAGCCTTGAAGTGGATGACGAGGCGATGGTGGGCCGTGTGTCGGGCCGCTACACCTGCGGCACCTGCGGCGAAGGCTACCATGACGAATTCAAGCAGCCCGCCGTTGCGGGCACTTGCGACAAATGCGGCGGCACGGCGTTCAAGCGCCGGGCTGACGACAATGCCGAAACGGTGCGCGAAAGGCTGAAGGCCTATCACGCCCAGACGGCTCCGCTGATCGCCTATTACGAAGGCAAGGGCGTGCTGGAACGGATCGACGCGATGGGACCCATCCCGGCGATCCGCAGCGCGCTTTCCGCCATCGTAAGCCGCGTCTCAGCGTGAAGTGAAGGGAGGCTGCATCCCCCTCTTTCGGCGGGGGGTGCGGTAGTGGAGAAAAGAAACCTCAGGGAGTAGCACTCATGGCGGACAAGACATCGTCCAACGCCTATTGGGCAGCGAATATCCGGGTCATCACCATCTCGATGGTGATCTGGTTCGTCTGCTCTTTCGGCCTGGGCATTATCCTGCGTCCGGCGCTTTCGGGCATCCATATCGGCGGCGCCGATCTCGGATTCTGGTTCGCGCAGAACGGTTCGATTTACGTCTTTCTCGTTCTCATCTTCGCCTACGCGGCCAAGATGAACAAGATCGACAAAGAACACGGCGTCGAGGAGTAAGAGATGGATCAGTTTACCCTCAACCTCATCGTCATCGGCCTCAGCTTCGCGCTCTATTTCGGGATCGCCTTCTGGGCCCGTGCCGGATCGACCTCGGAATTCTATGCTGCAGGCCAAGGCGTTCCGCCGGTCATGAACGGCATGGCGACGGCGGCTGACTGGATGTCGGCGGCCTCCTTCATCTCGATGGCGGGTCTCATCGCCTTCGGTGGCTACAACAACTCGGTCTTCCTGATGGGCTGGACGGGTGGCTACGTGCTGCTCGCGCTGCTGCTTGCGCCCTATCTGCGCAAGTTCGGCAAGTTCACCGTGCCGGAATTCGTCGGCGACCGCTTCTACTCGACCTCGGCCCGCATGGTGGCGGTCATCTGCCTTATCGTCATCTCGGTCACCTACGTGATCGGGCAGATGGTGGGCGTCGGCGTGACCTTCGCGCGCTTCCTCGAAGTGTCGACGACGACGGGCCTTCTGATCGGCTCGGCGGTCGTGTTCGCCTATGCGGTGTTCGGCGGCATGAAGGGCATCACCTACACGCAGGTGGCTCAGTATGTCGTTCTCATCACGGCCTACACGATCCCGGCGATCTTCATCTCGCTCAGCCTGACCGGTAGCTTCCTGCCGCAGCTGGGCCTGATCGGGTCCTACGCGCCGTCGAATGGCGAACTGGCCTTCCTCGACAAGCTTGACCAAGTCGTGACGGAACTGGGCTTTGCCGCCTATACCGCCGACACGCCCAACATGTTCAACATGTTCCTCGTGACCATGTCGCTCATGATCGGGACCGCCGGTCTGCCGCACGTGATCATCCGCTTCTTCACCGTGCCGAAAGTGTCGGATGCCCGCACCTCGGCCGGCTGGGCGCTGGTGTTCATCGCGCTGCTCTACACCGTTGCTCCGGCAGTGGGCTCCATGGCCCGTCTGAACCTCACCACGACCTTCTGGCCGGGTGCGGAAACCGGAACCGCGCTCAGCGCCCCGGCTCTGTCGATCGCCGAGATCGAAAGCAATCCGGAACTGTCTTGGGTCAGCAACTGGCAGAAAACCGGTCTGCTCGCCTATTCCGACAAGAACGGCGACGGCCTGATCCAGTACTTCAGCGAGAAGAAGCCGGTGACGGACGCCACCAAGGCTTTGGCTGATGCCAAGGCCGCGCTGGAAGCCGCCGCTGCGGATGCCGACAAGGCCCCGCTCGAGGCTGCTGTTGCCGAAGCACAAACCGCGCTTGACGCCGCGCTGGCCGATCCGGCCAACGGTCTGGGCGGCAAGTCGCTGGCAGAACTTGGCTTCGTCGGCAACGAACTGACCACGGTGAACAACGACATCATGGTTCTTGCCAACCCGGAAATCGCCAAGCTGCCGGGCTGGGTCATCGCTCTGGTCGCCGCAGGCGGTCTGGCGGCGGCTCTGTCCACCGCTGCGGGCCTTCTCTTGGCCATCTCCTCGGCCATCAGCCACGACCTGATCAAGGGCGCACTCAAGCCCGATATCAGCGAAAAGGGCGAACTGCTGGCCGCGCGTGTCTCCATGGCCTTCGCGATCGTCCTGGCCACCTGGCTTGGTCTCAACCCGCCCGGCTTTGCCGCGCAGGTGGTGGCTCTGGCCTTCGGTCTGGCGGCTGCGACCATCTTCCCGGTGCTGATGATGGGGATCTTCTCGACCCGCATCAACAAGGAAGGCGCCATCGCGGGCATGCTCGTCGGTCTGGTTGCGACGGCGGTCTACATCTTCCTCTACCTGGGCTGGTTCTTCATCCCCGGCACGAACATGTTGCCGAACACGCCGGCGGCCCACTTCCTCGGCATCTCGCCCGCAGGCTTCGGCCCGGTTGGCGCTCTGCTGAACTTCGTGGTGGCCTATGTTGTCTCCGGCATGACCAAGGCTCCGCCGCAGGACGTGCAGGACCTGATCCAGTCGATCCGCGTGCCGAAAGGTGCCGGTGCGGCGCAGGCCCACTGATCAAGATTGGAAGCTCCGGCCCGCGTGGCCGGGGCTTCCCCCTTTCGATCAAAAGGATGGAACCGGAGAGTTGCGATGGATGACGGGCTTGCGACCATCATCGCCTTTCTCGAAACGGTGCATCCCTATGATGGCCTGCCGCAGGACGAACTGGCGCGTGTCGCCGGTTCCTTCAGCCGCAGGGAATTCGCCGCTGGGGAAGAGGTCTACCATGCCGGCGAACCGCTCAAGGGCCTCTATCTGGTGAAACGCGGCGCGGTCGAGGTGCTGGAACCCTCCGGCTCCATCGTCTCGCTTCTTGGCCCAAGGAACAGCTTTGGCGAACGCGGCTTGATGCGCAACGGGCTGGCCGTGACCACGGCGCGCACCACGCAGGCCTCTGTCTTGCTGATGTTGCCCGTGGCCGAATTCCGCCGCCTGATCGCCGATCACGCGGCCTTCGAACGGTTCTTCCAACGTGGCCGCAACGCCGAACAACGCGAATCCGACCTGACCGCGCAAAAGGTGGAACGGCTGATGGCGCGCGCGCCGATCACCGTCCCCGCCGATACCCCCATCCGCAGCGCGGCCCAGCAGATGCGCGATCACGGCGTGTCCAGCCTTGGGGTGATCGAGGAGGGCCGTTTTGCAGGTCTCGTCACCACCCGCGACATGACGGGCAAGGTTCTGGCCGAGGGTCTCTCGCCCGACCGCCCGGTATCCGAGGTGATGACCCGCGATCCCGTCACCCTGCCGCCCTCTGCGCTGGGCTCCGATGTCTTGCACGTCATGCTGGAACGCCGCATCGGCCATCTGCCTGTGGTCGAGAATGGCACCCTGGTCGGCATGGTCACCCAGACCGACCTGACCCGCTTTCAGGCCGTCTCCTCCGCCCGCTTCGTGCGCGATGCGGCCACGGCGAACCGGGTGGAGGATCTGGCCCGCGTCACCGCCCAGATCCCTCGCCTGCTTCTGCAACTCGTCGGCGCCCATAACGCGCATGAGGTGGTCACCCGCCTGATCACCGACATCGCCGATACCGTGACGCGCCGCCTTCTGTGGCTTGCCGAACGCCAATTCGGCCCTGCGCCCGTGCCCTATCTCTGGCTTGCCTGCGGCTCGCAAGGGCGGCAGGAACAGACGGGTGTCTCGGATCAGGACAATTGCCTGATCCTCTCCGACGACGCCACCGAAGAGGATATGGCCTATTTCGCCACGCTCGCCCGCTTCGTCTCCGATGGGCTGGATGCCTGCGGCTATGTCTATTGCCCCGGCGACATGATGGCCACCAACCCGCGCTGGTGCCAACCGCTGCGTGTCTGGCGCGACTATTTCGCGGGATGGGTCGCCACCCCCGACCCGACGGCGCAAATGCTCGCCTCTGTGATGTTCGACCTTCGCCCCATCGGCGGCGACGCGTCCCTCTTCCGCCGCCTGCAAGAGGAAACGCTCGACATGGCCTCGAAGAATTCCATCTTCGTGGCCCATATGGTGGCCAATTCCCTGAAACACGCGCCGCCCTTGGGCCTGCTGCGCGGTTTTGCGACCATCCGTTCCGGGGAACACAAGAACCAGATCGACATGAAGCATAACGGCGTCGTGCCCGTCACCGATCTGGGCCGGGTCTATGCGCTCATCGGACGGCTTGATGCCGTCAATACCCGCGCCCGGTTGGAAGCCGCCGCCGAAGCTGGCGTCATCTCGCCCTCCGGCGCGCGCGATCTTCTTGATGCCTATGATCTGATTGCCCGCACAAGGCTGGAACATCAGGCGCGACAGGTCCGCGCGGGGCTGAAGCCTGATAACTTCCTGCCCCCCTCCGACCTGTCGGATTTCGAACGCTCCCACCTGCGCGACGCCTTTGTCGTGGTCAGGACCATGCAATCCGCCGTGGGTCAGGCCCGCGGCGCCAGAAGCTGAAAGTTGCCGGAATGGCCATTGAACTGATCGCCGCCTTCGTATCCGCCATCGCCTTCGCGGGGATCGGTATGCTGTTGCGCAGGCTGTCGCGCGACCGGCTGCCGAAATGGTTCGTTCCCGCTTCGGCAGGCGCAGGCATGATCGGCTTTGCCGTCTTCATGGAATACGGCTGGTATCACCGTCAGGCCGATGCCCTGCCCGAAGGCGTCGCCGTCGTCTGGCAGGATCAGCGCCCACAGGCCCTGCGGCCATGGACCATGGTCTTTCCCATGACCACGCGCTTCATCGCGATGGATACCCGCTCGCTCGCCACCCATCCCGGCGGGGCCGATCTTGTCCTTGCCGAAATCTACGCCTTCGCCCGCTGGCAAGGGATTGAACAGGCCCTTCTCGTGGTCGATTGCGCGAATGACCGGTCCGTCCGACTGACGGCGGAAACCAAGATCGATGATGCCGGCGTCCTGACCGGGGGCGAATGGGTTCCGGTTGCCCAAGACGATGCCTCTGCCCAAGTGGCCTGCAAGGGAGTAAGCGATGGCTGACCGCACCAGACCTCCTTTCGTCCTGATCGTCGAAGACGAAGACAACATCGCTGTCGCGCTGGAATATGTGGTCAAGCGCGAAGGCTATGGCCATGCCCGCATCGCCGACGGGGCCGAGGTGATGCCCTTCATCCGCAGCCGCCACCCCGAGGTGGTGCTTCTCGACATCATGCTTCCTTCCGTTTCGGGATATGAGATCTGTCAGGAAATCCGCCTCGACCCGTCGCTCTCCGACGTCAAAGTGGTGATGATGACGGCGCGCGGCTCGGCCTTGGAGAAACGCAAGGCCATGGCCTTGGGCGCGGATGGCTTCGTGTCCAAACCCTTCGACCTTGGCACCCTGCGCGGTGAAATCAAACGCATCGTCGCCTCGGAGGAGGGGATGTGATCCACCGTCTCGGCCTGCGCCTGCGCGTCCTTCTCTTCTTCGCGGCCCTCGCGGGCGGGGCGCTGGTGGCGATAGGTCTGGGGCTCTGGGTCGCCCTCGCGCGCTTTCCCGCGCTTTCCGGGGAAATCAACGCCCTGATCCAGATTGGCCTGATCGCAGGCTTCCTCATCACGGGCCTCATCGCTTGGGTCTGGCTGCTCTTCGACACCAATGTTGCCCGCCCCATCGACCTGCTTGCCGGTGCCCTGCGCGCCCGCGCCCATTCCGATGTCGAAAACCCCCTAGATGCGCAGGTCGCGCGATATCTGGGCGACCTCGCCCCCGCCGCCTCTGCCGCCGCCGCCAGCCTGTCGGAAACCCGCTCGGCCTTGGCCGAGGCGATCGGCCGCGAAACCGCCCGCCTCACGCAGGAAAAGGCCCGCCTCGAACGGCTGTTGTCCGATGTCCCCGTGGGCGTCATCATCTGCGCCGCCGATCATCAGCTGGTCTTTTACAACTCGCAGGCCGCCGAATTCCTTGGCGCAGGCAGCCTTGACGTGGCCGATCAACCGGGCCTTGCCCGCAGCGTCCTTGGGTATCTGCGCGAAGGCCCGATCACCGATGCATGGCAGCGCCTGACAGAAACTGGCCAGCCTGACGCGGCCTCTGATCTTCTTTGCACCGCGATCCGGGGCAATCTCCTGCTCGCAGGCCGCATGCGGCTTCTCGATGGCGGGGCAGGGGGCTATGTCCTCACGCTGCGCGACGTGACGCAGGATTACGCCGTCTCGGCCCGGCGCGAGGCCTTTATCACGGACGCGCTCGAACGCATCTCTCGCTCGGTCGCGGGCATCGCCAGCCTCCGCGCCGCCGCCTCCGAATCCGGTGAGGCCGCGCTGGCTCAGGCCTTGGACAGCGAGGTCGCCGCCCTCGTCGCCACCATGCGCGACATCGGCAGCGCCAATCAGGACCGCCGTCCTGAAACGCTGCCCTTCGCGCTCCTGCGCGGCGAAGACCTGCTTGATGGCATCAAGGCCCGCGCCGAAGGGGCAGGGCTTTCCATCACCGCCGCCCCCTCGAACCTTCTCGTCGGCTGCAACGCCTATGAAATGGTCACCTTCGCCGCCCAGCTTTGCGAAGGCATCGCCGCCGCCCTGCATCCCGAAACCCTCACCCTGCGGTTGGATGAGGAATTCGGCGGCGCCTCCCTCCGCCTCATCTGGCAAGGCGCCCCCCTCACCGTCGCCACGCTGGAACGCCTGCTTGACCGCCCGCTCGACCCCGCCCTCCCCGAAGCGACAGGGCGCAGCGTTCTGGCCGAACATGCCACCGACATCTGGCCCGAAACCCTTCCCGACGGGACCGAAGCGCTCTGCCTGCCCATCCTGCAAGCCCGCCGCGCCGTGCGCCGCCCTGACCCCGTCATCCGCCGCGTCACCTATGATTTCGACCTGCTCTCGCAGGAAAAGCGCGGACATGTCCTGAAAAGCGGCCTCGACGCCCTGACCTATGTGGTCTTCGACACCGAAACCACCGGACTTCTGCCCCATCAGGGCGATGAAATCGTCCAGATCGCCGCCGTCCGCATCGTCAATGGCCGCCGGGTGGAGGGCGAGGTGTTCAACACCCTCGTCAATCCGGGCCGCGCCATCCCTGCCGCTTCCTCCGACGTGCATGGCATCTCCGATGCGATGGTCGCCGACGCCCCATCTGTAACCGACGCGCTGACCCGCTTTCACCGCTTTGCCGAAGGGTCGGTGCTGGTGGCCCATAACGCCCCCTTCGACATGACCTTTCTGCGCCGCGCCGAACCTGCCATCGGCAAGCGCTTCGACATGCCCATCCTCGACACCGTCCTTTTGTCGGCTGTCGTCTTCAGCCAGCACGCAGAACATACGCTAGACGCATTGACCCACCGCCTTGGCATCACCATCTCGGAAGAGGCGCGCCATACCGCGCTGGGCGATGCGGTGGCCACGGCGGATGCCTTCCTCAAGATGCTGACGATGCTGCGCGGTCGCGACATCCGCACCTTCGAGGAAGTTCTGGTCGAAGTGCGCAAGCACGGCCGCCTGCTTCAGGATCTCAACGCCTGATACGCTCGCCTCTTGATATATTCCAAACATGGAATATATAATCGCCACAGAACAGCGAGGTCCGTCCCCATGTCCGATTCCACGTCCGCCTATCCGCTCTCCCTCTCGACCCACCCCGAGGTTCACGGCTTCTTCGATCCGGCCACCAACACGATCAGCTATGTGGTCCGCGATCCCGCCTCCGATGCCTGCGCGGTCATCGATTCCGTGATGGATATCGACTATGCCGCAGGCCGCATCACCTATGAACATGCCGATGAGATCGTGGCTTTCATCACCGCGCGCGGCTGGCGGCTGGAATGGCTGATCGAAACCCATGTCCATGCCGACCACCTCTCTGCCGCGCCCTATATTCAGGGCAAGCTGGGCGGCAAGATCGGCATCGGCGAAAGGATCACCCTCGTTCAAGAAACCTTCGGCAAGATCTTCAACGAAGGCACTGAATTCCAGCGTGACGGGTCCCAATTCGACGCGCTGTTCAAGGATGGCGATACCTACAGCATCGGCAGCATGCAGGCCGTCGCAATGCACACGCCCGGCCACACCCCCGCCTGCATGACCCATGTCATCGGCGATGCGGCCTTCGTGGGCGATACCCTGTTCATGCCGGATGGCGGCTCGGCCCGCGCCGATTTCCCCGGCGGCGATGCGGGTGAACTTTATGACAGCATCCAGAAAGTGCTGGCCCTGCCCGATACGATGCGCCTCTTCATGTGCCATGATTACGGCCCCAACGGGCGCGATATCCGCTGGGAAACCACCGTGGCCGACGAAAAGGCCCATAACATCCATGTGGGCCAAGGCAAAACGCGCGAGGATTTCATCCGCTTCCGCACCGAACGCGACGCGACCCTTGCCATGCCGAAACTCATCATCCCCTCGCTTCAGGTGAACATGCGCGCGGGCGAAATCCCGACCGATACCTCGGGCCGACCCATGCTGAAAGTCCCGGTGAACGGGCTCTAGGACCACCGCCATGATACCCCGCCTTGCGCGCTGGCTCCCGATCCTCGATTGGGGGCGGCACTATGATCGTGCCACCTTCGGCAGCGACCTTCTGGCCGCCGTCATCGTCACGATCATGCTGATCCCGCAATCGCTGGCCTATGCGCTGCTGGCGGGGCTGCCCCCCGAGGCGGGGCTTTACGCCTCTATCCTGCCCATCCTGCTTTACACGCTTCTGGGATCGTCGCGCGTGCTGGCCGTGGGTCCGGTCGCCGTCGTCTCGCTGATGACCGCCGCCACCATTGGTCAGGTGGCCGAGGCAGGGACGGCAGGCTATGCCACCGCCGCCCTGACACTGGCCTTCCTGTCAGGGGCGATCCTTCTGGCGATGGGGGCGCTGCGCTTGGGCTTTCTGGCCAATTTCCTGTCCCATCCCGTGGTGGCGGGCTTCATCTCTGCCTCCGGCATCCTGATCGCGGCCAGCCAGATCGGCACGCTGACGGGGCTAAAGGCCGAAGGTCACGGCTTGCCCCATCAACTCGCGTCTCTGGCGGGTCAGGTGGGGCAGGTGAACCTGCCCACGCTCCTGATCGGCGCGGCAAGCCTTGGCTTTCTCTTCTGGGTCCGGCGCGGGCTGAAACCGCTTCTCCGGCGCGCAGGCCTTGGCCCTCGCCTTGCCGATATGGTCACCAAGGCTGGACCTGTCTTCGCCATCCTCGCCACCTCCCTTGCCGTCTGGTCGCTTGACCTCGGCGCGCAGGGCGTGGCGGTGGTGGGGGCCGTGCCGCAATCCCTGCCGCCCTTTACCCTGCCCAGCTTCGACCTCGCGCTGCTGCAAGACCTGATCCTTCCCGCCGCCCTCATCGCGCTGATCGGCTTCGTCGAATCCGTTTCAGTCGGCCAGACACTGGCCGCGAAACGGCGACAGCGGATCGATCCCGATCAGGAACTCGTGGCCCTTGGCGCGGCCAATCTGGGGGCCTCGGTCACCGGCGGCTTTCCCGTCACCGGCGGCTTTGCCCGGTCCGTCGTCAATTTCGACGCCGGTGCCCAGACCCCCGCTGCCGGGGCCTTCACCGCGCTGGGCCTTGCCCTTGCCGCGCTGTACCTGACCCCCTTCATCGCCTTCCTGCCCAAGGCCACGCTCGCCGCCACCATCGTAGTGGCCGTCCTTTCCCTTGTGGATCTGTCGATCCTCAAACGCGCCTTCACCTATTCTCGCGCCGATTTCGCCGCCGTCGCCGCCACCATGGCCGTCACCCTTCTGGCCGGGGTCGAGGCGGGGGTATCGGCAGGTGTCCTTCTTTCGCTCCTGCTCCACCTTTTGCGCACGGCGCGGCCCCATGTGGCCGAGGTGGGCCTCGTTCCGGGGACCGAGCATTTCCGAAACATCCACCGCTTTGACGTGGAAACCGATCCCGCGATCCTGACCCTGCGGGTGGATGAAAGCCTCTACTTCGCCAATACCCGCCATCTCGAAGACCTCATTCTTGCCCGCGTGCCGGGCGACGGTGCGCTGCGCCATGTCATCCTGATGTGTTCGGCGGTGAACGAGATTGATCTCAGCGCGCTGGAAACCCTTGAATCCCTTGATGAACGGCTGCGCGACATGGGCGTGACCCTGCACCTGTCCGAGGTGAAGGGTCCGGTGATGGATCGCCTGCGCCGCACCGATTTTCTTACCCATCTGTCGGGCCGCGTCTTCGTCTCGCAATTCGAAGGCTGGTGCAAACTGACCGGGCGCTGCACCGCAGGCGACCCGCAGCGCCACGCCCGCCCCATCGCGCCGGTTCCCGCCACTCCGTAAGCAAAGCGCCTCCCCGACAAAGGATCGATCCTGCGCCGCTGCGCCACCCCGGCCCATCCAACGGCGGTGGCAGTCCCCGCATTGCACAGGGATTGCCCAGAACCAGCCGCTTTTCAAACACAGAGAATTGCGAGTAAGTCTTGGTTAAAGGTCATCAGACAGGCATCCTTGGAACCGCTCTCCCCCCTTCTTCTCGGCGTTCTCGGCAGTTTCGCGGCTGGGTCGATGACGGCGCTGGGCGCGCTTCCCGTGTTGCGCGGTCAGGTGCCCCGTGCGGCGACGCGCGACATGCTGCTTGGCTTTGCCGCTGGTGTCATGCTGGCGGCGGCCTTCTTCTCGCTCATCATCCCGGCGCTCACACAGGCTGGCGTCACCCATGAAGGCCGCGTCGTCCCGGCGCTGATCGTCTGCCTTGCCCTATTGATGGGGATGGGCGCTATCGCCGCCTTGAACGAGGCACTGCCCCACGAGCATTTCGCCGCCGGACCCGAAGGCCCGGTCGCGCCCCGCCTGCGCCGAGTCTGGCTCTTCATCATCGCCATCACCATCCACAACATCCCCGAAGGCCTGGCCGTTGGTGTGGGCTTCGGTCAGGGTGGGATAGAAGGCGGCCTCCCCCTTGGCCTTGGCATCGGCTTGCAGAACCTGCCCGAAGGCCTTGCCGTGGCCGTCGCCCTGCGCGGCGAAGGCTATTCCGGCCGCCGCGCCTTCACCGTTGCGGCCCTCACAGGGCTGGTCGAGCCGATGGGTGGCCTGCTCGGTGCGGCCATCGTCACTGTATCAGCCGCCCTTTTGCCTTGGGGCCTCGCCTTCGCGGCAGGCGCGATGCTCTATGTCATCAGCCACGAGATCATCCCCGAAACCCACCGCTCCGGGCACCAAAACCGCGCGACCCTTGGCCTTGCCTTAGGCTTGGTCGTGATGCTTTTCCTTGATGTCACACTGGCAGGGTGACCAAAGCCCGCACCCCCTGCCGTTTCCGGCGGAAGACCGTTGCCAGCACTGCGCGAACCTGCCAACCATGGCATATTCGGTCGCTCAATGAGTTCTCCCATGATCCATCCCGTCCTCCTCTGCGGCGGCTCCGGCACCCGCCTCTGGCCGCTCTCGCGCAAAAGCTTTCCCAAACAGTTCACCCGGCTGGTCGACCGCGAAAGCCTGTTTCAGGCCTCCGCCCGCCGCCTGACAGGCGCGGATTTCGCGCCCCCCACCATCATCACGGGATCGGATTACCGCTTCATCGTCACCGAACAGCTGCACGCCGTGGGCGTTGATCCCGGCCCCATCCTGATCGAACCCAGCGCCCGCAACACCGCCCCCGCCGTTCTGGCCGCCGCCCTGCATCTGGCGAAAGCGGACCCCGAGGCGCTGATCCTTGTCGCGCCCTCCGATCACGTCGTCCCCGATGCGGCGGCCTTCCGCGCCGCCATCGCGGCAGGCCTGCCCGCCGCCCGCGCGGGCCATATCGTCACCTTCGGCATTCGCCCGACACGGGCCGAAACCGGCTATGGCTGGCTGGAACTCACCGCCCCCGCGCAGGACGGCCAGCCCGTCGCCCTGACCCGCTTTGTCGAAAAACCCGCCCGCCCCGCCGCCGAGGCGATGCTGGCCGCTGGCAATTACCTCTGGAACGCAGGCATCTTCCTCTTCACCGCCCGCACCATCCTTGCCGCCTTCACCGAACATGCGCCCGCCCTTCTGCCCCCGGTCACGGCTGCGGTCGATCAGGCACAGGTCGATCTGGGCTTCCTCCGCCTTGCCCCCGGCCCCTGGGCGGGGGCCGAGGCGATTTCCATCGACTATGCCGTGATGGAGCGCAGTTCCAACCTCATCGCCGTGCCCTTCGGCGCGGGCTGGTCAGACTTGGGCGGCTGGGATGCCGTGGCCAGCGAAATGGGCGGCGATGCGCAGGGCAATGCGCTTTCCGGCCCTGCCACGGCCATCGATTGCCGAAACAGCCTCCTGCGGTCCGAAGATAACAGTCTGGAGCTTGTCGGCATCGGCCTTGACGACATCATCGCCATCGCCACCCCCGATGCCGTGCTGGTGGCTCATAAATCCCGCGCGCAGGATGTGAAAAAAGCGGTCGAGGTGCTGCAAACCAAAGGCGCGAAACAGGCCGAAACCTTCCCCCGCGACCACCGCCCTTGGGGCTGGTTCGAAACGCTGGCCCTGTCGGACCGCTTTCAGGTCAAGCGCATCGTGGTCAAGCCGGGGGCCGCGCTGTCGCTGCAATCGCATATGCACCGGTCGGAACATTGGATCGTGGTGACAGGCACGGCCAAGGTGACGGTGAACGAAACCGTCCGCCTCGTGACCGAGAATGAAAGCGTCTATATCCCGCTCGGGGCCAAGCACCGCATGGAAAACCCCGGCAAGGTGCCCATGGTCCTGATCGAGGTGCAGACCGGCAGCTATCTCGGCGAAGATGACATCATCCGCTACGAGGATGTCTATTCAAGGGGCCAAGGCGCGAAAGGCTAGGGCGCGAAAGGGGGGTGGTGCGTGCCAGCACGCACTACCCCTCACCCCTCTGCCCAAAGCGCCTCATAGATCGCGGCGATCCCCGCCGCCTCGCCTTCGATGCTGAAGACCCGCTCCACCCGCGCTCTTGCCCGCGCCGACAGCCCGGCCCAGTGCGCCGCATCCTCCAGCGCCCAACGCACCGCATCGGCCACCGCCGCCACATCTTCGATCGGCACGATGCGCCCGGCCTCTTCCGGGTTGTCCGGATCGCCCACACATTCGGCAAAATGCCCCGTCGCCGTCGCCACGATGGGCAGGCCACAAGCCATCCCCTCCAAGGGCGTTACGCCAAAAGGCTCATAGCGCGGCGTCGCGCACAAAAGCCGCGACCCTTTCAGGATCGTCAGCAGCGCCTCATCCGATATGCTTCCGGAAAAGAAGATGCGCCCCTCCATCCCCGCCGCTGCAATCTCGGCCTTCATCTTGGCCACAAACCCCTGATCTTCCGGCTTGGCCAGCCCCACCAGCACCGCCGTGGCCCCCGGCAGATCGGGCAGCGCCCGGATCATCGCCTTGACAAAGATATCGCTTCCCTTAGAGGGCCGGATGCGCCCCACCGTGACGATCCCATACTCCCCCGGATAGCCCGTTTTGGCCCATTCCGCCGCCCGCTCCGGGGGCGGGCAAAACCGCACCGTATCCACCCCATGCGGGATCACCGTATCATGCCGCCCCACGCAGCGCGCGGCCTCATCGCTCGTCGCGATGATCCGGTCCATCCGCGAAATCAGGAACCTTGGCCAAGCCGAATGCCGATGCTTCGCGGCCGAGGTGAAGACCGTCCGTATCGGCAGCCGCAGCACGTCCCGCGCAAGGATCGCCAGTTGCATTTCGGTATTCCGCCGCACATGCCAGATCGCAAAGGGCCGCCCCGCAGGCCGTTCCCGCGACAGGCGCAAGGCCTCGCGCTTCGTGATCGGGTCGGGCAAACCCGGCAGACCCACCCCCACCAGCACGCTGCGATAACGCCCCAGATGCTGCTGCAGGACCGCCCGCAGCGTCGACGACACGCCAGTGAAGCGTTTGTTGAAATTGGTCACGTAAAGCTCGGGCACCCCGTCCGCCATCCGCCTGTCCTGCCTCTTTTTCGGGTCCACCCCATAGACCTCGCTTCCTGCCCCCTGTCAACGCAACGCACCCCTGAACAACCCATGACGGCGACCCATGACGGCGCCCCATGACGGCGGCCTATGAAGTCGGCCCATGAACTCGGGTTGTGACGGCAGGGTGGCGCGGCTATATCTCCCCCCGGTCCGGGGGCCGTGGCCCCCCTCAGACGGAACCGGACATGGCAGTGATCCAAAGCAGGGGCAAAAGGCTGGCCGACTGGGTCACGGATCGGCTGATCCGTGGCGCGCTCTGGCTCCTTCTGTGCCTGCCCTTCGACACCCGCCGCCACGTCGCCGCCGCCCTGATGGCCCATATCGTGGCCCCGCTGGCGGGCTGGCGCGCGCGCATCCGCGACAACCTTACCCTCGTCCGTCCCGACCTGCCCGCAGACCAACGCAAGGCCCTAGAACGCGCCGTCCCCCGCAGCATTGGCCGCACGCTGGCCGAGCTTTACTCCGGCCCCGATTTCGTCGCCCGCGTGGCAGGCGAACCCCTGCAAGGCCCCGGTGTCCCGGCGCTGGAAGAGGCGCTCCGCACCCGCCGCCCCGTCCTTTTGGTGACCGGACATCTGGGCAATTACGATGCGATCCGCGGCGGTCTCATCGCGCGCGGCTATCCGGTGGGCGGCCTCTACCGCCCGATGGACAACGCCTTTTTCAACGAACATTACGTCGCCGCCATCTCGCGCATCGGCACCCCCCTCTTCCCCCGTGGCCGCAAGGGTCTGGCCGAAATGATCCGCTTCCTGAAGGGCGGCGGCATGGTGGGCGTGGTGCTTGATCAATCCATGGGCGACGGCGCGGTGCTTTCCTTCTTTGGCCAACCCGCGCTTACCTCCCTCTCGCCCGCCGAAATGGCGCTGCGCTATGACGCGCTGGTCCTGCCCACCTATGGCCTGCGCCGCCCCGATGGCGGCTTTGACCTGCGGGTCGAGGCAGCGATCCCCCACAGCACAGCCGAAGCCATGACCCAAGCCCTGAATGACAGCCTCGAAGCGCAGGTCCGCGCGCATATGGACCAATGGCTCTGGACCCATCGCCGCTGGAAGATGACGAACCGGATTTACTGACCGCGCCCCGTGGTGGGCAGGCAGCCAAGGATCATTCCTGCCGTCGCGGCCACCCCATCCGCCTCGGCCTCCAGCACCCCACGCGCGGCCCGGATCATTGCTTCCCGCCGCCCCGCATCGGACCATAGCCCCGTCACCGCCGCCGCCAGCGCTGCGCCATCGGCCACCTGCTCGGCACCTCCCGCCGCCCCCAGCCGCGCATAAAGATCGGCGAAATTCCCAACCCCCGGCCCGTGCAGGATCGCCGATCCCATCACGGCGGGTTCATAGGCATTGTGCCCCCCCACATCCGCCACAAGCGACCCGCCAAGGAAACTGACCGGGGCCAGCGCGAACCACAGCCCCATCTCGCCCAAAGTATCGGCCAGATAGACCTCCGCCCCCTCCGGGCTTTCCCCCAAAGACCGCCGCGCCACGCGCAAACCTGCCGCCTGCACCAGCCCCGCAACCGCCTCGCCCCGCACCGGATGACGCGGCGCAAGGATCAGCCGCGCCCCCGGCACAGCCGCCTGCAAGGCGGCCTGTGCCGCGGCCACCGCCTCTTCTTCGCCCGGATGGGTCGACGCCGCCAGCCACAAGGGCGCCGCCCCGAACACCGTCGCCAGCCGCGCCCGTTCCCCCTCATCCACCGCCAAAGGCTCTGCCGCCCGCTTCAGCGTGCCCAGAACCCGCACCCGCCCCGCATCCGCCCCAAGCGACACAAGCCGCGCCGCCATCGCCGCATCCGGCGCCCCGATCACCGTGAAATGCTCCAAAAGCGCCCGCGAAACACCCCGCGCCCGCGCCCAACGCGCCGCCGACCGCTCCGATATCCGCGCATTGGCCAGAACCAGCGGCACCCCGCGCCGAACCACCGCCCGCATCAGCCTTGGCCAGAACTCGCTCTCCACCAGCACCGCCACATCTGGCCGCCAATGATCCAAAAACCGCGCCACCGGACCGGGCAGGTCCAGCGGCAGGAATTGCAGCACAACACCCTCCGGCAACCGATCCGCCAAAAGCCGCGCCGCCGTCACCGTCCCGCAGGTCAGCAGAACCATCGCGCCCGACCGCCCCGCACGAAGCGCCCGCACCAAAGGCAGAACCGACAATCCTTCCCCGACGCTCACCGCATGCAGCCAAATCACCTCACCCGAAGGCCGCGCCACCGACGCAACCCCCAGCTTCTCGCGCCAGCGGATCGCATCCTCCTTCCCGCGCCCCCGCCGCCAGCGCAGAAGCAGCGGCGCAAGCGGGGCCAGCGCAAAGGTCACCCCGCGCCAAATCGCCAGCAGGGGCGCATCAGGCGGCGATGACGGGGGCAGGGGGGCGGGATCAGTCATGCCCGACCCTTACACCGCCATCCCCAGCCTGTCACGGCGCTGTCGCGGCGGCCCTTTACTTGGTCAGGATCAACTTGCCCGCCCGCGTGATCCGCAGCGCATAGACCTGCCCATCCAGCACGATCCGCGCCTGTACCCCGCCGCGCGTCAAGACCCGCGCATCATGCAAAGGGGCCACCTCCAGCCCCGACCGCAGCGGCGCCACCGCACCCGCCGGAACCGGACACATCGCATCCCCCGTCAACCGCCTCGGATCGGAATGCAGTGTCATGCCCGCCCCTCCAACCGATCAAACAGCACTTCCAGCGACAGCCCGCCACTCATCGGCAATCCATCGCAAAGGGCAAGGCGCATCCATTCCAGCCAATCGGGCAGGGCAGGGGCAGGTGGGGAGTCTGGGGATCGGATCATGGGACCGGCCTCTTTGTGAAAAGGGGAAGGGCACCGGGCTGACCACAGGGGTTGGCTAAGCGTCTGCCAATTACCTTATTGAAACAGTCAGAAATGTAAAGCCGATTCTTTTACGCACCATATCGCCCCCTTCCCGTCACCGATGCCGCCTGCTACCACCCAAACCTGTCCGAGTGCATCAGGAGGCCCCAATGTCCGAACCGCTGACCTGCTTCAAAGCCTATGACATCCGCGGCCGCCTCGGGATTGACCTTGACGAAGGCATCGCGCGCCGCATTGGCCGCGCCTATGGGGAAACGCTCGCCGCGCGCCGCGTCGTGCTGGGCCGCGACATCCGCGCCTCCTCCGAAAGCCTCGCCGCCGCCGTCGCCCAAGGCCTGATGCAAGCGGGGGTCGAGGTGCTGGACCTCGGCCTCTGCGGCACGGAAGAGGTCTATTTCGCCACCGGGCATCTGGCGGCCGATGGCGGCATCTGCGTCACCGCCTCGCATAACCCGATGGATTACAACGGGATGAAACTGGTGCAGGCCGGGGCCGCCCCCCTCGACCCCGCCACCACAATGGCCGCGATCCGGGCCTTGGCCGAAACGCAAGCCTTCGCGCCGGCCCAACCCGGCGGCACCCTCACCGACGCCGGCGCCACCCGCGCGGCTTACGTGGACCGCGTCCTTTCCTTCGTGGATATCGCCGCACTCCGCCCCCTCCACATCCTCGTCAATTGCGGCAACGGTGCCGCAGGCCCCACCTTCGACGCACTCGCCACAGCGCTCATGGCCAAAGGTGCCCCCCTCCGCTTCACCCGGATGCATCACGCGCCCGATGGCAGCTTCCCCAACGGTATCCCAAACCCGCTCCTGCCCGAAAACCAGCCCGCCACCGCCCAGGCGGTAATCGCGGCCCGCGCCGATCTGGGCGTCGCCTTCGACGGCGATTTCGACCGCTGCTTCTTCTTCGATCACGAAGGCCGCTTCGTCCCCGGCGAATATGTCGTGGGCCTTCTGGCCGAGGTGTTCTGCGCCAAGGAACCGGGGTCCACCATCATCCACGACCCCCGCGTGATCCTTGCCACCCAAGCCGCCATCGCCACTGCCGGGGGCCGCGCCGTCATGGCCCGGACGGGACACGCCTTCCTCAAACAGGCGCTCCGCGACACCGGTGCCGTTTATGGCGGCGAAATGTCGGCCCATCACTACTTCCGCGACTTCTACGCCTGCGACAGCGGCATGATCCCGTGGCTTCTCCTCGCCGAACTCATCGGCCGCACGGGCCAACCCCTCGCCACGCTGCTGGCCGACCGCCGTGCCGCCTTTCCGTCCTCGGGCGAGATCAACTTCCGCGTGGCCGACGTCCCCGCCGCCATCGCCCGCATCGACGCGCTCTACACCCCCCGCGCCGAAAGCCGCGACCTGACCGACGGCCTCTCGCTCGATTTCGGCACATGGCGGATGAACCTGCGCGGCTCGAACACCGAACCGCTCCTCCGCCTCAACGTCGAATCCCGCGCCCGCCCCGATCTGGTAGAGGCAGCGGTGGCCGAGATCACCGCCCTCCTCCCCTGACCGCGCGCCCGGCCCCGCCGTCGCAAGATGAGTATTTGGGCCAAGATGAAGACCAATTCCGTGGCGCGTCATCCCCGCCGAACCACGCGTAGGGCGTAATGCCTCGCGCCCATAGACCCTCCCGCCACCCCCAGCCGGTCGCCCGGTCCAGCAACCCCTCCACTCGCTACTTCACCCAAGTTCCCTGATGAGACACACCCACGTCTATCGGCATCTCATTCGGATCCAGCGCATAGTCGATGGTGGTGGACCGGACGTTCTGACCTGCCACGGGATTACCGCGGTGCGGACCATAGAGCGGTCCTTTCCCTTTCGTCTTCCAAACGAAAGAATAGTCGTAGACCGACATGCCCTGTCGGCCATAACGCACCCCTCCTGAGCCGTCGCCACCATCCTTCCCCATTTCCAGGCCAGCCTCGCTCAACCATGCCGCTATCCCTTCGGCGGACCCGATGGAGGCGAAGGCATGGTGCAGGCAGACGGTGAGTTCCGCATCGTCGCGCATCCCTTCCCAGTCAAAGGAAGAGGGCTCCACCGGATATCCCGGTTTCAGGCAATCCAGAATGCCCGGCCGTGCCATCAACGCCGGCACCGCGTTGACCCGACCGGAAAGGTAGATCTGGCGCGTTCCGGGCAGGATCTGCTTACCGCGCACCTGAACCGGATAGGTCTTCTGGTCGCTCAGGCGCTGGAAGCGGACGGGATCAACCGTATCCGCCCCACTCTCATCCGCCATCGCCAGGCTGCCTGCCAGCGCAGCGGAAAACCCGACCAGAAACCCCAACACAGCACGCAAGCACATCGTCACACACAACCCTCTGGTTGTGGAAAGGCTAGGGATAGCCAGACGACCCGTCAAGCGCGGCCCCTTCGCTCGGCTCCCGCATCCCCGCCCGGAACCCGCCGCGAACCAGCCCCCTTCATCTTGGCGAAAAATACTCGCAGGGGGTGAATGGCCGCGTCTGCGGCCAGAGGGGGCGGCACGCCCCTTGACGCGGAGCGGGACGCGCCCCCGCGCGGCCCGCGACCCAAAAGGCTCGCGCGTCCCCCGACAGGGGGGCGCGCTCCGCCGGATCACCGTCCCCCGCCGCGCCCCGCGTTAACCTTAACGCCCCATCAACCCAGCGCCCGCTGCGTGCCCACAAATTGCTGCACAAAAGGCGGCACAAAACAGGGCACAGCCGTTACATCACCGCTCCGATCTGCCACGGCACGAACTCCGCCCCGCCAAATCCCAACTCTTCCGACAGCGTCTTGCGCCCCGACGCCACCTCGACGATCCGCCGCAGGATCTCTTCCCCCTTGGCCTCGATGCTGACCCCGTCGGTCAGGATATCCCCGCAATTGATGTCCATATCCTCGGCCATCCGCGCATACATCTCGGAATTCGTGGCCAGCTTGATGCAAGGGCTGGGCTTATAGCCCGACACCGACCCCCGCCCCGTGGTAAAGACGATCATCGTCGCCCCCGATGCAATCTGCCCGGTCACCGAACAGGGGTCATAGCCGGGGCTGTCCATATAGACAAAGCCATTTGTATCAATGGGTTCCGCGAATTTATAGACGCCCGCCAATGGCGCCGTCCCGCCCTTTGCCACCGCCCCCAGCGACTTTTCAAGGATCGTGGTCAGCCCGCCCTTCTTGTTGCCGGGGCTTGGGTTGTTGTCCATCTCCCCCTCGTTCCGCGCGGTATAATCCTCCCACCACCGGATGCGGTCTATCAGCTTCTCGCCCACCTCGGCCTTGACCGCGCGGCGCGTCAGCAGATGCTCCGCCCCATAGATTTCGGGCGTCTCCGACAGGATCGTCGTTCCCCCCATTCTGACCAGCAGATCGCTCGCATGGCCCAAAGCCGGGTTCGCCGTGATCCCGGAATACCCGTCCGACCCCCCGCATTGCAGCCCGATGATCAGCTTGGACACAGGCGCCGGACGTCGCGCCACCTTCGACGCGACCTCTGCCATTTCTCGCAATATCTCCAAGGACTTGGCAATCGTCGCCCGGGTGCCCCCGGTGCCTTGGATCGTCATGTAGCGGAAATTCCCGTCCGGTCGCAGCCGCCCTTGCCCCACAAGGTCCGGCACCTGCATCACCTCGCATCCCAGCCCCACCAGCAGGATGCCCCCGAAATTTGCATTCCGGGCATAGCCCTTCAAGGTTCGCATCAGGGTCTGATAGCCCTCATTCGTCCCCGACATGCCGCAGCCCGTCTGATGCACGATGGGCACGATGCCATCCACATTGGGCATGGCATTCAGCACCGGGTCCTTTTCTGCCGCCTCCGCGATGAAGCGCGCGACCGATCCGGAACAGTTCACGCTTGTCAGGATGCCGATGTAATTGCGCGTTCCCACCTGCCCGTCGGCGCGATGGTATCCCATGAATTCAAGGGGTTGAAGCGTGGGCAGGGGCCGACATTCCGTCCCGATGGCGTAATCGTCCGTATGCGGTGCCATCCCCAGATTATGCGAATGCACATGCGCTCCGGCCGCGATATCCTCGGTCGCCTGCCCGATGATCTGGCCATAGCGCAGCACATTCTCGCCCCGCGCAATCGCCCGCGCCGCGATCTTGTGGCCGCGCGGCACGGCCCCCGGCAGGGCCACCCCCTCAACCAGCGTCCCCTTGCCCAGATCGGCCAGCGCGATCACAACATTATCCGCCCCGTGCAACCGGATCACGCTGCCCGTTTCCATCACATCCCCCGCTTCCAGCCCTTCCTTGACAGGGGGCCGCGCATGTCTAACATGTTAGCATGTTACAGCCCCCCGAACCCCCTTCACAAGTGCCTTCCGAGATGCGTCTTGCGCCTCTGGACCGTTTCACGGGCTCTCTCGGCCAGCGTGTCTATCAAACCCTGCGTGAGGCGATCCTATCCCTCACCTACCGCCCCGGCGAAATCCTAAGGAAACCAGAGATTTGCGATGCGCTCGGCGTCTCGCGCAGCCCCGTCGCCGATGCCGTCGCCCGCCTTGCCGCCGAGGGCCTTGTCGATGTGGTGCCGCAGGCAGGCACCTTCGTCGCCCGCTTTTCCATGGAGGAAATCCGCGAAGGCGCCTTCCTGCGCGAGGCGATCGAAGTCGCCGCCATCGAACGCGTGGCCCAGACGATCACCGAAGATCAGCTGACCCAGCTCCGCCGCAACCTCACCGTGCAGGCCGCGTTGATCGCCGATGGCGATGTGCCGGGCTTCTACCAAACCGATGCCGCGATGCATGAGTTGATCCTGTCCTTCACCGGTTTTCGCAAACTCGCACAGGTCAGCGAAACGGCATGGCTCCATGTCAACCGCGCGCGGCAGTTGATCCTGCCCGTCCCCGGCCGGATCGAAGCCACGCTGGACGAACACCGCGCCATCCTTGCGGCGCTCGAAGCGCGCGATCCAGATGCCTCCCGCTTGGTCACGCGCGCGCATCTGCGCCAGCTCATCACCTATCTTGAACCGCTTGAACGCGACCGGCCCGATCTCTTCGATCCGACCTGAAAGGCAGCCATGATCCTTGCAAACCGCCCGCGCTATGCCGCGCGCCTGAACGCCTTCAAGACAAAGGGCGACACGGTGGCCGACATGCTGGCAAAGGCCGGACAGGTGGGCGGCATCGATGCCGCCGACTTGAACTTTCCCGACCATTTCGACCATCACACCCCGGCAGAACTGACCGAAATCTTGCAACAAAACGGTATGGCCCTGAATGGCCTTGCCATGCGCTACTACACCGATCCGGGCTTCCGCCTTGGGGCCTTCACCCATCCCGACCAAACCATCCGCCGCGCTGCGATCGACATCACCAAGCGCGGCCTTGACGCCTTGGCCCAGATGGGCGGCACAGTCATGACCGTCTGGCTCGGCCAAGACGGTTTCGATTACAGCTTTCAGGGCGATTACACCCGGATGTGGGATGACACCCTCTCCGCCTTGGCCGAGGTTTGCGACCACAACCCCGCCCTCGACATCTCCATCGAATACAAACCCAACGAACCCCGCTCGTGGTCTGTCCTGCCTGACATGGCCACCACCCTCCATGCCATCCGCGACCTCGCCCGCCCGAACCTCGGCGTCACGCTCGATTTCTGCCACATGCTTTTCGCGGGCGAGATGCCAGCCAAATCCGCCGCCCTCGCCGCCCGCCATTGCCGGATCATGGGTGTCCATCTGAATGACGGTTATGCCAAGCGCGATGATGGCCTGATCGCGGGCACCGTCCACCCGGTCCAGACAGTGGAACTCTTCTGGCTGCTTGACCGTCTGGGCTATGACGGTGTGATCTATTTCGACACCTTCCCCGATCACGGCGGCATGGACCCGGTTCAGGAATCCCGCGCCAACCTTGCCCTTACGGAACGGCTCCGCGCCATCGCGGCAGGCCTGCGCGATGACCCCGACCTTCTAGACGCGATGTCCCGACAGGACGCCGCCGCCGCCACCCGCCGCATCGCCAAAGCCCTCTATGGCGCCTGATTTACGTAAATTACGTAAAACATAGCCCCTTCATCTTGGGGAAAATACTCCACGGGGGTCCGGGGGTGTGAAACCCCCGGCCTGAGCCGAAGCGGCGCAGCCGCGCAGGCGAGGCAAAAGGCTTGCGCCGCGCCCTTCGCGCGGCGCTCCGCATTCACAACCCGTAAAACCCGACCGCCGTCCCGCCATAGATCAGCGCCCGGTCCACATCCGTCAGCCCCTCGGTCAAACGTTCCGCCGCCGCGCGCCAATCGGCATATTCCCCACGCAACCGGCAGACTGGCCAATCAGACCCCCACATCACCCGCTCGGGGCCAAAGACGGCAAAGACGTGATCGACATAGGGCTTCAAATCCTCAACCGTCCAATCGGCATCGGCCTCCGTGATCAGGGCCGAGAATTTCACCACCGCCGCCGTCTCGCCCGCGATCCGGCTCATCCCTTCGGCCCAATGCCGGAAATGCGCCTCTGATTTCTCACGGATTTGCGGCTTCATGCAGTGATCCACCACCACTTCAAGCCGGGGATAACGCTTCAAGATCGTCAGGAAATTCGCCAGATGGCGCGGAAAGCCAAGCGCGTCAAAGCGCAGCCCCAGATCGCACATGGCGCGAAAGGCCCATTGCACATCCTCCCGCAGCATCCAGCCATCATCGGGAATGTCCTGGATCATGGGCCGCAGACCCTTCATCTTCGGATGCTGTGCCAGCCGCCGCATCTCGGCCAGATCGGCGGGGCGTTCGAAATCCACCCAACCCACCACGCCCAGAACCCAAGGCGTCGCATCCGCGATGCCCAGCATATATTCCGTCTCGGCCACCGTCGGTGCCGCCTGCACAAGGATCGTCCCCTGCACCCCCGCCGCCTGCAACTGCGGCCAAAGCTCCGCCGGACCATAGGGTCGCGACAGCACCGGGTCATCCTTCGGCATCCAGCCGTAATCCCCCCGCGCGGGGTGCCAGAAATGTTGATGCGCATCGATCTGCATATGCCGCCCTCTCACACTGGCGCGTCGGGGTGGATCAACCCCTCGGCCTTCATCGCACCCCACAGCGCCGCCGGAATATCGGCTGCCGCAGCCTGAAGATTGCTTTCCATCTCGGTCAGGCTTTGCCCGCCGGGGATCACCGACAGGACCGCCGGATGCCGCGCGCAGAACTGAAAGGCCGCATCCACCAGCCGCACCCCATGCGCCTGACACAGCGCCTGCAACCGCCCCGCCATTTCCATCGCCCAATCCGGCGCATCCTCATAGCGATACTGCGCCCCCGGACGCGGCCCCGTGGCAAGGATGCCGGAATTATACGGGCCCCCGACGACCACCCCCACCCCCCGTGCCGCCGCCGGGTCCATGAACCCCTCAAGCGAGTCGGTCCGCAGCAGCGAATACTCCCCCGCCAAAAGGAAGATGTCGAAATCCCCTCGATCCAGCAGCCAGCGACAGGGCTCCCATTCATTCACCCCGGCCCCGAAGGCGCGGATGACGCCCTCATCCCGCAGCTTGACCAAGGCGCGGTATCCGCCTGCCATGAACTCGGCCAACCGCGCATCCAGCGCTGTCTGCGACCCGTGATTGAAGATGTCCAGATCATGCGCATAAAGAATGTCGATCCGGTCTATCCCCAACCGCTCCAAGGAAAATTCGACGGATCGGAACACGGCATCATAGCCGTAATCATAGATTTCATTGCGCGATGGCACGTCGAACCATTTGCCGAACCCGTCCCGCTTGTCCGGTGTCGTGGCCCGGAACAGCCGCCCGATCTTGGTCGAGATGACATAGGCCTCGCGCGGCTTGCCCCGCAAAAACCGGTTCAGCCGGGTCTCCGACAGGCCAAGGCCATAAAGCGGCGCCGTGTCGAAATAGCGGATGCCCCCTATCCAAGCGCGCTCCAGCACCGCATGCGCGTCGTCATCCGAAATTGCCCGGAACAGGTTTCCGATCGGGGCGGACCCAAAGCCCAGCGTGGTAAAGTCAAGGCCGCCATTCCCCAGCCTGTCCCAGTGTCGCCGTTCCTGCATGTTCCCCCCCCGAAAGACACTGACATGCTAGTATGTTCCCCCTTCCGGTCAAATCCCTTTCCGTCTAGCCTTCGCCCAGTCGAGGAGGATGCAATGTCGCGTTTCGAGAAAGTCTTCGGTGCCGGACGCAAGCCCGTCATCGCCATGGTGCATCTGGGCGCGCTGCCCGGCACGCCGCTGCATGACAAGGCAGGTGGGGTGGAGGCGATCCTGGACGGTGCCGCGCGCGACCTTGCCGCCCTGCAGGCAGCGGGCGTGGATGCCGTGATGTTCGGCAACGAAAACGACCGCCCCTATGAGCTGAAGGTCGACACTGCTTCGACCGCGACCATGGCCTATGTGATCGGCCGCCTGCGCGACCGCATCACCGTGCCCTTCGGCGTCAATGTCCTTTGGGACCCTATGGCCTCGGTCGCCCTTGCCGCCGCCACCGGGGCGGCTTTTCTGCGCGAGATTTTCACGGGAACTTATGCGTCGGATATGGGCATCTGGGCCCCCGATGCAGGCGCGGCACAGCGCTATCAGCATCGGCTGGGCAATTCCGATTGCGCGCTGCTTTACAACGTCTCGGCGGAATTCGCGGGCAGCCTCGACCCACGCTCCTTGCCGGATCGGGCGCGATCAGCGGTGTTTTCTTCGATCCCCGATGCGGTGCTTGTCTCTGGCGCCATCACCGGCGAAGCGGCAGAGATGCGCGATCTCGAAGGCGTCAAGCGCGTCCTGCCGAAGACGCCCGTCCTTGCCAATACGGGCGTGAAACACGCAACCATCGCCGATGTCCTGCGCGTGGCCGATGGCTGCATCGTGGGGTCTGCCCTGAAGATCGGAGGCGACACCTGGGCCGCCGTCGACCCGGACCGCGCGAAGGATTTCATGGACCGCGCCCGCGCTGCGAGGGGCTATTGATGCGACCTAAACGGAGCGCTGACGCGCAAGCCTTTCCTGTCGCCTCCGCGCTGGCGCGCTCCGGCTCCGCGTTCAGGGGGCGCACACGCCCCCTCTTGGCCTGCGGCCAATTCACCCCCTGTGAGTATTTGGGCCAAGATGAAAGGGCAGGGGGCTGCAATGGCACTGCATGATCTGATCCGTGATTACATGCTGATCCCCGGCCTTGCCGGGCATGAGGATCGCATCCGCGCCCGGATCAAGGCCGATCTCGATGGGTTGGGGATCGCCCATCGCACCGACCGGTTGGGCAACCTTTCCGCCACGCTGGACGGCGACCCCGCCGCGCCCTCGGTTCTGGTCTTTACCCATATGGACCAGTTGGGGTTCATCCTGCGCAAGATCGAAGCCAATGGCCTGATCCGGCTGGAACGGCTGGGCGGCGTGCCCGAACGCGCGCTGGCGGCGCAGGCCGTTGTGATCTGTACGCGGGCGGGCGATGTGCCGGGGCTGATCGCCAATAAAAGCCATCATGCCACCACGCCGGAAGAAAAATACCGCGTCCTCCCCTATGCCGAGCTTTACGTCGATGCCGGTTTCACCTCAAAGGCCGAGGCCGAGGCGGCAGGCCTGCGCATCGGTGACCCGGTCGTCTATCGCCCCAATGTGATCGCGCTAGCGAATGGCCGCTTGGCTGGAACCAGCGCCGATGACCGCGCGGGATGCGCCGCTTTGGTGGACCTTGCCGCACGTCTGAAGGACCGCAATACCGGGCCGACGGTTCACCTCGTCTGGTCGGTGCAAGAGGAATACAACCTGCGCGGCGTCCTGCCCGCCGCCGCCGCCGCAAGACCCGACATCGCGTTCCAGATCGATCTGCTCTTGGCCTGCGATACGCCGGATATGGCATCGCGCGGGGATGTCACCTTGGGCGGCGGCCCCGGCATCAGCCTGTATTCCTTCCACGGGCGCGGCACGCTGAACGGGGTGATCCCGCATCCCGCCCTTGTTGCGCTGATGGAAGAGGTGGCCGCCGCCGAAGGCCTGCCCCTGCAACGCTCTGCTCATACCGGGGCGCTCACCGATCTCAGCTATATCCAGTTCATGGGGGAGGAGGGGGTGGCCTGCCTCGATGTCGGCTTCCCCATGCGCTATACCCATTCCGCGCTCGAGGTGGTGGACCCCGCCGATGTGGCGCAGATGGTCACGCTGCTTGAGGCGGCGCTGACCCGCATCACCCCCGGCTTCAATCTGATCCGGTGATCCCCATGACCCACACACTTGGCATCGACATCGGCACGTTTGAATCCAAGGGCGTTCTGGTGGATGGCGCGGGGCGCATCGTCGCCACCGCCACAAGGCCCCACAAGATGCTCGTCCCGCGCCCCGGCTGGGCCGAACACCGCGCGGATGAGGATTGGTGGGGCGATTTCGTCCACATCACCCGTGCGCTTTTGGCCGAGTCCGGCGTGAACCCAAAGGATATCGCCTGCATTGCCGCCTCTGCCATCGGGCCCTGCATGCTGCCCGTGGATGCGACAGGCGCACCCCTGATGAATGGCGTCCTGTACGGCGTCGATACCCGCGCGGCGGTCGAGATTGACCACCTCACCGCCACCATCGGGGCAGACCGCATCATGGCCGCCTGCGGCAACGCGCTCACCTCGCAATCGGTGGGGCCAAAGATCCTCTGGCTCAAGAACCACCACCCCGACCTTTATGCCCGGACGGCGAAGGTTCTGACCTCCACCTCTTACATCACGTGGAAACTGACGGGCGTTTACGCCATCGACCATTACACGGCGGCCAATTTCTCGCCCCTTTATGACGTCAACACGCTGAACTGGACCGATGCGCTGGCACCCGACATCCTGCCCTTGGACAAGTTGCCAAAGCTGATGTGGTCCACCGAGATCGCAGGCCATGTGACAGCGCAGGCCGCCGCCGAGACGGGTCTTGCCGAAGGCACCCCCGTCACCTGCGGCACGATCGATGCGGCGGCCGAGGCCGTCAGCGTGGGCGTGCAGCGCCCCGGCGAGATGATGATGATGTATGGCTCTACCATCTTCATCATTCAGGTCACGTCGGACCCCGTTCGCGACCCGCGCCTGTGGTATGCGCCATGGCTCTGGCCCGGGATGCATGCCTCCATGGCGGGGCTGGCGACATCCGGCACGCTGACCCATTGGTTTCGCGATCAATTCGCCCGCGATACCAGCTTTGGCGACCTCGCAGCCGAGGCAGCAGCCAGCCCCAAGGGCGCCAAGGGCCTCATCTGCCTGCCCTATTTCAGCGGAGAGCGGACGCCGATCCACGACCCCTTGGCCAAGGGGGCCTTCTTCGGCCTAGATCTGACCCATACGCGCGGCGACATGTTCCGTGCCGTCTTGGAAGGCATCGCTTCGGGGACCGCCCATGTCCTTGACACCTATCGCGAATTGGATGCCTTTCCCCAGCGCATCCTTGCCGTGGGTGGCGGGACGAAGAACGCCGTCTGGATGCAGGCCACGTCGGATATCGGCGGGGCAGGGCAGATCGTCTGCGAAAAGACGGTGGGGGCCAGCTATGGCGACGCCTTCCTTGCCGCCACCGCCGTTGGCATGGCCATGCCGGATGAGATCGTCGAATGGAATCCCGTCGCCCGCACCGTGCGGCCCGAAACGGTGGCGGCCTATGCGCGGCAATATCCGTTGTTCAAGCATCTCTACACGCAGACGCGTCAGATCGCGCATGAATTGGGGCGCGCCTGATGCGCTATGACCGGATGCGCCCCCATCAGGTGCAGGCGGCCATCGCTGCGGGAACGCCCGTCATTCTGCCATTGGGCGTGATGGAACATCACGGCGGCCACCTTCCCGCCGGGGTGGATCTGCTTGCCGTGACCGAAATTCTTGATCGGCTTGGGGATGAGGTCATCACCCTTCCCCCCTTCGCCTATGGCGCGGCCAGTCACGCCGTTGCAGGGCCAGAGCATGGCACCACGCTGCATATCGACGCCACAGCCCTGACCCCGTTTTTCGAGGCGCTTTGCGCATCGCTCCTCAAGGCGGGCTTTCGCAACATCCATGCCGTGATCCATCACCAGTCGGAAAACATCGCCCAAGGGATGCCCACCGACCTGTCCTTCCGCCTTGCCGCCCGCAACGCGATCTTCCGGCATCTCGAGGCGGAGCGGGGCGCAGGCTGGTGGGGCAGGCGGGACATGGCCGATTACTACGCCCAGCACGCCGAAGGGTCAGACCCGTTCAACTGGATCCGTCTCCATCCGCTTTTCCCGAAAAACGATGTTTTCCCCTTCGATCACGCCGGTGAGGGCGAAACCGCCCTCATGCTGGCGCTTGCGCCCGACACCGTGGCGATGGACCGGGTGGCAGAAGGGCACCCGTGGTGGACCGAAACCGCCCCCCGTGCAACGGCAGCAAAAGGGGAAGAGGGCATCGCCCTTGCGCTGGCGCATCTGCGGCAGGTTCTGGGGCTGACCCCGTAGGCAGGGCAATATTGCCCATCCTACAGTTCAGCCAAATCCACCACGCCCTTCTTCAGGATGAAACAGCCGTAAGGCCCGCTGTCACTGGTGCGGATGATGGCAAAGGCCCGCTTCGCCGCCTCGTAAAAGGCAAACCGCTCCAGCGCCTCTATCTCCACCCGCCGTCCCTCGGCGGCATCGACCACTGCCTGCATCCGGCCAAAGATCGGCACCACGCCCTCAGGATTCCCCACCACCTGCATCCGACGCACGGGGGCAGGAACGAACGTATCCAATGGCATCAACGACAATATCGCCCGCGCCGCCGTCGGGATATCGCAACCCGCCATATCCACCAACCGCCCATAGGTCGTTTCCGCAGCAATCGTCGCCGCCGGATGGTTCACATCGCAGATCACCAGATCGTCGCCATGCCCCATCAGCATGAGGACATGCACCACCTCTGCCGACAGCCGCTGGTCGATCCCCTTCAGCACGTCACTTCACCGCGCCCGCCGCCATGCCCTTGATGATGTATTTCTCCAAGACGACCCCAATCACGATCAATGGCAGGATCGCCGCGAAAGACAGCGCCGCCATCGACCACCATGAAATCCCTTGGCTCCCGGTCTGGCTCGCCACCATCACGGGCAGCGTATTGGCATGCGTCGATGTCAGCAGCGCCGCGAAGAAATACTCGTTCCATGTCAAGACCAAGGACAGGATGAAGGCCGCCACCATCCCCGGCAGGGCAATCGGCAGGATGATCGTGGCGAATGCCCCCCAAACCGACAGCCCATCGACCAACGCCGCCTCCTCCAACTCGGTCGGGATCGATCCGAACTGGTCGCGCATGATCCAGATGACGATGGGCAGCACCGAGAGCGTATAAAGCAGGATCAACCCCACCCGCGTGTCCAGAAGCGCCAACTCCTTGTAAAGCACAAGGAAGGGCAGGGCCAAGACAACGGGCGGCAGGATCAACTGGCTCAGGAAGAAAAAGCTGATGTCGGAATTCTTCATAAAGCCGAAGCGATAATTGAACCGCGACAGGCCATAGGCCGCAAGACTGCCCAGAACCACGGCCAATCCGGATGAGGTGACCGAGATCACCGCCGAATTCATGAAACGCTTCATGAACTCCGCCCGCACCGTGCTTTCGTTCCAGATCGTGTCGGGCGACAGGCCCAAGGACCGCCAACCCAGCCATGCGGGCTGATAATCCACCCAAGGGATCATGTTCCCCTTCATCACATTGGGCGCCATCTTAAAGCTGGTGGTGATCGTCCAATAGATCGGGAACATGCAGATGATCGCCCACAGGATCAGCACGCCATAGATGGCCACCCGGCTTGTCCACCATTTCGCGCGGTGGCGACGGTCGGCCTCGCTGTCCCGGAAAATTTGCGCGCTCGCAGTCATGTCCGGGGCCTCATCCAGCGGTCGGCAAGTTTCATCAGGATGGTCATCGCGATGACGATGATCACCAGATAGACGAAGGCCAGCAGGGTGCCGTAACCCACATTCGAACGTTCTCTATATTCCCGGAAGATAAAGCTGGTGACCGTATCCGTCGCGCCGCCCGGCCCGCCCGAAGTGACGTTGATCACCACATCCGCCAGCTTCAGCTTGAATATGATGCGGATCAGGATCGCGGTGATCGACACAGGCAGCATCAGGGGGAATGTCACCTCCCAGAAATTCCGCCAGCCATTCGCACCGTCAACCTTGGCCGCCTCGTTCAACTCCTTGGGGATGGCCTGAAGCCCCGCAAGGATCATGATCATCATGAAGGGGATATAGGTCCAGGCGTCCATCACCATGATCGTCGCCCGCGCAATCTCAGGCGACCCGAAGAAGGACGGGTTCTCCACCCCGAAGAACCGCGCCAGCCGCGAAAGCGGCCCGAACCGCGCCTCCAGCATCGACTTCCCGATCATCCAAGACACGGCGACAGGCGACAGCATCAAGGGCAGCAGGAAGACCACCCGAAAGAACTTCCGCGCCCGGATCTGCGCGTTCAGCAGCAGCGCCAACCCAAAGGCGATGGCATATTCCACAAGGATCGCCGCGCTATAAAGACCCATATTCCCCAGCGCGTTCCAGAAGAACGGGTCGCCCCACATCTGCCGGATATTGTCCAGCCCATTGAACTGCCGCCCCGTCGGGCTGGAAAGGTTCCAGTCGCTGAATGCGATGATCAGACCGAAAAGCAGCGGAAAGATCGTCAGCGCCGCCACAAAGATCGCGGCAGGCAGCACGAACAGCGTCCGCTTCCCATGCTCCCCACGGATCAGAACCTGCCCCCAGCACAGCGCGACCGCCCATGTGCAAAAGGCATAAAGGGTGGGCCGCCAATTGGTGAAGCCGAAATCGCCATTCCCCGTGGCCTGCATCACCTGCAAAGCGGCAACCAGCACGGTCAGCGCCGCCGTGCCCCAGATCATCGCGCGCCCGAACCGCTTGCGCCCGTCCGAGATGTTGTCGTTCGTGACGACGTGAAGAAGGTCACCGTTGCTCATGCTAGCATGTTAGCTTGCCCTTTCCCGTCTGGAAAGTGCTTTCCCCGCTTCACGGCGTGCAACCGACTCGGGCATCGAATCACGGTCTGTCACGGCCTTGGGCGCGGGCCCATTTGTCACCCGGAAATCATTCTTCATGCAGCAAAGGTTGCCCGATCCGCGCCTGCGCTGTGGCGACGCACTGCGGTCCTGCACCCCCTCCGACGAGAAAAAAATCAAGAATATGAATTTGGTATCGATGCTGCCCTAGCAGGCCGTATCAGCGGCGCCACTCGCATGTGTAAAGTTTTTGTTACAGTTGAAAATGTAATTCAAAAATGACAGTCTCAGGCTGGGACCTGATGCTGACAGAAAGCAATTCGCTGGCGGCAAGGCCGAGGTGGGCGGAATGTCGTCAACCCACCACTGCACCCACGACGACGAGGGCACGGAGGAGCAGCAATGTCCAACGATCCTGACAAGGTATGGCCGACTGGCCTCACCTTGAGAGAAGCTGAAGAAGTCCACAGTTACCTCATCGACGGCACGCGCGTGTTTGGGGCGATCGCCCTGCTCGCGCATATACTCGTCGCCGTCACAACGCCTTGGCTCGGCTGAGGAGAACAGAATGAACAACGCAAAGATGTGGCTTGTCGTCAAGCCGACCGTTGGAGTTCCGCTGTTCCTTTCAGCTGTCGCCGTTGGGTCCTTCGCTGTCCATGTTGCCGTCCTAAGCAACACGTCATGGGTGGCGGATTTCCTTTCGGGCAAACCCCTTGGGACGGGCACGGCTGCCGCCGCGCTCGTGCTGCCGGAAGATGGGGTCGCCAAAGCGGCCTACATACCCGGTGGTGCGCAAGAGGTGCTGATCACCATGCCGGATGGCACGACGGCCCACGCCGTTTTGCAGACATCCGAAATAATGGCGGCTCTCGACTGACACCGTCGCGCGCGGGTCCGACAGGGCTTGCGCGCGACGCAATCAGGCGTGGGGTTCCCTGTCCTCCGGCAGGCGGACCTCACCCTGCCCCCGCACCCGGCACGCGAACGACGGCCGGATCACAACATGGGTGTGTCGGCGATGTTTGACTACAAACGGTTCGCACTCGGGCGTCTCGCGGCCATGGCACCGCAATACCTGCCCTTTGCCGATGCGGCCTCGGATGAAGTGCCACTTTCCCGTCTCTTGCGCCTGTCGCTCTTCCAGATGACCGTCGGCATGGCGCTTGTCCTGATGGTCGGCACGCTGAATCGGGTGATGATCGTCGAACTGCAGGTGCCGGCCACGCTGGTCGCGCTGATGCTGGCCTTGCCGCTGGTCTTCGCGCCCTTCCGCGCCTTCATCGGCTTCAAATCCGATACGTTCAAATCAGCCCTCGGCCTGCGCCGCCTGCCATGGATTTTCAAGGGCACGATGTATCAGTTTGGCGGTTTCGCGATCATGCCCTTCGCCCTTCTGGTTCTGTCGGGCTATGGCGAGGCTGTCGATGCCCCGCGCTGGATCGGGCTTTCCGCGGCGGCGCTCTCCTTCCTGCTGGTCGGGGCAGGGATGCACATCGTGCAGACGGTCGGCCTCGCGCTCGCCACCGACTTGGTCCCGCAAGAGGATCAGCCAAAGGTCGTTGGCCTGATGTATGTCATGCTTCTCATCGGCATGATCCTCGCCGCTCTCGTCTACGGTGCGCTGCTCTCGACCTACACGCCTGGCCGTCTGATTCAGGTGATCCAAGGCACAGCCGTCGTCACGATCGTTCTTAACGGTCTCGCGATGTGGCAGCAGGAAGCGCGCAACCGCAACCGTGCCAACGCACCTCGGCGCGAGATCGCCTTCACAAAGGCCATGAAGCAACTCTCTGCACAGCCCGGCATGCTGCGCCTGCTCGCCGTCATCGCACTCGGCACGGCTGGCTTTGGCATGGCTGATGTCTTGCTTGAACCCTTCGGTGGGCAGGTTCTCGGCATGACTGTGGCACAGACCACCCGCCTCACCGTGGTTCTGGCCTGCGGCAGCCTTGTGGGCTTTGCGCTGGCATCGCGGTGGCTGGGTCGCGACGGCTGGCAGCCGATGACCGTGGCCTCCCTCGGTGCCCTGATCGGCATTCCGGCTTTCCTGATGGTCATGGTCTCGGCGGCCCTGCTGACCGTACCGCTCCTGATTGCGGCCACGCTGATCGCGGGTTTCGGCGCAGGCCTCTTCGGACATGGCACATTGACGGCCACGATGCGCGCCGCGCCGCGTGAACAGATCGGCCTCTCGCTTGGCGCTTGGGGCGCGGTGCAGACCACCGCCGCCGGTGCCGCCGTCGCCCTCGGCGGCGTGATCCGCGACGTGATGCTTCTTGCCCCAGATGCTGCACATGGTGCCGCAGCATCACCCTACATGCCCGTCTTCGGGCTGGAGGCGGGGCTTCTCCTCCTTGCCCTCGCTCTGGCGCTGCCATTGCGACGGCAGGATGTCGACACGGGGCAGGGCAGTGCTACTTCCCCCTCCAAAGGCAGTGCCACCGCGCAAAACGGCTTGGCTGAGCCCCTACAATGACGTGACAGGCACATACCGGCCGTTCAGCAAAAGGGACAGGAAATGACGACGATCATCACCAGACTTTACCCTGACGTGACCGCTGCACAGGCGGTGGTCGCGGCCCTCACGGGCAGTGGGCACAACCCTGCAACGATCGAGGTGATCACGCGGGACGGACCAACCGCTGCCACAGACCGGATGCGCGCGGCCCGCGTGCCCTCTGCTTCGGCGGCGGCTTATGCCTCGGCCATCGCCGAAGGCCGTGCCCTTCTGGTGGTCAACGCCCCCTTCGCCCCGATGGGGACGGCGCGCCATGCCATCAAGACGGTAAACCGCTTCCCGGCCCTCTCCGTCGGGCTGGCGAATGAGGATGTCTATATCCGCGAAGACCCGAAGGTCGATCTGTCGGGCAAGATTTACTCGGGCAAGACCTTCTTCATGTCCAACCCCTACCGCCCGATGGGCCATGGCCACATCTTCGGCAACAACCCGATCTCGCCCAGCAAGCCGCGCACATCGGCGATCCGGGGCGGGGCCTACATGTCCACGAAATTCTGGCCGGGCAAGCTGCTTTCGGCCCCCAAGGCGCGGGATTCGGTCATCCGGGGTGGCTGGCTGGCCTCCTCCCTTTTCGGCCTGCCCACAACCATCCGCGAATGGCCCTCGCGCGACCTCTATACCAAGATCTAACCCCCCAACCTCCGCAAAAAAGAACGGCGCGCGGGCAACCGCGCGCCGTTCGCTTTGGTGTGGAAGGGGCGCGCAGCAAACTGCGCGCCACCGATGGGTCACATCCCCAAAGACGCCTTGTACAGCGCGATCTGGCTCTCCCGCCCGATCTGGTCGGTGATCTTCTCCCACGCAGCAGCGATGGCATCCGCCGTCTCCTGCGCGCTGGCATACTGGCCGGCAAAGCCCTTGGACAATTCGTCCTCGGCCACCGAATAGTACTGGAAGATGCCCGGGATACGCGGTTCGATCGCGGCGTTCGGGTGGTTGTAGCTGTCCGCGTTCGACCCAAGGTAATCCTCGACGAAGGCGCGGTCATAGCCTGCCGCTTCCCACTCTTCATAGTTGAAGTGCGAGTTGCGATAGGGCTGGAAGCCCGACGGATAGGCCGCCGTCCACAGCGACAGGTCCTTGCCGCCCAGATGGGCCGCCGCCGACCATGCCGCTTTGCGCTTCTTCTCGTCGCCCGACACGCGGGAGGTGACGTAGATGCCCCAGCCGATATAGGCCATCAGCGGTGCCTCGTTCGCGGTTTCTTCCCACGCGCCCGCGGCCGAGTTGTAGCGGCGGGTCGAACCGGGGTTGATCCCGAAGCCCACCACATCCCCCACGACCGAGGTGTCGGATGTCCGCGCCGAAGACCCGATATCGCCCCACCACATCAGCATCGAACCCGTACCCGCCAGGAACTGGCTGAAGCCGGTCGTGCCGGGGTCGGCGTTGATCTGGTCGGCCGGATAGGCACCCGGCGTCGCGATCAGGTCCATCACATCCTGAATGGCCTGCACCCAGCCCGGATTGTTGACGCGCGGCTTCATCGTGTCGGGGTCGAACAGCCATGCCGGATCGTCCGGATGCTTCACATAGGCCGCTGCGCGGTTGGCGATGAAGTACATGCCAAAGCCACCCCAGCCCTTCAGCGGGTCCAGATAGCCATGCGCCGGTTGCCCCGTCAGCGGGTCGGTCTGCCCGACCAGCGCCTTGGTCACCGCATTCACCTCTTGCCATGTCGTGGGCACGGTGGCCCCGCCAATCGCGCCCTCGCCGAAGTAATCGGTCCGGTAGGCGAAGGTGTGGCAGTCGCCGTCGATGGTGATCCGGTAGGACTTGCCATCCCAGGTGCCGACCGGCGGTTGCAGGTAACCCACAAGGTCATCCGCCTCGATCTGCGTCTTCACCCAATCGGGCATCTCATCCAGCAGGCCCTTGCCCGCGGTGTCCCCCTCGAAGGGCGCGCCCATTTCCAGAATGTCGAAATCGACCGTACCGGTCGCGATCGACTGCTGCAGACGCGCATTGTAATCGGCCTGCGCAAGGTCGATCCAGTTGATCTTGGCACCCGTATAGGCCTCCCACGGCTTGAGGAAGCCACGGAACAGGAAGTTGTGCAGGTTCTGGTTGTTCAGACCCATGAAGGTCAGCTCAACCCCGGCGAATTCGCCTTCCGCGACGCTGGCCTTGGTCGCGCCAAGGCACATCTCGCCCACCTTCTGCCAATCGGCATCGGTCGGGGACCCCATCCCAACGCCCGGGATCTTCAGGATTTCGGCCCGCAGGTTTTCCTGCGCCGAAGCCGCGCGCAGCCCGCCCAGAGGCCCCATCGCCGCCACGGCGGTCATCGCCGTCGCCCCCTGCAACATGCGGCGGCGGCTCATCCGCGCCTGCATGATCTCATACGCTCCAACCTTCACGTCTTTATCCTCCCTAGGATGATCTCCGGATGCGATAACGCCCCGGTTTTTCATGATTGATCGTGACCCTCGGAATGCCACTCCCGCGCGCGCCCCGGCGCGGCTCAAAGGAAGATGGGGCCTCCCAACCCCGTGCGGCAGCACTCCCTGTTGCAAACCTTGGCGCGCCCCCGGCCCCCTGTCAAGTTTCTAACATGTTAGTATGATTAGTCCGTGGACAGGCCCCCACCTACCCGTTACCTATCACTAAGAACCTTGGGAGGGGTGCATGGCCGAAGTCACGATCCGCGCGCTGAAAAAGTCCTATGGCGGGTTGCAGGTCGTCCACGGGCTGGACCTGGATATCACGGATGGCGAATTCGTGGTGCTGGTCGGCCCCTCGGGCTGCGGCAAATCCACCCTTTTGCGCATGATCGCAGGTTTGGAAGAGGTCACCTCTGGCGATATCCGCATCGGCGAGCGGCGGGTGAACAACCTTCCCCCGTCGGAACGCGACATCGCGATGGTGTTCCAGAACTACGCGCTCTATCCCCACAAAACCGTGGCCGCCAATATGGGCTTCGCGCTGAAAATGCGCGGGATGGACAAGGCCGAGATCGACAGCCGCGTCAAACGCGCGGCCGAAGTCCTCGGCCTCACCCCCTATCTCGACCGATATCCCCGCGCCCTTTCGGGCGGTCAGCGCCAGCGCGTCGCCATGGGCCGCGCCATCGTGCGCGACCCGCAGGTCTTTCTCTTCGATGAACCGCTCTCCAACCTCGACGCGAAACTCCGCGTCCAGATGCGGACCGAGATTCGCGAACTCCACCAGCGCCTGAAAACCACCACCGTCTACGTCACCCATGACCAGATCGAAGCCATGACCATGGCCGACAAGATCGTCGTCATGCAGGGCGGCCGGATCGAACAGGTCGGGGCCCCGCTGGAACTTTACGACCGCCCGGCCAATACCTTCGTGGCCTCCTTCATTGGCTCGCCGTCCATGAACATGATCGAAGGCGTGGTGCAGGGCGGTGCCGTCCGCGCGGGCGGCGCGACCCTTCCCCTGCCGCCGGGGATGAAAGTCGCCGATGGGCGCGAAGTCACCTATGGCATCCGCCCCGAAAACCTCGGCCCCGCTGCATCGGGCATCTCCGGCACCGTGGCCGTGGTCGAACCGACAGGCGCGGAAACCCATGTCGTTATCCGCATCGAAGGCCGCGACCTGACCGCCGTCTTCCGTGACCGCGTCAGCCATCGCCCCGGCGATGCCATCACGCTGGCCCCCGTCGATCCGGCCTCTGTCCATCTTTTTGACCGCGCCAGCGGCACCCGCTTCTGAACCCCGCGCGGGCAGGCGGCTTGACCCCGCCCGCGCCGCGCGCCACGCTCCGCCGCCAAGGGAGGATCACATGCTCAAGGGTATCGACAACCGGCTCAACGCCGATGTGCTGCGCGTCCTGCGCGCCATGGGGCACGGCGACGTGCTGATCGTGGCCGACACCAATTTCCCCTCCGACAGCGTGGCCCGCGCCACCGTCACCGGGGAACTGCTGCGGATGGAAAACCTCACCTGCGCCGAAGCCGTGCAGGCCATCCTCTCCGTCCTGCCGCTCGACACCTTTGTCGATGATTTTGCAGGCCGGATGGAGGTGGTGGGCAACCCCGCCGAAATCCCCCCCGTCCAGCAAGAGGTGCAGGCCGAGATTGACCGCGCCGAAGGCCGCCCCCGCCCCATGATCGGAATTGAACGCTTCGCCTTCTACGACATGGCCCGCCAATCCTATGCCGTCATCCAGACGGGCGAGCGTCGCTTCTACGGCTGCTTCATGTTCCGCAAGGGCGTGATCCCGCCCGACGCCTGATCTCAGGGAACCAGATCCATGTCCGATATCGTCATCCTTGGCATCTTCGTGGCCGACACCGCCTATCGCGCCGACCGCCAGCCCAAGATGGGCGAAACCATCCTCGGCACCTCCTTCGTCCTCGGCCCCGGTGGCAAGGGCTCGAACCAATCCGTGGCCGCCGCCATGGCGGGCGGCAAGACCAGCATCATCACCCGTCTCGGCAAGGATGCCTTTGCCGATATCGCGCGGGCCACTTGGGCCAAGGCGGGCGTGACGCCCCATGTCACCGAGGATGCCGAAAGCTACACGGGCGCCGCCTATATCTTCATTGAGAATGCCACCGGCAACAACGCCATCATCGTGGCCGCAGGCGCCGCAGGGCGCATCTCGGTTGAGGATGTCGAGGCGAACCGCGCCCTGATCGAAGGCGCCAAGGTCTTCATCACCCAGTTGGAACAGCCCATCCCCGCTGCGCGCCGGGCGCTCGAGATTGCCCGCGCCGCCGGCGTGCGCACCATCCTCAACCCAGCGCCCGCTGCGCCGCTGGATGATGACCTTCTCGCCCTGTGCGACATCGTCACCCCGAACGAATCCGAAACCGAAAGCCTGACAGGCCTGCCCGTCACCACCTTGGCCGAGGCAGAGCTTGCCGCCGACGCGCTTCTCGCGCGCGGGGTCGGGGCCTGCCTCATCACCTTGGGCGAAAGAGGCGCGCTCTACCGCGACCGCACCCGTTCGGTCCATGTGCCGGTCATCAGCGCGGGCAAGGTGCTGGATACGACCGGGGCAGGGGATGCCTTCAATGGCGGCTTCGCTGTGGCGCTTACCGAAGGCCGCGACGTGATCGATGCCGTACGCTTCGGCTGCGCGACCGCAGGCATTTCCGTCACCCGCCCCGGCACGGCCCCGGCCATGCCGTCACGGGCAGAAATCGACGCCCTTCTGGCCTGCGGTTCCTGACGCAGGAACCGCGACGGAATTTGACGCAAATTCCGTCCCCCGCCGTCGCTCCCCGCCCGGTTTCTGCGTCAGAAACCGACGCGGAATTTGCGTCAAATTCCGCAGCCGCCCTAATGACCGGGACGCAAAGCCATAACCCAAATCCATGACCCCGGCCCGAATCCCGACCCGAATAGATGGTTAACGCGACCTTTTCCCACCGTGCGTGGCCACAGGTGGCGGCACAAAAGGCGGCACAAAACAGGGCACAGCCATTTTCGCCCTCCCAAAAGGATTAATCCTTTTCTGCCAACACCTTACCTCCTCATTCCAATACCCCCCGTTGACAGCCCCTCCCCCCCGCCGCACTCTCCCCCGCATGACCATTCCCCAGCTTCTCATCTTCGATTGCGACGGCGTTTTGATCGATTCCGAGGTCATCTCTGCCCGCCAGCTCATCGCCGAACTCAAGGGCTACGGGGTCGACATGGACATGGCGTTCGTGAGCCGCCATTTCCTCGGTCGTTCCTATCCCGTCGTCCTGAAAGAGGTGCGCGACCGCTGGGGTGTGCAGCTTCCCGACCGGTTCGAAGCCGACTACCGCGCCCGCCTCCTTGCCGCTTTCGAACGCGAGTTGACGGTGATGCCGGGCGTCGTTGAAACCCTCCGCGCCCTTGCCATCCCCTATTGTCTCGCCACCTCCTCCAGCCCCGAACGCATGCGGAAATCCCTTGAAATCACGGGACTTTCCGCCCTGTTTGACGGCCTTGCCTTCACCGCCTCGGAAGTGGCGCGCGGCAAGCCCGCACCCGATCTTTTCTTGCATGCCGCCGCCCGCATGGGCGCCGACCCCACAGCCTGCATCGTGCTGGAAGACAGCCTGAACGGCCTGCGCGCAGGTCTTGCTGCGGGCATGCGCGTCTGGCGCTTTACCGGGGGCAGCCATCTGAAAGGGCTTGACCTGACCCCGCCCGAAGATGCCATTCCTGAGGCAAGCTTCGACAGTTTCGCCGCCTTGCGCGCTGCGCATCCGGCCCTGTTCGCGGCGGAAAGAGTGACGCCATGACCCTGCACGATGCCGAACCCAGCCAAAGCGACGATGCCGCCCGCGCGGGCTGGCTGTACTACGTCGCGGGCATGACGCAGGACCAGATCGCCCGCGAACTCGGCGTCAGCCGCCAACGCGCCCAACGCCTCGTCAGTCGCGCCATGGCCGAAGGCCTCATCCATGTCCGCATCGAACATCCCATCGCCGCCTGTCTTGAACTGGAACAAGCCCTGAGCGATCGTTTCGGCCTGATCCGCGCCCGCGTCGCCCCCGGCCTTGGCCCGGGTGCCGATGCCGTCCGCGCCATCGCACCCTCTGCCGCGCAGGAATTGGAACGCTTCCTGTCCATGCCCGATCCCTTGGTCATCGCTTTGGGGACAGGGCGCGCCCTGCGCGGCATGGTGGATGCCATGACAACGATGGACGCGCCCCAGCACAGCCTCGTGTCAATGATCGGCAATATCGCACCCGACGGCTCTGCCTCTTTCTTCGATGTCATCATGCGCATCGCTGACAAGGTCCGCGCGCCGCATTACCCCATGCCGATGCCGGTGATTTCCTCGACATTGCAAGAGTTTGCCGCCTTCACCGCGCTTGCGCCCATCGCGCGCGTGCGGGAATTGGCCACCCGCGCCGACGTGGTCTTCGTGGGCGTGGGCCAAATGGGTGATGATGCGCCGCTCCTGGCCGACGGCTTCATCACGCGCGCCGAACTGACTTCGCTTCAGGCGCGCGGAGCGGTGGGCGAGGTGGCGGGTTGGGTCTTCGACGCCGAAGGCACCTATCTGGAAAAACCCGAAAGCACCCGCAATGGCGGCGTCCGCATCGCGCCGCATTTGCCCCGCCCAGCCATCGGCGTGGCGGCAGGCCAGTCCAAAGTGCCCGCGATCCACGCCGCCCTGAAAGGCGGCCTTCTGAACGGCATCGTCACCGACGAAGCCTCGGCCCGGGCGATTCTGCTGCACCGCTAATACCGCAGTGCGGCATAGGCCAACCGCTGCATTAACTTGCCGTCAATCCGGCTGGTTCACCCTGTCCTTTCCCGAAGCGATGACGTTTCAAGCGGAATTTATGCCCGCTGGATGCAATTTTGCTCACGAACAGACTTGACGCAGGGGGGCAATGTGTGGGTAATTGCTCATTAAGCGATGAAATGCTCAATCGCTTCTATGGGAGGGAACCAATGACACTTTCGCTGCGCGCGCTTCTTGGCGCGACGGCCGCGCTTGCCCTGACCGGGGCGGCCATGGCCGAAACCACCATCACCGTGGCCACCGTGAACAACGGCGACATGATCCGCATGCAGGGCCTGATGGATGACTTCTATGCCAAGCATCCCGACATCAAGGTCGAATGGGTCACGCTGGAAGAGAACGTCCTGCGCCAGAACGTCACCACCGATATCGCCACCGGCGGCGGTCAGTATGACGTGCTGACCATCGGCACCTACGAGGTTCCGATCTGGGGCAAGCAGGGCTGGCTCGTCTCGCTGAACGATCTGCCCGCCGAATATGACGTGGATGACCTGCTGCCCGCCATCCGCGGCGGTCTGACGATTGACGGCAACCTCTTCGCCGCGCCCTTCTATGGCGAAAGCTCCATGGTCATGTATCGCAAGGACCTGATGGAAGCCGCAGGCCTGACGATGCCCGACGCGCCGACCTGGGCCGATATCGAAAAGGCCGCCGCCGCGATGACCAACCGCGATGCCGAAATCAACGGCGTCTGCTTGCGCGGCAAGGCGGGCTGGGGCGAAAACATGGCCTTCCTCACCGCGATGTCGAACTCCTTCGGCGCGCGCTGGTTCGATGAAAACTGGAACCCCCAGTTCGATCAGCCGGAATGGAAGGCCACGCTCGACTTCTACCTGAACCTGATGAACAGCTACGGTCCCGCCGGTGCCTCGAACAACGGGTTCAACGAAAACCTGACCCTGTTCCAACAGGGCAAGTGCGGCATGTGGATTGACGCGACCGTTGCGGCCTCTTTCGTGACGGGTGCCGATTCCACCGTGGCCGACAAGGTCGGCTTCGCGCTGGCTCCCGACAACGGTCTGGGCAAGCGCGGCAACTGGCTCTGGGCTTGGTCGCTCGCGATCCCGTCCTCGTCGGACTCTCAGGATGCTGCAAAGGCCTTCATCAACTGGGCGACCAGCAAGGATTACCTCGCTCTCGTCGCCTCGAAGGAAGGCTGGGCGAACGTGCCTCCGGGCACCCGGACCTCGCTTTACGAGAACCCGGAATACGCCTCGGTTCCTTTTGCCAAGATGACGCTCGACAGCATCAATTCGGCTGACCCGAACAATCCGACGGTCAAGCCTGTGCCTTATGTCGGCGTGCAGTTTGTCGCCATCCCGGAATTCCAAGGGCTTGGCACGAGCGTGGGCGAAATCTTCTCGGCGGCGCTGGCTGGCCAGAAGACGGCGGATGAGGCGCTTGCCGAAGCGCAGGCTGCTGTGACCGATGAAATGAAAGCATCGGGCTACATCCAGTAATCCTCCCAACCGGGGTCGGCCTTCGGGCCGGCCCCGTGTTTTCCGATATATTTCAGTTGCTTGCCCAATTGGTTAAGCGGGGATTAACGTAATCCCCCTGCGGCTCGCGCGCCCCTGTGCCCGGCCGTCCCTTCGCGCCCCGAAATCGGAGACCGCCCATGTCCACGCAGTCCACCCGTCTCGCCGCGCGCCTGATGGTGGCGCCTTCGGTGATCGTCCTTCTGATCTGGATGATCGTGCCACTTGCCATGACGCTCTACTTCTCGTTCCGCTTCTACCGCCTACTGACCCCGGATCGGTCCGGATGGGTGGGGTTCAACAATTATCTGTGGTTCTTCAACTCGCCCGATTTCTGGCTCGCGATCTTCAACACGCTGGCCCTTGTCGGAGGGGTTCTTGTCATTACCGTGGTTCTCGGTGTGCTTATCGCGCTCTTGATCGACCAGCCCGTGAAAGGGCAGGGGATGCTGCGCATCCTCGTCATCGCGCCTTTCTTCGTCATGCCCCCGGTGGCGGCCTCGATCTGGGAAAACCTCTTCATGCATCCGCAGAACGGGCTTTTCTCGGCCATCGCCCGGGGTTTCGGGGCGCAGCCGATCCTGTTTCTGGAACAATACCCGCTCTGGTCCGTCATCGGCATCGTCAGCTGGGAATGGCTGCCCTTTGCCACGCTGATCTTCATCACGGCGCTGCAATCGCTGTCTTCAGAACAGCTTGAAGCCGCCGAGATGGACGGCGCGACCCCCGTCAACCGCTTTCGCTATATCATCCTGCCGCATCTGACGCGGGCAATCACGGTGGTGATCCTGATCCAGACCATCTTCCTGCTGGGCATTTTCGGTGAGATTTTCACCACCACCCAAGGCGGCCCCGGCTCTGCCTCCACCACGCTGCCCTACATGATCTTCAAACAGGCCATCGTCGCCAAGGATATAGGCCGCGCGGCTGCGGGTGGGATCATCGCCGTCATCCTTGCCAATATCGTGGCCTATTTCCTGATGCGCGGCATCGGGCGGCATCTGGACAACTGAAGGGGAACCCGACCATGGCCCGCGCCCAATCCCCCCGCCGTCGCCTGATCACCACGCTCGCCGCTTGGGGTGTGGCGCTGACGATCTTCTTCCCCGTCCTCTGGATGATCCTGACCAGCTTCAAGACCGAAGCCTCAGCCGTCGCCATGCCGCCGCAACTCTTTACCGCCGACTGGACGCTCGAGAATTACGCCGAGGTCTGGCAGCGCTCCGACTACCCGCGCTTCTTCTGGAATTCCGTCATCATTTCCGTGGGTTCCACGCTGCTTGGCCTTGCCATCGCGATCCCGGCGGCATGGTCTATGGCCTTTGTCCCCGGCAAGCGGACGAAGGACCTTCTGATGTGGATGCTGTCCACCAAGATGATGCCTGCCGTCGCGGTGCTGATCCCGCTTTATCTGGTGTTCCAGCGCATCGGTTTGTTCGACACCAAACTTGGCCTCATCCTTGCGCTGATGCTGATGAACCTGCCGATCATCATCTGGATGCTCTACACCTATTTCAAGGAAATCCCCGGCGAAATCCTCGAAGCCGCTCGCATGGATGGTGCCAGCCTCTGGAACGAAATCGTCTATGTCCTGACGCCCATGGCGCTGCCGGGCATCGCCTCCACCATGCTTCTGAACATCATTCTGGCGTGGAACGAGGCGTTCTGGACCATCACCCTGACCACCACCAAGGCGGCGCCCCTGTCTGCTTTCATCGCCAGTTTTTCGGCCCCGCAGGGCCTGTTTTACGCAAAACTTTCGGCAGCCAGCGCGATGGCGATCCTGCCGATCCTGATCCTTGGCTGGTTCAGCCAAAAGCAACTCGTCCGCGGCCTGACCTTCGGCGCGGTGAAGTGAGGACATAATGGGACAGATCCAGCTTTCAGCCGTCCGCAAATCCTTTGGCGAGGTGGATGTCATCCCCGGCATCGACCTGATGATCGAGGATGGCGAATTCGTCGTCTTTGTCGGCCCGTCTGGCTGCGGGAAATCCACGCTCCTGCGCCTGATCGCGGGGCTGGAGGATACGACATCGGGCACCATCGCCATCGATGGCAAGGAGGCCACCCACCTGCCACCCGCCAAGCGGGGCCTTGCCATGGTGTTCCAATCCTACGCCCTCTATCCCCATATGACAGTGCGGAAAAACATAGCCTTCCCGCTGAAAATGGCCGGAATGTCCGAAGCCGAGCAGACCGCCCGCGTGGAACGCGCGGCCAAGGTTCTGAACCTCACCTCCTATCTCGACCGCCGTCCCGGCCAGCTTTCAGGGGGCCAGCGTCAGCGTGTCGCCATCGGGCGGGCCATCGTCCGCGAACCGGCGGCCTTCCTGTTCGACGAACCCTTGTCGAACCTCGACGCCGCGCTGCGGGTGGGGATGCGGCAGGAAATCACCGAACTGCACCAGTCGCTCAAGACCACCATGATCTACGTCACCCATGATCAGGTAGAGGCCATGACCATGGCCGACAAGATCGTGGTCCTGAACGCGGGGCGGATCGAACAGGTGGGATCGCCCCTCGAACTCTATCACCGCCCGCATAACCTGTTCGTGGCAGGCTTCATCGGCAGCCCAAAGATGAATTTCCTTGAAGGGGCCGAGGCCGCGAAACATGGCGCAGCCACCATCGGCGTGCGCCCCGAACATTTGGACATTGGCGCAGAGGGCCCGTGGAAAGGCATCGTGGGCCTGGCCGAACATCTCGGATCGGACACCTTCTTCAAGGTCACGCTCGATACCGGAGAGACGATCACCGTCCGCGCCAGCGGCGAGGTGGCGCTCCGCCATGGCGACCGGATCGCTCTTACCCCGCAGGACAGCAAGATCCACCGCTTTGACGCAGCCGGAAAGGCCATGGCATGAGGTTGCAAGGCAAGACCGCGCTCATCACTGGGGCCGCACGCGGCATCGGTCTGGAATTTGCCCGCGCCTATATCGCCGAAGGCGCGCGCGTGGCGCTGGCCGATATCAATGCCGAAGCCGTTGAAAAGGCAGCGCAATCCCTTGGCCCTCAGGCCAGTGCGGTGCAGATGGATGTCACGCAGCAAGACAGCATCGACGCAGGCTTTGCCTCGGCCATCGCGGCGCTTGGCCATCTGGATATCCTGATCAACAACGCCGCTCTCTTCTCCGCCGCCCCCATCGCGGAAATCACGCGCGCCGATTACGACCGCCTTTTCGCGGTGAACGTGGCGGGCACCATCTTCTGCACGCAGGCCGCTGCCCGGCACATGATCGACCGGGGGCAGGGTGGCACCATCATCAATATGGCGTCGCAGGCGGGCCGTCGCGGCGAAAGCCTTGTTGCTGTCTATTGCGCCACCAAGGCCGCGGTCATCAGCTTTACTCAGTCGGCGGGGCTGAACCTCATTTCCCATGGCATCAACGTCAATGCCATCGCCCCCGGTGTGGTGGATGGCGAACATTGGGACGGGGTCGATGCCTTCTTTGCGAAATACGAAGGCAAAGCGCCGGGTCAGAAAAAGCGCGAAGTGGGTGCCGCTGTTCCCTTCGGCCGCATGGGCACTGCCACCGATCTGACCGGGATGGCGATCTTCCTCGCCACGCCCGAGGCGAAATACATCGTCGCGCAATGCTTTGGCGTCGATGGCGGGAACTGGATGGCCTGACATGCGGCTTCAGGGCAAAACGGCATTGATCACAGGCGGCGCGCGCGGCATCGGTGCCGCCTTCGCCCGCGCCTTCCTGCGCGAAGGGGCGATGGTGACGGTGGCCGACCTGACCGACAGCGTCTATGCCGCCGCCGCCGGCATGGGGGCGAAGGCCATTGTCATGGATGTCACCCGGCAAGACAGCATCGAGGCAGGCGTCGCCCAGACAATCGCCGAGATGGGCCATATCGACATCCTCGTGAACAATGCCGGGGTCTACGACCTTGCCCCCATCGCCGATATCACCCGCGACAGTTACGACCGCCTTTTTGCCGTCAACGTGGCCGGAACGCTGTTCACCCTGCAGGCCGTCGCACGGCATATGATCGCGCGAGGACAGGGTGGCAAGATCATCAACATGGCCTCGCAAGCCGGACGCCGGGGCGAACCGTTGGGTGCGATCTATTGCGCCACGAAGGCCGCCGTCATCTCGCTCACCCAATCGGCGGGGCTGAACCTCATCCGTCACGGGATCAACGTCAACGCCATCGCCCCCGGCGTCATCGAAAGCGACATGTGGGATCATGTGGATGCCCTGTTCGCCAAGGCCGAGGGCCTGCCCATTGGCGAAAAGAAGCGCATCGTGGGCCAAGCCGTCCCCTTCGGTCGCTTTGGGACACCGGACGAGGTGGCGGGAATGGCTGTCTTTCTTGCCTCGCCCGAGGCCGATTACGTCGTGGCGCAATGCTACGGCGTCGATGGGGGGAACTGGATGTCATGATGAACGTCACGCACCCGACCCCCGATCTTCCCCTTGCAGGTCACGGCCTGCGCTGCCCATCGCGGGCCATACCGACCGAGGTTTCCCATGACCACGCATGACCCCCTTCCCGTCGCGCACCCCGCCTATGACCGCAGCCGTCTGACCCCTGGCATCGTTCATATCGGCCTTGGCAATTTCCACCGCGCGCATATGGCCGTCTATCTGGACGACCTCTTCGCCAAGGGCCTTGCGATGGATTGGGCGATCCTCGGCGCGGGGGTGCGCGCCCCTGATTCTCGGATGCGCGACGCGCTTCGGGCGCAGGATTGCCTCTCCACCGTCATCGAACTGGACCCTGCCGGAAAAACCGCCCGCCGCATCGGCGCCATGGTGGATTTCATCGAGGTGCAGCCTGACAACGCCGCCCTCATCGCCGCCATGACGCGGCCCGAGATTCGCATCGTTTCTCTGACTGTCACGGAGGGCGGCTATTACGTCGATCCGGCCACAGGCCGCTTTGATCCAACCCATCCCGACATCCGCGCCGACGCGGCACAGCTTGACCGCCCCGCCACCGCCTTCGGCGCGATCCTCGCCGCGCTCCAGGCCCGCCGTGCGGCTGGTGTGGCCCCCTTCACCGTCATGTCCTGCGACAACCTTCCCGGCAATGGCCACGTGACCCGCGCCGCTGTGGCTGGTGTTGCCCGCCTGTCCGATCCCGCGCTCGCTGACTGGGTGGAAACCCATGTCGCCTTCCCCAACGGCATGGTGGACCGCATTACCCCCGCCACTGGCCCGCGCGAACGCGCCATGGCGGCGGCCTTTGGGCTGGGCGACGATCCCGTCCCTGTCACCTGCGAACCCTTCCGCCAATGGGTGCTGGAGGATCACTTCCCTTCCGGTCGCCCGCCGCTCGAACAGGTCGGCGTCACCTTTACCGACCATGTCCACGCCTTCGAGGCGATGAAGATTCGCATCCTGAACGGCGGTCACGCGATCATCGCCTATCCGGGCGGGTTGCTCGACATCGAATATGTGCATGAGGCCATGGCCGAACCGCTGATCTCCGGTTTCCTCGACAAGGTGGAACGCGAAGAGATCATCCCAATCGTGCCACCCGTGCCAAACACGGACCTAGCCGCCTATTACACCCTCATCCGTGATCGATTCTCGAACCCCGAAGTGGCCGATACCGAACGCCGCCTTTGCCTTGATGGATCGAACCGACAACCAAAATTCATCATCCCCTCCATCGCCGACAATCTGGCACGGGGGCATCTGCCACGCGGGCTTATCCTCGAATCCGCGCTTTGGTGCCGCTATTGCATGGGCATGACGGATGGTGGCGCGGTTATCGAGCCGAATGATCCCAACTGGGACAGGCTGCAAAGGGCTGCCCGCGCAGCCTCGGCGGATCCGATGGCATGGCTTGGGATGGAAGATATCTACGGCGATGTCGGACGGGACCCGCATCTGCAAGAGGCTTTTGCAGGCTACCTCAACGATCTTGGGGCGCGTGGTGTGCGTGCCGTGCTTGCGGATTACCTTGCCGGATGACGCAGAAAAGGCCCGGAACACTTCCGGGCCTGCATCGCCCTTAGGTCAAATAACCTAACCCCATTCCCGCGCGCCGATGAGGCGTTCCAGCTCTTCGACAAGGGGCTGCGCCTCTTCGTCGGAAAGATCGACATTTTCGATCTTGACCTGATCGATGCCGTGCTTGGTTATCTCTGTCGGGAGAGGCGGATCCCCCCTGCCGAAATGTTCGTCATAGTAACGTCGCGACATGATGACAAAGCGCGACGTGCCGTGTTCCGACAGACTCACAGGCCCAACCGTCGCCGCCTCATAGACGTCGCTGGCCTTCCGGTTCATAGCGGTCTTCGGAAATTCCCTCATGCTCATGCGGTTCATTCTCGAATTGTCCCTGTGCTGCATACAGACATTAAAGCTGCAGCTTAAAGTACAGGGATGGAAAACAACGGCGATAAACCGAATGAGTATGCGACCCGGTTATCCACCCGTGAACGGCAGTTATCCACAAAAATAAGGCGATTTCTACTCCCGGTTAGCATTTATTGCCAAATCGTCGGGCAACCCAATGCTTTGTGCCGTCGCGCCTGTGGAAAAGGCATCTGGGATGGCACTGTCAGGCGGATAGGTTTGCGCAGCGCCTATGAAATGGGCGTTTTGAACAGAAAAGCGGCAGCATGCGGCGTGGTCCCGTTCCTTTCCCTGTCTTCGATTGCGAGCGCGTTGAACGCGATGCGGGGCGGGCCTTGGATGGGGTTCAGCAACCAGCAAACGGCGCATGACTCTGATTTCCGCCATACCGTCTTCCCCTATGCAGCGCAGTTCTGGCGAGGCATCGGTGCGCCTGCGTCGCGACGGATCGCGAATACAGCTGGTCGGCTTGCGTCAGCAGGGGTCGGCCAAGGCGATCCTGCCCCGTGTCTCGGCTGTGCCCGAGGTGGTCTTTCTGAACACATCCGGCGGGCTTACCGGTGGAGATCGGCTGTCCTATGCGGTCGCGCTGGAAGAGGGGGTGCAGGCAGTTGCAACAACCCAGACCGCCGAACGCGCCTATCGCTCGGTTTCGGGGGCGGCACGCGTCGATGTGGGCATCGAGGTGGGCGCAGGCGGCTGGATCGACTGGCTGCCTCAGGAAACGATCCTATTCGATGCCTCTTCTCTCGATCGTCGAACGCAGATCAGTCTGGGGCCAGACGCAGGCTGCCTTGCGCTTGAGGCGGTGGTTCTTGGTCGACATGCGATGGGCGAAACCGTCCGCAGCATTGCGTTTCGCGACCGCCGCGAGTTTCGCCGTGCAGGCAAGATCCTGCATCTTGAACCCCTTGCACTAAACCACGCGGCCCTAGATGCCGGGCAGGCCGTTCTGGGCGGCGCGCGCTGCTTTGCCAGCCTCGTGATGATCGCGCCCGGCGTGGCCGATGCCCTTGCTCCTCTGCGACAGGTGCTTTCTGAACCGGGTGTCAGTGCCGCCGCCTCGGCTTTTGATGGACGCCTTGTCCTTCGGGTGATGGCAACAGATGGCTGGCCGCTGCGCCGTCAGATCGCGCGGGCGCTTTCGGTCTTGCGGCGTGGGGCGGTCTTGCCGCGCGTCTGGCAGTTTCAGGAGAATGGTCGATGAACCTTACCCCCCGCGAAAAGGACAAGCTGCTTGTCAGCCTTGCCGCCATGGTGGCCCGCAACCGATTAGAACGTGGCGTCAAGCTTAACCATCCCGAGGCGGTGGCGCTTATTACAGACTATGTCGTCGAAGGGGCCCGCGATGGCCGCACTGTTGCCGATCTGATGGAGGCGGGCGCCCATGTCATCACCCGCGATCAATGCATGGAAGGGATCGCCGAGATGATCCACTCCGTGCAGGTGGAGGCGACTTTCCCCGACGGCACGAAGCTTGTCACCGTTCACCACCCAATCCGCTGAGAGGTTCCTATGGCCCGTATCCTTGCCCCAATCCTGACCTTTGCCGCACTGCCCGCGATGGCCCATGACGGGTTTCACCCGCATCCGCATGGCATCGAATATGGTTGGGTAATCGCCGCCTTGGTCGGCCTTGCGGGCGGTCTGACCATCGCTTGGCTGCGGGGGCGGAAATGATCCCCGGTGAGGTTTTTCCAGCCGAGGGCGAGATCATCCTGAACGACGGGGCCGAAGTGACCGTTCTGATGGTGGCCAATACCGGGGACCGCCCGGTTCAGGTGGGCAGCCACTACCACTTTGCCGAAACCAATGCGGGCCTGGACTTCGATCGTGACGCGGCGATGGGCAAGCGGCTGGATATTCCCGCCGGAACAGCGGTGCGTTTTGAACCGGGGCAAAGCCGCGAAGTGCGACTTGTGCCCCTGTCCGGTGGGCGCAGGGTCTATGGGTTCAATGCCAAGGTGATGGGGCAGTTGTGACTTCGCTTGACGCAAGGGCAAGGCGGGTGGAACGCTGATAGTGCCGGAGGAACGCCAAAGGCGTTTCGCCGGTTCCCAGCAGCAGAGAGAGGATTGACCGATGTGTGATGCCTGTCTGATCGAATCCGTGAAGAAATCCATGCTGTCGCGCCGCGCGCTTTTTACCGGGGCGGCGGCGACGACGGCGGCTGTCATGGCCTCTGGCCTGACGACGGCAAGGCCCGCCTTGGCGCAGTCAACGGGCAAGGTCGTTGACCTGACGCACGCCTATGACGGCGCTTTCCCCACCTTCGACGGCAATCCCGGCATCCTCTACGAACCTGCCGTGAAATTCGCGGATTCCGGTTACCAGCTGTGGAAACTGACGATCTTCGAACATACCGGAACGCATATCGACGCGCCGCTTCACTTCACCAAAGACGGAACATCGGTCGCTGACCTGCCGCCGGATCGGCTGGTTTGCCCACTCTGCATCATCGATATCAAGGCCAAGGCGGCAGAAGAACCGAACGCAATGGTCGAACCCGAAGATATCGAGGCCTTTGTGACCGCCAATGGCGCGATCCCTGCCGGGGCCTGTGTCGCCATGAATTCGGGCTGGGCGGCGAAAGTGGGCGACCCCTCCTATCGCAATGACGCGGAAGGCAAATTTGCTTTCCCCGGATTTTCCAAGGCCGCGACAGATATGTTGGCGGGTATGGATGTGGCCTGTATTGGGGTGGATACGCTCTCGCTCGACCCCGGCAATTCCGCCGACTTCGCGGTGCATTTCAGCTGGCTTCCGGGCGGGCGTTTTGGCATCGAAAACCTTGCTGGGTTGGATGGCTTGCCCGCAGCAGGTGCCACGGTCTTTGTCGGGGCGCCGAAACATAAGGGCGGCACAGGCGGACCGGCCCGTGTCATGGCAGTGGTCTGATGGCGGTCGCGCCGATCCTTTCGGACGATGCGGCGGGGGCGGAGGCCCTCGCCGTCTTCGACGATATCCGTGCCAAGCGGCAGACCGATTATGTGAACAATTTCTGGCGCGCGCTGGCGGCGGACCCGGCCCTTCTGAAGGCGACGTGGGATCGTTTGCAGGTGGTGATGGGTCCAGGCAGCCTCGACCCGCTGGTGAAAGAGATGATCTATATCGCCGTCTCGGTCACCAACGGCTGCAGCTACTGCATCCATTCCCACACCGCTGCGGCAAAGGCCAAGGGAATGACGGCGGCCCAGCACGGAGAGCTGATGGCGGTGATCGCCATGGCATCGCAAACCAATGCCCTTGCCACCGCACTTCAGGTGCCTGTGGACTCGCGCTTTTTGGCAGAGGAGGAGAGAGGATGATGCCGGTCGATCTGGTACGCATGCAGATGGCGATGGCCTTTGGCATGCTGGATATGCAGCAAAAAATGGTCAGTGGCGCTTGGCAGATGGCACTTTGGTGGCTGCCGGGTGCTGCAGCGGCGGCGGCTCCGGGTGCGGGCAATATCTGCGCACCGGCTGGGCGTCGGCGGGCAAAGACCTGATCGCCCTTCCAATCGCTCAGCCCATTCTTCCTTGACCTAGGAGTCCTGAAATGCCCTTCGCCATCCCGCGCGCAGCCTATGCTGATATGTATGGTCCCACCGTCGGTGATCGGGTCCGTCTGGGCGATACCGACCTTATTGTTGAGGTGGAGCGGGATCTCATCGCCGAACGGTCTTCGTCAGGGGCCAACGCGCTGCGGTATGGGGAAGAGGTGAAGTTCGGTGGCGGCAAGGTCATCCGTGACGGGATGGGCCAAAGCCAGATCACCCGCGCAGGTGGGGCGATGGATACGGTCATCACCAATGCGCTGATCCTTGATTGGACGGGCATCTACAAGGCCGATGTCGGGCTGCGGGATGGACGTATCGCCAAGATCGGCAAGGCGGGCAACCCTGATACCCAACCGGGGGTGGATGTGATCGTTGGCCCGGGGACCGAGATCATCGCTGGCGAAGGGCGCATCCTGACCGCAGGCGGGATGGATGCGCATATCCATTTCATTTGCCCCCAGCAGATCGATGACGCGCTGCATTCGGGGATCACCACCATGCTAGGTGGCGGGACGGGACCTGCGCATGGCACACTCGCCACGACCTGCACGCCGGGGCCATGGCATATCGGGCGCATGTTGATGGCCGCTGATGCTTTTCCGATGAACCTTGCCTTCGCAGGCAAAGGCAATGCTTCGCTGCCGGACGCTTTGGAAGAACAGATCCGCGCCGGGGCGTCTTGCCTGAAACTGCACGAGGATTGGGGCACGACCCCCGCCGCAATCGACTGCTGCCTGACAGTGGCCGATGCGATGGATGTGCAGGTGATGATCCATACCGACACATTGAACGAAAGCGGCTTTGTCGAAAACACGCTTGCCGCAATCCGGGGGCGCACGATCCATGCGTTTCACACGGAAGGGGCTGGGGGTGGCCACGCACCCGACATTATTAAGGTGGTGTCGTCGCAAAACGTGCTGCCATCGTCGACCAATCCCACCATGCCCTATACGGTGAACACGATCGAAGAGCATCTCGACATGCTCATGGTTTGCCACCACCTTGATCGGAAGGTGCCCGAGGATGTGGCTTTCGCCGAAAGCCGCATCCGGCGCGAGACGATCGCGGCCGAGGACATTCTGCACGACATCGGGGCCTTTTCGGTCATCTCATCCGACAGTCAGGCCATGGGGCGGGTGGGCGAGGTCATCACCCGCACATGGCAGACCGCGCATAAAATGAAGGTGCAGCGTGGCCGACTGGAAGGGGAGCAGGGTGCGAATGACAACCTGCGGGCCCGCCGCTATATCGCGAAATATACGATCAACCCGGCGATCGCGCATGGGCTTTCCGCCCATATCGGCAGCGTCGAGGAAGGCAAACGTGCCGACCTCGTCCTGTGGTCGCCTGCCTTCTTTGGCGCAAAGCCGGAAATGGTGCTGATCGGTGGCTGCATCGTGGTGGCGCAGATGGGTGATCCTAACGCATCGATCCCCACACCGCAGCCGGTGCACACGCGCCCAATGTTCGGTGCCTATGGGCGCAGCGTGGAACGGAATGCCGTGACATTTGTTTCGAAGGCGGGGTTAGAGGCGGATGTGAAGGGCGCGCTTGGCCTTGCAAAGGATGTGCTGGCGGTGGAAGGCTGCCGTGGCATCGGCAAGCGCGACATGCGGCTGAACGATGCCACGCCAACGATCGAGGTTCATCCCGAAACCTACGAGGTGCGGGCTGATGGCGTTCTTCTGACCTGCGAACCGGCGCGCGAATTGCCCTTGGCACAGCGCTATTTCCTGTTCTGATCGCGGGGCGGTTCAGTGCGGCCTAGCACGTCAATGCATAGACCTGTCGGCACCCGCGCCTTGTCCGGATCGCCGGATCGGCCAACCTGGACGAGGCCCGCGTGCTTGCACGGGCAGGGTGCGGACAACCATCCGAAAGCTTTCCCGCCAGAAGGCCGGGTTTTCCCTTATCTCGCGCGGCAGAAGCGCGGCATCAAATTGGCGGACCCGCTGCTCTGTCACCTCGGCCCGGTGCCAACGCCCGGTCAGCATGTCGGCAGGGGCGGCCAGAAGGCTGGCCCGCAACTCCGCCTCGCGCGATTGCAGGCGGGCGATTTCGGCGCGGATTTCGGCAAGTTCGTCGGCGGCGGCGATGGGATGCATGGGCGACTCCATTCTGGGTGGCGGAAGCGTCGCAGGCATGAATTAACAAGCCGTAAGGACGCATGCAGCAAGCGGTGCTAGCATCCGCGGTAACGGCAACTGAAACGGCAGTGGAAAAGGAGGCGGCTGTGGCAGATTACCCCAACGCGATGGCCCTTGTGCGGGCGGCGGAACGGGCCGGTCGTGCTGTGGTGGATCAGGTGGTGCTTGGCTACGAAGATCGTTTCCTGCGGCGCAAGCGGCTGATGACCGAAGGCGGGCAGGGGGTTCTGGTGAACCTTGCGGAAACGGTAAGTGCCGAGGCCGGCGATGCCTTTGAATTGTTGGATGGGCGGCTGATCCTGATTGAAGCGGCTGCAGAGCCGGTGCTGGAAGTGCGAGGTGATCTTCCCCGTCTTGCCTGGCACATCGGTAACCGTCACACGCCGTGCGAGATCGCGACTGACCATCTGGTGATCCGCGACGACCATGTGCTGAAGGCCATGCTTTTGCAGTTGGGCGCACAGGTGACCCATGCGATGGCCCCCTTCCGGCCTGAAGGCGGGGCCTATGGGCACGGGCGCACGATGGGCCATGACCATGGCCACGGGCATGTGCCGCATGTCTTTTCTCTCTCGCATGGCCATGGCCCCCTGAATGTGCAGACCCATGCCTTTCGCCGTGTCGAAGATGAGCCGGAGCCAGCAGAAGAGTGACCGCCGCCCTGATGACACTGGTGCAATGGCTATCCCCTGCTTTTCCGACGGGAGCCTTTGCCTATTCGCACGGGATGGAGCAGGTGATCGCCGACGGTGGCATCCGATCTGGCGTCGATCTGGAAAGCTGGCTGTCGGATGTACTTCGGTTCGGGGCGGGCAAGCAGGATGCCATCCTCCTTTCTGCCGCGCTGGAAAACGGGGCGGATTGGGATGCGTTGGCCACGCTTTGCATCGCCCTTCAACCTTCGGCGGAACGGCTGCGTGAGGTGGCCGAACAGGGCGCGGCTTTCGCTCATACTGTGGCCGCCCTTACACATACCGTCGTGCCTGAACGCCCCCTGCCCGTAGCGGTTGGTGCCGCAGCCGCGGGACTGGGGCTGCAAAAGCACGAAGTGATCGCGCTTTACCTGCATGCCTTTGCTTCGAACCTTGTCTCGGCGGCGGTTCGTTTCGTTCCTTTGGGTCAGAATGACGGGCAGGCGGCGCTGTCGCGCCTGCATCCTCTTATTGCGCAGCTTGCAGAAGAGGCGGCGCTTTTGAGCGTCGATGATATATCGAGCGCGGCCTTGGGCGCCGATCTGGCCGCGATGCGGCATGAAGGCATGGATGTGAGGATCTTCAAAACATGAAAGCGAACGGACCCTTGCGCGTGGGGATCGGTGGGCCGGTCGGCGTGGGCAAGACGACCCTGACAGAGCAGTTGTGCCGTGCCTTGGCGCATCGCTGTTCCATGGCTGTGATCACCAATGACATCTACACGCGCGAGGATGCTGAATATCTGATGCGCGCGCAGGTCCTGCCCGTGGAACGCATCCGGGGGGTCGAAACGGGGGGGTGCCCCCATACGGCGATCCGCGAAGACGCCTCGATCAACCTTGCTGCGGTGGCCGATCTGCGTGGGGCTTTTCCGGATCTTGACTTGATCCTTATCGAAAGCGGCGGGGATAACTTGGCCGCGACCTATAGCCCGGAATTGGCGGACCTAACCATCTACGTGATCGACACGGCGGCGGGGCAGGATATCCCCCGCAAGCGCGGGCCGGGCGTCACGCGGTCGGACCTTCTGGTCGTGAACAAGACAGACCTTGCGCCCTATGTGGGCGTCGACCCGGTTTTGCTGGAAGAGGATACAAAGCGCGCGCGGGGGCAACGGCCCTATGTCATGGCGCGTCTGCGGCAGGGCCTAGGTGTGCCAGAGGTGGTGGATTTCCTCTGCCGCGAAGGTGGGTTGGTGCTGGCTGCCTGATTTGCAGGCAGGGCGCGCAAGGGTCGGCCCGGATCGGGTCGGCCTTTTGCATTTCTGGCCCTTTATCGGCCACCTTTGACCTGAGTCGCTACTTTGAGCCATAGTTAATGCCCAAAAAGGCAGCGCAACCGCTGGATATGCGCAAGCTTTGTGCGGAAAGCCCCGGTTTCAAATTCTGCCTTGCCTGTTCGTAAGGCGATGGTTGCCGCAGCGCGGCGAAGGCGGTCTTCTTTCACCTGCGGGGTCGCTGCGACAACCGTGAAAGAAAAGATGTGCGGCAGGGGACATGATGTGGAAGTCCGCCCCCGCCGCACGGGGTGCAACCAGAGTTGCCTCTCGAAGATAGTCACCCCATCCCAGAAAGGGAAGGGTGCCTTCGGGTGGCCTCGAGAGAGGATTATCCATGAACGGGATCAAGGGGATGATGCTGGGCGGTGCGATGGGCATGGCCCTTGCAACCACCGCGCTGGCACAAGATGAGACGATCAAGGTCGGCGTCCTGCACTCGCTGTCGGGCACGATGGCGATTTCCGAGACGACGCTGAAAGACACGATGCTGATGCTGATCGAGGAGCAGAACGCCAAGGGCGGGCTCTTGGGCAAGCAGCTTGAGGCGGTCGTTGTCGACCCGGCCTCGGATTGGCCGCTTTTCGCGGAAAAGGCGCGCGAGTTGCTGACCGTGTCCAATGTGGATGTGATGTTTGGCTGCTGGACCTCCGTCAGCCGCAAGTCGGTTTTGCCGGTGATCGAGGAACTGAACGGGCTTCTGTTCTATCCGGTGCAGTATGAGGGCGAAGAATCCTCGAAGAACGTCTTCTACACCGGCGCCGCGCCGAACCAGCAGGCGATCCCGGCCACCGACTATTTCCTTGAAGAACTTGGCGTTGAGAAATTCGCCCTGCTGGGCACGGACTATGTCTATCCGCGCACCACGAACAACATTCTGGAATCTTACCTGATCTCCAAGGGTATTCCGAAGGAAGACATCTTCGTGAACTACACGCCCTTTGGCCATTCCGACTGGTCCAAGATCGTGGCCGATGTCGTGGCGCTGGGCGCGGATGGCAAGAAGGTTGGCGTGATCTCCACCATCAACGGGGATGCCAATATCGGCTTCTACAAGGAACTGGCTGCCGCTGGCGTTTCGGCGGATGAAATCCCTGTCGTGGCCTTCTCGGTCGGGGAAGAGGAACTGTCGGGTCTGGATACTTCGAACCTCGCCGGCCACCTTGCCGCGTGGAACTACTTCCAATCCGCAGATACCCCTGCAAATGCGGCCTTCATCGAAAAGTGGAAGGCTTTCGCAGGTGCTGATCGTGTGACCAACGACCCGATGGAAGCCCATGTCATCGGCTTCAACATGTGGGTACAGGCTGTTGAAAAGGCCGGGACCACGGATGTGGATGCGGTGCGCGAAGCGATGTACGGCCTTGAAGTGCCGAACCTGACCGGTGGTATCGCCAAGATGCTGCCGAACCACCACCTGACCAAGCCGGTTCTGATCGGCGAGATTCGGGCGGATGGTCAGTTTGACATCATCAGCCAAACCGAACCTGTTGCGGGTGACGCTTGGACCGACTTCCTGCCGGAATCGGCGGTGCTTGAGGCGGATTGGCAGACCCTGGACTGCGGGATGTACAATACGCAGACGAAGACCTGCGTTCAGATCAAGTCGAACTACTGATCCAAGTGCGACATGCGGGGGGCCGGATGACCCGGCCCCCCCTTTTTTCTGCCGCAGGGTGTGATGCGACATTTCCTTCTTTCCCTAGCCACGGCGCTGCTGCTGGCCTTTCCGGGGTTGGCGCAAGCGCAGAGTTCGGCGACCGAAATCCTGAATGAAAACAGTGATTTGGTCGAAAAGCCGACACGGGCCAAAATCGCCCCGGTGATCGAGGCTTTGGCAGCCAGCGGCGACCCTGTGGCGGCAACAGTGCTGGCCGCTTGGGCCGAAAAGGGCTTGGGCTTACGCAAGTCCGACGGCACGTTCTTCCTGATCGAGGCCAGCGGCGATACGTGGCTCTTGCGGGATATCACCGGGGCCGATGCGGGAACGGCCCCGAAATCCGACGTGGTGGAGTTGCGCCCTAATGCGGGGGTGCGGGGTTTGATCGCAACCGCGCTTGTGCAATTCACCCTGTCTGACCCCGATCCGGCAAAGCGGGCCGAAGCGCTGACCTCTATCGCGCGCGACCCGGAGGAGTCGCATCTGGACCCTTTGCGCGCGGCCATTCCGGGCGAGACGGACCCGGCCTTGAAGGCAAGGAAAGAGCGGCTGGAGCGCCTGCTGACCCTGCGCTTCGACCCTGATAGCGCGGAGCGAGTGGCCGCGATTGAAGGCTTTGGCGCCGATCTCGGCCTTGATCTGCGTGGTGCGTTGAACCCATTGCTTGCCACTTCGCGCATCGCCTTTACGGGTGATCTGTCTGACGGCAGCAACCTCGCGCGAGAGCTGGAGCCGGGGAAAGACCTGTCCGAGGTTGAAGCCTACGACCTGCTGGTTGCCGCAGGCATGGCCCCGGCGCGGCTGACAGTGGAAGAGGCGCGGACGGCACTTCTGGCCAACATCGTTGATGGGGCAGTGGCTGGCATCCCTGTGGCTGACCTGGGCACCCAAGAGGCCCGCGACCGCGCCTATACCGCCCTTGAAGCGGCAGGCAGCGTGCCTGCGGCCGCAACCGACGCAGAGGTGGAAGCTGCAATAGCCGCCCATCGCTTTGCCGAAGTCTATGCGGAACCTGACCCTGCCGTGACGACGGCTGCAAAGGCCGCCCTAGACAAGATCGGCACCAAGGTCGGCGCGATGCAGGCGGCAGACCTTGCCCTTGATGCGATCTCGCTCGCCTCGATCTATTTCCTTGCGGCCATCGGCCTTGCCATCACCTTCGGCGTGATGCGCGTCATCAATATGGCGCATGGCGAATTCATCATGATGGGGGCTTATACGGGCTATGTCGTCCAGCTGTTCATCACGAATTATACCCTTTCCATCCTGATCGCATTGCCATTGGCGTTTGCCGTGACCTTTGCGGCGGGCGTGGCAATGGAAAGGTTGGTGATCCGCCACCTGTACAAGCGACCGCTTGAGACGCTGCTAGCGACCTTCGGCATTTCCATCGCATTGCAGCAGATCGCCAAAAACATCTTCGGCACGCAAGCCCGCCCTCTGACCGCGCCCGGTTGGCTGGACGGCGCGCTGACCTTCAACGACGTGGTGTCGATCAGCTATATCCGTATCGCGATCTTCGTTCTGGCGATGGTGTTCCTGCTGTTCTTCCTTTGGCTTATGAAGCGCACGCGACTGGGGCTAGAGGTGCGGGCGGTGACGCAAAACCCGTCTATGGCCGCCAGCATGGGCATCAACCCTGACCGGATCAACATGCTGACCTTCGGGATCGGGTCCGGTATCGCGGGAATCGCAGGCGTGGCCATCGGCCTTTTCGCCAAGGTCACTTCGGAGCTTGGGTCCGATTACATCGTGCAAAGCTTCATGACCGTGGTTGTGGGGGGCGTGGGCAATATCTGGGGCACGCTTGCCGGGGCTGCACTGATCGGGGCTTTGCAAAAGGGGATCGAATGGTTGAACCCGTCCAACACATTGGCGGCGCAGACATATATGATCCTGTTTATCATCCTTTTCATCCAATTCCGTCCGCGGGGGATCATCGCCCTCAAGGGCCGCGCGGCGGGGGATTGAGCCAGTGGGACTGCTATTTTCTGTCTTCAAATATCCAGCTTTGGTCCTAGGGGTGACACCCTCGGTCCTGGCAGCGATACCAGCGCGAGGCTGACATGACGCGCCAAACCTTTGTAGAGCGGTCCTTTTTGGCCAAGAACCCCTCGGTCCTGTGGTTCATCCTGATCCTTGCGATCTTCACGCTGGGCGTAACGGTCCTGTCCGAGGCCTATGGGGTGGCCTTCCTTTCCACCTCCTTCATCAAGACGCTGGGCAAGACGCTTTGCCTTTGCCTCGTCGCTTTGGCGATGGACTTAATCTGGGGCTATGCGGGCATCCTTTCCCTTGGTCACATGGCCTTTTTCGCCATTGGCGGCTACATGCTTGGCATGTGGCTGATGTATGCGCGGACCGAGGAGATCGTGGTCGCGGCACTGGCGCAGGGGGGGCTGCCCGCTACGGCGGAAGAGATCCGGCAGGGTATCGCTGTACAGATCTTCGGAGTGGTCGGCGCGTCGGAATTCCCGCCGATCTGGGCCTTTGCCCATAGTTTCTGGGCGCAGCTCTTTCTTGTTGTGGCGGTGCCGGGAGTGTTGGCCCTGATCTTTGGCTGGTTGGCCTTTCGTAGCAGGGTGACGGGGGTCTATCTGTCGATTCTGACACAGGCGATGACGCTGGCCCTTGCTCTGTATCTCTTTCAAAATGACAGCGGATTGCGCGGCAATAACGGGCTGTCGGGGTTGCAGAACCTGCCAGGTCTTTCGGATGTATCGCAGGATGACCTGTCGGTCTGGTTCTTCTGGGCCTCGGCTTTTGCCTTGGGGGCGGGCTATGTGCTGCTGGCCTGGGTCGTTTCGGGCAAGTTCGGATCGGTGATCCGGGCCATCCGCGATGACGAACAACGGGTGCGCTTCCTTGGCTATTCCGTTGAAGGATATAAGCTTTTCGTCTTTACCCTCACGGCGGTGATCGCGGCGATTGCTGGGGCGCTTTATTATCCGCAGGCCGGGATCATCAACCCGGCGGAGCTGGCCCCCATCGCGTCGATTTATCTGGCGGTCTGGGTGGCGATTGGTGGGCGTGGGCGGCTTTACGGGGCGGTGATCGGGGCTGCCTTCGTTTCGCTGCTGTCATCTTGGTTCACTGGGGGGCGGGCGCCTTCGATCCCCTTGGGCTTCTACACGATCAACTGGGTGGATTGGTGGCTGGTTCTGCTGGGGTTGTCTTTTGTCGCTGTAACGCTGTTCGCGCCGAAGGGGATTGGTGGGCTGTTCGACCTGTGGCAGGGGCGCAAGAGCCCAGATCGCAAGGGGGCCGCCTTGGGGCCGGATGACGGGGCTTTGCAAGAGAAGGAGGCGTTGAAATGACTGCGCTTCTGGAAGTATCGGGCGTGTCTGTCACCTTTGATGGGTTCCGCGCCATCAACAACCTGTCCTTTTCCATTGGCGCGCAGGAATTGCGGGCCATCATCGGGCCGAACGGGGCGGGCAAGACCACGTTTATGGACATCGTCACGGGAAAGACGCGGCCCGATGCTGGGACGGTAACCTTCGGGGAACGTTCGATTTCCTTGCTATCCTTGTCCGAGGCCGAGATTGCGCGGGTCGGGGTAGGGCGTAAATTCCAGCGACCGACGGTGTTTGAAGATCAGACGGTCGCCGAAAACCTGACCATGGCGCTGAAGGCGCATCGCGCGCCGTGGCGCGTGTTGTTCTGGAACGAGGGGCCGAATGACCGTGCCAAGGTAGAAGAATTGGCGCAAGAGGTTGGTTTGGCAGAACATTTGCCGCGAAAGGCGGGCGAGTTGAGCCATGGGCAGAAGCAGTGGCTAGAGATCGGTATGCTGTTGGCGCAGGGGCCGCGGCTTTTGCTTGTGGACGAACCCGCCGCGGGCATGACGCTGGCGGAGCGGGAGCATACGACCGCGCTGCTGGTGGAGATGGCAAAGACCCGGGCGGTGGTGGTGGTGGAGCATGATATGGAGTTTGTGCGGCGGCTGAATTGCAAGGTGACGGTGCTGCATGAAGGGGCGGTTCTGGCCGAGGGGTCGCTGGAACATGTCACGAAAAATCAACAGGTTATCGAAGTCTATCTGGGGCGCGGCTGATGATCAGGACCGAAGGGCTGACACTGCATTACGGCGGGTCGCAGATCCTTTATGGCATCGACATGGAGGCGAAGGCGGGCGAGGTGACCTGTGTGATGGGGACGAATGGGGTGGGAAAAACCTCACTTCTCAAGGCCTTGGCGGGAACACACCCACGGTCCGGCGGGCGGGTGTTTCTGGGCGGGGAAGAGGTTCCGAAACTGCCGCCGCAGGGGATGGCGAAGCGGGGGTTGGCGGTGGTGCCGCAGGGGCGGATGATCTTTCCCCTGTTGACGGTGAAGGAGAATATGGAGACGGCATTCGCGCTGCTGCCCAAGGCGGAGCATCGGATTCCAGACGAAATTTATGAGCTTTTCCATGTGCTTAAGGATATGGGCCATCGCCGGGGGGGGGATCTTTCGGGCGGGCAGCAGCAGCAACTGGCGATTGCGCGGGCGATGATCATGCGTCCCCGCGTGTTGCTTTTGGATGAGCCGACCGAGGGCATCCAGCCCAATATCATCCAGCAGATCGGGCGGGTGATTGCCTATCTGCGGGAGAAGGGCGACATGGCTATCATATTGGTGGAACAGTATTTTGACTTCGCCTATGGGCTGGCGGATCGGTTTTATGTCCTGAAACGGGGGGCGGTGGCCTTGCAGGGGACGAAGGCCGAACTGTCGCAGGACACGCTGCGGGCGACGGTGTCTGTCTAGTTGCCTTGCCCCTGCATCGGTTGTGCCCTGTTTTGTGCAGGATTTTGTGCAGCAAACTGTGGGCACAGAGCGCGCGGTGGAATGACGCTTTGGAAAAACTTGGCGCGGTGGAGGGGCGGTTCTGCCCCTGCATCGGTTGTGCCCTGTTTTGTGCAGGGATTTGTGCAGCAAACTGTGGGCACAGAGCGCGCGGTGGGGTAACGGGGCAAAAACGCTTTCGAAGCCCGGCAGGACTGGGAGGCCACAAAGGAAAAGGCCCGTCTGCCGGGTGGCAGACGGGCCTTTCCTTACCCGGAAGCCGGGATCAGTTGGTCGCTTCGCCTTCGGCAGGCGCTGCCTCGCCTTCAGCCGGAGCGGCCGAGAAAGAGGCGAGGAAAGCCGCCACATTGGCCGCTTCGGTTTCGTTGTTGAGCTTGAAGGACATCTTCGACTTCGCTTTGTCGTCACCCAGCTTTTCCTTCAGGAACTTGGCCGGGTCGGCAAGGTAGACCGCAAGGTCGGCCTCGGTCCAGGTGAAGCCGCCAGCGCCAAGTGCGACGATCGATTCACCATATTTGAACTCGGGGTAGGTCCCTGCTGCACGACCGATAACGCCATAGAGGTTCGGCCCGGTCTTGGCATTGCGGCCAGCCAGCACTTCGCCGGCCTCATTGGCGACGACGTGGCAGGTCTGGCACTTGTTGAATACCTTGGCGCCCGCTTCGGCATCGCCGGCCGCGAAGGCAGGCGCTGCGAGGACAGTGGAGAGCACGGCAAGGGCAGTCAGTTTGGTCTTCATGGGGATCCTCCCGGTTTCTTGGCGCATCCTAAGATGGTTCGGTCGCATTGTCTGGCAAGTGTTCGTGAAGAAGTTGTGATGATTTCCGCCTATGCCACGGCATGCGCCACGGCGCAGCGCTGCCAAAGAGACGAAAGCGCCGTCACCAGATGGTCGATATCGGCGTCGGAATGCAGCGGGCCGGGGGTGATGCGGAGCCGTTCGGTTCCTTTCGGAACCGTGGGGTAGTTGATCGGCTGCACATAGATGCCCCAGTCATCCATCAGGATGTTCGACACCATCCGGCATTTCACCGGATCGCCGATCATCACGGGGATGATGTGGCTGTCATTGGCCATGTGCGGGATGCCCGCCCGATCCAGCCGCGCGCGGAGTTTGGCGACATTGGCCTTTTGCATGCGCCGTTCTTCATCGGATTGTTTCAGGTGGCGGATGGAGGCGGCGGCAGCGGCGGCCACGGCAGGGGGCAGGGCGGTGGTGAAGATGAAGCCGGAGGCAAAGCTGCGGACAAAGTCGCACAGCGCGGCAGAGCCTGTGATATAGCCGCCGACGCAGCCGAAGGCCTTGCCCAGCGTGCCTTCGATCAGATCGATGCGATGGGCGAGGCCCAACTCTTCCGTCACGCCGCCGCCATGGGGGCCGTACATGCCCACGGCATGCACCTCGTCGATATAGGACAGCGCGCCATGGGCTTCGCAGACCTCGACGATCTCGCGGATGGGTGCGATGTCGCCATCCATGGAATAGACGGACTCAAAGGCCACGACCTTGGGTCGGTCACCCACGGCATGCAGCTTGCGGTCAAGGTCGCGCCAATCGTTGTGCTTCCACAGCACCTTGTCGGCGCGGGAATGGCGGATGCCTTCGATCATGGAGGCGTGGTTCTTTTCATCCGACAGGATGACCGCGTTGGGGATGCGTGCGCCGAGGGTGGAGAGCGCGGCCCAGTTGGAGACATAGCCCGAGGTGAAGAGAAGGGCGGCCTCTTTGCCGTGCAGGTCGGCGAGTTCGTGTTCGAGAAGCAGGTGGTGGTGGTTGGTGCCCGAGATGTTGCGCGTACCGCCTGCACCTGTGCCGCAGGTTTGCACCGCCTCGACCATTGCCTTCACCACGGTTTCGTTCTGCCCCATGCCGAGATAGTCATTCGAGCACCAGACGGTGACATCGCGCACCTTGCCGTCCTTGTGGTTGGCGGCCTTGGGGAAAGACCCGCAGCGACGTTCGAGATCGGCGAAAACGCGGTAATTGCCTTCGGCCTTGAGCGTGTCGAGCTGGTCTTGGAAGATTGCGTCGAAGTCCATGGGGATTATTTCCTCACTGTCAGTGGCTGGTCGGGTCTTGTGAGGCCCGTTGTCTTAGCGGTGGTCAGGTCGGGGCGCTGGGCAGGAAGCATCCAGCGCCAGAGTTTCTGATCGGGCAGCGGCACCACCATGAACCAGTGTTCAAGGAGGGCGAGCAGGGTCAGGGCGGAGAGAAGGGTATAGCCGATCACCTGACCTTCGGTCTGGGCGGACCAGAGCCGTTCAAGGAAACAGGCCACGGCGAAGGAGAGCGCGGTGATTGAGGCCGGGAAGAATGCGTTCATCGAGGCCCGGCGGAAATGGCTGGCCAGATGCGCGAGAGGCCGAGGCAGAAATTCGGTATGGATGCGCGGGACGCCGAAGAAGAGGTTCAGCTTGGCCGAGATGCGCGCGAAGAAGAGGATGGCGAAGGTCCAAAGGGCGAAGCGGTTGGTGGCGCCTTCGCTGATCTGGGCGATGACGCCGAGGGTGCCCATAAGGGCAAGCTCGTGCCACAGGATCGTGCCCACGGCGCGGATGAACCGTTCCCACAGGGGCGCATAGGGCGGGCAGGGGGCCGTATTCGGCCCTGCGATGATGCCTGACAGGAAGGCCAGCTCCAGCCAGCCCCAGATCGCGAGCGCGGCCACGAAGGCGGTGAAGGCCCCGATGGCGGTATCATCTTGAAGCGTGTGGCGCAGCGCGACGAAGCCGCCGAGGAGAAGGGGCAGGCCGAGGATCACACTCCACAAATGGGCGTCGCGGCCTTCCTGATCGGCGCGTTTGACGCGCCACAGGATGATGCCAGTGGAAAACCACCATAGGAACAGGGCCGCGACGGCTGCGATCCACGGGGTATTCATGCGCGGCCCCCCCCTTCTGAGGGGGACCGCGCCGGGCGGTGGGACGCGCCCATCCCGCCGCCGCAACCGCCGCTTTCGCAGCGATATGCAAGATTAGGGGTCAAAAGGACGGCTCCAGCCGGACATTGGCCGGGGGCGTCATGTGTTTGACCGGGATCAGGTAGAGGCCCGCGAAGGCCAGCGCCGCGCGGGCGGAGGCGGTCTTGTGCCCGATCCATCCGGCGATGCCGCCCTTGCGCTTTGCCGCGTCCATGTCGCGCATGGCCTGATCCATGCGGCGCAGGCCTGGGATCCAGCGCGGGTGGTCGATGTCAAGCTCTACCGGGAAGACCTGCCGCGCGATGATGGAGGTCTTGCGGTAGACCTCTTGGTCATACCAGTCGATATCGACGCCGAGGGCGTTGTGGAAATCGACGCGGGCATGATCGCGCACCCACATGGTGGAATAGACGGCGGTCAGGAAGAAGCGGATCCAGAGCTTGTTCGCGAAGGACTGGGTCAGCGCGGGGTCGGTGCGCATCAGAAGCGCGAAGGCCTCACCATGGCTGAACTCGTCGTTGCACCATTCCTTGAACCACTTGAAGATCGGATGGAAGCGCTGTTCGGGATGCGCCTCGAGGTGCCGATAGATGGTGATGTAGCGGGCGTAGCCGATCTTTTCCGAAAGGTAGGTGGCGTAGTAGATGAACTTGGGCCGGAAGTAGGTGTATTTCTTGGCCTTGGTCAGAAAGCCCAAGTTGACGGCCACGCCGGCCTCGCGCAGGGCATCGTTGATAAAGCCTGCATGACGGGCCTCGTCGCGGGACATATAGCTGAACAGCTCGCAGATATCGGGGTTGGAGCCGCGGCGTTTCATTTCCTTGTAAAGCACGCAGCCGGAGAATTCGGCGGTGCAGGAGGAGACAAGGAAGTCGATGAATTCGGCGCGAAGGGCGGGGTCCATGCCCTGCCAATCGACCGTGTCCCAATCAGCGTTCTTCTTGAAGTGTCCCTTGTTCGGGTCGGATTTCATCTGACCCAGAAGCTTGTCCCATTCCGCGCGGACAGGCGTGACGTCGATGCGGTCCATCTCGTCGAAATCGGTGGTGTAAAAGCGCGGGTTGAGAAGCGTGGTTTCGGTCGCCATCGCGGTGGTGTCGAAGGCATCGGCCATTTCGGCGTGCAGCTCGCCGTGGGTGGTGTCGTGCTGCGGTTGGGTATGGGCGTTCACAGCGTCACCTCTTCGGAGAAGGAAAATTCGCAAAGCTCCATGAATTCCAAGTCGCCCGTCAGACGGGTCCATTGGCGTTCTAGCCAGCTTGCGCGGGTGATCGTGGCGGTGCGGTCTTCGATGACGACCTCGCCATAGGCCGCCATGACGGGCGTGCCGTGGACAAGAACCTCGTCACCGGGGTGGACCACGGCGCCGTTGTTGAAACGCACGTGGGCGTGCAGGCTTTCGAAACGATGACTTACTTCGACGGTGCAAGGCACCTGTTCTTTCTGGCGTGTTAGAAGTCCCATTTTTCGGTTCCCTTATTGATCAAGCAGCCGTTCAAACGCGGCTTTGTTGTCGGCACCAAAGGCGTAAAGTTCGGCGCTCCAACCCGTGGTCGGGTCTTCGGCGACGAGGCGGCCATTGGCGTAGCGGACGATGTTGACGGGTGGGTTCCCTTCGACCCGGTGGGTGAGACGCTCGCGCGCCATGGCGTTCTGGATGACGGTGATGAAGCCGCCATGCGGCAGGTCGGCCAGAAGGGTGCCATCAGGGTTCAGAACCTTGACGGCCTGGGCATCAAGGCCTTCGAGGATGATCGCGCGGGTTTCGACCACATCGGCGGCCTTGGGCTGGCCGACGGTGGGGCGACCTGACACCACGGCAGCCGTGGTGATGGCGAGCGTGACCACTGCCAGCGCGAACATGGCGCGCAGGAGGGCGGTGGGGATCATCTCGGCCTTTTGGTTGTGCAGGGCGGGTTGACGGGTTTGCATGATCGTCCCTTTCATTCCGCAGCCACGGCATCGCCCATCGCCGGATCGGCACGGGTGATGACAGGCATGGCAAGGCGGGCCTCGGCGGCCTCGGCCAGTAGTCTGGCCACCCGTTCGGCATCGGGGATGCAGCGCAGGGCGGGTTCGGTGCGTTTCAGGCGGCCGGGGCGCAGATGCGGCCAGAGCGCCAGAAAGGCCAGACGCGTGTCGCCCATGGTTTCCAGCGCGATGGTGCCGGTACCTTTGGATTTCAGGTCCAGCCGCGCCGTGGCAACTTGCGCGAAGGGGATGTTGTAGGTGACCGAAAGCGCGGCGCCGATCTTCATAAGGACGCGGGCCGAGGTGACGGTATAGACCGTCGCCCGCGCCTGTGCCCAAGCGAGAAGCCAGACCACCGCAACGGCGGCAAGGGCAAGGACGGCATAGGGCAGGCCGCGCAGCAAGGCGAGGGCGAGACCGCCATCGACAAAGCCGGCACCCGCCTTCCAGAGCACGATCAGCGCCATATAGGCGGCGATCCAGCGGATCTTAAAAGCCTCGCGCGCAAGGGCCGAGGTGTCGGGGCGGCCCTGCCAGAGGACCTCTTCCCCTTTGGGGAGTGGCGCGGGAATGCCCGGGGCCACATCGAAGGCGAAATCATCATGGTCTGACATCGTTCAGACCCTCCGTAAGCTGAGGTAAGACGGGGCGGCCCGGGCGCAGGCCGCCCCCCTTTGCGTCAGTAGCCGTGCTTGCGCTTGGCTGCGTCGTACATCCAGCCACCCGCGACGTAGCCCGAGATCTTGTCTTCTTCGAGTTTCGTCACGGTGGTGAGGGATTTGGTCTGCGGGATGCCTGCAAAGCTGTCCGAGGCCAGCGCGCGGACGCGGACGCGGTCCGGCCAGATCCGCGCGAGCATCATCGGCACAAGGCGCTTGCCACCATCGTTCAGTTCGATCTCCAGATAGCGGACGAGCTGTTCGGGGGCGTCGACCCACATGTCGGAGACGCGGCCCACGACTTCGAGATCGGCGGCTTGCACCGGCAGGCCGCGCGGGTCGCGCCCGGCGCTGATGACGAAGCCCTTGGCCTGCCCCATCGGGACGATCTTGGCATGGCCGTGGCCGTCAAGTTCCGGCTCGTCGCGGCGCGGCACCCAAGAGGCGGGGCCGACGCCATCGGCCAGCGGATTGCCGGTCGGGGCGTGGGGGAAGCCTTCGGAGACGGCGGTACGGGCCAGTGCCAGATCGCTGCGGCGGTGGGCCGCTTCGTTGGCGGTGGACGGCACTGTCACCTCACCCTTGCCATGCGGCAGTTTGAAGGTCTTGGGCTTTGGCACCGGGAAGGGCCCTTGGTTCGGGGCGGGCGAGCCGTCCTCAAGTTCCAGCGGGTAGCCTTCACGCATGTTTTCGGTTTGCAGATAGTAGATCAGCAGCGCGAAGAAGGCCCAGAAGAGCCAGATCGACAGGCTTGCCAGATCGAAGTTTCCAAAGAAGTTGACACCTACCATGTTCGTGGTCCTCCGGGGTCAGGTTGGGAATTCGGCGAGGCGCAGGCGCGTATCGCCGGAGGTCTTGTCGTTCGGGTCGAGAAGGGGGCGCAGCCGGACCATCGGTCCGAGGGCGGCAAGGGTTGCAAAGAGCAGCCCGATTTCGAGGTGATAGACGAAGGAATAGCCCATCGCCGGGTCGGCCAGTCCGGCACCAAGAGCACCGGACGTGGCCAGATGGCCCACCACGTCGCGGATCGTGCCGCCCATGAAGATCGACAGGCCCTGCGCGGTGGCCTGTGCCGCGCCCCAGGCGCCAAGGGCGATGCCCGCGCCGGCGAGGCTGCCCACCGGCATCGTCATCGCGACGGTCAGGGTGGCGATGGCGAAGAGGCCGCCGCCAAAGCCGATGAGGCCCGCGCCCGCAAAGAAAAGCGCGGTGGAATGAAGGGGGGCCGCGAAGATCACCGCCGAGAAGGCGGCGATGCCCGCAAGGATGCCACGTGCGGCTAGGCGGTAGGGATCGACCTTGCGCGCCAGCCAGCGGGCGGCAAGCAGGAAGCCGGTGAGCGCCCCCGCCGCCGACATGGCGGTGAGGAAGGTGGTCTGCGACACGGACAGGCCGAGGATTTCGCCGCCATAGGGTTCCAGCAGCACGTCCTGCATTGCAAAGCCCAGCGTGCCGAGGACGACCACGACCAGCAGACGACCTGCAGTGCCACCTGCCATCAGATCGGCCCAAGCGTCGGAAAAGCGGGCGCGGGGTTCTTCACGCTCGGCCTTTGACATGGGGCGGAAGCGTTCCTGCTTCCACAGCGCGATGAGGTTAAGGATCAGGGTGGCAAGACCGCAGCCCTGCACCACCTTGACCAGCGTGAGCGGGTCGAAGTTCTGCAAGAGCCAGCCAATGGCCAGCGCGGAAACCCCCATGCCCAGAAGGTTTGCCACGTAGAGGAGGGCCACGACGCGGGGGCGGGTGTCATCGGTCGCCCGATCAGAGGCCAAAGCAAGCCCCGCCGTCTGGGTCATATGCATGCCGAGGCCGGTCATCAGGAAGGCGATGGCGGCAAGGATTTCGCCGGCATAGGGCACTTCGAAGGTGCGGTCGCCCGATAGGACCAAAAGGGCGAAGGGCATGACGGCGAGCCCCCCCATCTGCCAGAGCGAGCCGAACCAGAGATAGGGCACCCGCTTCCAGCCAAGGGCAGAGCGGTGGGTGTCGGAGCGGTGACCCAGAAGCGCGCGGAAGGGCGCGACAAGGACCGGGATGGCGATCATCGCCGCCACGATCATGGCGGGAACCGACAGTTCCACGATCATCACCCGGTTCAGCGTGCCAAGGAGCAGAACCTGCGCCATGCCAACTGACACCTGAAACAGCGACAGGCGCAAAAGCTGCGCGAGCGGTAGGCTTTCCGAGGCCACATCGGCGAAGGGCAGCCAATTGGCGGTGAATTTCTGCAGGTCTTTCTTGCGGAGGATCATGCGCGATACTCCAGACATTCGGAAATGTAGAAGCCGCGGCTGACCCGTTCGACGCGGGCCACCGCGCCGCCCGTGTGGCGGGCGATGGCGCGCCAATCTTGCGGGATCATGGTGGGGGAACGGTCGGCGCGCGGGAAGGCCTTGCCGATGGTGAAGAAGGTCATCAGGAAGGGCGTGCGCGGGGCCACGGTGAAGGTGATATGTCCCGCCGTGCGGTCGGCCAGCTTGCGCAGCGCCGTCGCGATATCGGGGGTGCGGTAGTAGATCAGGCTGTCCATCGCCATGACAAAGTCGAAATGGCCATGCGCGGTGCTGGTCATGTCGCCAGCGGCGAAGGTGACGCGGGGGCGCAGGTCTTCGGTCAGCCGTTGTTCGGCAATGGCGATGAGCTGGGGCGAGATGTCCACTGCCACCACATCCGCGCCGCGCGCGGCAAGTTCCGCCGTCATCAGCCCCGTGCCGCAGCCCGCATCCAGAACGCGCGCGCCCTTCAGATCGGCGGGCAGGCGCGACAGCATGATGGCGCGCATCCGGTCGCGGCCTTCGCGGACGGTCTGGCGGATGCGGCTGACGGGTGCGTCAGAGGTCAGGCGCTCCCACACCTTGGTGGCGCTGCGGTCGAAATAGTCTTCGACGCGAGAGAGCGTGGCGGAATAGTCCTGCATTCTCAGTCAAATCCCAGAAGTTCAAAAATGTCGCGGTCGGGCAGGGGATCGGGGGTCGATCCGGGGCCGCCCACGGACCGCCAGAGCGTTTCGGCCAGCCGCAGATACTCGGCGCGGGCGGTGACGATGTCCTGTTCGTCATCCATCTCGAACAGCGTCTTTTTCTTCAGGCGCGAGCGGCGGATGGCGTCGATATCGGGCATATGGGCGAGGCGGTTGAAGCCGACGCGGGCGCAGTAGCGGTCTACCTCATCCGTCTCGCGCGAGCGGTTGGCGACGCAGCCTGCAAGCTGGACCTTGTAATTGCCCGACTTGGCCTGAACGGCGGCGATGATGCGGTTCATCGCATAGATGCTGTCAAAGTCGTTGGCGGTGACGATCACGGCGCGGTCGGCATGTTGCAAAGGGGCGGCAAAACCGCCGCAGACCACATCGCCCAGCACGTCGAAGATCACCACATCGGTGTCTTCCAGCAGGTGGTGCTGCTTCAGCAGTTTCACCGTCTGGCCCACGACATAGCCGCCGCAACCCGTGCCTGCCGGGGGACCGCCGGCCTCGACGCATTTCACGCCGTTCCAGCCAGTGGCGACGTAATCCTCGGGGCGCAGTTCCTCGGAATGGAAATCGACCTCTTTCAGGATGTCGATCACCGTGGGTTGCAGGCGGCCCGTCAGCGTGAAGGTGCTGTCATGTTTCGGGTCGCAGCCGATTTGCAGCACGCGTTTTCCCATCACGGAAAAGGCCGCCGACAGGTTCGAAGAGGTTGTTGATTTGCCGATCCCGCCCTTGCCATAGACGGAAAAGACCTTGGCCCCTTCGATCTTAAGCGCGGCGTCCTGATGCACCTGCACCGAACCTTCGCCATCCAAGCCTCTCAGCAGGGGGATTTCGTCTCTCGGGCTCATGCGGTCTGCTCCTTCATCTTGGCAGAAATACTCCGGGGGGTGCGGGGGGCTGGCCCCCCGCTCTGCCGGTGTCGCTGGGCGCGCGTTTGGGTCATTCCGCCGCGATCCCTTCCAGCCGATCCTCAAGCTCATCCGCGGCGCGTTGCAGCGCGGCGAGCGTGTCGGCATCGGGTTGCCAATAGTTGCGATCCGATGCCTCAAGCAGGCGCTGGGCCATGCGGGAGGAGGCTTCGGGGTTGAGGGCGGCCAGACGGCGGCGCATCGCCTCGTCCAGCACGAAGGTTTCCGACAGGCGCTGATAGACCCACGGGTCGACCTGCGCGGTGGTGGCGGACCAGCCGAAGGTGTTCGATACCTGCGCCTCGATCTGCCGCACGCCTTCGGCGCCATGGCGCAGGAGGCCTTCGAAATACTTGGGATTCAGGCTGCGCGACCGGGTTTCCAGCGCGATCTGATCCTTGAGCGTGCGGACCGTACCGCCACCGCGGGTCTGGTCGCCGATATAGATCGGGGTTTCGGCCCCGCCGCGCGCGCGTTTGACGGCGCGGGCAATGCCGCCCAGCGTGTCGAAATACTGGTCCACCGTTGTGACGCCCAGTTCCACCGATTCAAGGTTCTGATAGGCGAGGTCGACATCCTTGAGTGTCTTTTGCAGAAGGGCCGCGTTCTGGACGGGTTTGCCATTGCGGCCATAGGCAAAGGATTTGCGGTTCTCATAGGCGTCGGCGAGTTCGTCTTCTTCACCGAAGGCCGAGGAGCCGACCATGACGTTGACGTTGGACCCATAGGCCCCTTCGGCATTGGAGAAGACGCGCAGGGAGGCGGTTTCCATATCCACCCCCATCTCATCGGCATAGGCCAGCGCATGGGCGCGGATGAAGTTCTGCGAAAGCGGTTCCTCGGCCACGGCGGCCTTGTAGGCGGCCTCGGCCAACATGCGGGTTTGCAGGGGTAGGAGGTCGCGGAAGATGCCCGAGAGCGTCATCACCACATCGATCCGGGGGCGGCCCAATTCGGCAAGCGGGATCAGGTCCGCGCCACAGAGGCGGCCGTAATGGTCGAAGCGGGGCTTTGCGCCCATCAGGGCGAGGGCTTGGGACAGCGGGCCGCCGTCGGATTTGATATTGTCCGATCCCCAAAGGACAAGGGCCACGCTGCGCGGCAGGGTCGGATGGGTATCGAGCAGGCGCTGGGCCTGTTGCGCGCCGTCTTTCAGCGCAAAGGCCGTGGGCATGCGGAACGGGTCGAAAGCATGGATGTTGCGGCCCGTGGGCAGGATATCCGTGGACCGGATCAGGTCACCGCCCGGAACGGGGCTGGTGAAATGGCCCCCAAGCGCGCGCAGGATGGCCGGGATTTCGGTCTGGGCCTGAAGCTTGGCATCCAGCGCATCCGCCTCGGCCCCCGTCGCGCCGATCAGGTCGATATAGTCGCGGCGTTCCTGCGGGCCCATCGGGCGGCCCAGGACATGCAGGCCGTCGGGGATGAGTGCGCCTTCGGTTTCCAGAAGCTTGACCCAAAGCTGGTTGGGATCGGTCGGATCAAGGTCCACGGTGCGGGCCTGTTCGACGATCAACTCCCACAGGTCGGCGCGGTCGGGTGCGTCATCGGACGCCGCGCGCCAGCGGGAGAGGGAATCCTTGAGGTCCTGCAAGCCCTTGTAGAGGCCGGACTGCGCCAAGGGCGGGGTCAGGTGGGTGATCGTCACCGCGTTGGAGCGCCGCTTGGCCAAAGTCGCCTCGGACGGGTTGTTGGAGGCGTAGAGGTAGACGTTGGGCATGTTGCCGATCAGGCGATCAGGCCAGCAGGTTTCCGACACGCCAGCCTGTTTGCCCGGCAGGAATTCCAGCGCGCCATGCATGCCGAAATGCAAAAGAACGTCGGCACCGAAATCGTCGCGCAGCCAGCGGTAGAAGGTCATCATGGCGTGGGTCGGTGCGAAGCCCTTTTCGAAGAGAAGGCGCATCGGGTCGCCCTCATAGCCGAAGACGGGCTGCAGGCCGACAAAGACCTTGCCGAATTGGGCACCCAACACCATGACGCCGCGCCCATCGGTCTGCAGCCTGCCGGGAGCAGGGCCCCAGACCCGTTCGACATCCGACAGCCAGCGTGTCTTTGCCACCACTTCGGCGGCGGGGATGATGGTGTGGACATTTGCGGGCTGGCCATAGATGCGGGCCGAGCCACCCATAACCGCTTCGCGCAGATCATCCAGCCTGGCGGGGGGCGTGAGGTCATAGCCTTCTGCCGCCATGGCGTGGAGCGTGTTGAACAGGCTTTCGAAAACGCCGAGATAGGCGGCGGTGCCTGCGGCCCCTGCGTTCGGCGGGAAGCCGTATAGAACGATGCCCACCTTGCGTTCGGCCACCTGCGAACGGCGCAGGGCGGCAAGACGGGCGGTCTTGTCGGCCAGCGCGGTGATGCGTTCATGGCAGGGGGCCATGGCGCGGGTGGTGATGGCCTCGGCGCTGGCGGCTTGGCATTTGTTGTAGCAGCCTGCGCAGCCGTTCAGATCGTGGCGACCTGCAAAGACGGTGGGATTGGTCGCGCCGTCAATTTCGGGCAGGGCGATGAGCATGGTGGTTTCGACCGGGCCAAGCCCGCCGCCCGAAGCGCCCCATTGGCCGAGCGTCTGGAATTCCAGAGGATGGGCGGCGATATAGGGAATATCGAGGTCTTCGAGGGCGGCGACGGCGGCGGGGCTGTCGTTATAGGCGGGGCCGCCAACGAGGGAGAAGCCCGTCAGCGACACCATCGCATCGCAGCGTCCCTTGAAGAAGGCGTCGATCGCGGGGCGGCCGTCGAGGCCGCCTGCAAAGGCGGGAAGGACGGCGATGCCCCTCGCCTCGAACGCCCGAATGACCGCGTCGTAATGGGCGGTATCGGAGGCAAGGATATAGGACCGCAGCATGAGAAGGCCCACAGTCGACACCGCGCCCACCGGGCGGGGGAGGTCCGCCACATTGGTGGTGATACGGGCCGGAAGGTCGGGGTGGTAAAGCCCGACATCCGGGTAGTCGACCGGGGGTTTGGCCGAGACCGCCTTCCAATCGCGATTCGCCGAATAGCGCGAAACGAGGAAGCGGATCATCTGTTCGATATTGTCGTCGGACCCGCCCAGCCAGTATTGCATGGACAGGAACCAGGCGCGCAGGTCCTGCGCCTTGCCGGGCAGGAAGCGCAGGATCTTTGGCAGGCGGCGCAGGATCTTCATCTGCTTTTCGCCTGACGAGCCCGACGGCGCACCAGAGCCGCGCAGCTTCTTCAGAAGTTGCATGGCTGCCGAGGCGGGTTTCGCCATGTCGAGATCGCCCATGCGGGTGAGTTTGACGATCTGCGGATCGGCGATAACACCGACGAAGGCATCAAGCCCGTCGCGCACGGCGCGCAGGTCTTCGATGACGGCGGTGATATGTTCTTCGATGAAAAGAAGGTTCGCCACCACGATATCGGCAGCGCGGATCGCGGCACGGGCACGCGCCAGCGCGGCGGGGTTTTCGGCCCATTCGGCGGCGGCGTGGATCGACACTTCGATGCCGGGGAAATCCTTGGCGAGCGCCGGGGCCACGCGGGCGGCAGGGCCTGCGGCATGGGCGTCAAGGGTGACGATCACAAAACGATAGACCCCGTCGCCGCGATGCGGCGCCGTTTTCTTGTCCGGCGATGTAAAGCTGTCATCGCGCATAATGGGCCTTGGCTTCGTAAAGGGTGTCGACGCTGATCTTGGTCACGCCACGGTCGGCGGCGTATTTCTCGGTGTTGCGCTTGGCCTTGCCGCGGACGAAGAAGGGGATCTTTTTCAATTCGCGTTCGGCATCGGGCAGCCAGATCACCTCGCCCGAGGGGGTGACGACGGGAATCCCTTCGGAAGCCTTCGTCCCTTCATCTTGATCCAATTGCGCGACGGGGGTCTGGGGGGGTGAAACCCCCGGCTCTTCGGCATCCGTGCGCGCCACGGCCTTGCCGCCGTGATGGCTGGCCCCGGCTTCGTCGTGGAATTCGAAATCCTCGCGGAACATTGTCAGGAGATGTTCTTCCAGCCCCATCACAAGGGGGTGGATCCATGTGTCGAAGATCACATTCGCGCCTTCGAACCCCATCTGGGGCGAATAGCGGGCGGGGAAGTCCTGCACATGGACGGGAGCAGAGATGACGGCGCAGGGGATGCCCAGACGCTTGCCGATATGGCGTTCCATCTGCGTGCCGAGGATCAGTTCGGGTTGCAGGCGGGCGATTTCGGCCTCGACCTCTAGGTAGTCGTCGGTGATGAGGGGGTCGACGCCGTAGGCCTTGGCAACGGCGCGTAGGGGCCTTGCGAATTCGCGGTTGAAGCAGCCCATGCCGCAGACCTCGAACCCGATTTCGGTGGCTGCGATGCGGGCGGCGGCCATCACATGGGTGGCGTCGCCGAAGATATAGACGCGCTTGCCGGTGAGATAGGTCGAGTCGACGCTGGCCGACCACCAGGGCAGGCGCAGGCCGGATTCGTCCACTTTCGCAGAAAGACCCGTTATCCCGCTGACTTCATGCAGGAAATCGCGCGTGGCGCCGACGCCGATGGGAACGATCTTGGTGTAGGGCTGGCCGCATACGCGTTCGAGGTGGCGCGCGGCGGTTTCGCCGGTTTCGGGGTAGAGAAGCACATTGAAATGCGCCTGACCCATGCGGGCGATATCGGCAGGCGAGGCGCCCATGGGGGCGGCCACGTTGACCGTGATGCCCATGAGGTTGAGGAGTTTCGTCACCTCGGCCACGTCATCGCGGTGACGGAAGCCAAGCGCGGTTGCACCGAGGATATTGCAGGTGATGGCCTCGGTCCGGGGCATTGGTTTGGCCAATGCCTTGACGATCTGGAAGAAGGTTTCGTCCGCGCCGAAATTCTCTTTCCGCTGGTAGGAGGGGAGTTCGAGCGGGATGACGGGGATGGGCAGGCCGAGTGCCTCGGCCAGACCGCCGGGATCGTCCTGGATCAGTTCGGCGGTGCAGGAGGCACCGACGATCATCGCTTGCGGTTGGAAGCGGGCATAGGCGTCGCGGGCGCTGTCCTTGAAGAGGTTGGCGGTATCCGCGCCCAGATCGCGCGCCTGAAAGGTGGTGAAGGTGACCGGAGGGCGGTGATTGCGCCGTTCGATCATGGTGAAGAGAAGGTCGGCATAGGTGTCGCCCTGCGGGGCGTGCAGCACATAGTGCAGCCCGGTCATGCCGGTCGCGACGCGCATCGCCCCCACATGGGGCGGGCCTTCATATGTCCAAAGCGTGAGTTTCATTCCGCAGCCTCCTTTTGCAGAAGGGCCTTGCGACGGAGGGGGCGGCTGAACAGTCCGGCGAGGTCGCCCGCCTGTTCGTAGAAATGCACCGGTGTGAAGACGAGTTCGATGGCCCATTTGGTGGAGAAACCTTCGGCCTCCAGCGGGTTGGCCAGGCCGAGGCCGCAGACCGTCAGGTCGGGCCGGGCGGCCCGCTGACGGTCAAGCTGCTTGTCCACGTCTTGGCCTTCGGAAATGACCGGGCCCTGCGGCAGAAGGTCGAGGTCGGGTCCGACGAGGCCTTCATGCAGATAGGGGGTGCCCACCTCGATCGCCGTCATGCCGCATTCGCGGGTGAGGAAGCGGGCGAGGGGAATCTCCAACTGGCTGTCGGGGAAGAAGAAGACCGATTTGCCGCGCAGCTCTACCGATTGGGTGGCGATGGCCTTTTGGGCGCGGGCGCGGGGGGCGGCGGTGACCTGTTCGAAGAGGTCGCGGCTGACGCCGAATTCATCCGCGATGGCGCGCAGCCATGCGGTGGTGCCCTCTTCGCCAAAGGGGAAGGGGGCCGGCAGGTGCCGCGCGCCGCGCCGGGTAAGGGCGGCATGGGTGTCGCCCAAGAAGGGTTGGACGAGGGCGAACACGGTGTTGCCGCCCACGGCGGGCAGGTCGCTTGCGCGATGGGCGGGCAGCATGCGGACCGGGCCGATGCCGAGTTGCGCCAGCAAGGATAGGCACTGGTCTTCGACGACATCCGGCATGGCACCCACGATCAGAAGTTCGCGCGCCGTCGTGGCGGGAAGCGTTGGGACCATGGCGGCAAGGCAGGCGTCTTCGCCTTGGGTGAAGGTCGTCTCGATGCCCGAGCCGGAGTAATTGTAGACGCGCACATGCGGTGCGTGGACGGCCGAGAGCCGTTCGGCCGCGCGGGCGAGGTCGAGCTTGATGACCTCGGACGGGCAGGAGCCGACGAGGAAAAGCTGCTTGATGTCGGGACGGCGGGCCAGAAGCCGGGCCACTTCGCGGTCAAGTTCGGCATTGGCATCGGCAAGACCGGCAAGATCCTTTTCTTCGAGGATCGCGGTGCCGAAACGGGGTTCGGCAAAGATCATGACGCCGGCGGCGGCCTGCAGAAGATGTGCGCAGGTGCGGGAGCCAACGACGAGGAAGAAGGCATCCTGCATCTTGCGGTGGAGCCAGATGATTCCCGTCAGGCCGCAAAACACCTCGCGCTGGCCACGTTCCTTGAGGACGGGGGTGGAGCGGCAGCCGGTGGAGGGAAGATCGAGGCTCATACCACCACCTCGGCCATTTGGCGGTTTTCTTCGATGGCCTCAGCCTCGGCATCCAGCCGCGCCATGCGCAGTTTCCACAGGAACTGGCCCGCATTGACGACGTAGGTGGCATAGGCGGCAAGCGCGAGGAACATCTGTTCCGTGGGCGTCAGGGCGCCCGTCCAGAGCGCCCAGAGATAGGCGGTATGAAGCGCGATGACGGCGAAGGAAAACACGTCTTCCCAGAAGAAGGCCGGGGCGAAAAGGTATTGGCCGAAAACGACTTTCTCCCAGATCGCGCCGGTTACCATGATGACATAGAGAAAGCCTGTCTTGATGATGATCGAGACGGTCGCGGCGGTGTAGCCATCGCCTGTCATCAAAAAGCGGATGACCAGCACGACAGACACGGCGAAAGCCACGAATTGGGCCGGCGCCAGAAGGCCCTGAACCAGCGTCCAGCGGGTGGCATCGCGTCTTGCGCGTTCATCTTCGGTGTAAAGCCGCTTGCGCGGTGTTCTGGCTGTTCCGGGGTGCATCGGTAGACGCCGCTCCTTTCGTCTCCTCGCTGGGAAAGGTTAGCGTGGAGGGGCGAAGTGTCAACTAAAACTTACATACATGCGGTGGCTAATGGAGTCGATGCGTCATGGACTGAAAGTTGGAAAAATTGCCTGAAAAATGGGATTTTTTAGTTATTCCTTTGGTTTTTGCGCGGGAAGAATTTTTTCTTTCGGATGGGGGTGTCAATTTGCTTTGACAATCTAGAACCAAAGGGGGACAGTTAAGAGGAGCCGTCTGGGCAGCATTCGTATCTGTGGATGCGGGGTGCCTTGCGGTTCGGGAGCCGGAAATGCAGCATGAAGTTCATCTGGGGTCGGCGCATTTGGCCGAAGGCTCGCAGGGCGGTGTTTCGCGCTTTGCTGCGGAGGTCGTTGCGCGGCTTGTGGCCAAGGACGCGGCCGATGGTTCTGGTTTGCGAGAAGAGCTTGTGATGCGCTTTATGGCGGCGGTGTCGTCTATGGATGCGGCGGCTTTCGAAGAGATGAAACCCGAACTCAAACGCGCGCGTGTATCGGCAGTGATGCTGGCCGATCTTTACATTCCAGAGGTGGCGCGCAGGCTGGGTGAGGCTTGGGAGGCGGATTGCGTGAGTTTCGCGCAGGTCACGATGGGCGTGGCCCGCTTGCAGGCCATCCTGCGCGAGATCGGCAGTGGATGGTCGGCCGATATGGCGGGTGGTTGCGATGCGACGACGCTGCTTTTGGTGCTGCCGCAAGGCGAGCAGCATACGCTTGGGGCCATGGTTCTGGCCGGAAGGCTGCGCCGGATGGGTATATCTGTGTCGGTGAAGATCGCGCCGAGCCTTGCTGAGTTGGCCGATTGTGTGGCGTCGCGGGCATTCGATGGCGCGCTAATCTCTATTGCCTGTGAAGACAGGCTTGAAACTTGCCGGAAACTTGTGACAACCCTAAAGGAAGCAAGCAAAGGCCGTCTGAAAGTGGCCATCGGCGGTGCTTTGGCCGAGGCTGATGAAAACGTAGTGCGGTTGACCGGTGCCGATGTGGTGACCAATGACATTGCACTCGCCCTTGAAAGGGTGGGAGTCGCGTCGGGAATGTTGCCAGAGTTGGAAACGAGTTAACCCTTTTTCGTGGTCGCAGAGAGAGAGGCGGCCTAGGATCGGAAAGAGTGTGACGACCGACGGAAGACATTTGCTGAATGGCGGAAAGTTGCCGCTGATCGCGCCAGATCTCTTGAGTGAGATTATTGCGACAGCGTCAGACATTGCCCTTCTGGTGTCGCCTGCGCGGCGGATCATTTCGGTTCTGGTCAATCCCCATCATCGCAGCTTTGGGCAGTTGACGGATTGGGAGGGCGCGCATCTGAAGGATGTGCTGGCCCCGGAAAGCCTGAAGAAGCTGGAGACGCGCATCAGCGGGATGCATGGCGCGCGTCACGGCGATGTGGCGGTAGAGTTGAATCACGCGGATCAGTCCAACTGGGAATTCCCGGTGCGCTATTCGCTACATCGGATTGGGTCGGACGAATCGATCCTCATGTTGGGCCGCGATCTGCGCCCCATTGCCGAAGTGCAGCAGCAGCTGGTGCAGGCGCAACTGGCGCTGGAACGGGATTACGAGTCGCAGCGGGAAATGGACACGCGTTATCGCGTGGTCATGGAGGTGATGCGCGACCCGATCCTGATGGTGGCCATGGGGTCGGGGCGGATCACCGACATAAACCCAGCGGCGGCGCAGCTTTTGGGTGGCCAGCGGAGCGAGTTGATCGGCGTGGCGGTGGCGCAGGAATTCGAAGGGCGGCGGCGCGGCGAGTTTCTGGAAAGCCTTGCCAATATCGCCGTGGCGGAAAGTTCTGCACCCATCGAGTTGACGGCGAAACGGTCCGGCAAGCGGGTCTTTGTCACGCCGACGGTGTTCCGTGCGGCGGGTGAGCGGGTTCTTTTGTGCCAGCTTGACACGTCTGAGGCCGGGATGGCCGCGACGGATGAATTGGGCGATAGCCTTGCCCGGCTTTACCATGAAGGCGTGGATGGCATCGTCTTTGCCGATGGCGATGGCAATATCCGGGCGGCGAACGAGGCTTTCCTGAACCTGACGGATACGGCCAATATCGCGGCGGTGCGGGGGCGGTCCTTGACCGATTTCCTGGCGCGGGGGGCTGTGGACCTGCGGGTTTTGCTGGATAACGTCAAACGCACCGGGCAACTGCGGCTTTATGCAACGCGCCTGACGACGGATTTCATGGGTCAGATCGCGGTGGAGATTTCGGCCACATGGTTGAATGACCGGCCGAACCCGATCCTTGCCCTTGTGGTGCGGGATGCCAGCCGGGCCGACACGCTGCGCCGCCCGATCGGGCAACCCGATGACGGGGTGCGCAATGTGATGGAACTGGTGGGGTCCAGCACGTTGAAGGACATCGTGGCCGAAACCACCGATGTGATCGAGAAGATGTGCATCGAAACAGCGCTGGAACTGACGCGGAACAATCGCGTGGCAGCGGCCGAGATGCTGAGCCTGTCGCGGCAGTCGCTTTATGTGAAGCTGCGCAAATATGGGCTGTTGAACAAGGACGGCGAATAGGGCTTTGGCCCGAAGAAGGCTGGTTGCGGCGGCGTTGCCGTGCGGAATTCCTTTCATCTTGCCCCCCTTCCCAGCTTGCGCCTTTTCCCAATCCCTTCATTTGTTTTTGGTCTGATTTGACCTGTGTCAAGGTTTTGCGTCAGAAAACTGTCAACTTCAGTTGACAGCTGCGCGGAGGCCAAGATGCGGATCGTTTTCGTCCATCCGAATTATCATTCCGGCGGAGCCGAGATTGCAGGGAACTGGCCGCCCGCTTGGGTCGCCTATTTGACGGGCCATCTGCGGCGGGCGGGGTTCAACGACATCCATTTCATCGATGCGATGACGCATCACATCGGGCCCGAAGAATTGCGGGCGCGGCTGAAGGCGTTGAAGCCCGATGTGGTGGGCCTGACGGCCATCACACCCGCCATCTATGAGGCGGAGGAGGCGCTGCGCATCGCGCAAGAGGTGTGCCCGGACGCGTTGCGGGTGCTGGGCGGAATCCATGCCACCTTCATGTTCCGGCAGGTGCTGGAAGAGGCGCCATGGGTCGATGTCATCGTCCGGGGTGAGGGGGAAGAGATCCTTGTCGCGCTGATGGAGGCGGTGCGCGATGGGCGCTGGCCTGCGGATCGGCGGCGGATCAAGGGGTTGGCCTTCCGCGATGGTGATGAGATCGTGGCGACGCAGGCCGCCAGCACAGTGAAGGACCTGGATGCGATCGACCCGGATTGGTCGATCCTTGACTGGTCGAAATATATCTATGTCCCCTTGGGCGTGAAGGTCGCGATCCCGAACATGGCGCGGGGCTGCCCCTTTACCTGTTCCTTCTGCAGCCAGTGGAAATTCTGGCGCGATTACCGGGTGCGCGATCCGAAAAAGGTTGCAGATGAGATCGAGCGGTTGGTCACCGATCACGGGGTGGGGTTCTTCATCCTTGCCGATGAGGAACCCACCATCAACAAGAAGAAATTCGTCGAATTCTGTCAGGAGTTGATCGACCGGGGGCTCAACAAGCGGGTGACCTGGGGGATCAACACGCGGGTGACGGATATCTACCGCGACCGCGATCTGTTGAAATTCTACCGCGAGGCGGGGCTGGTGCATGTGTCGCTTGGGACAGAGGCGGCGGCGCAGTTGAAGCTGGATATGTTCAACAAGGAAACCACAGTCGCCGAGAACAAGGAGGCGATCCGCCTTTTGCGCGAGGCCGATATCTTCGTCGAGGCGCAGTTCATCGTGGGCTTGGACAACGAGACGAAAGAGACGCTGGAAGAAACCTTCCAGATGGCGTGGGATTGGCAGCCCGATCTGGCCAATTGGTCGATGTATACGCCTTGGCCATTCACGCCCCTGTTTCAGGAAATCCGCGATCAGGTCGAGGTCTTCGACTATTCGAAATACAATTTCGTGACGCCCATCATGAAGCCTGCGGCGCTGACGCGGGGGGAACTTTTGGACGGGGTGATGAAGAATTACCGCCGTTTCTACATGAGAAAGGCGCTGTTTCATTACCCGTGGCGGGGGACGGGGTTCCGGCGGCGGTACCTGCTTGGTTGCCTGAAGGCCTTTCTGAAGGCCGGGGTGGGGCGCACCTTCTATGACCTTGGCAAGGCGGGCTATTGGGGGCCGCAGACCAAGGGCAAGGTGGATTTCCATTTCGACGAGACGCGGACCATCGCGGATGCCCAGATGGCGGATTGGGAAGCAAGCGCCGACCGCGCGGCAAAGGCAGCGGAGCGGCGTGCGGCGGTCAAGGCGCAGATGGCCGAGCGGGCCGAGGAGCGGCGCGCCTTCAAGATGCCCGAAGTCGCGGCCTGCGGCGGCGGCAAGGAGCAGATGGGCGAGGAGGCCTGAGGTCATGGATGGCGGCTTTGTCCCCGTAGCGGCGGCAGAGGCGCGGATCGGGCCGAATGCGATCACGCAGCTGGTGGCCGTGCTGGACCGGGTGGAGGGCCGGGCCTTGCGCGATCAGGTCATGGGGGCGGCAGGGGTGGCCGTGCCGGACCCCAGCCTTGGCATGATCCCCGAGGCGGAGGCGGCGGCGGTGCATCTGGCGCTGCGGATGGCGGTGCCGGAGCGGGCGGAGGGTCTGCTGCGCCTCGCCGGGTTGGCGACGGGCAGCTATATCCTGAAGCATCGCATCCCGAAGGCGGCGCAATGGGTGATCCGGGTTCTGCCTGCGCCCATGGGCGCGCGGGTGCTGGCGGCGGCCATAGCGCAACATTCTTGGACCTTTGCCGGATCGGGGGCGTTTCGCATCACAGGCTGGCATCCCCTGACCTTTGAGGTGGCGGGCAATCCGCTGGTGGCGGGGCTGCGGTCCGATCATCCGCTGTGCCATTGGCATGCGGCGGTGTTCGAGCGGCTTTTCGCGCGGCTGGTCTGGAAAGGATGCGTGGTGCGCGAGGTGGCCTGTATCGCGGCGGGCGATCCGGTTTGCCGGTTCGAGGTTGTGCCGCGCCCCTGACCTGCGGCGTGGCGCGGGGTGGAGCCGTCGGAATTTGAGTATTTGGGCCAAGATGAAGCCCGGGTGTCAGAAAAAGTTGACACATGCGACGTATCGACTCTTGCCCGACTCTCCAATGTACTATGTAGTTGACACATGACTGTCAGCATATCCATACAGCCCCGCCGCCTTCCTGAACCGCGCGCCATGCTGCGGCTGATCAAGCCCATTACATGGTTCCCGCCGATCTGGGCCTATCTCTGCGGATCGGTTTCCGCTGGGGTGCCGCTGTCGGGGAATTGGGGGATGGTGCTGCTGGGCATGGTGCTGGCGGGGCCGATCGTCTGCGGGATGTCTCAGGCCGCGAATGACTGGTGCGATCGGCATGTGGATGCGGTGAACGAACCGGATCGACCGATCCCTTCGGGGCGGATCCCGGGGCGCTGGGGGCTTTATATCGCCTTGGCGATGACCGCGCTGTCGCTGTGGGTTGGGTCCCTGCTGGGGACATGGGGGTTCTGGGCGACCGTGGCGGGTGTGATCGCGGCTTGGGCCTATAGCGCCGAGCCGGTGCGCTTGAAGCGGTCGGGTTGGTGGGGACCGGGGCTTGTCGGGCTGTCCTATGAAGGGCTGCCGTGGTTCACCGGTGCCGCCGTGCTGTTGCAGGCCGCGCCACGGTTCGAGATCGTGATGATCGCCCTGCTTTACGCCTTCGGCGCGCATGGGATCATGACCTTGAATGATTTCAAGGCGCTGGAGGGGGATCGGCAGCATGGCGTGCGGTCCTTGCCTGTGGTGCTGGGGCCGGAGGTGGCGGCCAAGATCGCCTGCACGGTGATGGGCATGGCGCAGGCTTTGGTGATCCCGCTGCTGGCGCTGTGGGGCAAGCCTTTGCATGCGCTGGGCGTGCTGGCGGTGCTGATCTTGCAGATTGCCGCGATGCGGGTCCTGTTCCGCGACCCGAAGGGCAAGGCGCCTTGGTATAACGGGACTGGCGTGGTGCTGTATGTCACCGGCATGATGATTTCGGCCTTTGCACTGCGGGGGCTGGCATGAAGCTGGGCTGGGTCCAGATCGTAAGGCTGGGCCTGGTGCAGATGTGCCTTGGCGCGGTGGTGGTGTTGACCACCTCGACGTTGAACCGGCTGATGGTGGTGGAGCTGGCGCTGCCTGCGGTGTTGCCGGGGCTGCTGGTCGCTTTGCATTACGGGATACAGATCACGCGGCCCAATTGGGGGTTCCGGTCGGATACCAAAGGGAACCGCACGACCTTTATCATCGGGGGGATGGCGGCGCTGTCCCTTGGGGCCTTTCTGGCGGCGGTTGCGGTGGTGCTGTTTCCATCAGGGTTCGGCCTTGGGCTGGCGCTATCGGTACTGGCATACGCGCTGATCGGGGTGGGGGTGGGGGCGTCGGGGACGTCTCTCCTTGCGCTTTTGGCGACGGCGACCGAGCCGCGGCGGCGGGCGGCGGCGGCGACGATTACGTGGCTGATGATGATCCTTGGCATCGCGGTGACAGCAGGGACGGTCGGGGCGCTGTTGGACCCCTACACGCCTGCGCTGCTGTTGGAGATCGTGGGAGTTGTAACCGGAGGCGCAGTGGTTCTGACCACCTTGGCCGTCTGGGGGATCGAACGGCGCGTGGTGGCAGAGCGGGAGGCAGAGACGCTGCCCTTTCGGGCTGGTCTGGCCGAGGTTTGGGCCGAGCGGCGGGCGCGGGTCTTTACCCTGTTCATCTTTTTGTCGATGACCGCCTATTTCATGCAGGAACTGATCCTTGAGCCTTATGCGGGGTTGGTTTTCGGTTTTGCGCCGGGGGAAAGCACGCAGCTTTCGGGGGCGCAGAATGGGGGCGTCTTTGTCGGCATGCTGCTTGTGGGCATCGCGGCGACAGGGCTGCGGATTGGCACGCTGCGGATGTGGGTGATGGGGGGATGCGTCGGATCGGCGCTGTCCCTCATCGCGGTGGCGGCTTTGGGCCAGACGGGGGGCGCTTTGGTGCCTGCGGTGGTGGCCTTGGGCTTTTTCAACGGGATGTTCGCTGTGGCGGCCATCGGGTCGATGATGGCACTGGCCGGGCAGGGGCGCGGAGCGCGCGAGGGCACGCGGATGGGCCTTTGGGGCGCGGCGCAGGCCTTGGCGGCAGGGTTTGGCGGGCTGGTTGGGGCGGCGGCGGCGGATGGTCTGCGATTTGTCCTGCCGGTATCGGATGCCTTTGGCGCCGTCTTTCTGGCCGAGGCGGGGCTGTTTCTGATTGCGGCGCTGATCGCGCTGCGGGTGATCGAAGGGCGGGGCGGTGAGCGCCTGCCCGATGCGCAACTGATACCGGGGGAGTGACCCATGGCATATGACGTCTTCGTGGTAGGTGGCGGGCCTTCGGGTGCGACGGCGGCCGAGGATCTGGCGCGGGCTGGGAAAAGCGTGGCGCTTCTGGATCGGGCGGGGCGGATCAAGCCATGTGGCGGGGCGATCCCGCCGCGCGCCATTCGGGATTTTGAGATCGAGGATGCGCAGATCGTGGCCAAGATCACCACGGCGCGGATGATTTCGCCCACGGGTCGGATGGTCGATATCCCGATCGAGAATGGCTATGTGGGTATGGTGGATCGCGAACATTTCGACGAATACCTGCGCGCAAGGGCGGCCAAGGCCGGGGCGGAGCGGCTGACCGGAACCTTTCTGCGGGTGGAGCGGGACGCAGGCGGCACCCATGTCGTCTGGCGCGACAAGGCGACGGGAGAGGAGCGGCGGTCGGCCACCCGGATTGTGATCGGTGCGGATGGCGCGCGCTCGGTCGTGGCGCGGGCAGAGGTGCCCGGTGGCAGCACAATTCCTTACGTCATCGCCTATCACGAGATCATCAAGGCCCCCGAACCTTCGCCTGATTATGACCCCGACCGCTGTGACGTGATTTATGACGGGCGGATTTCCCCGGATTTCTATGGCTGGGTCTTTCCGCATGGCAATCAGGCCAGCGTGGGGATGGGCACGGGGCTGGATGGGGTGGATCTGAAGAAGGCCACGGCGGACCTGCGTGCGGCATCGGGCCTGACGGATTGCGAGACGATCCGCAAGGAGGGCGCACCGATCCCGTTGAAGCCCTTGGACCGTTGGGACAATGGGCGCGATGTGGTGCTGGCGGGCGATGCTGCCGGGGTGGTTGCGCCCTCATCCGGTGAGGGCATCTTTTACGCCATGGCCGGGGGGCGGGTGGCTGCCACGGCAGCGCAAGCGGTTCTGGCGTCAGGCAAGGCAAGTGATTTGCGGATCGCGCGCAAACTTTTCATGCGCGAGCATGGCACGGTGTTCCGGGTCTTGCGGTCGATGCAGGATGCCTATTATCGCAGCGACGAGCGGCGCGAGAGGTTTGTCAGCCTGTGCCATGATGTGGATGTGCAAAAGCTGACCTTCGAGGCCTATATGAACAAGAAGCTGGTGAAGGCGCGGCCCATGGCCCATGTGAAGATCGGGATGAAGAACATGGCGCATCTGTTACGGCTAGTCTCGCCGGTCTGGACCTGAAGCCATGGCCATGCTTGCCCCCACATCCGCAGCGCTTGAAGAGAATATCCCGGCTTGGGTGGATGGTCGTCTTGTTCCAGTGGGGAAGATGGAGGTGCATCTAAAGGGGCTGCGCCACAAGGCCGTGTCCGTTTTTGTGATGCAGGGGCGGCGGGTGCTGATCCAGCAGCGGGCGCTGGCCAAGTATCACACGCCGGGCCTGTGGGCGAATACCTGCTGCACCCATCCGCGCTGGGACGAGGATCCGGCGGCCTGCGCGGTGCGCCGCTTGCGCGAGGAATTGGGGATCGAAGGGCTGTTTCCGGTCTTTGCCGATCGGGTCGAATACCGCGCCGAGGTGGGGGGCGGGATGATCGAGCATGAATTGGTTGATATTTTTGTGGCCGAAGCCCCTGCCGCGCTGACGGTGGTGCCGCACCCGGACGAGGTGGCGGCGGTGCGTTGGGTCGATCTTTATGATCTGTCAGCCGAAGTGCTGCGGTCGCCGGAACGGTTCACGCCTTGGCTGCGGATTTATCTGGAACAGCATATGGATCGCATCTTTGGCAGTCTGGTCGCGGGGCGCTGAGCGGATTTAGGCGGTACGTCTGGCGGGGACGCCGGAGGCAAGCCATTCCTTTGGCGTTCCGCGCCGTAGGCGTGATCGCCGGGGGCTATGTCGTCTGGGGAGGGTTTCCCAGCCGATTGCGCAGGGCCGGGAGCTTTCTGGTCAGGGAAAGCAAGGGTCAATCCGGGGTCAATCCGGCGAGGAAGTGCAGGATCAGGTCGGCGACGGCTTGGGGCGCCTCTTCATGCACCAGATGGCCGTGATCGGCCAGTTCGACATAGCTGGCCGCCGACATCTGATGGGCCGCATCGCGCGAGATGCGGGCAGGGACGGCAAGATCGCCGGACGAGGCAATCAGAAGGGTAGGGGTGGCGATGGTGGGCAATTGGCGCATCAGATCGTCCAGCCGCCATTGGGCCATCATGCCAAGCGTGCCGTCCACATGGGCTGCATCGCGGACAAGCGTCAGATATTGCGCTTGCCCCGCCGCATCGAGGGGGGAGCCTGTGGCGGTGAGGAGTTTGTTCACCGTGGCGGGATTTCCCCAAAGCTTTGCGACGACATGTGGGATGAAAGGGGTGACGGCTAGCACGCGCGCCAGAAGCGGGAACATCACGCCTGCCGCCCCGTCAAAGGCCCCAAGGGCCGCGTTGATGCCGACGATGCCCTTTGGATTGAGGAGTGGGGACAGCCGCAGCGCGAGGGCCGCGCCTGCCGAATGGCCAATGATGGCGGAGACGGCGATATCCATCGTTTTGCAGAGCGTGGCCACGTCTTCGGCCATAGCGTCGATGCCGTATCGGCCCCGCGCCCCGGATCGGGTGAAGCCTTGCCCCGGCAGATCGGGGACGATGACCCTGTAATGGGTGGCGAGCAGGGGGATAAGGTTGCGGAAACTGTGGCCCGCGCCGCCTGCGCCATGCAACATAAGGAGGCAGGGGCCTTTGCCGATATCCACGACCGACCAGTCATGCGGGCGTGAGGCGACGCGGCGGGTCTTGTCGCGATAGGGCCAATCCTGCGGCATGCGGTCGGGCGGCATGCTTTCCTTGGGCCTGCGGGGGGCGGTCATGTCAGGTCTCCAACGCCTCGCCCAACACGGTGGACAGACGGCGCGCATCGGCGCGGGGCAGGGCGAGGTAGGGGGCATCCATGATCTGGGCAAGGGTGCGCAGCGCGGGTTGCGGGCGGTTGGCCACGTCGATCACAAGGGCGGGGGTGGCAGACGCGCGGATCTGGCGGGCAAGGAGGGTTGCCTCATCCTCGGCCCGCGCGCGGTCGGGGGTGCCATCGAGGGCGATATTGCCGCGCCCATCGGTTAGAATGGCGATGGTCGGGGTCATGCCGCGCTGTTTCGCCTGTGCTGCCGTGGCCAGCGCCAGTTGCAGGCCAGAGGCGAGCGGGGTGCCGCCCCCGCCCGGAACGCCCGCCAACCGCCGCTTGGTTTGCACCAGCGAGCGGGTTGGGGGCAGGATGAGTTCTGCCGCGCGGCCCTTGAAGGCCAGAAGCGAGACATGGTCGCGGCGCGCATAGGCCTGCGCGAGGAGAAGTTCGATTGCCCCTTTCGCCTCGGCCAGACGGGCGAAGGCGGCGGAGCCGGAGGCATCGACGGCGAAGATCAGCACGCGGTCTGAGGTTTCGCGGAAGCGTTTGAGGCGGATATCGGCAGCGCGGACCAGAAGGGCGGCATCGCGGTCGGGCGTCTGGGCGCGGCGGAGCGGTTGCCACGGGGCGGCGGCGCGCAGAGTGGCGACAAGGTCGATGCGCGCGCCGGGTTCAAGGCGGCCGGGGCGCGAGGGCAGGGGGCGACCCCGGCGGTTGCCGCCCCGTTCGGCCCCGGTGCCGCCTGCGGATTTCGCGGCACGGGCGGCGCGGCCAGCGGCCAGCGCCTCCAACAGATCGCGGGGCAGGGCGGCGAGGGCGGCCTCGACCAGCATGTCCTCGGGGATGGATTGGGATTGGTCTTCGGACTGTGCCTCACCGTCATCCGGGGTCTGATCGGGGGGTGGGGGGGAGTCGGGAGGTGCTTCGGCCTGATCGGGAAGCGGCGTGGTGCGGTGGCCATAGACCAGGGCGGCCCCTCCGGCGAGGTCGTCTTCGGTGATGGCGTCGTGGCCTGCCCAAGCGGCATGAGCGCGGGCAGCGGCAGCGGCCAGCAGCGGCGCACGGAGGGAGGGGATGCCAAGTTCGGCGGCGGCGCGGGTGAGGGCGTCGAGTTGATCGGGGGTCAGGGTGAGGTGGGGCAGGTTTGCGCGGGCCTTGGCAAGCTGTTGCGGATCAAGGGAAATCTCGCGGGAGTCGGAGAGGGAGATATCGGTCAGATCAAGAAACAGTGCCAGTCGGTCAGAAAGCGCGGGGGCAAGGGTTTCGTCCGCCTCGGCCCCTTCGTCCAGCGCGATAAGGGTGTGGGCGGGGGCGTCCAGCGCTGTGGCGAGGCGGGCGGCAAGGCCGGGGGGGCAGCGTTCGGCCATGGTCAGGATGAGCGCGGCAGGCTGGGCGAGAAGGCCTTGCTGCATCACGGGATGGCCTGTGGCCAGCGTGGCGGCAAGGTCCAGCCCACCAAAAAGCGCGTCATCGGCGATGGTGGGGTGGAGGCGGCGCTGCGGCAGGGGCAGGGCGGCAAGGCCTGCCGTCACGCGGTCGCGCACGGGGCCCGAGCGGGCACGCAGCCACAGCCCCTTGAGCCCGCCCGGATCGGTGGCAAGGCAGGCGAGCGCGGTTTCGACCCGGCCCCAGGGATCATCCATGGTCAGGGCAGCACCTCGGTCACGGCGCGGATGACGCGGGAGGTGGACCCGGCCTCGTCCAAGGGATCGCGGCGCAGACGGTGCGAGAGGCACATGGGGGCCACGGCCTTGAGGTGGATGCGGCCCACCGCATCATCCCCTTCGAAGGCGGCCAATGCGCGGGCGGCGCGCAGCAGGGTGAGTTCGCCGCGCAAGCCGTCAGAGCCGATGGCGATGCAGAGGCTGGCGCAATCATGCAGGACGGTATTCGGGGTCGTGATCTGTGGCAGCGCGGCGCGGGCGGCAAGGATGCGGTCGCGAAGGGCTGCATCCTGCGGGCGCCAGGTTTCCATGAAAGCCCCATAGTTGGTTTCATAACTGTCGCGGCGGCGGATCACCTCGACCCGTGTATCGACATCGCGGGGGGATGTGACTTCGACGGAAAATCCAAATCTATCAAGGAGTTGTGGGCGAAGTTCGCCTTCCTCTGGGTTGCCGGAGCCGACAAGGACAAAGCGGGCGGGGTGGCGGATGGAGAGGCCCTCGCGTTCCACCACATTCTCGCCGGACTGCGCCACGTCGAGGAGGAGATCGACGATGTGATCCTCAAGCAGGTTCACTTCGTCAATGTAGAGGTAGCCGCGATTGGCGCGGGCGAGGAGGCCGGGTTCAAAAGCCTTTTCTCCGCGTGTCAGGGCGCGTTCGATGTCGAGGGCGCCCACGACGCGGTCTTCTGTGACGCCAAGGGGCAGGTCCACCACCGGGGTGGGTTTGGTGATGATGCGGTCTGTGGCCCCTTGCGCCCAATCGGGCACCTGCACGGGACTGGCAGAATTGACGGGGCAGCCTTCGACCGCCTCGATCTCTGGCAAGAGGGCGGCGAGGGCGCGGACGGCGGTGGATTTGCCCGTGCCGCGATCCCCAAAGACGAGGACGCCACCGATGGCGGGATCGACCGCCGTCAGGATCATGGCCTGTTTCATCGCCTCTTGCCCGACGATGGCAGAGAAGGGGAAGGGTTGCTTCATGTTCTTACCGTAAGGTCTTGGATCATCTGATTATTCCGGATCATGCGGCCTTGGCCGGGGTGAGGTTGGCCAAGGGATCGACGCCGTTCCAGCTGCCCATGCTGCCCAGAAGGCGGAAGCGGGCATAGAGTTCTTCGTTAAACCAGTTGCCGTCCCGCACGGCCTTGATGGCACGGCCATGAGGGCCGTCGCCACGCGCGAAGGCGGCCATGCTGGCCGTATCGGGCCATATGGAAAAGGTGACCTGATGCAGAAGCGGCACCTCGCCGATGCCGATCTTGAAGGCGACATTGGGGTCGGTGCCGATCACGGCAGAGATGGAGGGCACGCGATCCCAGAATTTAAGCGCGCGCGAGGGGCGGACCGTGGCACGGGTCAGGGCTGCAAGGGGGCCTTGGGAGTTCTGGCCAGGCAGGTCGGGGAGGAAAGGGTTCACGCCGGCCCAGCGGCCACGGGCGGAGAGGGGATCAAGGAAGATGGTCCAGCTTTCCCCGGCCCTTGCGCGCCATCTTTGCCAGACGGGGCTGTCAGTGGTGGCGGCGCGGGCCGTGGATTCATCCGGCCAAGTGGCAAGGATGGCCCAGACGCCCCAATTCGGACGAGGGGTGAAGCCTTCCCCGGTGCCGGAACCGCAGAGCTTCCAGAACAGCGCGCGGCGTTCGCGGCGCAGGGCAAGGCGTGCGGCCCCCATCTGCCCGATCACCCAAAGGCGCGGGAGAACCCCGTCGAAGCGGAAGAGGCTAAGGCTGGTGACGGAAATGGCGCGACCCTCCTGTCGGATGGTGTAAACTTAGTCTGACATTATATGTTGCCAAGGGAAAGCGAAAACGGCGTTATGCGGCGATGTGACCTGTGATATTGTAAATCAAACTAGACACTCTATCATCGAATCCATGGAACACACATCGCGCCATCGCCCCGCCGACGTTTCTGCCCCCTTAGAGGCGGATCATGCCATCGTGATCGGGGCAGGTCTGGGGGGGCTTGCCTCGGCCATGCGGTTGGGCGCGAAGGGGTGGCGGGTGACGGTTATCGATCGGCTGGATCGGGTGGGCGGGCGCGGGTCTTCGATCACCAAAGGCGGGCATCGCTTTGATCTGGGGCCGACGATTGTGACCGTGCCGCAAGGCTTGCGCGATTTGTGGGCGGCCTGCGGGCGGGACTTTGACCGGGATGTTCGGCTGGTGCCGATGGAGCCGTTCTATGAGATCCGATTTGATGACGGATCGACCTTTACCGCGCGACAGGACGAGGCCTTGATGAAGGCCGAGGTGGGACGGATTTCGCCTCGTGATGTAAAGGGTTACGAGAAGTTCCTGAAGGATAGCGAAGCGCGCTATTGGTTCGGCTATGAAGATCTGGGGCGACGGCCGATGCATCGGCTTTGGGACCTGATCAAGGTGCTGCCGAAGTTCGGGATGATGCGGGCGGATCGGTCCGTCTATGCTCATGCGGCGGGACGGGTGAAGGATGAGCGGTTGCGCTTTGCGCTATCCTTCCATCCGCTGTTCATCGGGGGTGACCCGTTCAACGTGACATCGATGTATATCCTTGTCAGCCATCTGGAAAAGGCCTTTGGCGTGCATTACGCGATGGGCGGGGTGCAGGCGATTGCCGAGGGCATGGCGCGGGTGATCGCGGCACAGGGGGGCGAGGTCGTCCACAATACGGAAGTGGATGAAATCGTTACAGAAAATGGGCGCGCGGCGGGCGTAAGGCTGATGTCCGGTGAGGTGATGCGCGCGGGGCTTGTCGTCAGCAATGCGGATGCGGGCCACACCTATACGCGGCTGTTGCGTAACCTGCCAAGGAAGCGCTGGACGGATCGCAAGGTGAAGGATGCCCGTTGGTCCATGGGGCTTTATGTCTGGTACTTCGGGACGAAGGGCACGCGCGATATGTGGCGCGATGTCGGGCACCATTCCATCGTCGTCGGCCCCCGCTATCGGGAGCATATTAAGGATATCTTCATCCGCGGGAAGTTGGCGGATGACATGAGCCTTTATGTGCATCGGCCAAGCGTGACCGATCCGTCCTGTGCGCCCGAGGGCGATGATACGTTCTATGCCCTGTCACCGGTTCCCCATCTTGGTTTCGACAATGGTGTGGACTGGGCCGAGGAGGAACCGCGCTACCGCGCCAAGATGGCGAAGATGCTGGACGAGCGGCTGATCCCTGGTTTTCGCGATCGCATCACCGAGGAGATCAGCTTTACGCCCGAAACCTTTCGCGACCGTTACCTGTCGCCGTACGGTGCGGGATTTTCCATCGAGCCGCGCATTCTGCAATCGGCTTGGTTCCGGCCGCACAACATCTCGGAAGAACTGCCGGGGCTGTTTCTGGCCGGGGCGGGGACGCATCCGGGGGCGGGGCTGCCCGGCGTGGTGGGGACGGCGGAGGTTTTGGGAATGCTTGTCCCCGATGCGCCCAAACTGTTGAAACAGCGCGAGGAATTGAGGATGGCTGCGGAATGATCGACCCGCGCGACATGGCCCATTGCCGCGAGGCGATCCGAACGGGATCGCTGTCTTTCCATGCGGCGTCGCGGCTTTTGCCGGGGGCGGTGCGCGACCCGGCGCTGGCGCTTTATGCCTTTTGCCGGATGTCGGATGATGCGGTGGATGAGGGGTCCGATAAGGCGGGGGCGGTGCTGGCGCTGCGGGATCGGTTGGATCTGGTCTATCGCGGCACGCCTGCCAATGCGCCGGCGGACCGCGCCTTTGCGGCGGTGGTCGAGGGGTTTGAGATGCCGCGCGCCTTACCCGAGGCGCTTTTGGAAGGCTTTGCCTGGGATGCGGTGGGGCGGCGTTATGAGACGCTGTCGGGGGTGATGGATTATTCCGCGCGGGTGGCGGCGGCGGTCGGCGCGATGATGTGCGTGCTGATGCGGGTGCGCGATGCGGATGCCTTGGCGCGGGCCTGCGATCTGGGTCTGGCGATGCAACTGACCAATATCGCGCGGGATGTGGGTGAGGATGCGCGGGCCGGGCGGATCTATCTGCCGACGGCGTGGCTTTGGGCGGAAGGCATTGATCCCGATGCATTTCTGGCGCGGCCAAAGGCCTATCCGGGGGTGGCGCGGGCGGCCTTGCGGCTGCTGGATGAGGCGGATCGGCTTTATGCGCGGGCGGAGGCGGGGGTGGCATCGCTGCCCCTGTCCTGCCGCCCCGGCATTCATGCGGCTGGGATGATCTATGGCGCGATCGGCGGCTGTGTGCGCCGAGCGCGGGGGGATAGCGTGACGGCGCGGGCGAGCACGGGACGTGTCCGAAAGCTGGCCTGTCTGGCGGCGGCGACGGGGAAGGCGGCGGTGTCGGCGCTGGGGCCAAGGGCGGCGGTGCTGCATGCGGGGCCGGAGCCGGAGGTGGCCTTTCTGGTGCGGGCAGCGGCGCGGGGCGAGGCGCGACGGGGGCGGTCTGATGCGCTGCTGGCGGTGCTGGCACAGCTCGAGGCGCAGGATCGCGGCTTGGCCTAAGGGCCCTGATCACAAGGTTTTTCTTGGACGAAACCCCAAGCCGGGTTAGATCGACCCCGCAACCATGCGGAGGGCGCGATGGAATTTCTCACGCTGTTTCTGACCTATCTGGCGGCCTGCGGGGCGGCGGCGGCGACGGGGGCGATGTTCCAGCCGGGAGAATGGTATCGGGGCCTTGCAAAGCCACGCTGGACGCCGCCGGATTGGCTGTTTCCGGTGGCGTGGATGGTTTTGTATCTGTCGATGTCGGCAGCGGCGGCGCGGGTGGCGATGATGCCCGATAACGGGCAGGCCTTAGCGCTTTGGTCTGTGCAGATCGCGCTGAACACCTTGTGGACGCCCGTTTTTTTCGGGCTGCGGCGGATCGGTGCGGGGCTGGTGATCATCTTCCTGTTGTGGCTGGCGGTGGCGTCGACCATGGTCGCCTTTTGGCAGCATGACGCCATCGCGGGGGTTTTGTTTGTGCCCTATCTGCTTTGGGTGACGGTGGCGGGCATGCTGAATCGGTCGGTGTGGTATCGCAACGTGGCGGCCTGAGATTTCAAGGGTTTGGCCGATAACGGCTGTGCCGGGTTTTGTGCCGCAAACTGTGGGCACAGAGCGCGCGGTGAATGGCGTTGCTGCGCAACGCTGCGGCGAAGGGCTGCCGAAAATCTGCGTCAGATTTTCAGGCGATTTCTGCGCGCAGAAATCGCGCCGGAAATTGGCGCAATTTCCGGTCAGGACGCGGTCCAGCCCGCCCGCCTTGGCACACGGACAGCCAGCATCGGTTTCAAGAGCGGTTGGCGGAAGCGGGTGAGGTCGAGCGCTTCGTGCACGCCTTGCGTGACCTCTCCCATCAGCCGGGTTTCAACCACACTGCGCGAATAGAAGGGCGCGTCGAGCATGGGCAGCACCTGCCGGGGCCTTGTGCCGGGATCGGCGCGGGTTTCGCGACGGACGAGCCAATTCGTGCGAGCAAAGGCGGTGCGGGGTGGGGCGGAGACTTCGCGCGCCTCGCCAGACGTGCTGACTTCGAGCGCGAAATCCTGCTGGGTGCCGTCGCGCCAAGTGGCGTCATAGAGGCACAGCGCGCGATCCCGCATGGGAAAGCGGCCCCATGTCCAGAAATCAAAATCCGCCTCAAGCGCCGCGCTGCCGAAATTGGCGTCGAAATAGCCGTGGCCTTCCCAATCATGGCCTTGGGTGAGTTCCACCTTGATGCGAGCGGTGGGGGCAAAGGGGCGCCATTGGTGGCGGGGGTGGAGGGCAAGCTCTACCCCGGTGATGGCCGAGGGGATGAGGGTGATGCGCCCCCTGACGCGGGAGATGAGGGGCGGCGAGGAAACCTCGTCCACATCGATCACCAGTTCCCGCCCCGTCCAATGCATGCGGGAGGGGCCGATGGTGAGGGTGTCCTTTTCCTGCCGAAGCGCGGCGGTGCCGCGGTCGGTCATGGTGAAGCGGCCGCCGGGGCCGTAGGTGGCGACGTTGAGGCAGACATGGTTTTGCGGGTTGCGCCGCCCCGACCAGGCATACCAGGGCGAGAAGACCGAACCGATGAAGCCTATGACCGAGACCGCGCGCTTTCCGTCATCGGAGATGCCGTCGAGATACCACCACGCATAACCATCGGGGCCGACCTCGACGCGGAAATCCGGTCCTGCGTGATCGCCTCGGCCGCGTGCATCGCGGAGAGGGCTGCCATCGGCACGCCCGCCCCCGGATGCGCCCCGCCCCCCGCCAGATAGAGGCCCGGCAGGGCGGTTCGGGCGGGAGGGCGTTGAAAGCTGGCCATCGTCCCTTCGGGTGATCGGCCATAGATCGCGCCTTTCGAGGCCGGAAAGAGCCGGTCCAGCGCAGCGGGAGAGGTGAGCGCCTCTGGCCCCGGCGGGTTCAGCGTCAGCCCCATGCGGGAAAGTCGGTCGAAGGTGATCTGTCGGCATTGGTGGAAATCCTCGGGGCGGAGCGCGGGCAGGCCTGCGGGGGCGTTCAGGATGATCTCGAACCGTTCGGGGCCAGATGCGGGGCCGCGCGTGCGGTCTTCGGCGCAAAGATAAAGCGTCGGGGCGGTGGGCATTTTGCCGTCGCCAATCGGCCCCCATTCGCGGGTCGTATCTTCGGTGAAGAAGAGGTTGTGATGGATCAGGTCGGGGGCTTTGGGGCCGGTCGCCTGCGAGGCGAAGGCCCAGACGAGGGCGGAAAGGCTGCGCGGTTGGCTGGCGCTTTGGGGGAGCGCCTCGGCGGCGGCGCTGCCCAGACGGCCCGTTGCCAGTGCGGCGGGGTCGCCGTTGAAGACGACGAAATCGCAGGGAAGGGTGCGGCCATCGGCGATCTGCACGCCCGTGACGTGGCCATTCTGGCGCTGGATACGGGCGGCTTGGGTGGCGTAGCGGAAGGTCACCCCCATCCGTTCGGCCAAGGCGGCGAGGGCGGCGGCGAGATGGTGCATCCCGCCTTGGACGGCCCAGACCCCCCGCGCCTCGGCCCGCCAGATGAGCGACAGGACGGCGGGAGAGTGGGTGGGGCGGCCGCCGACATAAGTGGCGTAGCGGGCAAATAGCTGGACTAGGCGGGGGTCGCGGAAGTGACTTTTCAGCCAGCGTTCAAGCGAGAGACCCGGCAGGAGCGCGGGCCAGAGGCGCGGGCGAGCCAGCGCGGCGCGGGCGATGGCGGGGAGGTCGGGGCGGGGGGCCTGCATCACAGGGGCGTCGAAGGCGGTAAAGAGGTCTTCGGCAAGGCGGTCGAATTTCAGGAAGGCCTCTGCCTCGCGCGGGCCTGCGAAGGCGCGGATGTTTTCGGCGTTCTGGGCGCGGTCGGTGGAAAGGTCGAGCGCGTCGGACCCCGGCCACCAATGGCGCGCAAGGAGCGGCTGGGGGATCAGGGTGAGGTGATCGTCAAGCCTTTCGCCATTCAGCGCGAAGAGGGTGTCGAAGACGTGCCGCATGGTCAGGACAGTGGGGCCGGTATCGACGGGGCCAGCGGCGGAGGGGATGGCGCGGGCCTTGCCGCCCGGTGTTGCGGCGGCCTCGACCACGGTCACTTGCAGGCCAGATGCGGCAAGGCGGATGGCGGAGGCAAGGCCCCCCATCCCGGCGCCGATGACGATGACCCGGTCCTGTTGCATGGCGTCAGAGTGTAGGGAAGCCCTTGAAGTTGTCCATCCTGAATTACAACAGAGTGTAAGATTTAGTTTACACTTTGCGTCAGCGGTGCGAGACTGCGGGGCAGGACAGCGAAAGGAACGGTCATGGGCGTTGCGGGCGGCGTGAATGGCGGCATGGACCTGAGGATCGAGGCGGCGGTGGCCGCGGCGCTTTCGCTGGGGCAGGGGGCGATCGGCGGGACCGAGGCCCCGGCAAAGCTGCGGGCGGCGCTGGATCATGCGGTGTTTCCCGGTGGCGCGCGAATTCGGCCTACGATTCTTGTGTCGGTCGCGCGGGCCTGTGGCGATGATCGCCCGCATCTGACGGATGCGGCGGCGGCGGCGTTGGAGCTGATCCATTGTGCGTCGCTGGTGCATGACGATCTGCCCTGTTTCGACGATGCCGATATCCGGCGCGGCAAGCCCACGGTGCATCGCGCCTATGGCGAACCGGTGGCGGTGCTGACGGGCGATTCGCTGATCGTGTTGGCCTTTGAGGTATTGGCGCGGGCGGCGGGGGATCATCCGCGGCGGGCGGTGGAGTTGATCCGCGTTCTGGCGCAGCGGACGGGGATGCCGGGCGGCATATGCGCCGGGCAAGGATGGGAGAGCGAGGCGGAGGTGAACCTTGCCGCCTATCACCGCGCGAAGACCGGGGCGCTGTTCATCGCGGCGACGCAGATGGGGGCCATCGCGGCGGGGCAGGAGGCCGAGCCGTGGGAGGAATTGGGCGCGCGGATCGGCGAGGCCTTTCAGGTGGCCGATGATTTGAAGGATGCGCTGCTGACGGCGGCAGAGATGGGCAAGCCTGCGGGGCAGGATGCGGCCCATGCGCGGCCTTCGGCGGTGCGGGAACTGGGGGTGCAGGGGGCTGTCCGGCATCTGAAGGATATTCTGGGGGGCGCGATTGCGTCGATCCCGTCTTGCCCTGGCGAGGCGATGCTGGCCGCGATGGTGCGGGCCTATGCCGAACGGATGACGCCGGTCGATCTGCAACCGGTGCGGGGATGAGCGACGCGGCCGCAGGCCCCGCAGCCCGCCCTGTGCGGGCGCGCCAGCCTTGGGCGGTGCGGCTGGGCCTGTCGCCACGGTTTCATGCCTTTTGCGCGAAGGTGCCTGGGTTGCGCCATTTGGCGCGCGCCGAGGGCGTGGCGCTGTTCGATATTGTTCAAGGCTTCGTGCAATCGCAGGCGCTGCTCGCGCTGGTGGAGTTCCGGGTGTTGCATCGGCTGGCCGAAGGGCCTGCGCCCTTGGCCGCCTTGGCCGGGCCTGCGGGGGTTCCAACCGAGCGGATGGCCATTTTGATGAAGGCGGGCGCCGGGCTTGGCCTTGTGGCCGAGCGGCGGGGGATGTGGCGGTTGACGGTGCGGGGGGCGGCCTTTCTTGCCGTGCCGGGGCTGGAGGCGATGGTGCGCCATCATCCCGTCCTTTATCGCGATCTGGCCGATCCGGTGGCCTTTTTCAGGGGCGAAACGCAGCCGGAACTGGCGGGGTTCTGGCCCTATGTCTTTGGCGCGGGGGGCGCGGCGGACCCTGAGCTTGCCGCGCGCTATTCGGCGCTGATGGCGGACAGTCAGGGCTTGGTCGCGGCGGATACGCTGGCGGCGGTCGATTTCCGGGGTGTGCGGCATCTGATGGATGTGGGGGGCGGGACGGGGGCCTTTTTGACCGCCGTGGGAAGTGCGCATCCGGGGTTGGAGATGACGCTCTTTGATCTGCCGGCCGTGGTGCCGGGCGCGGAGGCGCGGTTCGCCGCAGCCGGGATGCGGGGGCGGGTGCGAATCGTGCCGGGGTCGTTCCGGGATGATCCGCTGCCTAGCGGGGCGGATGCCATCTCACTGGTCCGGGTGCTGTACGACCATGCCGATGCGACGGTGGCGCAGCTGCTGCGCGCGGTTTGGGCGGCGCTGCCTGAGGGCGGGCGGATCGTGGTTTCCGAGCCGATGGGGGGTGGCGACACACCGGATCGGGCAACGGATGTGTACTTTTCCGTTTACACCCTGGCCATGCAAACCGGACGGGTGCGGTCTGGTGCGGAAATCACGCGCCTTCTGAGCGCGGCAGGCTTTGTGGATTGCCAGTTCCGGCAAGGATTTCGGCCTTTTGTCACTTCGGTTGTGACCGGGGTGAAGACTGTCAGCGACAGCACACAAAAAAGTGTCTAATTAAATTGACACTGCGCGCTGTCAGTCTATCCTTACACATAGCCAACCACTCGACCCCGTTCGGGAGAGTCGCGGCGCAGGGGGAAGAAACGTGAGAACGACCGCAGTCATCCTTTCCGGCCCGAGGGAGCTTTCGCTTCAGCCGCTGGACCTTGTCGCCCCGGGCGCGGGGGATCTGGTGGTCGAGATCGCGCATTCCGGCATTTCCACGGGCACCGAAAAGCTGTTCTACACCGGAACGATGCCGCCTTTCCCGGGCATGGGCTATCCGCTTGTCCCCGGCTATGAAGCGGCCGGCGTGGTGGTCGAGGCGGGGGCCGAAAGCGGGTTCCGCGTCGGTGAACATGTTTTTGTCCCTGGTGCAAACTGCTTTGCGGGCGATGTGAAGGGGTTGTTCGGGGGCGCGTCGCGCCACTTGGTGACGCCTGCGCATCGCGTGGCGCGGATCGATGGCGGCATGGGCGCGGAAGGTGCGCTTCTGGCGTTGGCTGCGACGGCGCGGCATGCGCTGGCGGGGTTCGACACGGCGCTGCCCGATCTGATCGTGGGTCATGGCACGCTGGGCCGTCTGTTGGCGCGGTTGACGCTGGCGGCGGGTGCGCCTGCCCCGACCGTGTGGGAAACCAATCCGGCGCGGCGCGAGGGCGCGGCAGGCTATGCCTGTATCGCGCCCGAAGACGACCCGCGCCGGGATTACAAGGCCATCTATGACGCATCCGGCGCGAAGGGCCTGCTTGACCAGTTGGTGATGCGGCTGGCCAAAGGGGGCGAGGTTGTGCTGGCGGGGTTCTATACGGAACCTGTCTCTTTCGCCTTTCCGCCCGCCTTCATGAAAGAGGCGCGCTTCCGCATTGCCAGCGAATGGCAGCCAGATGACCTGACTGCGACGCGCGCGCTGATCGAAAGCGGGGCGCTGTCTCTGAAAGGTCTTATCACCCACACCCGTCCGGCGACCGATGCGCCCGAGGCCTATGCGACGGCCTTTGGCGATGCGGCCTGCCTCAAGATGATCCTCGATTGGAAGGCCACGGCATGAACGACGTTCCCAACCTGAAGGATTTTGACACCCGCCTGCGCGATGAAGCGCATGAGGAACCGACACTGGAAGTGCCGCAGGACCCTCCTTCAAAGAAGACGCAGATCATCGCGATCTACGGCAAGGGCGGGATCGGCAAGAGCTTCACGCTGGCCAACCTGAGCCACATGATGGCCGAGATGGGCAAGCGCGTGCTGCTGATCGGCTGCGATCCGAAGTCGGATACGACTTCGCTTCTGTTTGGCGGCAAGGCTTGCCCGACGATCATCGAAACCTCCACCCGCAAGAAGTTGGCAGGGGAAGAGGTGAAGATCGGCGATGTCTGCTTCAAGCGCGGCGGGGTCTTTGCGATGGAGCTTGGCGGGCCGGAGGTCGGTCGCGGCTGCGGCGGGCGCGGCATCATCCACGGCTTTGAGCTTTTGGAAAAGCTGGGGTTCCATGATTGGGACTTTGACTATGTCCTGCTGGATTTCCTTGGTGATGTGGTCTGCGGCGGGTTTGGCCTGCCGATCGCGAGGGACATGGCGCAGAAGGTGATCGTGGTCGCGTCGAATGACCTGCAATCGCTGTATGTGGCCAACAATGTCTGTTCGGCGGTGGAGTATTTCCGCAAGCTGGGCGGCAATGTTGGCGTCGCGGGCATGGTCATCAACAAGGATGACGGTACGGGCGAGGCTGCGGCCTTCGCGGCGGCGGTGAATATTCCGATCCTTGCCAGCATTCCGGCGGATGACGACCTGCGGCGCAAATCGGCGAATTATCAGATCGTGGGCACCAATGCGACGCAATGGGGCGGGCTGTTCACCGAGCTGGCCGAGAACGTGGCCGAGGCGCCGCCGCTCCGGCCCAAGCCGCTGACTCAGGACGGGCTTCTGAGCCTGTTCGATGCCGAGACGACCGGGGCCGATTTCGTTCTTGAGCCTGCAAACGATGCCGACATGCGCGGCAAGTTCGCGGGCGAGGTGAAGTCCTTGGAAGTGGTCTATGACGATGTTTGACCTTTCCGCCCTTGAGAAACTGGAAGAGGCGCTGCGCGCCATGGCCCGGAAGGGGACGAAGTGATGGCTGGCGAGATCCGCTATGACCAGGCTGCCGAGACGCCCGTGACCGAGGGGCTTCGCCCCGAAGTGGGCGAGGCCGCTGCGGTCGGTGCGGACGTGGCCGCTATGGACGGGATGGGCTGCCATGCGGGGGCGGCCGAGATGGAGGCTGCGGCGCGGGCGGCGGGGAATTCGGAAATCCTTGACCGCTATGCCGCCGATTACCCGCAAGGCCCGCATGACAAGCCGCAAAGCATGTGCCCGGCCTTTGGGTCTTTGCGCGTGGGCCTGCGGATGCGGCGGGTGGCGACGGTTCTGTCGGGGTCGGCCTGCTGTGTCTATGGCCTGACCTTTGTGTCGCATTTCTACGGGGCGCGGCGGTCGGTGGGCTATGTGCCGTTCAATTCCGAGACACTGGTGACGGGCAAGTTGTTCGAAGACATCCGCGATGCGGTGCATGAGCTGGCTGATCCCGAACGCTATGATGCGGTGGTGGTGACGAACCTGTGCGTTCCGACGGCGTCGGGCGTGCCGCTGAAGCTGCTTCCCAATGAAATCAACGGTGTGCGCATCGTGGGGATCGACGTGCCGGGGTTCGGCGTGCCGACCCATGCCGAGGCCAAGGATGTGCTGGCGGGCGCGATGCTGAACTATGCGCGGCGCGAGATCGAGGCGGGGCCTGTGGCGGCACCGGAGCGTGGGCGGTCGGATCGCCCGACGGTGGCGCTGCTGGGTGAGATGTTCCCCGCCGATCCGATGATGATCGGGGCGATGCTGGCACCTTTGGGGCTGGCGGCGGGGCCGGTCGTGCCGTGCCGCGAATGGCGTGAACTTTATGCCGCGCTCGATTGCGGTGTGGTGGCTGCGATCCATCCTTTCTACACGGCAGCAATCCGCGAGTTTCAGGCGGCGGGGCGCAAGATCGTGGGATCGGCCCCGGTGGGCCATGATGGCACGATGGAATGGCTTGCGGCCATAGGCGCGGCCTATGGCGTGGCGGCGGACCGTATTGCGGCGGCGCAGAACGGCTTTGGTCAGGCGATCAAGGGGGCGCTGGCGGATAATCGGATCGAGGGGCGGATCACGCTGTCGGGCTATGAAGGGTCCGAACTCTTGGTGGCGCGGCTTCTGGTCGAAAGCGGGGCGGATGTGGCCTATGTGGGCACGGCCTGCGCCAAGACCGAATGGTCGGCAGCGGATCGCGACTGGCTGGAAGCGCGCGGCGTGGCGGTGAAATATCGCGCGTCGCTGGAAGATGATTGCGCCGCGATGGAGGCTTTCCGCCCCGATCTGGCCATCGGGACGACCCCGGTGGTGCAGAAGGCCAAGGAATTGGCCATTCCGGCGCTGTATTTCACCAACCTGATTTCGGCGCGGCCTCTGATGGGGCCTGCCGGTGCGGGGTCCTTGGCGCAGGTGGTAAATGCCGCCATGGCGAATAAGGCACGCATGGACGGGATGAAGGAGTTCTTCGAGGGCGTCGGAACCGGCGACACGGCGGGCATCTGGGAAGGGGCGCCGAACCTGCGCCCCGATTTCCGGGCGGCGCATCAGAAGAAGCTGGAAAAGGCCGCCAAGGCCGCGCAAGCGGAGGCGATGATCTGATGTTGATCCAGGATCATGATCGCGCGGGCGGCTATTGGGGGGCAGTTTATGCCTTCTGCGCCGTCAAAGGATTACAGGTGGTGATCGACGGCCCGGTGGGCTGCGAGAACCTGCCTGTGACATCCGTGCTGCATTACACGGACGCTTTGCCGCCGCATGAGTTGCCCATCGTGGTGACTGGTCTGGGCGAGGAAGAACTGGGCCGCGACGGCACCGAAGGCGCGATGAAGCGCGCGTGGAAGACATTGGACCCGGCGCTGCCTGCGGTGGTTGTCACCGGGTCGATTGCCGAGATGATCGGCGGCGGCGTGACGCCGATGGGGACGAATATCCAGAGGTTCCTGCCGCGCACGATCGATGAGGATCAGTGGCAGGCCGCCGACCGGGCGATGACGTGGATTTTCACCGAATTCGGAATGACCAAGGGCCGGATGCCGGTGGAGAAAAAGCGCGAGGATGGTGACCGCCCACGCGTGAACATCCTTGGCCCGATGTATGGTGTCTTCAACATGGCGTCGGACCTGCATGAAATCCGCCGTTTGGTGGAAGGCATCGGGGCCGAAGTGAACATGGTTCTGCCCTTGGGCGCGCATCTGGCCGAGATGCGCAATCTGGTGAATGCCGACGTCAATATCGTGATGTATCGCGAATTCGGGCGGGGTTTGGCCGAGGTGCTGGGCAAGCCTTACTTGCAGGCGCCCATCGGCTTGGACAGCACGACGAAATTCCTGCGCAAGCTGGGCGAGTTGCTGGGGCTGGACCCGGAGCCGTTCATCGCCAAGGAAAAGCATTCCACGCTGAAGCCCGTCTGGGATCTGTGGCGGTCGGTGACGCAGGATTTCTTTGGCACGGCGAATTTCGCCATCGTGGCGAATGAAACCTATGCGCGTGGCATCCGGCATTATCTGGAAAGCGACCTTGGGCTGCCTTGCGCCTTTGCCGTGGCGCGGCAGGCGGGGGCCAAGACCAACAACGAACAGGTGCGGGCGATGATCCGCCAGCATCGACCCTTGGTTCTGATGGGGTCGATCAATGAGAAGATGTATCTGGCCGAGTTGAAGGCAGGGCATGGCCCCCAGCCGCATTTCATCGCGGCCTCCTTCCCCGGTGCCGCAATCCGCCGCCATACGGGCACGCCCTTCATGGGCTATGCCGGCTGCGTCTGGCTGTTGCAGGAGGTCTGCAACGGGCTGTTCGAGGCGCTGTTCCACATTCTGCCGCTGGGGTCCGAGATGGACAGTGCCGCGGCGACGCCAACCACCCTGCGCCGCGACTTCCCTTGGGATGCCGATGCACAGGCCGAACTGGACCGGATCGTTTCCGAACATCCGATCCTGACACGGATTTCCGCTGCGCGGACCCTGCGGGACGCGGCCGAGAAGGCCGCGCTCGATCAAGGTGCGGAGCGGGTGGTCAAGGAAACGGTGGAGGCCCTGCGGGGTTCATCCGCCCAGACAATCAGAGGAGGGACTGCATGAGCGATCATACCGCCGGCGAGAATGGGCATCACGTCCACCGCGCACCGCGCGCAGAGTTCTACGTCTATTTCGCCCTGATCTTCCTTGTGGCGATCCCCTTCGCCGCCATCGCTTGGGTCGTGCAGACGATCCTTGAGCGGCGGCTGCCGGTGCATGGGCCCTTGGCCCGCGCCTGGCGCGAGGCGGGATCAATCACGCCGAACATCTTCCGGCCCTAAAGGCCCGATGCCCGGCCCCGATGGGGCAGGGAACCGCTTTCTCTGGGTTGCGCCCGACCCGTCACCGCTTCGCCCTCCCGCAGTCTATCGCGGGGTGGTGAGAACTCGGAAAGGCATTCCGCCTGACCGTGAACCCCGCCGCAGGGAGTGCGGCGTCAGTCTGCCCATCCGGAGGATAGAATGGCTGATAAATCCGACCTGAGCTTCACAGGTCTTACCGACGAGCAGGCGCAGGAACTGCACTCGGTGTATATGAGCGGGCTTTGGCTGTTCACGGCCATCGCTGTTGTCGCCCATATCGCCACGTACATCTGGCGCCCTTGGTTCTGAGGAGGATCAAAACATGTCCAAATTCTACAAGATCTGGCTCATTTTCGATCCCCGTCGCGTCTTTGTCGCGCAGGGCGTCTTCCTGTTCTTGCTGGCTGCGATGATCCACCTGGTGGTTCTGAGCAACGGCATCAACTGGTTCCAAACCGCTGCTGCCGTCGGCAACGCCGCAATGTAAGCCGCCGAAAGGCACTGGCTGCGGGCGGAGGGGTCACCTTCGCCCGCGGCGACCCGAACGGGCAAATCCGACGGCCAGAAGAACGACCGCCGGTCGCAACATAGCGGAGAGGGAAGCATGGCACTGCTCAGCTTCGAACGGAAATATCGCGTGCCGGGGGGCACGCTCATCGGCGGGAACCTGTTCGACTTCTGGGTCGGGCCATTCTACGTTGGTTTTTTTGGCGTCACGACATTCTTTTTCGCGGCGCTTGGCACGATCCTGATCTTCTACGGCACGGCCATGGAAGGCGTCTGGAACCCGTGGCTGATTTCAATAGATCCCCCGCCCGTGGAATACGGGCTGGGTTTTGCGCCCCTGATGGAGGGGGGACTGTGGCAGCTGATCACGATCTGCGCCCTTGGTGCCTTCATTTCCTGGGCGCTGCGTGAGGTGGAGATTTGTCGCAAGCTGGGGATGGGCTTTCACGTACCCGTCGCCTTTGGCGTCGCGATCCTTGCCTACGCGACCCTTGTGGTGTTCCGGCCGCTGATGATGGGGGCATGGGGCTACGGCTTCCCCTATGGCATCTGGACGCACCTCGATTGGGTGTCGAACACGGGCTATACCTACGGCAACTTCCACTACAACCCTGCCCACATGATCGCGGTGTCGTTCTTCTTCACGAACGCGCTGGCGCTGTCGCTGCATGGGGCCCTGATCCTGTCTGCCGCCAATCCCGAAAAGGGCAAGGAAATGCGGACGCCGGATCACGAGGACACCTATTTCCGCGACCTGATCGGCTATTCGGTCGGCACGCTGGGCATCCACCGTCTGGGCCTTCTTCTGGCGCTGAACGCCGGGTTCTGGAGCGCGGTCTGCATCATCATCTCGGGCACCATCTGGTTCGACCAGTGGGTTGTCTGGTGGGATTGGTGGTTGCAACTGCCGTGGTGGGCCGACATCGCAGGAGGCGTAAATGGCTGAGTATCAGAACATCTTCACCCAAGTTCAGGTGCGTGCCGCCCCCGAGATGGGGATGGTGGAAGGGGTGGAACTGTCGAACCGCACCAAAGGCGCGTCCTTCTCGACCCTTGCGGGTTGGTTCGGGAATGCGCAACTGGGGCCGGTCTATCTGGGCACCATGGGCGTGATCTCGCTGATGTCGGGCGCGGTCTGGTTCATGCTCTGCGGGGCGTGGTTCTGGTATCAGGCCGGGTTCAACCCGGCGGTGTTCCTGCGGGACCTGTTCTGGTTCTCGCTTGAGCCGCCATCGTCGGAGTATGGGCTGGGCTTTGCGCCCATCGCGGAAGGCGGGCTGTGGCTGATCGCGTCCTTCTTCCTGCTGATCTCGGTCTGCGCTTGGTGGGTGCGAACCTATCTGCGGGCGCAGGCGCTGGGTATGGGCAAGCATGTAAGCTGGGCCTTTGCATCGGCGATCTGGCTGTTCCTTGTGCTGGGCCTCTTCCGGCCGATCCTGATGGGATCGTGGTCCGAGGCCGTGCCCTATGGGATCTTCAGCCACCTCGACTGGACCAACAACTTCAGCCTGACCTATGGCAACCTGTTCTATAACCCGTTCCACGCGCTGAGCATCGCCTTCCTTTACGGCTCGGCCCTCTTGTTCGCCATGCATGGCGCCACCATTCTTGCGGTGTCGCGCTTTGGCGGGGACCGGGAACTGGAGCAGATCGCAGACCGGGGCACCGCGTCGGAACGCGCGGCATTGTTCTGGCGCTGGACCATGGGTTTCAACGCGACGATGGAAGGTATTCACCGCTGGGCGTGGTGGTTTGCGGTGCTGGTGACGCTTACGGGCGGGATCGGCATCCTGATCACCGGGACGGTCGTGGACAACTGGTACGTCTGGGCACAGGACCACGGCTACGCGCCGCTGGATTGAGGAGGAAATGATGACTGACAACGACTTCCTTCAACAGAAGCCGGGTGCGGCGCTGCGGTCCTGGGCCTTGTACCAGATGATGGCCGGGGCGGGATGGGCGGCCTTGTTCGTCCTGTCGGTCGCCGCGCTTCTCTTCGCGGTCTGGGGGATCGGTCTTTTGCTTCCGGAAGAAAGCAAGCAGGCACCCGATCCGAACGCCTTCCTGATCACGGCCCCCGCCGTGACGGATGTCGCCTGATCTGAAACTTGGGTCCGGGCGCGCAATGCCCGCCCGGACCGCCATCATTCGGGCCAATTCGCCGGCCCGGATCCGGGGCGCAACCACAGCCCGGTTCCCTTCCTGTTGGCGACAGGGACCTGGTGCCGTGTTGGTAGACCCGACACGGCACTTTTTTCTTTCCCGGAAAGGGGATAGCCATGAGCAGCATCGACAGCCGGACGCCGACCCTCGACCGCGTGGCGGGGCCTTCCGACCTGAAGGGTCTTTCCGACGCGGAGCTTGCACGGCTGGCGCATGAGTTGCGGCGCGAGACGATCGAGGTGGTCAGCCGGACGGGCGGGCATCTGGGATCGTCGCTTGGTGTGGTGGAATTGACGGTGGCGATCCATGCCGTCTTTGACACGCCGCGTGACAAGCTGATCTGGGATGTCGGCCATCAATGCTATCCGCACAAGATACTGACCGGGCGGCGCGATCGGATGGGCTCGCTGCGGCAGGGGGGGGGCGTGTCGGGCTTCACCAAGCGGTCGGAAAGCGAATACGATCCCTTTGGGGCGGCGCATTCTTCGACCTCTATCTCGGCCGCCTTGGGCTTTGCCATGGGGCGGGAGATGGGGATGCCGGTGGGCGATACCATTGCCGTCATTGGGGATGGGGCCATCACGGCGGGCATGGCCTATGAGGCGATGAACCATGCGGGCCATCTGGGCAAGCGGCTGTTCGTGATCTTGAATGACAATGACATGAGCATCGCGCCACCTGTGGGGGCCTTGTCGAAATATCTGAACGAGATTGCGGCCAAGGGTCCGCTTGCGCTGTTCAAGGCGGCTGCGGAGGAGTTTGAGAACCATCTGCCGGGACCGATGCGCGATGGCGCGCGGCGGGCGCGGGCACTGGTGACGGGGATGCCGGGAGGCGGGACGCTGTTTGAGGAGTTGGGCTTTTCCTATGTCGGCCCCATCGACGGGCATGACATGGGGCAGGTGCTGGCCACGCTGCGGGCGGCAAGGGCGCGGGCGACGGGGCCGGTGCTGATCCATGCGGTGACGGTGAAGGGCAAGGGCTTTGCCCCCGCCGAGAACAGCGCGGACAAGTATCATGGTGTGTCGAAGTTCAACCCTGAGACCGGAGAGCAGGCCAAGGCCAAGTCCAACGCGCCCTCTTATACAACGGTCTTTGGCAATGCGCTGACGGAAGAGGCCGCGCGCGATCCGCGCATCTTGGCCATCACGGCGGCGATGCCGTCGGGGACGGGGCTGGACATCATGGCGCGGCGCTTCGCGTCGCGGGTCTTTGACGTGGGGATTGCCGAACAGCATGGCGTGACGCTGGCCGCAGGCATGGCGGCGGCGGGGTTGAAGCCGGTTTGCGCGATCTATTCCACCTTCCTACAGAGGGGATACGACCAGATCGTGCATGACGTGGCGCTACAAGGCTTGCCCGTGCGCTTTGCCATCGACCGGGCGGGTCTGGTGGGGCAGGATGGGGCGACCCATGCGGGGGCCTTTGACATCGGGTTTCTGGCGAACCTTCCCGGCTTTACTGTAATGGCAGCGGGGGATGAGGCGGATCTGGTGCATATGGTGGCCACCGCCATGGCGCATGACGAAGGCCCCATTGCCTTCCGCTATCCGCGCGGCGAAGGGATGGGGGTGGAAATGCCCCTGCGGGGCGAGCCGTTGCCCATCGGCAAGGGGCGCGTGCTGCGGGTTGGGTCGGATGCGGCGATCCTGTCCTATGGTGCGCATCTGGCAGAGGCTCTGGCGGCGGCTGAGATGCTGGAGGCAGAGGGCATTTCGGTAACGGTGGCCGATGCGCGTTTTGCCAAGCCGCTGGATACCGCACTGATCGACCTGCTGGTCGAGGATCACCCGGTGCTTGTGACGCTGGAGACAGGGGCGACGGGTGGCTTCGGCGCGCTGGTCCTGCACCATCTGGCCAATTCGGGCGGGTTGGAGAAGGGCCGCGCGATCCGCACGATGACCTTGCCCGACCGGTTCATCGATCAGGGCAGCCCCGCGCAGATGTATGACTGGGCGGGGCTGTCCGCCAAGGACATCGCGGCGACGGTGCGCCGCGCCACGGGGCGGCACGAAGTGGCGCGGCCTGGGTTGCGGTTGGTCTGACCGGGTGGATGGGCAGGATTGCCCATCCTACGCGGGGGCCGATGGGTAGGTTGGGCGATACCGCCCATCCTACGGTTCAGGCATGGCCCACCTTCTGGCGCTGTTCGCCAAGGCCTTCGATGCCAAGGCGCATCACCTCGCCGCCTTTCAGGTAGACGGGCGCGGGTTTCACGCCCATCCCCACGCCGGGGGGCGTGCCGGTCGAGATCACGTCGCCGGGATGCAGGGTCATGAACTGGCTGACGTAATGCACCAGATGGCGGACGCCGAAGACCATCGTCTTTGTCGAGCCATTCTGGTAGCGGTGGCCATCCACATCGAGCCACATGGAAAGGTTCTGAGGATCGGCCACCTCATCCGCCGTCACGAGCCAAGGGCCGATCGGGCCGAAGGTGTCGCAGCCCTTGCCCTTGTCCCAAGTGCCGCCACGTTCGATCTGAAACTCGCGTTCCGAGACGTCATTGATGACGCAATAGCCTGCGACATGATCCATGGCTTCGGCCTCGGATACGTAAGAGGCGGGTTTGCCGATGATGACGCCCAGTTCCACTTCCCAATCCGTCTTTTGGGAATTGCGGGGGATCAGCACGTCGTCATTCGGGCCGACGATGGCGGAATTGGCTTTCAGGAAGATCACTGGTTCCTTCGGCACCGGCAGATTCGATTCCGCGGCGTGATCGGCATAGTTCAGGCCGATGCAGACGAATTTGCCCACCTGACCGACACAGGGGCCGATGCGGGCATCGGCGGGCAGTTCGGGCAGGGTGTTCGGGTCAATGGCGCGCAGGCGGTCAAGGCCCTCGGGCGTCAGCGTTTGGCCCGCAATATCGGGCACGATGCCCTGCAAGCTGCGAATGCGGCCTGCCGCATCAAGAATGGCCGGCACTTCGGCCCCGGGTTGACCCACGCGCAACAGTTTCATCCGTCCCTCCCTCTGAAGCGCGGGCAGGGAACCCCGGTTGCGCGGGATTTGCAAGACCCGCTTGTGCCACTAAAAAGCGTGGCGGCGCGGCGACAAGACGCAAAGCCTTGTTCGCGTTCGGACCTTTGGCCCGTTGCCCACCCCGGTGAAGTGTGGCAGACACGTTGACGGAAACCTCCAGACTGATGAGTTCAGACCGATGAGTGACTTCGCGACCCGGCGGGTGATGATGGTGGACACGCAGGTGCGCCCTTCCGACGTGACCAAGTTTCCAATCATCGAGGCGATGCTGACCGTGCCGCGCGAGGTGTTCGTGCCGCAGGGCAAGCGCGAGGCGGCTTATGTGGGTGAGAACCTTGAAATTGCCGCAGGACGTGTGGTGCTGGAGGCGCGGACGCTGGCCAAGATGCTGGATGCGCTGGATGTGCAGCCAACGGAGCTGGTTCTCGATCTGGGGTGTGGCCTTGGCTATTCGACGGCGGTGATCGCGCGTCTGGCCGATGCCGTTGTCGCGGTCGAGGAGGATGAGGCGTTAGCCGCCGAGGCGCAGCGCAGCCTGTCGGCCGAGGGTGTGGACAATGCCGCCGTTGTGGTGGGACCGCTGACCGCCGGGGATGCGAAACATGCGCCTTTTGATGTGATTACCATTCAGGGCGGGGTCGAGGTGGTGCCGCAGGCGATCCTTGATCAGCTGAAGGAAGGCGGGCGGATCGGTGCGGTCTTCATGGAAGGCGCATTGGGCGTGGCGCGTGTGGGATATAAGATTGATGGTGCGGTGACGTGGCGGCAGGTGTTCAATGCCGCGGCCCCGGTTTTGCCGGGATTTGCGGCGGTGCGCGGGTTCGTTCTTTGACGTGATGGTTCAGGCCCCGCAAGGTTTTGGCGCGGGGCAATCGGAATGAGCGGGCCGCCGAACGGGCCGCGACGGGAGAGGGTTGTTGATGATGCGCAGATTCCTTTCGGCTGTGGCGGTTTCCGTCCTTGGGCTTGGTGCCGGGGCGGTTCAGGGTGAAACGCTCGCCGATGCGCTGGTTTCGGCCTATAAGAACTCCAAGCTTTTGGATCAAAACGAAGCGCTGTTGCGGGCGGCGGATGAGGATGTGGCGCAGGCAGTGGCCGCGCTGCGCCCGGTGGTCAATTTCGTGGCCGAAGCGCAGAACAGCGATACAGACCCCGATACGTTCGGGGCGGATGAGTTGCAGACGACCTTCCAATTGGCGGTGCAGTGGACAGTTTACGATTTCGGGCGCAAGCGCGCGGGCGTGGAGATCGCCAAGGAAACCGTGCTGGCAACGCGCGAGGCGCTAAAGGATCTTGAGGCGCAGGTGCTGCTTTCGGCGGTCAGCGCCTATGTCGATGTGCGGTTGCAGGCCGAGATCGTGTCGCTGCGCCAGAACAACGTGCGGCTGATTACGCAGGAATTGCGGGCGGCGCAGGATCGGTTCGAGGTGGGTGAGGTGACGCGCACCGATGTGGCCATCGCCGAGGCGCGGCTTGCGGCGGCGCGGTCGGGTCTGGCGGCGGCGGAAGGCGATTTCGCCGTGGCGCGCGAGCGGTATCGTGCGGTGACCGGGGCCTATCCGGGCAATCTGGCGGGCCTGCCTGCGCTGCCCAAAACCGCGCGGTCGATGGAAGAGGCGCGCATGATCGCGCTGCGGACCCATCCCGACATTTTGCAGGCACAGCGTCAGGTGACGATCGCCAATCTGGGAGTGGAAGCGACGAAGGCCGAAATGCGCCCGTCGATCACCCTGCAGGGCGGCATTGCGAAAAACGTGGATACCGACACCCGGCGCGATAGCCTGTCCTTGTCGTTCAACCAGACGCTTTATGCCGGGGGCGCGCTGCATTCGGCCCATCGCGCGGCGCTGGCGAATAAAGAGGCGGCGGAATCGGGGCTTTTGCAGACCACGATCACCGTGGGCGAGAATGTCGGCAATGCTTGGTCTGCGCTGGAAGTGGCGGCTGCCTCGATCCAGGCGGGCACGTTGCAGGTGCAGGCCGCGCAGACTGCCTTTGAAGGGGTGCGCGAGGAAGCCACCTTGGGTGCGCGCACGACGCTTGACGTTCTGAACGCCGAGCAGGAACTGCTGGACGCACGGGCGACGAAATTGCAGGCCGAGGCGCAGCGCTATGTGGGCGTCTATAGCCTGTTGTCGACGATGGGGCTTTTGTCTGTGGAACATCTGGGTCTTGGCGTGCCGACCTATGACCCGGCGGTCTATTATAACGCCGTGAAAAACGCCCCGATCACCAGCCCGCAGGGCAAGAAGTTGCAGCGCATCCTCGACAAGATCGGCGACTAAGAGGTTGGCCAAAGGGTCACGGCAAGGCGGCACATGGGTGCCGCCTGTTGCCTTTCCTTGATATCGCCACTGTTGTGGGCGATAGAATCGTATCCATGCATCGCGCATCCGAGAGGTCTGCACCGAAATGTCCGAACGGTTGAGTTCCGTCGAGATCGAGGATGTTCTGTCCTCTATTCGCCGTCTGGTGTCCGAAGATCTGCGGCCCAGCCCGAAATCCGAGGCGGCTGCGCCCTCTGTGGCGGCGGCGGCAGAGGCCCCGGCGGGGGACAAGCTGATTCTGACGCCGGCCCTGCGGATCGATCCGGAAACGGAAGAAGCGGCGAAGGCCTCTGAGGCCTCGGTGCCGTCTTTTCAGTCGGTGCGGCAAGGGCGGGGCGCATCGGTCGTGGACCGCGTGACGCGGGCGATGCCGGAAGAGGATTGGGAACCTGTGGCCGAAGCGGCGGCGGAGCCGCGGTCGGATTGGGCGAGCGAGGCAGAGGCGGCAGTCGAGGCTGCGGGCGAGGCATGGTCCGAGGCCCCGGTCGCCCCGGTGGAACAGACGGCCGATCCGTCCATGGAGATGGAGGCCGAGGAGGCAGAGGCACCGATGGTGACCGAGGCCGAGGACTGGCCGCCGTCGGATGCGCCGGAAGCGAATTGGTCCGACCCCGGTGAACAGGCCCCGATGGAGGCCGAGGCGCCCGAAGATCCGGGTTGGTCCGAGGTGGAGCCGATGGCGATTGACCGTCCCACGCCTGTGGAGGGCGGTTTGCCTGCGCCGGAAAGCGCGGTGCCATCCGATCTGCCCGATTGGGCGCGGATGGAGACGGAGGTAGAGGCCGAGCCGGAGGTGGCGCTTGAGTCAGCGCCTGCGGCGACAGCGGGGCCGTCCGCCGTGTCAGAGGATGCCGATTGGGCCGATGCCGCCGAGGCCGAGATTCGGCGCGAGCTGGAGGATGAGGCGACGGCCACGGTCTTTGCGCGGTTTGACGATGACGACCATGATGATCGGCATTTCGACGAAGAGATGCTGCGCGATCTGGTGCGTGACATCATCCGCGAGGAATTGCAGGGCGCGCTGGGCGAGCGGATCACCCGCAATGTGCGCAAGCTGGTGCGCGCCGAAATTGCGCGGGCGCTTGCGGTGCGGGATTTCGAATAAGGCGACTGCCGGGAAAAACGAAACGCGCCCCATGGGGCGCGTTTTGCTTTGGCGGGACGACGCGCCCTGATCAGGCGGCTTCGGCCTGTTCGGCCTCAAGCGCGTGGCGGCGTTCCGATTCCTCGCGCGACAGCGCGACAGAAGTCCGCACGCCTTTGGCGACGAAATCCATCAGGCCTTTGACGACCCGTTCATTGGGATCGATCCCGGCGCAGGACAGAACTTCGCGCCCATCGCGGGAGCGCGCCCAGCGGGCGATCTGTTCCGGGCCATTCCCGTATTTCTTGTCATCCGCGATCGCATCATCGAGCGCAGCGAGAACCACGGCAGCGAAGAGCTTGCGCGCCCGCTGACCCTGTTCGTAATTGAAGGCGGTGCCATCAACGAAATCGACCATCTCGTCGTTGTCCTGTTCTTGTCTTTTCTGGCGTCCGGCGAATATGACCATTTGGTCACGATTCGGTATTGTCCTTTTAGCAGGTCAGCCATGCATTTGGTGCAAGACTTTCCTGTATCGATACAATATATCGTCGGATCGGCGATAACCTGCCCGCGACATATAGGCAGTGTTTACAATTCTTCAACTTATTTGTGCCTTTTTCCCGTCACGTCACAGTGACGAGGGCAAAGCTCATGCCACATTGTCCGGGGCAAGGGTGATTGTGGCTTCTCCGGCCTGCATCGGGCCTGTCGCGCGGTCGAGCCGGAGATGGGCAAGGGCGTGGTCGCCAGAGCGGGTGAAAAGGGTTCCAGCCTCGCGCCCATCGGCCAAGATCGGGCTGCCGAAAGGGGCGTCGCCCGTGATGCGGACGCGGACAAGGCCTTTGCGCAGTTCGGTCTTGTGCTTCATCCGTGCGGTGACTTCTTGCCCGACATAACAGCCCTTGCGGAAATCGACGCCGTGCAGGCGTTCGAACCCCGCTTCGAGGATATAGCTGTCATCGGGGATCAGTTCGCGGCCCGCATCCGGGATCACATGGGCGACGCGGATCGCGTCCCAGTCGATGGCGGGGTCCGTGCCGGGGGTGGTGGTGTAGAGCCGCCAGCCCAAGGCTGGATGGCGCGGGTCGGGGAAGGCGCCTTCAGGGGCGGGGCCTAGGCCGCGCAGGACGTGCAGGGACGACGGCGCGAGGCGCACATCGGCGCGCAGGCGATACATGTTCAGGCGGCGGAGCGTGGCATCGGCCAGCGCTTCGGGCAGGTCAAGAAGAAGGGTGCCGTCGGGCAGGCGGGCGATCAGGAAATCGGCCAGATATTTGCCCTGCGGGGTGAGGAGGGCGGCCCAGACAAGGCCCGCGCCCGTTTCCAGCGGGCGGACATCGTTGGAGACAAGACCCTGAAGAAAATGCAGCGCATCGGCCCCGTCGAGGGTGACGATCCGGCGATCTGTGGCCTTTTCCCCGTGCATCTGCGGTATCCTTTCGGGGGCCAAGATAAGCGTCAGTCCTTGAACTGCAAGGCGTAGAGGCCGGCGTAGAGGCCGCCTTGGGCGATCAGGTCATCATGGCGGCCCTGTTCGACGACGCGGCCCTTGTCGAGGACGAGGATCTGATCCGCCTCGCGCACGGTAGAGAGGCGGTGGGCGATCACCAGCGTCGTGCGGCCCTTGGCGAGGGAGGCCAGCGCCTCGGCCACCGCGGCCTCGGACCGGCTATCGAGCGCGGAGGTCGCCTCATCCAGAAGAAGGACGGGCGCATCCGCGACGAGGGCGCGGGCGATGGCGATGCGCTGGCGCTGGCCACCCGACAGGGCCGATCCGCGCGGGCCTGCGGGGGCGTCAAGGCCGCCGGGGAGGGTGGAGAGAAGGTCGGCCAGTTGCGCGGCCTGAGTGACGCTGGACAGGCGGTCTTCGGGGATGTCGGGCCGGCCGAGAAGGATGTTTTCGCGCAGGGATTCGTCGAAGAGCGCGGTGTCCTGCGAGACGGTGGCAAAGAGGGCGCGTTGATCGGGAAGCGTGAGGCGGGTGGCGGGGTGGCCGTCAATCAGGATGTCGCCCGCAACGGGTTCGGCAAGGGCCGTGAGCAGGTGGAAAATCGTGGATTTCCCCGCGCCAGAGGGACCGACGATGGCGGTCATCCGGCCAGCGGGCGCGGTGAAAGAAAGGCCGTTCAGAACGGGCACGCCGGGATAGGCGAAATGCACGTCGCGGAATTCGATGCCGGGGCTTTGGGTGGCAGCAGGCAGGGGCTGCGCGTCAGGGCGGCGTTCTTCGGTATCGGTGTCGAGCAGGCGGAAGATGCGTTCGAGGGAGGCGGCGGCGATCTGCCATGTTCCGGCCACTTCGCCCAGACGGCGAATGGGTTGGAAGGTGAGCGTCATGGCTGTGAAGAAGGACATGAATTCGCCGACCGTGCGTTCGCCTTCCGCCACCTCGCGCCCGCCGAGCATGAGGACGGCGAAGAAGCCCAGCCCCGTGACGATGTCGATCATGGCGGGCATGGTCTGGGCCGCGACGATGGATTTGGAATAGGCGCGGTTCAGGGCGCGGACTGTCGTCAGGAAGCGGGTGGATTGGTAGGTTTCAAGACGGTTCAGCTTGATCGCGTTGATGCCGTGGAAAATCTCGTCCAGCCGGGTGGAGCGGGCGGCGGTCGCCTCGCGCAGCTGGACGGATTTGCGGCGCAAATAGCGTTGCAGGACAACGGCGGGCACGATGAGGAGGGGCGCACCGATAAGAGCGGCGAGTGTCCATTGTGGGTCGATGGCGATGGCGACGGCGAAAAGGCCGATGAGGGCGACGATGTCGCGGCCGGCCGAAACGATGACGGTTTGCCAGATGCCTTGGACGGCGGTGGTGTCGCCTTGCACCCGGTCCATTAGCGCGCCGGGGGGATGGTTCTGGAAGAACCCGCCCGACTGGCGCAGGATATGCGCCAGCATATCCACCTGCATGGCCGAGGCGATGCGGACCGAAACAAGGGTGAGGAGAGAGCGCGACACGATGGTGGTGATCGCGCGCAGGACGAAAAGGCCGAGGATGGCAAGGCCCACCCAGAGGATTTCCCCTCCACCATCGGGGCCGAAGACGCGGTCGAACAGCGGTTCGATCATCCAAGAGAGCAGGCCGAGCGTGCTGCCTTCCACCGCCATGACGATGAAGGCCGCGATCATCAGCCAAAGATGCGGGCGCAGATAGCCTTGCCACAGCCTGCGGAACAGGGGGCGCGAGGCATAGGCGGGGTCGCCATCCCCTGTCCGGTCGATTGCATGGGTCTTCTGCGGTTCGGGCAAGCGGCTAAGCCTTTGGCTGCGGGGCCTATGGGTGCCCGTGACTAGCGCGAATGGGGTGGAGCGGCAAGGGTTGGGGGGGGGTGGGGGGGGTGGTTGACCTTCCTTTGCGGCGGGCATAGCCATTGGGCGCTTGCCCCAAGGAGGATGCGATGACCCTGTCGAACGGCCGCCCTTATCTGGCCATTCCCGGCCCTTCGGTGATGCCTGACCGCGTTCTGGCGGCCATGCATCGGGCGGCCCCCAATATCTATGAGGGCAAGCTGCCGGAGATGGTGGAAACGCTGTGGCCCGATCTGCGGCGGGTGGCGGGGACGGCACAGAACGTGGCGCTGTTCATCGCCAATGGGCATGGCGTCTGGGAAGCGGCGAATATGAACCTCTTCTCGCGCGGGGACCGGGCGCTGGTCTTGGCGACGGGGCGGTTCGGCCTGTCCTGGGCCGAGTCTGTGCGGGCGCTGGGGGTAGAGGTGGAGGTGCTGGATTTCGGCAAATCCTCCCCTGTCGATTTCGCGCGGGTGGAGGCGGCGCTGCGGGCGGATAAGGCGCATCGCTTCAAGGCGGTGCTGACGACGCATGTGGATACCGCGAGCACGGTGCGGACGGATGTGGCGCAGTTGCGGTCGGTGATGGATGCGGTGGGGCATCCCGCGCTGCTGGCGGTGGATTGCATCGCGTCCCTGGCTTGTGACGCGTTTCGCATGGATGCATGGGGCGTCGATGTGATGGTGGCGGCCAGCCAGAAGGGGCTGATGGTGCCGCCGGGAATCGGGTTCGTCTGGTTTTCGGAAAAGGCGCGCGAGCGGTGCCGGACATCGGACCTGCGGACGCCCTATTGGGATTGGACCCCGCGCGCGGATGCGGCGGAGTTCTGGCAGTATTGGAACGGCACGGCGCCGACGCATCATCTGTTCGGGTTGCGTGAAAGCCTGACGATGATCTTGGACGAGGAAGGGCTAGAGGCGGTCTGGGCGCGGCATGAGGTGCTGGCGCAGGCAGTCTGGGCGGCGTTCGACTGCTGGGCCGCGGGGAACCCGGAGATCGGGCTGAACGTCGCGGAGCCTGTGCATCGGGGCCGATCGGTCACGGCGGCGCGGTTGGGTGCGCCGCATGCGACGCGGCTGCGGGAATGGACGGAACAGAAGGCGGGCGTGACGTTGGGGATCGGGCTGGGGATGGCGGCATCGACGGACCCCGCCTATCACGGCTTCCTACGGGTGGCACATATGGGGCATGTGAATGCACATATGACGCTGGGCGCACTGGCGGTGATGGAGGCGGGGATGGTCAGCCTTGGCATTCCCTTTGGTGAGGGCGGCCTTGCCGCCGCCGCCGGGGTTGTGGGGCGCGCGGTGGTTTAGCCGCCGTTCTTGGCAAGCCAATCCTGCATCCATTTGATCTCGCCTTCCTGGGCTGCGATGATCTCTTCTGCCAGCTTCTTCACATCGGAGTCGGTGCCGTGGTCGATCACGACGCGCGACATGTCTATGGCCCCCTGATGGTGGGCGATCATGCCACGGATGAAATCGATATCGGCATTGCCGGTGAAGGGGATATCCATGCCCATATGCATGCGGGCATTGGCATCCTTAAAGGCCATGGTGGAGGGGCTGTCGTCCATCATCCCGTGGTCGGCCCCATGCGACATGCCATGGCCGGAATGATCCGCCGTCTGGGCCGCCAAGGGAAGGGCGAAGGTCAGGGAAAGAAGGGCGGCGATGGACAGGTGGCGGGTCATGGATTCCTCGTTTGGTTCAGCTTGTCGAAAGAGTCTGAAAGGTTCCCCCTGCTGGAAGGCAAGACACAGGGACGTGACAGTTTTGCGCGCTGCGCATTCGTCGGGCGGAATGCCCTGCGGCGGGGCCTTTGCACCCCGCCCCTGCATGGGCGCACAGGGCAAAAGGGGCAGGGGCCTTTGCAGGCGCGGCTAGGCGGCCTATCCTGTAGGACGACGGAAGGATGACCACGCCATGACAGCCCAAGGCCGCCGACCTGTTGTCGGGATCATCGGCAACATGAACATGATCAACAACGAATATCCCGTCCATGCCGGTGGCCTTATGAATTCCGAGGCGGTGGCGAAGGTGGCGGGATGCCTGCCGGTGATCATTCCAACGAACCCGGCTTTCGTGTCGGTTGAGGAGTTGCTGGAGTTTTGCGATGGGTTCCTTTTGACCGGGGGGCGCCCGAATGTGCATCCGAGCGAATATGGCGAGGCAGAGACGCCCGCGCATGGCAGTTTCGACCGCTGCCGGGATGCGGTGACGCTGCCCTTGGTGCGGGAGTGCGTCGCGCGGGGACAGCCCTTCCTTGGCATTTGCCGTGGGTTTCAAGAGGTGAATGTGGCGCTGGGCGGCACGCTACACCCCGAGATCCGCGATCTGCCGGGGCGGATGAACCATCGGATGCCGCCTGATGGCACGATGGAAGAGAAGTTCGCCCTGCGCCATTCGGTGCGGTTCACGCCGGGGGGCGTGTTTCATCGGCTGATGGGGGCGGAAGAAGTGATGACCAACACGCTGCACGGGCAGGGGATCGCGCGGGCGGGTCAGGGGATCGTGATTGACGGTCTGGCCCCGGATGGGACGCCCGAGGCGATCTATGTGAAGGATGCGCCGGGGTTTACCCTTTCGGTGCAATGGCATCCGGAATGGAATGCCGCCGCCGATCCGGTGTCGCGGCCGCTGTTCACGGCCTTTGGCAAGGCGGTGGCGGAATTTGCCGCCGCACGGCGGGCGGGGCCTGCAGCTTTGGCACGGCGGGCCTGATCAGCGCGTCACGGTAAGACCGTCGAAGATGGCCGCGAGCGCGGCATGCGCGGCGCTGCGCTGCGCATCCGTGCCGCCATCGCAACCCGCGAGCCAGAGCGCCTGCGCCATCACCGCACCGTTCAGCAGATGCGCTGCTGCGACGGGGTCAAGCGGGCGGATACGCCCCGCCGCTATAAGGGCTGCAAGTTCTTCGACGATGGTGGCAAAGCCGCTTTCCATCAGGATATCCATCGCGCGGGCCCCCATGACGGCAGGCGCATCGCGAAAGAGGATGCGCGCATTGGCGGGTTGCAGCGCGAGGTCGAGATAAGCGTGATAACAGGCGGTGAGGCCGTGCCACGGGTCGCCTGCGGCGTCGTAGATGCGGTCAAGTTCATCCCCGATTTCGGCATCGACGGCACGGAAGACGGCCTCGAACAGCCCGGCCTTGTTCTGAAAATGGTGATGCAATGCGCCACGGGTCACGCCTGCCTCGGCGGCCAATGCATCGAGCGAGACATGGGCGAACCCTTGGGTGGCAAAGGACTGCCGCGCGGTGGCGAGCAGGCGCGCGGCGGTCTGTTCTGCGGCCTCGGCTCGGCCCTGTGGGCGAAGGGTGGGTTGTGCTGAGATTGACATACGGTCCGTATGTGAGTTAGGGGTTTCACATACGAACCGTATGTGAAACGGAAGGGCGCGGCAAGTGCAAGGGCAGGGGTTGATCGGAGCGATCTGGCGGGAAGTGCCGGGGATCGTGGGTCTGGCGCTGCCGATCGTGATGGGGTTGGCGGCATCGACGCTGATCGGGGTGACGGATTCGGTGATGCTGGCGCCTTTGGGGCCGGTTCCACTGGCGGCGGTCGGGCTGACCGGGGCGGTGGCGGTGCTGTTCTATGCGGCGATCTATGGCCTGTTGTCGGCGCTGTCGGTGCGGATTGGGGCCGCTTGGGGCGCGGGTGCGGGGCTGGCGATACCGGGTATCCTGCGGTCTGGGCTGGCCTTGGGCGCGTTGGTGGGGGTGGGTTCGGCGGTGCTTATGGCGGCGCTGTGGCCATTGCTGCCGCTGTTGCGCCAGCCAGAAGAGGTTGTGGGGGCGATGCGGGCCTATTGGTTCTGGATCTGTGCCTTCCTGATCCCCTTTGCGGTGCTGACTGTCTTCAAGTCGGCTTTCGAGGCGGTGGATCGCCCTTGGCTGGGGACGGCCTTTGCCTTTCTCGGCGTCGTGATCAACGTGCCACTGAACTATGCGCTGATCTGGGGGATCGGTCCTCTGCCGCAATTGGGGCTGACGGGGGCAGGGCTTGCCTCGTTCCTTGCCGAGACGCTGGCCTTGCTGGCGGCCTATCTCTGGTGGCGCCTTGCCCCGTCGATGCGGCGGTTGCGGCTGCGGCGGCAGGTGGCGCTGCGCGACATGGGGGTGACGTTCCGTGAGGGCGCGCCACTTGGGGCGATGTATGTGGTGGAAACCGCGTCGGTCAGCGTGGCGACGCTGATGATCGGGGCCTTTGGCACGGTGGCCTTGGCGGGAAATCAGGTGGCGCAGGCGGTGGGCGGGGTTCTTTATATGCTGCCGCTTGGCGTAGCGGGCGCGGTGGCGATCCGTGTGGCGCAGGAACGGGGGGCGGCGAATATGGGCGCGCTTCGCCCCATTGCGCTGGCCGCTGTGGTGGTGGCGGGGGTCTGGCTGGTTGCAGCGGCAGTGGCGTTGGCGTTGGAAGGGGAGGCGATTGCACGGCTGGTGACCGACGACCCTGAGGTGGTGGCGGTGGCGGCGGCGATCTTTCTGGTCTTTGCGCCGATGCAGATCAGCGACGCGGTGCAATCGGCGATGCTGGGGTCGCTGCGGGGGCTGTCTGATACTGCTTGGCCTGCGGTGGTGTCGGCCATTGCCTATTGGCCCGTGGCCCTGCCGCTTGGCTATGCCTTGGCGCATTGGGGCGGTATGGGGCCTTCGGGCATCTGGGCGGGCTATATCCTTGCGCTGGCTGCGGCCGGGGTGGCGCTGACGTTGCGGTTCTGGCGCAGAACGGCCTTGTTGGGGGATGGGGCATAGGTCTAGATGGTGGAAACGGTTTCACGTCGGGAGGGGCTGGGATGAAACGGTCACGCATCAACGAGATCATGGCAGCGGCGGATGACATGATCCGCCATTATGGGTTCGTCCTGCCTCCCTTCGCTTATTGGTCGCCGGACGAATTCAAGGCGCGGAAAGACAGCGCGGGGGCGATCATCCAGGCCCGGATGGGGTGGGACATCACCGATTACGGGCAGGGGGCATTTGATGAGTTGGGGCTGTTCCTGTTCACGCTGCGGAACGGGCGGCTGGCCGATCTGCAGCGTGGCGGTGGCATGTGCTATGCTGAAAAGCTGTTGATCTCGCGGGCGGATCAGCATTCGCCCTGCCATACCCATGTGGTCAAGGCTGAGGATATCATCAACCGCGGCGGGGCCAAGTTGGCCGTGCGGTTGAACGGGTCGAACCCGGATGGGAGCTTTTCCGAAACCCAAGGTGGTGTGGTGCATTGCGACGGGGTGCCGCGGCCGTTCACAGGGGGCGAGGTCATCCTTTTGTCGCCGGGGGAAAGCGTGACGCTGATGCCGGGGGATTGGCACGCCTTCTGGGGTGAGGGCGGCGATGTGCTGATCGGCGAGGTGTCGACGGTGAATGACGACGTCACCGACAATGTCTTTGTTTCCAAGAAGATCGGGCGGTTTTCCGAAATCGAAGAGGATGTTGCGCCAAAGCATCTTTTGGTGTCGGATTACGATCGCTGGCTGGCCTGAGGGCAGGCCGAGAATGGAAAAAGGGCCGCTGCGGGGTGCCGCAGCGGCCCTTTGCTTTGCGGCGGTTGCGTCAGCCGTTTGTCGTTGTGGTCGTTGTCGTGGACGGCGCGGTGGTGCTGGGCGTGGTGGCCGCCGGGGCCTGAAGCGCGGGTGGCACGCCTTGCAGCAGCGGGTTGAAGCTGGGCATGGCGGCGGGCACGACAACGGGGGCGGGTTCCACCTTTTTCACCGGCGTGGGCGGCGGCAGGATCAGGCGGGTGGGGTATTCGCCATCGCGCGTCAGCACGACAACCTTTTCGCCACCCTGAAGGCGGTTGTAGAGGTCGATCACATCCTGATTGATCATACGGATGCAGCCCGATGAGGCATTCCGCCCGATCGACCGCCATTCCGGCGTGCCGTGGATGCGGTAGCCGTAATCCACGCCGTTCGTTGTCAGGTAGATGGCGCGGGCGCCAAGCGGGTTGGTCGGACCTCCCGGCTGGCCTTTTTCCCATTTCGCCAGTTTCGGGTCGCGGGCGATCATTTCCTTTGGCGGGGTCCAAGTCGGCCAGGGTTTCTTTTCGTTGACGATGGCGGTGCCGGCCCATTCAAAGCCCGCACGTCCGACCGAGATGCCATAGCGGATCGCCTGGTTCTTGCCCGTCACGTAATGCAGCACGCGCTGGGATGGGTTTATGATGATGGTTCCCGGTGCCTCGGCTGTTTCGAAATAGACGGACTGGCGGCGGAACTGTTGGGGGATTTCCTCGACCGGCAGGGCGGGGATGTCGATATTGGCATCCTTGGTAGCCAGATAGGCCCCTTCGACAAGCTTCGGTTCGCCCGGCTTGACGTTGGACATTGTTGTCCCGCCTTCGTGGACGCAGGCGGAAAGAATGGTGGCAAGGGCAAGGGCGGCAAAGGTCTTGAAAACGGCAGGGAAGGGGGCGCGCATAAATCGGTGGTCCATCGGTAAGGCAGGCAGAGCAGGGCCTGCGGAAGGCAACATTCTAACCGCCGCAGGCCCAAGCGTCAAAGCGTCAAAGGGTCGTCCGGACCTGCCAAAGCTCGGGGAATAGTTGGACTTCGAGCATCCGTCGCAGATAGGACACACCTGACGTGCCGCCCGTGCCGCGCTTGAACCCGATAACCCGTTCGACAGTGGTGACGTGATTGAAACGCCAGCGGCGGAAGTAATCTTCGAAATCCACCAGTTTCTCGGCCAGTTCATAGGCTTGCCAATGGCGGGCGGGGTCGCGGTAGACGGTTTCCCACATCGCGCGGACATCGTCATTGGTAGACCATGATTGCGCCCAGTCACGTGTCAGGATGGCCGAGGGCACGGGCAGGCCGAGCCGGGCGACATGGGCCAAGGCCGCGTCATAAAGCGAGGGGCGGGCCAATTCCGCCACGAGCCGCGCGAGGATATCGGGTCGGTGGGCATGGGGGCGCAGCATGGCGGGGTTGCGGTTGCCCACAGCGAATTCGATGAGGCGGTATTGCCAGCTTTGGAAGCCCGAGGACTGGCCGAGATCATCGCGAAAGCGGGAATAATCCGACGGCGTCATGGTGCGCAGCACGTCCCATGCGGAGTTGAGCTGTTCGAAAATGCGGGCCACGCGGGCAAGCATCTTGAAGGCCTCGGGGGCGCGGTCGGCATCAAGGCAGCGGCGGGCGGCGTCGAGTTCGTGGAGTGCAAGGCGCATCCACAGCTCGGACGTTTGGTGCTGGATGATGAACAGGAGTTCGTCATGCGCATCGGTCATGCAGTGTTGTGCGTCGAGGATGCGGTCGATCTGGAGGTAATCGCCGTAGGACATGCGCCCGTCAAAAGACATTTGCGCGCCATCTCGGGCGGGGTCGAAGGGGGTTTGGGTCATCGTCTTTCTCCTTGGAATATTGTGGATCAGGGAGCGAGACGGGCCTTTCCATTCTGGACCGAGAGGTTGCCGATGCGCCGCCACAGCGCGATCCACCCTGCCGGGCGGCAGAGCGGATGGCGCGAGGAACGCTGGCGGGCGGCGGGAAGAGGCATCAGGTGACCTTGGCGCGTGTCTTGAATTCGGGCCGGTCCCAAGCGCGGGTGGCCATGATGCGAGACAGGATATCGACGGCGCGATCCACTTCGTCAAACCCGATATAGAGCGGGGTGAAGCCAAAGCGCAGGATATCAGGCGCGCGGAAATCGCCGATCACGCCTTCGGCGATGAGGGCTTGCATGATGGCATAGCCTTCGGGGTGGCGGAAACTGACCTGCGAGCCACGCTGGGCGTGATCGCGCGGCGTGGCGAGGGTGAGGTCGGGGCAGGTGCCTTCAACCCCGGCGATGAAGCGGTCAGTGAGGGCGAGGGAGCGGGTGCGGAGGTCGGCCATATCGACCTGATCCCAGATGTCCATCGCCGCTTCGAGTGCGGCGAGTTGCAGGACGGGGGGCGTGCCCACGCGCATCCGTTCGATCCCGCGACCGGGGCGATAGGCAAGGTCGAAGGCGAAGGGGGATTCGTGGCCAAGCCAGCCCGACAGCGCGGGGCGGACGGTGTCGGCATGGCGCGGGGCGACATAGATAAAAGCCGGGCCGCCGGGGCCGGAATTGAGGTATTTATAGGTGCATCCCACCGCGAAATCGGCCCCGACCCCCGCCAGATCGACGGGCAGGGCACCTGCGGAATGCGCAAGATCCCAGATCGTGAGCGCGCCCATGGCATGGGCCTTGGCGGTGATGGCGGCCATGTCATGGCGTCGGCCCGTGCGATAATCGACTTCAGTGATCATGGTGACGGCGACGGTGTCGTCGATGGCATCCATCACCTCTTCCGGGGCGACGGTGCGCAGGGAATAGCCATTCCCAAGCGTGCGGACGAGGCCGTCAGCCATGTAGAGATCGGAGGGGAAGTTGCCCGTATCAGACAGGATCACCCGCCGCGTCGGGTTGAGTTCGAGGGCAGAGGCGAGGGCCTGATAGACCTTGATCGACAGCGTGTCGCCCATCACCACCGTGCCGGGTTCACCCCCGATCAGGCGGGCGATGCGATCCCCGATGCGGGCGGGTTGATCCATCCAGCCCGCTTTGTTCCAGCCGGTGATGAGCATCTGGCCCCATTCTTCGGTCACTGTGCGCGCCACGCGTGCAGCGGCAGCCTTGGGCAGGGGGCCAAGGGAATTGCCGTCCAGATAGATGACCCCTTCGGGCAGATCGAAGGCGGCACGGGTGGCGGTGAAGTCGGTTGTCATGGCGGTCTCCGTTCGTCAGTCCCTTCCATGCCTGCTTCGGCGGGCAGGCACAACAGGGCGTGGGCCTGCCTCGCCGCGCATGGCATCTTGCCAATCGCGCCTGCACGCGAAAGAAAGAACGCCCCGAACGACTAGGGCCAAAGCGGAAAGGGGAAACGCGGGTGCCGAAATTCGTCGATCTGCCGCCTGTCTGGTTGCTGGCTTTTATTGGGGCCGTCTGGACGCTGGGCCATGCGCTGCCTTTGCCGCTGTTCGGGGCGCTGGGCGATGCTGTGGGGGCGGGTCTTGCCTTTGTGGGGGGCGGACTTTTTGCCACGGCGATCTGGGAGATGGGGCGAGCGCGGACGACAGTGATCCCCCATCGCGCAGCATCTGCCCTTGTGACGGGTGGGATATTCCGGCTGACGCGCAATCCGATCTATCTGGGCGATGTGGCCTTTTTGCTGGCCGCGATCCTATGGCTGGACGTGCCGCTTGCCCTGCCGCTTGTGCCGGTTTTTATGCGGGTGATCCGGGTCCGGTTCATCGAAGGGGAAGAGGCACGTCTACGCGCGAGCTTTGGCGCGGCCTTTGATGATTGGGCGGCGCGTGTGCGGCGCTGGCTTTAGTCACGCCGTTTCGAGAAAGGGTCGAAAAGATGTTCGATAGGGATTTGAAATATTCTTGCGCAGTGATAAGTGCGCGGTCTGAGAGAGCGAAGTGCTGCACCCGCAGCGTAAACCGGGGGAAATAGCGTGAAGATCGGGGCACCGAGAGAGATTTTCGAAGGCGAGAACCGCGTGGCGATGACGCCCGATTCGGTTCAGGCCTTGGCCAAGCTGGGCCATTCAAGCGTGATTGAGGCAGGCGCAGGCGCAAGGGCGGGCTTTTCGGACGATGCCTATCGCGCGGCAGGGGCCGAGGTTCTGGCCGATGCGAAGGCCGTTTTTGAGGCTGCCGATGTGGTCGTCAAAGTGCGCGGGCCGGAGGCTTCGGAAGCGGCAATGCTGAAGAAGGGGCAGACGCTCATCTCTTTCTTCTGGCCCGCGCAGAATGAGGCGCTCTTGAAGCAGGTGGCCGATGCCGGGGCGACGGTGGTTGCCATGGACATGGTGCCGCGGATTTCCCGTGCCCAGAAGATGGATGCGCTGTCGTCGATGGCCAATATCGCGGGTTACCGCGCGGTGATCGAGGCGGGGAACAATTTTGGCCGCTTCTTCACCGGGCAGGTGACGGCAGCGGGCAAGGTGCCGCCGGCCAAGGTTCTGATCGTGGGGGCGGGTGTTGCCGGGCTTGCCGCCATCGGGACCAGTGTGTCCTTGGGGGCCATCGTCAACGCCTTTGACGTGCGGCCCGAAGTGGCCGAGCAGATCGAATCGATGGGGGCGAATTTCGTCTTCCTTGAGTTCGAGCAGACGCAGGATGGGGCGGCGACGGGTGGCTATGCGGCCCCGTCTTCCCCGGAATTCCGTGAAAAGCAGCTGGCCAAGTTCCGCGAACTTGCGCCCGATATGGACATCGTCATCACCACCGCCCTGATCCCCGGCAGGCCTGCGCCGAAGCTGTGGACCGAGGATATGGTCAAGATGATGAAGCCGGGGTCGGTTATCGTCGACCTTGCGGCGGAACGGGGTGGCAACTGCGATCTGACGGTGCCTGACCAGAAGATCGTGACCGATAATGGTGTCACCATCGTCGGTTACACCGATTTCCCCAGCCGGATGGCGGCGCAGGCTTCGACGCTTTATGCGACGAACATTCGTCACATGCTGACGGACCTGACGCCCAAGAAGGACGGCGTCATCCACCACAACATGGAGGATGACGTGATCCGCGGCGCGACCGTGGCGCATGAGGGTGCGGTGACCTATCCGCCACCGCCGCCCAAGATCGCGGCCATCGCGGCAGCCAAGCCCAAGGAAAAGGCCAAGGAACTGACCCCCGAAGAGAAACGGGCGCAGGAAATGGCGGCCTTCAAAAAGCAGACCCGCGATCAGGTGGCGATGCTGGTGATCGGCGGCGGTCTGATCCTGCTTGCGGGGCTTTATGCGCCTGCCTCGTTCATGTCGCACTTCATCGTCTTCGTGCTGTCGGTCTATGTGGGCGTTCAGGTGATCTGGAACGTGTCGCATTCCTTGCACACGCCGCTGATGGCGGTGACCAACGCGATCTCGTCGATCATCATCCTTGGCGCGTTGATGCAGATCGGGTCGGGCAACTGGCTGGTCGTCATCCTTGCGGCGCTGTCGGTCTTCATGGCGGGGATCAACATATTCGGTGGCTTCATGGTCACCCGGCGCATGCTCGCCATGTTCCAGAAGTCGTAAGGAGCGCGCGGAATGGAATACGGATTTACGACCGCGGCTTATGTCGTTGCTGCGGTGCTTTTCATCCAGTCGCTTGGCGGCTTGTCGGGGCAGGAAAGCGCCAAGCGCGCGGTGTGGTATGGCATTGTCGGCATGGCGCTGGCGGTGGCGGCGACGCTTTATGGCCCCGGTGCGGGCAACTGGCTGATTTCTCTGGTCATGGTGGCCGTGGGCGGCGTGATCGGCTGGTATGTGGCGCAGCGGGTGCAGATGACCGAGATGCCGCAGCTTGTGGCGGCGATGCACTCTCTCGTCGGTTTGGCGGCGGTGTTCATCGGGTTCAACACCCATATCGAACTGACCGCGATTGCCGGGATGGACGATGCGGCGCGCGAGGCGCTGACGGGCTTTGCCGCAAAGATCGCCGAGAAGACGGCGGTCGAGGTGGCCATTCTGCGGGTGGAGACCTTCCTTGGTGTCTTCATCGGGGCGGTGACCTTTACCGGGTCGGTGATTGCCTTTGGCAAGCTGGCAGGCAAGGTGGACGGGAAGGCCAAGAAGCTGCCCGGTGGGCATGTGCTGAATGCGGGCGCGGCGATCATCTCGCTGGTGTTGCTGTTCGTTTACTTGCAGTCGGGGTCGACGCTGGCGCTTTTGGTGATGACGCTGGCCGCGCTGTTCATTGGCTATCACCTGATCATGGGGATCGGCGGGGCGGATATGCCGGTCGTTGTGTCGATGCTGAACAGCTATTCCGGCTGGGCGGCGGCGGCGATCGGCTTCTCGCTGTCCAACGACCTGCTGATCGTTGTTGGCGCGTTGGTCGGTTCTTCGGGTGCGATCCTGTCCTACATCATGTGTAAGGCGATGAACCGGTCTTTCATCAGCGTGATCCTTGGCGGTTTCGGTGGCACCACTGGGCCGGCGATGGAGGTCACCGGTGAGCAGATCGCCATCGACGCCGATGGCGTGGCGGCGGCGCTGAATGATGCGGATAGCGTCATCATCATTCCGGGTTACGGCATGGCGGTGGCGCAGGCGCAGCAGTCGGTGTCGGAACTGACGCGTAAGCTGCGGGCGAAGGGCAAGAATGTGCGTTTTGCCATTCACCCCGTGGCGGGCCGTCTGCCGGGGCATATGAACGTGCTTCTGGCAGAGGCGAAGGTGCCCTATGACATCGTGCTGGAGATGGACGAGATCAACGAGGACTTCCCCGAGACGGACGTCGCCATCGTGATCGGGTCGAATGACATCGTGAACCCGGCAGCACAGGAAGACCCCAACAGCCCCATCGCCGGGATGCCGGTGCTGGAATGCTGGAAGGCCAAGCAGGTCTTCGTGTCCAAGCGGGGCCAAGGGACGGGCTATTCGGGGATCGAGAACCCGCTGTTCTACAAAGAGAACACGCGGATGTTCTATGGTGACGCGAAGAAGTCCATCGATGCGCTGCTGCCGATGATCGACTGACCGGAGAGGTGGGCGGGATCGCCCATCCTATGGTCAGGCGTGGTGTAGGATAGGCAGGTCTGCCCTTCACGGAAGGCCCCGGTCCCAGGACCGGGGCCTTTTTCTTTGCCGCCAAATCTGATCCGCAAGGGCCTTGAGGCGCATAAGGCGCGGGCTTTTCTGCAACATAAGCCTTGCATACCCTTGTATTCCTGCAATTTGCTGGAAGCGGGCCGTGCTGCGGCCTACCTCGCGGGAAAGACATGCAGGACCACCATGCCCACGATCCCCGACCATCCGCTTCGCTATGCCCTTGTGAACGAGCTGCACGCGCGGCCTTTCCCGTCGCTCGACGTGCCGAGCCATGCGGTCTATGTGGCCTTCAAGGAACCCGTCGATGCGGCGAACCGGGATCGCAGCAAGGATCGGGAGCATCTTCTTGGGCTGCTGGACCGTCATGCCTCGGCCCATCCGCAGCCTGAGGCCACGCATTTTTCGGGGCCAATCGGGCGGCATGACCTGAAATGGGAAAGCCATACTGAATTCGTGACCTATTCGGCCTTCGGGCCGGGCCTTTCAAAGCGGGCCTTTGACCCGGCGGAGGCGGAGGTTTTCCCCGAATCCTGGCTGGCCGCCGCACCGGGTAAGCGGATTTGCTCTGTCCTGATCCGGGTGGAAGAGATGCCCGCCGATGATGACGCGGTGATGGCCAAGCTGGAGGAATGGTTCGTTCCCGAAAGCCTTGCCGTCAGCCGCGTGGTGGATGGCGCGGCCATCGTGGCAGGGGATTTCCGGATCGATCCGGCGGGGCATATGCGCTTTGCCGTCTTTGTGCGCCCCGGCACGGGCAGCCGCCGCGTGGGGCGGATCGTGCAACGGCTCTGCGAGGTGGAAACCTATCGGTCGATGTCGATGCTGGGGTTGATGCGGTCGCGGCAATTGACGGGGCGGCTGAATGCGCTGGATCCCAAGCTGATGGCGCTTGTTTCGGCGTTGGATACATCGGAGCGATCACCCGAGGCGGCGCTGCATGAATTGCTGGCAATCTCGGCGGAATTGGAAAGTCTGGCTGTGCAGTTCTCGTTCCGCTTTGGAGCGACGGCGGCCTATGAGGCCATCGTCAACCAGCGGATCGAGGTGATGCGCGAGCAGCGCATTCAGGGCCGGCAGACTTTTGGCGAGTTCATGATGCGCCGCTATGATCCCGCGATGCGGACGGTGAAATCTGCCGAGGCGCGGCTGAAGAGCATGGCGGAACGGGCGCAGCGGGCGGCGGAATTGTTGCGGACGCGGGTGGATGTGGAACGCAGCGCGCAGAACCAGAAGCTTTTGGAAAGCATGGATAAGCGGGCCGATCTGCAATTGCGGCTGCAACGCACGGTGGAAGGTCTGTCGACGGTGGCGATCAGCTATTATGCCGTGAACCTTGCGGCCTATGCGCTGGAACCCCTCGCGCATCGGGTGCATCTGTCGCATGGCGCCTTGATGGCGATCCTGACGCCCGTTGTCCTGCTGGGGGTGTGGTTGATGGTGCGGCGGATCCGGAACCACTTTGACTAGGTAGGATGGGCGGTTTCGCCCATCTTACCGATCAGCGCCCCCGGATACGGGGGTCCAGCGCATCGCGCAGCCCGTCGCCAATGTAATTCACCGACAGAACGGTCAGCGAGATCGCAAGGCCGGGCCAGACCACCCGTTCCGGGTAGGTGCGAATTTCGGCGATCCCGTCATAGAGCAGTCGTCCCCAAGTCGGGAAATCGGGCGGGAAGCCGAGGCCGAGGAAGGACAGCACGGATTCCGTGATGATCGCCGCCGCGATTCCAAGCGTGGCTGCGACGAGAACGGGCGACAGCACGTTGGGCAGGATATGCCGCGTGATGATCCGGCGAGAGGGCGTGCCGATGGACCGGGCGGCCAGCACGAATTCTCGTTCCTTGAGCGCCAGAACCTCACCCCGCACGACACGAGCCGCCTGCATCCAGCTGGTCAGGCCAATCGCCATGACGATCAGAAGGAAAGTGCCAAGCCGCGGACCGAGCACGCCTGCGATCGGGTCACGGAAGAGGAAAATCATCACAAGGAGAAGGGGCAGCAGCGGCAGGGCGAGGAAGAGGTCGGTCAGGCGCATCAAAAGCCCGTCGATGCGGCGGAAATAGCCCGCCAGCACGCCCACGGTCGTGCCGATGAAGATGGCGACAAGCATGGCGACCATGCCCACGGCAAGCGAGATGCGCCCGCCGAACATCATGCGGGCCAGCATGTCGCGGCCCAATTGATCGGTCCCGAGGGGATGGGCAAAGGAAGGCCCCTGATTGCGCATCTTGAACATCTTCACCGTGTCGCTTTCGATGAAGTTCGGATCGATCCGCCACACAAGGGGGCCAAGCAGGCAGAGCGTGGCCAGCGTTCCCAGCATCACGAGGGCAGTCATCGCCCCCTTGTGCTTGCGGAATTGCGCCCAGACATCGGCCCAAGGACCGCGGACCTTTTCGATCTTGAGGGTCGTGTCAGTCATAGCGGATCCGCGGGTCAAGGATGCCGTAAAGGATATCGGCGATCAGGTTGAACATCACGATGAGCACCGCGAAGATGAAGGTCACGGTCTGCACCGTGGGCAGGTCCGAGACGTTGATGGCCCCGATCAGGAGCGCCCCAATGCCGTTGATCTTGAAGATCTGCTCGGTCACGATGGCACCGCCAAAAACGGTGGGCAGGCCGAGGGCGATCACCGTCACGACGGGGATCAGTGAGTTGCGCAGGACGTGTTTCAGCACGACCTTGCCTTCGCCCATCCCCTTGGCCCGTGCGGTGCGGACGTAATCCTGACCGAGGTTTTCAAGGACGGAGGAACGGGTGTAGCGGCTGATTTCGGCCGCGTTGAAAAGGGCCAGCACCATCACGGGCAGGGCCATCTGGGACAGCATACGCTTGAGGCTTTCCCAATCCGTGACTTCCAGATTGGTGTCATAGATCGTCGGGAACCAGCCCAAATTGACGGCGAAGATCAGGATCAGAAGGTTGCCCGTAAAGAAGGTCGGTACGGAAAAGCCTGCCATGGCAAAGAAGGTGCCGGCCTGATCGAACCATGAATATTGGCGATAGGCGGAATAGATGCCGATGGGCAGGGCGATCAGCACACCGATCAGATAGGCGGTGCCGACGACTGTCAGCGTCTGGGGCAGGCGTTCGCCGATGATCGACATCACCGGAACCTTGGACTGCCAGCTGATGATGCGCTGGGCACCTTGCGCGAAGTCGGTGCCGAACAGGGCGTCGATCCCGTAAAGCGGTTCGATCCAGAAAAACTGTTTCAGCCAGAGGAGATAGCGCACCATGACGGGCTGATCCGCGCCCATGGCGGCGAGCATTTTCTGGCGCACCTCAGGGGGCACGGTGAGGGGAACGTCCGACAGAGGGCTGCCGGGGGCGAGGTCGACCAGAAGAAAGATCACGAGGCTGATCAGAAGCAGCGTCGGGATCGCGGTCAGCAGTCGCCGGAGCGTGAATGTCAGCATGGACGTCCCAAGGATACGGGGAAAGGAAAGGAAGGGGCGCGCAGCTGGCCATGCCGCCGCGCGCCCCGAATAGTGTCAGATCACTTCACGCGGGTCCAATCTTGGACGTTCCACAGTTCGGTGTCCCACGAGTTCATCACGAAACCATCGAGCGTGTTCGACTTGGCCGAGAAACGGCCGCGGTCAACCAGCGGGATGACGATGTTGCTGTCCTTGGTCAGCATGTCGTTCAGTTTCTTGACGAGTTCGCCGCGTGCTTCGATGCCCGAAGTGGTGGAGAGTTCCTTAACCAGCGCGTCATAGGCCGGGTCGCAGAAGCGGTTGATGTTTTCGCCCTGCCACTGATTTTCCGGGCCCGGGATCTTGTCGCACAGGTATTGCGCCATGTAGGGCTCGGCATCGGTGCCGTCGAAGTTGTTGGCATACATTTCGACATCGGCATAGAACTTCTGGAAGGTGTCGGGCGAGGCCGCGTCACCACCGAAGAAGACCGAAGCGTCGATCGACTTCAGTTCCACTTCCACGCCGATCTCGTTCCACCAGCCCTTGATGAGGGCTTGGAAGTCCTGACGCACCGCGTTGACCGAGGTCTGGTAAAGGATCGACAGTTTCTTGCCGTCCTTGTCGCGGATGCCGTCGCCATCGGTATCGGTCCAGCCGGCCTGTTCCAGAAGGGCCTTGGCCCCTTCAAGGTCTTGCGTCAGGCATGCGGTGTTGTCCGAGGCCTGATAGGCCGGAGCGGGGACGAGGTTGCAGGTCGGGCGACCCGCGCCACCATAGCCGATATCCACCAGCGTCTGACGGTCGATAGCGATCGACATCGCCTTGCGCACGTTCGGATCCGAGAAGATCGGATGCGGATGCTTGGTGGTGGAGCGTTCGCCTTCCGGCAGGGCGGGCGAGGGATCGGTCATGTTGATCTCGATCCGTTCGACGAGCGTGCCGAAGGCGTTGACAAAGCTGCCCTTGCCGCCGGCTTCCATCTGGGCCTGCTGGTCGGGGTTGATCTGGGTGTTCCAAGCGTAGTCGAATTCGCCGGTTTCCATCACGGCAGAGGCCGCCGAAAGTGCGTCGCCGCCGCCCTTGATCGTGACCTTGCCGAAGGCGGGCTTGGAGGCGTCACGGTAGTTCGGGTTGGCTTCGAGCGTGACCACGTCATTCACCTTGAAGTCGGTGACGATGAAGGGCCCGGTGCCAACGGGTTTGGAGTTTTGTTCGACGCAGCTTGCCGCCGCAGCGCCCATGCAGGATTCGAACTGCGCCTTTTGCAGGATCGGCGCGGTGCCACCCGTGAAGGGCTGATAGGGATAGGGCTTGGGTGCCGCAAAGTTCACGACGATGGTCAGGTCGTCGGGCGTGTCGATCGAGGCAATGCCTTCATATTTCGCGCCCTGCGCGCAACCGCCATCGGGGGCGGTGCAGTATTCATAGGTGAATTTCACGTCGGCCGAGGTGACCGGGGTGCCGTCGGACCAAAGGAGACCTTCCTTCAGTTTCCAGGTGATCGAGGTGAGGTCAGCCGAGACGCCGCCATTTTCGACCGTGGGGATATCCTGCGCGAGGCGCGGGAAAAGCTGGCCGTCCTGATCGAAACCGGCCAGCGGTTCAAGGACGAGGGAGCCCGCTTCGACGTCCTTGGTGCCCGAGGACAGGTAGGCGTTCAGCGTCGAGACGGCCTGGTAATAGAATACCTTGACCTCGCCGTCTGCGCCCCGTTCGGCATGGGCCGCCGGGGCCAGCACGAAGGCTGCCGCAGCGCCCAGAAGGGCGGTTCTGAATTTCATGTCAGTTCTCCTTGTTGGTTGTGCTCGCGCACCTCGGGACCGGGGGATGCGTGCCCCCCGGCTGTATCGGTATTTGCCGCGACCAGATGGCAGGCGACGAAGCGGCCCGGCTGAACCTCGGTCAGGGGGGGCTTCGTCTCGCGGCAGAGGGGGATCACCTTCGGGCAGCGCGTGCAGAAATTGCAGCCCTTGGGCGGATTGGCAGGTGAGGGCACATCGCCCTTCAAAATTATGCGCTGGCGGGTGGCTTCGACTGTGGGATCGGCCTCGGGCACGGCGGAAAGCAGGGCCTGCGCATAGGGGTGAAGCGGTTCGGCATAAAGCGCGTCGCGGGGCGAAAGTTCCGCGATCTGGCCCAGATACATGACCGCCACCCGATCCGCGATGTGGCGGACCATGGACAGGTCATGGCTGATGAAGAGGTAGGTTAGGCCCAGCTTGTCTTGCAGGTCTTCCAGAAGGTTCACCACCTGCGCCTGAATGGACACGTCAAGGGCGGCGATGGGTTCATCGCAGACGATGAATCTGGGGTTCAGCGCAAGGGCACGGGCGATGCCGATACGCTGACGCTGACCGCCGGAAAATTCATGCGGGTAGCGGTTGGCAAAGCGACGGTTGAGCCCGACCTGATCCATCAATTCATAGATGCGTTCGGTCTTTTTCGCCTCGGTCCAGTCGGTGTGTTCATCCAAGGGTTCCCCGATGATGGCCGCCACCGTCATGCGGGGGTTGAGGCTGGCTTGCGGGTCCTGAAAGACCATCTGCATCGTGGGGCGTTTTTTGCGCAGCGCATCGGGGGGCAGGGAGGCGATATCCTCGCCGCCGATCACCACCGACCCGGAGGTCGGTTCATAAAGCCGCAGAAGGGCGCGGCCCACGGTGGATTTGCCGCAGCCGGATTCGCCCACGAGTCCAAGGGTTTCGCCCTGAAAGATGTCGAAGCTGATGCCATCGACGGCCTTCACGTCGCCCACCTTGCGGCGCAGCACACCTGCATAGATGGGAAAATGCATCTTCAGGTCGCGCACTTTTACAAGGGGCTCAGGCATGGGCCACCTCTGGGTTCCAGTGGCAGGCGACGTCATGGCCTTGACCGACGGGCAGGCCATCAATGGCGCGGCGCTGGGGGTTTTCCGTTTCGCAGCGGGGATGCGCATGGGCGCAGCGCGCGCGGAAGGGGCAGGCCGTGGGTTCGCCGATCAGGATTGGCGGTTGGCCTTGAATCACCTCAAGCCGCGCGGCACGGGTGCCGGTCAGGGCGGGCACGGTTTTCAGAAGGGCGCGCGTATAGGGGTGGCGGGGATTGGCGAAGAGTTCTTTCACAGGGGCCTGTTCGACAACCTGACCGCCATACATAACCATCACGCGATCGGCGATCCCGGCGATGACGCCCAGATCATGGGTGATCCAGACGATGGCCATGCCAAGTTTCTGGCGCAGTTCCTTGACCAGTTCGATGATCTGGGCCTGGATCGTCACATCAAGCGCGGTGGTGGGTTCGTCAGCGATCAAAACGTCGGGATCGCAGGCCAGGGCAATGGCGATCATCACGCGTTGACGCATGCCACCGGAAAACTGATGCGGGTAGGATTTCAGGCGCTTTTTCGCATCGGGAATGCCGACGAGGGACAGCAGTTCTGCCGCACGGTCGGCGGCTTGGGCCTTGGTCATCCCCATATGCTTCATCAGGGGTTCCATGATCTGGTTGCCCACGGTGAAGACGGGGTTGAGGCTGGTCATCGGGTCTTGAAAGACGAAACCCACCTTGGCCCCGCGCACCTCTTGGAGGTCGCGGGGGGCGAGTTTCAGGAGGTCACGCCCTCCCAGCAGGACTTCGCCGCCGCGCACCTCGGCGGGGGGAGAGGGGAGGAGACCGATCAGCGACATCATTGTGACGGACTTGCCCGAACCGCTTTCGCCTACGACCCCCAAAAGCTCGCCGGGGCGCAGGTGAAAGCTGACGGAATTCACGGCATGAATCTCGCCGCCGCGGGTCTTGAAAACGGTCTTTAGTCCCCGCACATCGAGGACGGGCGAAGCCCCGTCGGGCATGAAAAGACCCCCCAAGGTCACATGATTATTGTTCTTTTTCCGGGGGGGCGTTGCGCCTTGGCCCGGCGTGTTTCGGCGAGTGTTAGAGATTTTTCGCATTGCCGCAAGCCGCTTGTGCGGGGTGACCCCACGTCATGTCGCCGGGCAGGTGTGACCCTTGACCCTGCGCGGGCAAGCAGCCAACCTGTGGACGCCTTTCAGGAAAGCCCAGAATGCCCGCGCCCTTGCCCAAAACGACGCCTGATCCTGTCTTGCTCTCTACTCGTGAAATCCTTGAAAGGCTGGTGGCCTTTCGCACGGTCAGCCGCGACAGCAATCTGCCCTTGGTCGATTGGGTAGAAGCCTATCTGGCGGAGCATGGCATCACCGCCCACAGGCATTGGAACGAGGATCGCACAAAGGCCGCGCTTTTCGCCCATGTGGGGCCATGGGAGGAGGGGGCCGTGGTCCTTTCGGGCCACACAGATGTGGTGCCGGTGGATGGGCAGGTCTGGACATCCGACCCTTGGGTGGTGGTGGAGCGGGAGGGGCGGCTTTATGGGCGCGGCACCTGTGACATGAAGGGGTTCGATGCGCTGGCGATCTGGGCCTTGGTCGAGGCGCAGCGGCGCGGGGTGAAGCGACCTTTGCAGATCGCGCTAAGCTATGACGAAGAGGTGGGCTGCACCGGCGCGCCGCCGATGATCGCGGCGATGCAGGGGGTATTTCCCAAGGGCGCGGTTGCGGTGATTGGCGAGCCGTCGCGGATGCAGGTCATCAACGGGCACAAGGGCGGGACGGGGTTCCATGTCCATGTGAAAGGGTTTGAGGTGCATTCCTCGCTGCTGCCTCATGGCGTTTCGGCCATCATGGAAGGGGCGCGGCTGATCCAATGGGCGAATGCGCGGAATATGTGGATACAGGCGCAGGCGGTTTCGTCCGTGGCGGCGGGGTTCGATCCGCCTTTCACCACGTTGCATGTGGGCATGATTTCGGGCGGGACGGCGCATAACATCACCGCCGCCGATTGCCGTTTCGCGCTGGAGATGCGGGTGGTTCCGGGTGAAGAGATCGAGACGCATGTGTCTGAATTTCTTACCGAAGTAGCGCGGGTTGAGGCGGGCATGAAGGCCGTGAGGCCGGAGGCGGGCATCCATCTGGAACGGTTTTTCGGGGTGCCCGCGCTGCTGCCCGAACCAGAGGGGGTGGCCGAGGCCCTGATCCGCCGTCTGACAGGGGGGAATGCGGTGGGCGTCGTGTCCTATGGCACGGAAGCAGGGCAGTTTCAGGAGGCGGGCTATTCTGCCGCGATCTGCGGGCCGGGCGACATCGCGCAGGCGCATCAGGCCGATGAATGGCTGGCGGTGAGCGAGTTTGAGGCGGGGCAGCGCTTCATGGAGCGGCTTTTGGAGGAGTTGTCGGCATGATGCGCTTTCCGATTTCCGAGGCGTCTCCGGTGCGGTTCGGGGGAGAGGCCCCCAAAGCCTGTGATGTGGTGGTGCTGGGCGGCGGGGTCATCGGGGTGATGACGGCGTGGTTTCTGGCCGAGAAGGGTTTGCGCGTAACCCTTTGCGAAAAGGGCAGAATCGCCGGGGAACAATCCAGCCGCAACTGGGGCTGGATCCGCCAGCAGGGGCGCGACATGGGCGAATTGCCCATCATGATGGAGAGCATGCGCATCTGGAAATCCTTGGCGCAGGAGTTTGGCGAAAGGCTGGGGTTCCGGCAGGAAGGTGTTCTCTATCTTGCCAAGACCGAGCGCGAGATGGCGGGGTTCGAGGCCTGGCTTTCGGAGGCGCGGGCCTTTGGCGTGGACAGCCATATGGTGACTTCGGGCGCGGTGGCCGAGCGGTTGAAGGGCAGCGTGAAGGGCTGGACCGGGGGATTGCTGACACCGTCGGATGCGCGGGGGGAGCCTTGGGCGGCGGTGCCTACGCTGGTGGAAGGGGCGATCGCGCGGGGGGCGGTGGTTCTGGAGAACTGCGCGGTGCGGCGTCTGGACCGGCAGGGCGGGCGGGTGACGGGGGTATTCACCGAGAAGGGGCGGATCGGTTGCGATCAGGTCGTGGTGGCGGGGGGCGCGTGGTCATCGCTGTTTCTTCGGGCCGAGGGGGTGGCCATTCCGCAACTGGCCGTCTTGGCCAGCGTGGCGGCGACGGAGCCGATGGCGGAGGTGTTCGCGGGCAATGCCTGCGACGACGATTTCGCCTTTCGGCGGCGGCAGGATGGCGGCTATTCCATCGCGCCGGGATCGGGGCATGACTTCTTTGTGGGGCCGGATGCGTTTCGCAACATTGGCGTCTATCTTCCTGTTTTGAAAAAGGATTTCCGTTCCACAGCGTTCAAGGCGATGGCGCCTGCGGGCTATCCCGATGCTTGGGGGACGAAGCGGCGCTGGGGGGGCGATGAGGTGTCGCCCTTTGAGGGGGTGCGGGTGTTAAACCCTGCGCCGAACATGGAGCGGATCGGGCGGGTGCAGGCGGCGATGGCGTCGGCTTTTCCGGGGCTGGGGCGGCCGAAACTGCGGGCGGCATGGGCGGGGATGATCGATACGATGCCGGATGTGGTGCCGGTGGTGGACCGGGTCGCGGCAGTGCCGGGGCTGGTGGTGGCCACGGGGATGAGCGGGCATGGATTCGGGATCGGGCCCGGAATGGGGCGCGTGGTGGCCGATCTGGTGGCGGGGGATGCGGTGGGGCATGACCTTGCACGGTTCCGGCTTTCACGGTTTTCGGATGGGTCGCGGCTGGTGCCGGGGCCGTCGCTTTGATGTTCCTGGCGTTGCGGTTGGGGGCGCGGTGGTTTTTTTGAGTATTTGGGCCAAGGTGAGGGGGCGGGCGTTAACCTTAAAGATTGATGAAGAGCGGCGCGGTGGGGCGGGTTTTGCCTTGATCTTTTGGGCGTTGCGCCTTGGTTGGGCGGCGAGTCTTGAGTTTTTGGACCAAGGCGAATGGGTTGGGCGGGCGTGTTAACCTTAACGGGTGGCGGCGGTCCGCGCTGGATTTCGGGGCGTGTGATCAGGTGGGACTTTGATCAGGCGGGACGAAGGTCGGGGGCGGGCCGGCATGAGCTGGCTTGCGACTGTGCGGCGCAGACCTTAAGGTTTTGGGTATGACTGCGCGCGCTGCCCCCCTGATTGATCCTTTTGCCCGGCCGATTTCCTATTTGCGGGTATCGGTGACGGATCGCTGCGATTTCCGCTGCACCTATTGCATGGCGGAAAACATGACATTCCTGCCCAAGGCGGAACTTCTGACTTTGGAGGAGCTGGACCGGCTTTGTTCGGCCTTTGTCCGGCTGGGGGTGGAGAAGCTGCGCATCACCGGGGGGGAGCCTTTGGTGCGCAAGGGCATCATGACCTTTTTCCGGGCCATGTCGCGCCATCTGGAAAGTGGCGCCTTGCGGGAATTGACGCTGACCACCAACGGGTCGCAGCTTGCGAAATATGCGGGCGAATTGGCCGAATGCGGTGTGCGGCGGATCAATGTGTCGCTGGATACCCTTGATATGGCGAAGTTTTCCGCGATCACGCGCTGGGGTCGGCTGGGGCAGGTTCTAGACGGGATCGCCGCCGCCAAGGCGGCGGGGTTGCGGGTGAAGATCAATGCCGTGGCGCTGAAAGGGTTCAATGAGGAGGAGCAATTCTCGCTGACCGAATGGTGCGCGGCCGAGGGGCATGACCTGACCTGGATCGAGGTGATGCCGATGGGCGATCTGGGCGGTGAGGATCGGCTGGGGCAATATTGGAGCCTCAAGGATGTGCGCGCGCGCTATGGTGAGCGGTTCACCGTGACCGATCTTGCGGAGCGGACGGGGGGACCTGCGCGCTATGTCCGGCTGGAGGAGACGGGGCAGAAGGTGGGGTTCATCACGCCCCTGACCCATAACTTCTGCGAAAGCTGCAACCGGGTGCGGCTGACCTGCACGGGTGAGCTTTATATGTGCCTTGGGCAGGAGGATATGGCCGATCTGCGCGCGCCCTTGCGGGCGAGTGCCGAGGACGGGCTGGTGGAAGAGGCGATCCGGGCGGCGATTGCCAGAAAGCCCAAGGGCCATGATTTCGACTATTCGCGCCAGACCGTGAGCGGGCAGGTGTCGCGGCATATGAGCCATACGGGCGGCTGAGGCGCGGTTCGGGCCAAGCCCTTGGGGATGTTGGTTAATTCACCGACTTTTGTGAAAACGGTTGTGCCCTGTTTTGTGCCGAGTTTTGTGCCGCATTCTGTGGCCACGCACGCTGTGGCAGCCTTTCGTTAACCTGACGCCGAAATGACAGCCTGTCGCATGGGGCAGCCGGTCGCAGACCCCTCGTATCGCGGGGGTGGTGCCCTATCTTGCGGGTGAACCTGAAAGGTGAGTCATGGATACGCTTTTGCTGTCCCGCATCCAGTTTGCGGCGAATATTTCCTTCCACATCCTGTTTCCCACGATCACCATCGCGCTGGGATGGGTCCTTCTGTTTTTCAAGCTGCGCTTCAACCGGACGGGGGAGCGGAAGTGGATGGACCTTTACCTGTTCTGGGTGAAGGTCTTTGCGCTGTCTTTCGCGCTGGGCGTGGTGTCGGGGATCACCATGTCTTTCCAGTTCGGCACGAATTGGCCGGGCTTTATGGAGACGGTGGGGAATGTGGCGGGGCCGCTGCTTGCCTATGAGGTGCTGACAGCCTTTTTCCTTGAGGCGGTCTTTCTTGGGATCATGCTGTTCGGGGCAAGCCGGGTGCCGGGGTGGTTGCATACGCTGGCGACCTTTCTTGTGGCCTTTGGCACGACGATGAGCGCCTTCTGGATTCTGGTCCTGAACAGCTGGATGCACACGCCCGTGGGGCATGAGCTGCGGGATGGCATTGTCTATGCGGTGGATTGGGGGGCGATCATCTTCAATCCGTCGATGCCTTACCGTCTGTCGCATATGCTGCTTGCGAGCGGGTTGACGGTGGCCTTTCTGATTGCGGGGCTGTCGGCCTATCGGTGGTTGCGGGGGGATCGTGCGCCCGAAGTGGCGACGGGGCTGCGGTTTGGTGTGATCCTTGGCGCGGTGCTGATCCCGATCCAGATCCTTGCGGGTGACATGCATGGTCTGAACACGCTGGAGCATCAGCCGGCCAAGGTGGCGGCGATGGAGGGGAATTGGGAGACGCAATCCCATGTGCCGCTGCTGCTGTTCGCCCTGCCGGATGAGGCGGCGCGGGAAAATGCGATGGAGATCGGCATCCCGTCGATGGCGTCTGTCATCCTGAAGCATGACCCTGCGGGCGTGGTGCCGGGGTTGAATGATTTCGTGGCGGAGGATGGCACGGTGCTGCATCCGCCGGTGGCGCCTGTCTTCTGGTCCTTCCGCATCATGGTCGGGATCGGGATGCTCATGCTGGTGGCAAGCTGGGCCGGGGCGTGGATGCTGTGGCGGCGCGGGGTGGAGGGAATGCCGAAGCCTTACCTCTGGGGTCTGACGGGGATGACCTTTGCCGGATGGGGCGCCACCTTGGCGGGTTGGTACACGACCGAGATCGGGCGGCAACCGTGGCTGGTGCAAGGCGTGCTGACGGTAGAGCAGGCGGTGGGCGATATCGCGTCCGGTATGGTTCTGTCGACGTTGCTTGCCTATGTGGCGGTCTATCTGGCGCTGCTGGCGGCCTATGTTGGCGTGATCTTCCATCTGGCGCGGAAGGGCGGGCGCTATGATGCGCCCGTTGCTTCGCCCGGCATGCAACCGGCGGAGTGATGGCGATGTTTGATCCTGTTGCGCTGCCCTTGATCTTTGCCGCCCTGATGGGGGTGTCGATCCTGCTTTATGTTGTGCTGGACGGGTTCGACCTTGGGGTGGGCCTGTTGTTTCCCTTTGCCGAAGAGGCGGAGCGGGATCGCATGATCGCATCCATCGGGCCGTTTTGGGATGCCAATGAGACATGGCTGGTGCTGGCCATCGGCATTCTGCTGGTGGCCTTCCCGGTCGCGCATGGGGATATCCTGACGGCGCTTTATCTGCCTGTGGCGGTCATGCTGATCGGGTTGATCCTGCGGGGGGTGGCGTTCGAATTCCGGGCCAAAGCGCCACTTGGGCACAAGCGGCCTTGGGATGTGGCCTTCTGGGCGGGGTCGTTGATGACGGCCTTGGCGCAGGGTTTCATGCTGGGCATGTATGTGATGGGGCTGGAATGGACATGGCCCAAGGTGGCCTTCGCGCTGGGCACAGCGGGGGCTTTGGCTGTGGCCTATAGCTTTATCGGGGCGGGCTGGGTGATCCTGAAGACGGATGGGGTCTTGCAGCGGAAGGCCGTGGACTGGGCCAAGGGCGGCATCTGGGGGATGGTGCTGGGCATGGGGGCGGTAAGCGTCGCCACGCCTTTGGTGAGCGAGCGGATTTTCGACAAGTGGTTCCGTTTCCCCGAGATCGTAACGCTGGCCCCGCTGCCGCTTATGTCGGGGCTGCTGGTGGCGCTTCTGTGGCTGGCGCTGCGGCGGTTGCCGACGGCGAATGACAGTTTCGCGTGGTTCCCTTTCGTGGGGGCTGTGGTTCTGATGGTGCTGGGCTTCTTTGGGATGGCCTACAGCTTCTACCCCTATATCGTGCCGGAACAGTTGACGATCTGGGAGGCGGCGGCGGCGACGGAGAGCCTGTCGATCATCCTTGTCGGCACGCTGGTCGTGCTGCCGATGATCCTTGGCTATACGGTGCTGGCCTATGTGATCTTTCGCGGGAAGGCCACCAAGCTGTCTTATGATTAGACGCTGAGCGTGACCGCGAGAAGGCCGAACGCGGCGGGGAGCGCCTGGATGAAAAGGATGCGGCGGCTGGCGGTCGCCGCACCGTAAAGGCCCGCGATCAGAACGCAGGACAGGAAGAAAAGGGCGAGGGGGCGGCCATCGGTGGTGGTGCCTTCGAGGACGGCCCAGAAGAGGCCTGCGGCGAGGAAGCCGTTGTAGAGGCCCTGGTTCGCGGCGAGCGTCTTGCTGGCCCTTGCGAAATCCTCGGTCGTGCCAAAGGCGCGGCGGGTGCGGGGATGTTCCCAGCGGAACATCTCCAACACCAGAATATAGACATGCAGCGCGGCGATGGCGGCTGTGAGGGTGGTGGCGATCATGCGGCGGGCATCCGCGCCTCTACCATCCCGGCATACCAGCTTGCTCCGAAGGGGATCACGTTGTCGTCGAAATTATAGGCGGGATGGTGGACCATCGCCGTGTCGCCATTGCCCACGAAGATATAGGCCCCGGGGCGTTCGTTCAGCATGAAGCTGAAATCCTCGGCCCCCATGAGGGGGGCGGTGTCGGGATCGACTTGGCCAGAGACTTGGCGCGCGACCTCGACCGCGTAATCGGTGTTGGCCTCGGCGTTGATCGTGACGGGGTAGCCGCGGGAATAGGCGACTGCGGCGGTTGCGCCGAGCGCCATGGCGGTGCCGGAGACGATTTCCGAGATGCGGCGTTCAACGAAATCCTGAACGGCGTGGTCCATGGTGCGGACGGTGCCCTTCATCTTGACGACCTGCGGGATGACGTTGTGGGCGGTGCTGTCGGTTTCCACGGTGCAGACCGACACGACGACCTGTTTCAGCGGGTCCACGTTGCGGCTGGCGATCGTTTGTAGGGCGACGATGATATGGGCGGCCACGACGGTGGTATCCACGCAGTCATGGGGTTTCGCGGCATGGCCGCCTTTGCCCGTCACCGTGATTTCGAACTGGTCGGCGGCGGCCATCAGCGCGCCCTTGCGGATGGCGAAATGGCCCACGGGGATGCCGGGCATGTTGTGCATGCCGTAAACCTCTTGGATGCCCCAGCGATCCATCATGCCGTCGGCGACCATCTCGCGCCCGCCGCCGCCGCCTTCTTCGGCGGGTTGGAAGATGACGACGGTGGTGCCGTCGAAGTTGCGGGTTTCGCAGAGGTATTTGGCGGCACCGAGCAGCATGGCGGTGTGGCCGTCATGGCCGCAGGCATGCATCTTGCCGGGGGTTTTGGAGGCATAGGGGACGCCGGTCTGTTCGATGATCGGCAGCGCGTCCATATCGGCGCGCAGGCCGACAACGCGGCCGGATGTATCGGTCTTGCCCTTGATGACGCCGACAACGCCAGTGCGGCCGATGCCTGTCACCACCTCATCGCAGCCGAACGCGCGCAGCAGGTCAGCCACGCGGGCGGCGGTGCGGTGGACGTCAAAAAGAAGCTCTGGGTGTTCGTGGAAATCGCGCCGCCATGCGGTGATTTCGGGGAGGAGTTCGGCAAAGCGGTTCTTGACGGGCATGGGGGTCTCCTTTCCACGCAGCCTAGCGCAGGTGGGATTGGGCGCAAGCGGGATCAGGCGAAGCGGCGGCGGGCGTCCAGCGCAAGGCCGGTGCCGACCGATCCCAGCATATCTCCGGTGGCGAGGCGGGCTTGGGGCAGGGCGTCGGCCACCATCGCGCGGAGGAGGGGAAGCTGGGCCGAGCCGCCCGTCAGGAAGACAGTGGCGATGCGGTCGGAGGGAAGGCCTGCCGTTGTGAGGGTGCTGTTGATCAGCGTGCGAAGGCGGGTGACGGGGTCCGAAAGGGCGGCGTCAAAGGTTTCGCGCCGGATCATCGGGTTGGGGCCTGTGGTCAGGGGGGCGAGCATCAGGCGCGTGGCGTCGGTGTCGGAGAGGGCGATCTTGGCCCGCTCCACCTCGATCGCGATGGCGTGGCCTTGGCGGTGGGTGACGGCGTGGATCATGCGGTCGATGAGGTCGGGCCGGTCTGCCTCGTGCCGCAGACCTTTGAGATCGGCCATGACGCGCGGGGCATAAAGCGCGTTGATGCGGTGCCATGTGGCCATGTCCTGCCAGTAATGGCGGGGAAGGATGCCTGCGCCCTGTTTCGAAGTGGAGAGATAGCCGAGATGCGGCATCGCCTCGGCCAGCGACAGGAGGCGGTCGAAATCGGTGCCGCCGACACGGATGCCACCGGTGGCGAGGATATCGGCAGATCGGTCCGCTGCGCGGGCGCGGCTGGGCGACAGGCGGAGGATGGAAAGGTCGGAGGTGCCGCCGCCGATATCGAAGACGAGGACGAGTTCCTCGGTCGTCAGGCCTTGTTCATAATGCAGCGCGGCTGCGACGGGTTCATATTGGAATTCGATATGGCGAAAGCCGCAGGCATGGCCGATTTCCTTGAGTGCCGATTGTGCGGCAGCGTCGCCTGCGGGGTCATCATCGACGAAATGGACGGGGCGGCCGAAGACGGCGCGGTCGATGCCGGGGGTGGCGGCGTCAAGCCTGTGGCGGAGATGCCCGATGAAGCGGGCGAGAACCTCGCGGAACGAGATGGCCCGCGCGCCGATGGCGGTGCGGTCGTTGATGAGGCCAGAGCCGAGGGTGGATTTCAGGCCGCGCAGGAGGCGGCCATCTTCGCCTTCCAGATAGGCCGCCAGCGCGGCGCGGCCAAATTCGACCTGCGGATCATCGCTGTGGAAAAAGACGGCGGAGGGGAGGGTGACCTCATCGCCTTCCAGCGGCAGCAGGCGTGCGCCGCCCGCGTCGGCAAGGCCGAGGGTGGAGTTGGAGGTGCCGAAGTCGATGCCTGCGAAGGTCATGCTGGCCTCTTTCCTGTTGCGGGCGGTCAGGCCAGATGGCGCGCGGCTTCTTTGCGGGCGAAGGATTTCAATGCGGTGCCGGGGCCGTCGAGGAAGGCGCGGGTGCGGGCGGCGTCGTGTTTCGAAAGGTCACGCAGCCACCATGCGATGGCCTTCTGGATGAACCAGTCGCGGTCTTGGATATAGGTTTCGGCCCAAGCAAGGGCGCGGTCGCGGATGGCAAGATCGCCCGCTTTGGGGTGGTTCATCTTGGCATAGGGCAGGGTGATGACAAGGGCCGCACGGCGCGTCCACATATTGGGGCTTTGCGTCCAGTCTTCGACCGTGTCGATCCGCGCGGGATCGGCGAGCAGGCGTTTCTGCCCAGCGATGGTGGCGTGATCGGCCAAGGCCCATGCGTCGAAGCTTTGGGTCCAATGGCAGATCAAGTCCCATGCGGGGCCATCGGGACGCAGTCGGGCTTGGGTCAGGAGTTTGGCGGCGGCGACGCGGGCTTCGTGGATATCCGTCTCCCATAGCGCGGCGGCAAGGGCGGTGCGGTCTCCCACAGAGAGGGCCGCGCGCCAGTCGGCGACCCGTTCCTCGATCAGGGGAACGGGGATGCCGAGATAGGGGCGCGGGGCCTTGTGATAGGCCGCCATCTCGGCGGCCTTTGCCGGATCGGCCAGCGCGTGGAGTTCGGCGAGTGCTGTTTCGGTGGGGATCATTCCACCGTCACCGATTTCGCCAGATTGCGCGGCTGGTCCACATCTGTGCCCTTGGCGATGGCGGTGTGATAGGCGAGGAGTTGCGCCGGAACCGCATAGAGGATGGGGGCGAAGGCAGGGGGCGCCTCGGGCAGGGTGAGGGTGGCCCATGTGCCGCTGCCTGCCTCGGCCACGCCTTGTGCATCCGAGATGAGGAGGACCTTGCCGTGGCGGGCCATCACCTCTTGCATGTTCGACACCGTCTTTTCGAAAAGCGCGTCGCGCGGGGCCATGACGATGACGGGGACGCGGGCATCGATGAGCGCGATGGGGCCGTGTTTCAGTTCACCTGATGCATAACCTTCGGCGTGGATGTAGCTGATTTCCTTGAGTTTCAGCGCTCCCTCAAGGGCCATGGGATACATCGCCCCGCGGCCAAGGAAGAGGATATCCTGCGCCTCGGCCAATTCTTCGGCGATATCGGCGATGGCTTGCGACAGGCTAAGGGCGTGGTTCATCAGACCCGGCAGGTTGCGCAGGGCCGAGAGGTGGGTGGCAAGGCCCGCGGCATCCAGCCTGCCGCGATCCACCGCCGCCTTGAGGGCGAGAAGGGCAAGAACGGTGAGCTGGCAGGTGAAGGCCTTGGTAGAGGCGACGCCCACCTCGACACCGGCAAGGATGGGCAGCGACAAATCGCTTTCCCGCGCGATGGAAGAAGTGGGGACGTTGACCACGGAAACGGTTTTGGCGACGTGATCCTTGGCATAGCGAAGGGCGGCCAGCGTGTCGGCGGTTTCGCCCGACTGGCTGACGAAAAGCGCCCATGAGGTGGGGGAAAGCGGCGGTTCGCGGTAGCGGAATTCCGACGCGATGTCGATTTCGGCAGGCAGGCCCGCGATCTGTTCGAACCAGTATTTCGCGACATGGCAGGCATAGGAGGCTGTGCCGCAGGCGACCATGGTGATGCGGTCGACGGTGGCGAAATCCACCTCGGGCGGGAGGTTCAGGCTGGTGCCATCGGTGCCGATGTAATGTTTGAGCGCGTCGGCGATGACGACGGGTTGTTCGGCGATTTCCTTGGCCATGAAATGCTTGAAACCCGCCTTTTCGATGCGCGTGGCTTCGATCTGGATGCGGGTCTCGGCGCGGTTGGCGCGGCGGTCATGAGCATCGAAAATCTCGGCCCCCTGCCGGGTGAGGATGGCCCAATCCCCTTCCTCCAGATAGGTGATCCGGTCGGTGAGCGGGGCCAGCGCGATGGCGTCGGAGCCGACGAACATCTCGCCCTTGCCATGGCCGATGGCGAGCGGGCTGCCCTTGCGGGCGGCGATCATCAGATCGTCCTGCCCATCGAAAAGGAAGCAGAGCGCGAAGGCGCCTTGCAGGCGGTGGAGCGTCTGGCGCGCGGCCTCGACCGGGGTTGCGCCACGGTCCATGTGGAGTTGGGCAAGAAGGGCGATGGTTTCGGTATCGGTTTCGGATTCCTGCACATAACCGGCGGCGGCGAGTTCTTCGCGCAGTTCGCGGAAATTCTCGATGATCCCGTTATGGACGACGGCGACGGGGCCGGCGCGGTGGGGATGGGCATTGGTCACGGTGGCCGCGCCATGGGTGGCCCAGCGGGTATGGCCGATGCCGGATTTCCCGGCGAGCGGTTGGTGAACCAGCATGTCGGAGAGGTTGACTAGCTTGCCCACAGCGCGGCGACGGTCCAGACGGCCAGCGTTGACGGTGGCGATCCCGGCACTGTCATAGCCGCGATATTCAAGGCGTTTCAGCGCCTCGACCAGCAGCGGCGCTGCCTCGTGGTTCCCAAGGACCCCTACAATTCCGCACATTTTTACTGCCCTTTTGCCTTGTTGGCTTTTATAGACTTTAACTTTTCGAACAATTTGGGGGCGAGCCCCAGTTTGTTGACCTGTTTCGCGCGCCCCAGTGCCACGGCCTCGGCGGGGATGTCTTCGGTGATGACGGACCCCGACCCGGTCAGGGCATCGTCGCCCACCGTGACAGGGGCGACGAGCATGGTGTCCGATCCGATGAAGGCGCGTTTGCCGATCTTGGTGCGGTGCTTCATGACCCCGTCATAATTGCAGGTGACGGTGCCTGCGCCGATATTGGTATGCTCTCCGACATCAGCGTCGCCCAGATAGGTCAGGTGGCCAACCTTCACGCCTTCGTCGAGTATGGCGTTCTTGATTTCCACGAAATTGCCGACATGGACATCTTCGGCCAGTTCCGCGCCGGGGCGCAGGCGGGCGAAGGGGCCGACGGTGGCACCGCGTGAGATGTGGCAGCCTTCGAGATGGCAGAAGCCCTTCACCTCGGCCCCTGATTCAATCGTGACGCCGGGGCCGAAGATCACGTTGGGGCCGATGATGGCATCTCGGCCGATATGGGTGTCGAGCGCGAAGAACACGGTTTCCGGCGCGGTCAAGGTGACGCCGTTTTCCAGCGCCTCGGTCCGGGCGCGGGATTGGAAGGCGGCCTCGGCGCGGGCAAGCTCGGCGCGGGTGTTGATGCCCAGCGTTTCGGATTCGTCGCAGAGGATGAGGCCAGCGGAAAGCCCCTCGGCCCGGGCCAGCGCCACGACATCGGGCAGGTAATATTCGCCGGAGGCGTTGGCATTGCCGACGGCGGCGCAGAGGCGCATCAGCGTCGCCGCGTCGGCGCAGAGGACGCCGGAGTTGCACAGCGTGACGGCACGCTCCTCCTCGGTTGCGTCTTTCCATTCGACGATGCGGTGAAGCGTGTCGCCTTCGGCGATCAGGCGGCCATAGCGGCCCGGATCAGCGGCGTGGAAGCCCAGCACGACGACGGCATGACGACGGCGGGCGTCGCGCATGGCTTGCAGGGTTTCGGGGCGGATGAAGGGCGTGTCGCCATAAAGGACAAGAGCATCACCCGGCACGCCTTCCAAAAGCGGCGCGGCTTGCAGGACAGCATGGGCGGTGCCCTTCTGTTCGGATTGCAGGGCGGTCTGGATATCGGGGTCGAAGGCGCGGGCGGATTGCGCCACCTGTTCCGCGCCATGGCCGGTGACGACGATGGTGGCTTCGGGGTCCAGCGCGCGGCCTGCGGCAAGCGCGTGGTGCAGCAGCGGGGCCGCCCCCACCTGATGCAGGACCTTGGGCAGGTCGGAATTCATCCGCGTGCCCTGACCCGCGGCGAGAACGATAAGCGAAACCGGCATGCTGCCCCTTTCCTTCTTTTGCCGCCCGTTTTACCCCCATCCGTGCGGGCCGCAAGGGAGGCCCGCTTCACGGAGGGTTACGCGGTGTTGCAAGAGCGGCGGACGGTGGTCTTTGATCTGGACGGCACCTTGGCCGATACATCCGCCGATCTTCTGGCGGCGGCCAATGCCTGTTTTCGCGACTTGGGGCATGGCGATGTGCTGGGCGCGGGGGATGCGCTGACGGCCTTTCATGGCGGGCGGGCGATGCTGCGGCTGGGGTTCGCGCGCTTGGGGCTGGAGGGGGCAGAGGCGGTGGTCGATGCGCAATATCCCCGGCTTTTGGCGGCCTATGCCGAGGGAATCTGCCGCGAGACGCGGCTTTATCCGGGCGCGGTGGCGGCGGTCGAGCGGCTGCGCGCGCGGGGTTTTGCCACGGCGATCTGCACCAATAAGCCAGAGGGTCTGGCGGAAACATTGGTCGGGCAGTTGGGCGTCAGGGGTCTGTTCGATGCACTGGTCGGCGCGGATACACTGCCCGTGCGCAAGCCGGACGCGGCGCCCTATGTCGCGTCGGTGACGCGGGCGGGGGGCGTGGTGGCGCGGTCGATGCTGGTGGGGGATACAGAGACGGACCGCAAAACGGGCATCGCGGCGGGGGTGCCTGTCGCGCTTGTGACCTTTGGTCCCGAAGGGCGAAGGATCACGCGGCTTGACCCGGAGGCTCTGCTGGATCATTTCGATGATCTGCCGGAACTGGCGGAAAGGCTGGTGCGCTGATGGATGGGGCAGGCGAGGGTTCGGAGCGGTTCACGGGAAGTTTCACCCAGCAAGAGCCGATCCCCGAAGAGGGGATTGCGGCGGCGCTGGAGGTGCTGCGCCACGGGCGGCTGCACCGCTATAACACCGCGCCGGGCGAAGTGGCAGAAACCGCGCTGCTGGAAGAGGAATTCGCGGCCCTGACCGGCGCGCGCTACTGCCTTGCGGTGGCTTCGGGCGGCTATGCCATGGCCTGTGCATTGCGGGCGGTGGGGGTGACGGCTGGGGATGCGGTGCTGTCGAACGCCTTCACGCTGGCCCCGGTGCCGGGGGCGATTGCCTCCATCGGCGCGCGTCCCGTCTTTGTGGAGGTGACGGAGGACCTGACGATTGATCTGACCCATCTGGAGCGGCAGGCGAAGGCGAGCGGGGCGAAGGTGCTGCTTCTGTCCCATATGCGGGGGCATGTCTGCGACATGGACCGGCTTATGGCCCTGTGCGATGGGCTGAGGGTGATGGTGGTGGAGGATTGCGCCCATACGATGGGGGCGCGCTGGAAAGGCGTGCCGTCGGGGCGGCATGGGCGCGTGGGCTGCTATTCTATGCAGACCTACAAGCATGTGAATTCGGGCGAGGGCGGGTTCATCATCACCGACGATGCCGAGGTGGCGGCACGGGCGGTGCTGCTGTCGGGGTCCTATATGCTTTATGCCCGCCATCGTGCGGCACCCGCGCCGGAAGTGTTCGAGGGGCTGCGGCTGGAGGTTCCCAATATCTCGGGCCGGATGGACAATCTGCGCGCGGCGATCCTGCGGCCTCAGTTGACGCAGCTGGAGGAGCGGGTGGCGCGCTGGGGCGCGCTTTACCGAAGGTTGGAGGCGGGGCTGGAGGCGGTGCCCGGGCTGCGGCTGATCCCGCGGCCGGAGGAGGAGCTTTATGTCGGGTCGTCTTTCCAGTTCCGGCTGCCCGATTGGCCCGAAGGCCGCATCCGCGCGCTGATTGCGCGCTGCGCGGGCCGAGGCGTGGAGCTAAAATGGTTCGGAGCGCCCGAGCCTGTGGCCTTTACCAGCCGTTACGACCATTGGCGCTATGCTTCGCCCACGCCCCTGCCCGCGACAGATCGGGTCTTGGCGGGGTTGATCGATATGCGCGTGCCGCTGACCTTTACGGCAGAGGATTGCGCGCTGATCGCGCGGATCATCAAGAACGAAGTGCTGGCGGTTCAGCAATCGGGTGAAGAGGCGGCCGTGGCGGTGCCCTTGGCAGATTGAGCGGGGGCGAAAAATTTTCGGACGAAAATTTTTCTGGGGCGATCCTGCGGGGCAGGATCGGGAAAATTTTTCTTCGAAAAATTTTCGGGCCTCGCAGAATTTTCTGCGAAAATTCTGCGGCCTAGGGTTGGGCGGGGTGCCAGAGAGGGACAGTTGAGATCGACATCTTGGCCGAGCCTTCGGTCACTTCCCGCGCATGGGCCACGTAGATCAGCGTGTTGTTCTGCGCATCATAGATGCGCGTGACCGAAAGGGATTTCAAAAGAAGGGACTGGCGTTCGGAGAAGATTTCCTCTCCCGCAGCGCTGCGGTCGATCTCGCCCAGCGTGATCGGCCCGGTCTGGCGGCAGGCGATGGAGGAATTCGACGGGTCCTCAAACCAGTTGCCCTGCATAAGGCGGTCCAGCGTCGAGCGTTCGAAATAGGCCAGATGGCAGGTGACGCCTGTGACCTCTGGGTCGGGGAGTGCCTCGATCAGGATGTCATTGCCGATCCAATCGACGCCGACGCGGCCCACCTCTTCGGCCATAGCCGGCGCGGGGATGAGCGAAGCGAGGAGCAGGGCGAGGGGGGCGGTGTGACGCATTTGGCCTTCCTTTCGCAGGTGTTACGGCGAGTGAAGCGCAAGCGGCACGGCCTTGCCAGTGGCAAACTGAGAAAGCTGCGGGCGACTCGGCCCGTCATGGTGCGGGTGCGGGGGGCTGTCGGGCCGGATTTCCCGGTGTGCCGTTGCATACAATTTGCGGAATCCCTTGTCGCATGTGGGCTTTTTCGGCCTGCCTTCGGTTGACCGCGGGCGGGGGGAAGAGTAAACGGTGCGCCAAGAGAACAAGCGGCCCGGAAGTGGTCGCAGCTCGCATGTCGCCAGCCGAAGGAGCGCCTCGTGGACCCAATCCTCCGAGAGTATCTTCCCATACTCATTCTTCTAGCATTGGCGGTGGGGCTTGGGCTTGTCCTGATGCTGGCCGCAGCGGTGCTGGCGGTGCGGCGGCCGGACCCTGAGAAGGTGTCGGCCTATGAATGCGGGTTCAACGCATTCGATGACGCGCGGATGAAGTTCGACGTGCGCTTCTACCTTGTGTCGATCCTCTTCATCATCTTCGACCTAGAGGTTGCCTTCCTATTCCCTTGGGCTGTGGCCTTTGGCGAGATCAGCATGACGGCCTTCTGGTCGATGATCGTCTTCCTTGCGATCCTGACCGTCGGCTTTGCCTATGAATGGAAGAAAGGAGCGCTGGAATGGGAGTGAGCACATCCCTGAACCAGGCGGGTGGCGATCATGAGGTCGCGGTCCAGGCGCTGAACCGGGAATTGCAGGACAAGGGGTTCCTGCTGACCTCGACCGAGGACATCATCAATTGGGCGCGGATCGGGTCCTTGCATTGGATGACCTTCGGTCTGGCCTGCTGTGCGGTGGAGATGATGCATACCTCCATGCCGCGCTATGATCTGGAGCGGTTCGGGACGGCGCCGCGCGCCTCGCCCCGGCAATCGGACCTGATGATCGTGGCGGGCACGCTGACCAATAAGATGGCGCCTGCGCTGCGCAAGGTTTACGACCAGATGCCCGAGCCGCGCTATGTGATCTCGATGGGGTCCTGCGCGAATGGTGGGGGCTATTACCACTATTCCTATTCCGTCGTGCGGGGCTGTGACCGGGTGGTTCCGGTCGATGTCTATGTGCCAGGCTGCCCGCCCACGGCAGAGGCTTTGCTTTACGGTATCTTGCAGTTGCAGCGGAAGATCCGCCGCACTGGCACCATTTCGCGTTGAGGAGGGCAGAGCATGTCCGAAGCCCTTGAGGAACTGGCGGCCCATATCGGGTTCAAGCAGCCCGATGCGGTGCTGGGATCGCGCGTGGCTTTTGGTGAGTTGACGCTGGATGTGGCGCTGGCGCATCTGGAGGCGCTGGTGGAATTCCTGCGCACCGACAGCGCCTGCCGTTTCACCTCGCTGGTCGATATCACGGCGGTGGATCATCCGAACCGGGCAGAGCGGTTCGACGTCGTCTACCACTTCCTGTCGATGTATCAGAACCACCGTATCCGGCTGAAAGTTGCGGTGGGCGAAGAGGATATGGTGCCGTCGCTGAACGACATCCATCCCAGCGCGAACTGGTTCGAGCGGGAAGTGTTCGACATGTTCGGCATCCTGTTTTCGGGGCATCCCGACCTGCGCCGCATCCTGACGGATTACGGGTTTCGGGGCTATCCGCTGCGCAAGGATTTCCCGACCACGGGCTATACCGAGGTCCGTTATGACGAGGCGCAGAAGCGGGTGGTCTATGAACCCGTGAAGCTGGTGCAGGAATATCGGCAATTCGATTTCATGAGCCCGTGGGAAGGGGCCGAATACATCCTTCCCGGTGACGAGAAAAAGGCCTGAGGGCGCGGGCCTGTCCGGTGACGGGCGGGCGGCACGCTATGCGAGGTAGGACGATGGACGGCAGCTTTGACGACGCGCTGACGGGCGAACAGAAGATCCGCAATTTCAACATCAATTTCGGGCCGCAGCACCCGGCGGCGCATGGTGTGCTGCGTCTGGTGCTGGAGCTGGATGGCGAGATCGTGGAGCGCTGCGATCCGCATATCGGGCTTTTGCATCGCGGCACCGAAAAGTTGATGGAAAGCCGGACCTATCTTCAGAACCTGCCCTATTTCGACCGGCTGGATTACGTCGCGCCGATGAATCAGGAACATGCCTGGTGTTTGGCGATCGAGCGGCTGACGGGCACGGTCGTGCCGCGCCGGGCAAGCCTGATCCGCGTGCTTTATTCGGAAATCGGGCGGGTGTTGAACCATCTGCTGAACGTGACCACGCAGGCGATGGACGTCGGCGCGCTGACCCCGCCGCTTTGGGGGTTCGAAGAGCGCGAAAAGCTGATGGTCTTTTACGAGCGCGCCTGCGGGGCGCGGTTGCATGCGGCCTATTTCCGGCCCGGTGGCGTGCATCAGGACCTGCCGCCGCAATTGATCGACGATGTCGACGCATGGGCCGAGGCTTTCCCGCGCGTGCTGGATGATATTGACGGGCTCTTGACGGAAAACCGCATCTTCAAGCAGCGCAACGCCGATATCGGGATTGTCACGGAAGAGGATATCCAGAATTGGGGCTATTCCGGCGTCATGGTGCGCGGGTCGGGCCTTGCATGGGACCTGCGGCGGTCGCAGCCCTATGAGTGCTATGACGAATTCGACTTCAAGATCCCGGTGGGCAAGAATGGCGATTGCTATGACCGCTATCTCTGCCGGATGGCCGAGATGCGGGAGTCGACCTCTATCATCCGGCAGGCCTGCGCCAAGCTGCGCGAGCCTGCGGCCAAGACCGACATTCTGGCGCGGGGCAAGGTGACGCCGCCGAAGCGGGGGGAGATGAAGACCTCGATGGAGGCGCTGATCCACCACTTCAAGCTTTACACCGAAGGGTTCCACGTGCCGGCGGGCGAGGTCTATGCCTGTGTCGAGGCGCCGAAAGGCGAATTCGGCGTCTATCTGGTGGCCGATGGCACCAACAAACCCTATCGCGCCAAGATCCGCGCGCCGGGGTATCTGCACCTGCAATCCATGGATTACATCTGCAAGGGGCATCAGCTTGCCGACGTATCCGCCATCATCGGCACGATGGATGTCGTGTTCGGGGAGATCGACCGCTAATGCTGCGCCGCCTGCATCCTGTTCAGCCTGAAAGCTTTGCCTTCACGCCCGCCAATCTGGAATGGGCCAAGGGGCAGATTTCGAAATATCCCGAAGGCCGTCAGGCCAGTGCGATCATCCCGCTGTTGTGGCGCGCGCAAGAGCAGGAAGGGTGGCTGACCCGTCCGGCGATCGAGCATGTCGCGGATATGCTGGGCATGGCCTATATCCGGGCGCTGGAAGTGGCGACCTTCTATTTCATGTTCCAGTTGCAGCCCGTGGGCAGCGTGGCGCATGTGCAGATTTGCGGCACCACGTCCTGCATGATCTGCGGGGCGGAAGAGTTGATCGCGGTCTGTAAGGAATTGATCGCGCCCGCGCCGCATACTCTTTCGAAGGACGGCAAGTTTTCTTGGGAAGAGGTGGAATGCATGGGTGCCTGTGCCAATGCGCCCATGGCCCAGATCGGCAAGGACTACTACGAGGACCTGACGGCGGAAAAGCTGCGCGAGTTGATCGCGCGGTTTTCCAAGGGCGAGGTTCCGGTGCCGGGCCCGCAGAATGGCCGCTATGCGGCAGAGCCTTTGTCGGGGCTGACCTCGCTCAAGGATTTTGAAAGCGGGAAGAAGCAATACAACGCCTCGGCCCAGTTGGCGGTGGATATTGGCGATACGGTGAAGCGGATCGACGGCACGGAAGTGCCGATCCTGACGCCGTGGCTGGGCAAGCCGAAGGCGGCGGCGAAGGCTAAGGTCGCAGAGACGGTGGGGGCAGAGGAAAAACCTGCCGCCAAGGCCGCTGCAAAGCCCAAGGCAGCAGCGAAACCCAAGGCCGAGGCGGGCGAGGCAAAGCCCCGCGCGCCACGGGCGAAGAAGACGGACAAAGACTGACGGAAGACCTTAACCCGGGGGGTGATACCCTCTGAAACACAGGGACGAAGCCATGAAACGTGTCGAACATCTGAACGCGCCGTCGTTGAGCGGCTGGATCATTGCCGCAGGGCTGGGCGTGGTCGCCTTTGCCGTGTCCAAGGTTGTGGGCGGGTTTGACTATACGACATCGGGTTTCTTTGCTGCGTTGGTGACGGTTGGCGTGGGGGTGGTGCTGGGTATGCCTTGGGGGGCAGAGGACCGGATCGCCAAGCCGGAGGTCGAGGCCGAGGCGCATCCCGTAGCACAGGCCGAGGCGGCGGCTTCGGTCGCGGCAGCGGCACCTGCGGTGGCTGCGGTTACCGCTGCCCCGGTGGCTGCGCCTGTGGTGGTTGAGGCGGCCCCGGCTGCGGCGGGTGAGCAGAAGCCTGCGGGTCTGGCCGCGCCGCGCGGTGGCACGGCGGATGACCTGAAGGTGATCGAAGGCGTTGGCCCGGCGATGGAAAAGCTGCTGAACGAGCATGGTATCTATCACCTTGACCAGATCGCGGCTTGGGGTCCGGCAGAGGTGGCGTGGATGGATGGCAACCTGAAAGGGTTCAAGGGCCGGGTGACCCGCGACAAGTGGGTGGCGCAGGCCAAGCTGATCGGCGAGGTGGGGATGGAGGAATTCCTGCGCCGCGCCAAGACGAACGATTACTGAGGCCGGGGGATGCGCAAGCCCACGCCAGAGGAGATGCACGTCGCGCGGCAGGCAAGGCTTGTGGCCTTTGTCATTGCCGCGACGATGATCCTGTGGATGGGGGCGCAATACCTTGGCGGTCAGATGGGGTGGGAGACGCGGTTTGTCTTCCTCTTTGATCTGGCGGCGATGGCGGCCTTTTTCTGGGCGCTGGTCGTGACATACGGAATCTGGCGCAAGCGCCGGGGCAATTGAGGGGCTAGGGATGCTCAAGGATCAGGATCGCATCTTCACCAACCTGTACGGGATGCATGACCGCAGCCTTGCGGGGGCGAAGAAGCGTGGCCATTGGGATGGCACCGCCGAGATCATCAAACGCGGGCGCGACACGATCATCGATCAGGTGAAGGCATCGGGTCTGCGCGGGCGTGGGGGGGCGGGCTTTCCCACGGGGTTGAAGTGGTCCTTCATGCCCAAGCAAAGCGATGGGCGGCCGTCCTATCTGGTGGTGAATGCCGACGAGTCCGAGCCCGGGACCTGCAAAGACCGCGAGATCATGCGGCACGATCCGCATACCCTGATCGAGGGATGCCTGATCGCGTCCTTCGCGATGGGGGCGAATGCCTGCTACATCTATATCCGCGGCGAATATATCCGCGAGCGCGAGGCGCTGCAGGCGGCGATCGACGAATGCTATGACGCGGGGCTTCTGGGGAAGAACGCGGCGAAGTCGGGTTGGGATTTCGACCTGTATCTGCATCACGGGGCCGGGGCCTATATCTGCGGCGAGGAAACGGCGCTCTTGGAAAGCCTTGAGGGCAAGAAGGGCATGCCGCGGATGAAGCCGCCCTTCCCGGCGGGGTCGGGGCTTTATGGGTGCCCGACCACAGTGAACAATGTTGAATCCATCGCTGTGGTGCCGACGATTCTGCGCCGGGGGCCGGAATGGTTTGCGGGCTTTGGACGGCCGAACAATGCCGGGACGAAGCTGTTTGGTATTTCGGGCCATGTGGAAAACCCCTGCGTGGTGGAAGAGGCGATGTCCATCCCGCTGAAGGAATTGCTGGAGCGTCATTGCGGCGGCGTGCGTGGCGGGTGGAAGAACCTGAAGGCCGTTATTCCGGGCGGGTCTTCGGTGCCCTTGCTGACGCAGGCGCAATGCGATGACGCGATCATGGATTTCGACTGGCTGCGCGAGCAGCGGTCGGGTCTGGGGACGGCGGCGGTTATCGTGATGGATCAGTCCACGGATGTGATCAAGGCGATCTGGCGGCTGTCGAAGTTCTACAAGCATGAAAGCTGTGGCCAGTGCACGCCCTGCCGGGAGGGCACGGGCTGGATGATGCGGGTGATGGACCGTTTGGTGCGCGGGGATGCGGAGGTCGAAGAGATCGACATGCTGCTGAGCGTGACCAAGCAAGTGGAAGGCCACACGATCTGCGCCCTTGGCGATGCGGCGGCATGGCCGATCCAAGGCCTTGTGCGGGCCTTCCGGGACGAGATCGAGGACAGGATCAAGGCCAAGAAGACGGGCCGCCTGTCGGCGGTGGCGGCGGAGTGAGGCGGATGGCGGCAGCCCTTTCCCTGACGCTGGGCCTTGCGGCCTGCGCGGCCCCGCAGGGCGGCGGGACGGCGGTGCCGTCCGCGCCCTTGCGGGTGACGAATGGAGGGCTGCCTTTCGCCTATCACGAGGGGGCTGCGGCCAAGCGGGTGGCGCTGGAGACCTGCGCGGCGGAAGGCCGGGAGTTGCGCACATCGATCTATGACAGGTTCGACGCGGGCGCCTGGGTCTTTGTGGAGGGCTGCGCATGACGCCCGCCGGAATGCATCTGGCCGAGTTGAATGTGGGCCGCCTGCTGGCGCCGACGGATGATCCGCGCGTGGCGGAATTCATGGCGGCGCTGGACCGGGTGAATGGTCTGGGCAAGCGGATGCCGGGTTTCGTGTGGATGATGGAAGGGTCGGGCGCGCCGGGTGTGGGGAATACGGAAGCCAAGATCGATGGCGATCCGCAGTTCGTTTCCAATCTGACGGTCTGGGAAAGCGTCGAGACGCTGGAGAATTTCGTCTGGAACACCGTACATCGGGCGTTTTACGAGCGGCGGGCCGAATGGTTCGAGGTGCTGGGCAAGATGCATTTCGTGATGTGGTGGGTGCCTGCGGGGCATCGGCCCACACTGGAGGAGGCGCTGGCGCGGCTGGCGCATCTGCAAGCCCATGGGGACAGCGACCATGCCTTTGGCTGGACCTGGTTGAAAGAGGCGCAACTGTGGAAGGACCACCGTTGCGCCCAAGTGGCGGCGGAGTAGGGATCATGTGTTACGGCAATATCGACCCCAAGCTTGCCCTGCGCGAAACCGAGGCGCGGATGAAGGGCGTTTCGGTTTTTACCAAGGAAAACAAGGATGACGCGGCGCGCCCGGCTTTTGGGGCGGCGGGCTGGCTGCGTGCCGCCATGGCGCGGCTGATGCGGAAGGACGAGGCGCATGTCTAATCTGAAGGCCATCTCTATCGACGGGATCGTGGTCGAGGTCGATCCGGCGATGACGATCATTCAGGCGGCCGAGGTGGCGGGCGTGGAAATCCCGCGCTTCTGCTATCACGAGCGGCTGTCGATCGCGGGCAACTGCCGGATGTGTCTGGTGGAAGTGGTGGGCGGCCCGCCGAAGCCTGCGGCATCTTGCGCGATGCAGGTGCGCGACCTGCGCCCCGGTCCGAATGGCGAGCCTGCGGTGGTGAAGACCAAATCACCCATGGTGAAGAAGGCCCGCGAGGGCGTGATGGAGTTTCTGCTGATCAACCATCCGCTGGACTGCCCGATCTGCGATCAGGGCGGGGAATGCGATTTGCAGGATCAGGCCATGGCCTATGGCGTTGATTTTTCACGCTATCGTGAGCCCAAGCGGGCGTCTGATGACCTGAACCTTGGTCCGCTGGTGGCCACCAAGATGACGCGCTGCATTTCCTGCACGCGCTGTGTGCGGTTCACGACCGAGGTGGCCGGGATCACGCAGATGGGCCAGACGGGACGGGGCGAGGATAGCGAGATCACATCCTATCTGAACATGACGCTCGACAGCAATTTGCAGGGCAACATCATCGACCTGTGCCCGGTGGGGGCGCTGACGTCGAAGCCCTATGCGTTCACGGCGCGGCCTTGGGAATTGACCAAGACGGAAACCATCGACGTGATGGATGCGCTGGGGTCGAATATCCGGGTGGATACGAAGGGGCGCGAAGTGATGCGCATCCTGCCGCGCAACCATGACGGCGTGAACGAGGAATGGATTTCCGATAAGACGCGCTTTGTCTGGGATGGGTTGCGGCGGCAGCGGCTGGATACGCCTTATATCCGCGAGAATGGCAAGCTGCGGAAAGCGGGTTGGGGCGAGGCGCTGGCGGCGGCCGCGGCGGCGATGAAGGGCAAGCGGGTTGCCGGGCTGGTGGGTGATCTGGCACCGGTCGAGGCGGTTTATTCGCTGAAGGCACTGGTCGAGGGTCTGGGCGGGCATGTGGAATGCCGCACGGATGGGGCGCGTCTGCCGGTGGGCAATCGTTCGGCCTATGTGGGCAATGCGCTGATCGAGGATATCGACGCGGCGAAGTCCATTACCCTGATTGGAACCAACCCGCGGGTAGAGGCGGCGGTTCTGAATGCGCGCATCCGCAAGGCGTGGCTGAACGGTGCGCAGGTCACGGTGTACGGTCCTGCGGTCGATCTGACCTATGATTACACCCATGCGGGCACCGATCGCGCGGCGTTGGTCGCGGCAGTGGCGGCAGCGCAGCCGTCGGACAAGCCCGGCGTGGTGATCGTCGGCCAAGGCGCGATCAACGAGGCGGATGGCGAGGCGGTCCTTTCGCAGGCCATGGCGCTGTGCGCCGCGACAGGGGCGAAGCTTCTGGTGCTGCAGACCGCGGCGTCGCGCGTGGGCGCGATGGATGTGGGGGCGGTGACAGAGGGTGGATTGGCGGCGGCCACCGAAGGGGCGGAGGTAATCTATAACCTTGGCGCCGATGAGGTGGAGATCGCGGCCGGGCCCTTCGTGATCTATCAGGGCAGCCATGGCGACCGGGGTGCGATGCGCGCCGACATCATCCTGCCGGGCGCGGCATGGACGGAAGAAAATGGGCTGTTCGTGAATACCGAAGGCCGCCCGCAACTGGCGCTGCGCGCCGGTTTCGCGCCGGGAGAGGCGAAGGAAAACTGGGCCATCCTGCGGGCCTTGTCGGCGGAGTTGGGGGCTGCGCTGCCTTGGGACAGCATGGCGGCGCTGCGCCGCGCACTGGTGGCCGCGCATCCGCATCTGGGACGGGTGGATGAGGTGGCAGAGGCCGAGTGGCAGGCGCTGGAGGTGAAGGCCCCGGCGAAGGCCGATTTCCGGCTTGCGATCCGCGATTTCTATCTGACCAACGCGATTGCCCGTGCATCGGCCCTGATGGGTGAGTTGTCGGCCATGGCGGCCGAACGGGCAAAGCCCGCGCTTGCGGCGGAGTGAGGCATAGAATGGCGCGGAGCTTCGGCAGCATGGCAAGGGCAGGGGTCGCGGCAGCGGCCTTGGCCGCCTGCGCGCCTGCAACCGGGCCAGAGGTCGCCGGGCGCGCGGATTTCGATCCGGGCTATCGGGGGATCGAGACGATCCTGCTGGACGGCGATCTGGTGAATTTCCGCGTGGCGATGACCGGCGCGCGAGACAAAGCCGATGTAGAGGCCTATGCGCGTTGCGCGGCGGCTCAATATGCGCTGATCCGTGGTGCGGGCTTTGCCCGGCATGTGCGGACGACCGTGGCGCAAACTGGTTCAATCTGGCGGGGGGATGCGGTCTATACCATCTCGGCCGCCCTGCCCGAAGGGTTCCGAACGATCGACGCCGAAGTGACGGTGCGCGATTGCGGAGCGCTGGGCATACCGACTGTCTGAGGGAAAGGCATCATGAACGAATTCTTCACAACGGGGACGGGGACGGCGGTTCTGGTGGCGGCGCAGGCGCTGCTGCTCGTCGGGTTCGTGATGCTGTCGATGCTGTTTCTGGTTTATGGCGACCGAAAGATCTGGGCCGCGGTGCAGATGCGGCGCGGGCCGAACGTGGTGGGGCCGTGGGGTCTGTTGCAGACCGTGGCCGATGCCGCGAAATACGTCTTCAAAGAGATCGTGGTCCCTGCCGGGGCGGATCGTCCGGTCTTTTTCCTTGCGCCGATGCTGTCCTTCGTGCTGGCGCTGATGGCTTGGGCTGTGATCCCCTTCGATGATGGCTGGGTGCTGGCCAATATCAACGTGGCGATCCTCTTCGTCTTCGCCATGTCCTCGCTTGAGGTTTATGGCGTGATCATGGGGGGATGGGCGTCAAACTCCAAATACCCGTTCCTTGGTTCGCTGCGGTCGGCGGCGCAGATGATTTCCTATGAGGTGTCGCTGGGCCTGATCATCATCGGGATCATCATTTCCACGGGGTCGATGAACCTTTCGGCCATCGTTGCGGCGCAGGATGGTGATCTGGGGCTGTTCAACTGGTTCTGGCTGCCGCATCTGCCGATGGTGGTGCTGTTCTTCGTGTCGGCGCTTGCCGAAACGAACCGCCCGCCCTTTGACCTGCCGGAAGCGGAATCCGAACTCGTGGCGGGGTTCATGGTGGAATATTCCTCGACGCCCTTCCTTCTGTTCATGGCCGGGGAATATATCGCCATCTATCTGATGTGCGCGCTTCTGAGCCTGCTGTTCTTCGGCGGCTGGCTGTCGCCCATTCCGGGGCTGCCCGACGGGTGGTGGTGGATGGTGGCGAAGATGGCCTTCTTCTTCTTCCTGTTTGCCATGGTGAAGGCGATCACGCCCCGCTACCGCTATGACCAGCTGATGCGGATCGGTTGGAAAGTGTTCCTGCCGCTTTCGCTGGCCTGGGTCGTGATCGTGGCGTTTCTTGCGAAATTCGAGGTCTTCGGCGGCTTCTGGGCGCGCTGGGCAATTGGAGGCTGATGACGATGGCGAACATCGATTGGACCCGCGCAACGCGCTATTTCCTGTTGCAGGATTTCATCAAGGGCTTTGCCTTGGGCATGAAGTATTTCTTCGCGCCGAAGGCCACGCTGAACTACCCGCATGAGAAGGGCCCGCTTTCGCCCCGGTTCCGCGGCGAACATGCGCTGCGCCGTTATCCCAATGGCGAGGAACGCTGCATTGCCTGCAAGCTGTGCGAGGCGGTCTGCCCGGCGCAGGCCATCACCATCGATGCCGAACCACGCGAGGACGGCAGCCGTCGGACCACGCGCTATGACATCGACATGACCAAGTGCATCTATTGCGGCTTCTGCCAAGAGGCCTGCCCGGTGGATGCCATCGTCGAGGGGCCGAATTTCGAATTTTCGACCGAGACGAGGGAAGAGCTTTTCTACAACAAGGAAAAGCTTCTGGAGAACGGCGCCCGCTGGGAAGCGGAGATCGCACGCAACCTTGAACTTGACGCACCCTATCGGTGACGGATCGGATTTTCGGAATGAATGACGCCTTCACCAAGATGTTCCAGCAGATGATGGAAAGCAGCCAGGAAATGGTGCGCGCCTTCAATCCTGCCTTGGAGAATATGCAGGTGAAGGGGTTCGACCAATTCTTCCCCACCATGTCGAAGGACATGATGGAGATGTGGTTCGGCAAGACCTTCAACCGCGAAGGTCTGGATGCAAAGACCCGGCTTCTGGTGACCATCGCCGCGCTGACGGTGTTGGGCGCGCAGGCCGAGCCGCAGCTGAAGCTGACGGTGCGGCACGCGCTGGAGGCCGGGGCCACGCAACGCGAGATCGCCGAGGTGATCTGGCAGATGAGCATGTTCGGCGGCCTGCCCGCCATGCAGAAGGCGCTGGAGATTGCCCAGTCCGTCTTCGGCGAGATCGAGGAGAAAGACGCATGAGCGTTGCTGATTACGCCTTCTATGCCTTTGCCATCGTCACGGTGACGGCAGGCCTTCTGGTGACGGTGAGCCGCAACCCCGTGCATTCGGTGCTGTGGCTGATCCTTGCTTTCCTGTCTTCGGCGGGGCTTTTCGTCCTGCTGGGGGCGGAGTTCGTGGCGATGCTTCTGATCATCGTCTATGTGGGCGCGGTGGCGGTGCTGTTCCTGTTCGTCGTGATGATGCTGGATATCGATTTCGCGGCCCTGAAGGGCGAGATGGCGAAATACATGCCGCTGGCGTTGTTGATCGGGGTCGTGATCCTGATGCAGATCGGGCTGGGCGTGGGGGCTTGGGTGCAGGCTGACGGTGCGCTTGGTCTGCGGCAGGCGGTGGCGCCGGATGCAGGTCAGGTGGAGAACACCAAGGCGCTGGGGCTGATCCTTTATGACAAGTACATCTACCTGTTCCAGGCTTCGGGCCTGATCCTGCTGGTGGCGATGATTGGGGCGATCCTTCTGACGCTGCGGCACCGGAAGGATGTGAAACGGCAGAATGTGCTGGCGCAGATGTGGCGCGACCCGGCCAAGGCGATGGAATTGAAGGATGTGAAGCCCGGTCAGGGATTGTGACGGGCTTTGGTGCGTGTGAGCGCACCTGAGGATGAGTAGGATGGGCGGTTCGCCCATCCCCAAAAGGAAAAAGGCCGAAGGCCTGAGGGAACCGAAGATGGTTGGACAGTGGACGCAAGGTGGAAAGGCAGGGCGCGGCTTGGCCGTGGCTCTGGGTCTTTCGACGCTTGCCCTTCTGGCCGGCTGCATTTCGGACGAACAGGCCGTGGATATGGGCCTTGCCACGCAATGCGAGGCCGATGGCACCGTGGCAAAGCTGGGCGATCCGGCCGGGCGTTACGTCACCAAGACCAATGTTGAGGTCTGCAAGGGCCCGCGGCGCGACAGCTATAACGAGACGGCGCTGGAGATCATCGACTGCGGCAACTTGACGACGCTGCGCGTGGGCGTCATCCGCCAAAGCGCGGATCAGGCGCGGCGTGGCGCGGATTACAATCACAGTGTTCCTGTGGAACAGGCGCGGCTGCGTCTGAGGGTCGGGCTGACCGATCTGGCAGGAACCGAGGTCGCGCTGGCCGCGGCGGGCGTGCCTGTCACCCGCGTTGCGGGGCAGGGCGCGGAGCAATGCACGAAACTGGCCGCCGGGGCGGCGCAAACGAACTGAACGGGCAATCCGCCCGGAGGGAACGAGAATGGTTGGACTTGAACATTACCTGACGGTCGCCGCGGCGCTGTTCGTGATTGGGATCTTTGGCATCTTCTTGAACCGGAAGAATGTCATCGTGATCCTGATGTCGATCGAGTTGATGCTTCTGTCCGTGAACATCAACCTCGTGGCCTTCTCGTCCCATTTGGGCGATCTGGTCGGACAGGTCTTTACCATGTTCGTCCTGACCGTCGCCGCCGCCGAGGCCGCCATCGGCCTTGCCATCCTCGTCGTCTTCTTCCGCAACCGCGGGACGATCGACGTGGAAGACGTCAACGTGATGAAGGGTTAAGCCGCCATGGCAACGATCATCCTCCTTGCGCCGCTGGTCGGCGCGCTGATCTGCGGCTTCGGCTGGCGTTTCATCGGCGAGAAGGCCGGGCAGATCATCGCAACCGCGCTGATCTTTCTGGCGGCGATCTTGTCATGGGTCATCTTCCTGACCTTTGACGGCGAGACCTACAAGGTCGTGCTGATGCGCTGGATCGAAAGCGGCAGCATGGGCAGCGAATGGGCGATCCGCATCGACCGTCTGACGGCGATCATGCTGGTGGTGGTGAATTCGGTCTCGGCGCTCGTGCACCTCTATTCCTTTGGCTACATGGCGCATGACGACAATTGGCGGGACGATGAGCCCTATCGGGCCCGGTTCTTTGCCTATCTGTCCTTCTTCACCTTCTCGATGCTGATGCTGGTGACGTCGGACAATCTGGTGCAGATGTTCTTCGGTTGGGAAGGGGTGGGGGTCGCGTCCTATTTGCTGATCGGGTTCTATTACAAGAAACCTTCGGCCAATGCGGCGGCGATCAAGGCCTTTGTGGTGAACCGGGTCGGGGATTTCGGCTTTGCGCTGGGGATTTTCGCGCTGTTCTACCTGACGGACAGCATCCGGTTTGACGATGTGTTTGCGGCTGCACCCGCCCTGGCCGAGACGAACCTGACCTTCCTTTGGGGGGAATGGAACGCGGCGAACCTGATCGGGGTTTTGCTGTTCATCGGGGCGATGGGGAAATCGGCGCAGCTGTTGCTGCATACATGGCTGCCCGATGCGATGGAGGGGCCGACGCCCGTGTCCGCGCTGATCCATGCGGCCACGATGGTGACGGCAGGGGTGTTCCTTGTCTGCCGGATGTCGCCCATCTACGAATTCGCGCCGCATGCCACGGCCTTCATCACGGTGCTGGGGGCGACGACGGCCTTCTTTGCCGCGACCGTGGGTCTGGTGCAGAACGACATCAAGCGCGTGATCGCCTATTCGACCTGTTCGCAGCTTGGCTACATGTTCGTGGCGGCGGGTGTGGGCGTCTATTCGGTGGCGATGTTCCATCTGTTCACGCATGCCTTCTTTAAGGCGATGCTGTTCCTTGGCGCGGGGTCGGTGATCCATGCCACGCATCACGAGCAGGACATGCGGTTCTACGGGGGCCTGCGCAAGAAGATCCCGCTGACTTTCTGGGCCATGATGATCGGCACGCTGGCCATCACGGGCGTGGGCATTCCGCTGACGCATTATGGTTTCGCCGGGTTCCTGTCGAAGGATGCGGTGATCGAAAGCGCCTATGTGGGCAGCCATTATGCCTTCTGGCTGCTGGTTGTGGCGGCAGGGTTCACGTCTTTCTATTCGTGGCGGTTGATGTTCCTGACCTTCTATGGCGAGAGCCGGGCCAAGGCGCATGGGCATGGCCATCACGGGCATGATGATCACGGGCATGGCGATCATGGGCATCATGAGCCGCATGAAAGCCCGACGGTCATGTTGATCCCGCTTGGGGTGCTCGCGCTGGGCGCGGTGTTTTCGGGGATGATCTGGTACAACGTGTTCTTTGGCGATGAGGCCAAGGTCCGCGGCTGGTTCGGGCTGCCTGTGGCCGAGCAAATGGCGGATGCTGGTCATGGCGAAGATGCGGCCCATGGCGCGACCGAGGGCGAGGGTCATGCCGCCACGACGGCGTCCGAGGGCGAGGGGCATGGCGAGGGTGAGAAGGCGCATGCCTTCCCGCAGCCGGAACCCGGTCAGGGCGCGATCTTCATCGGGCCTGAAAACCATGTGCTGCACGAGGCGCATCTGGTGCCGAAATGGGTGAAGGTGTCGCCCTTCGTCGCGATGGTCCTTGGCTTCCTTCTGGCCTTCCAGTTCTACATCCGCCGTCCGGACCTGCCCGGCAAGCTGGCCGAGCAGCAGCGCCCGCTTTACCTGTTCCTGCTGAACAAGTGGTATTTCGACGAGCTTTACGACTGGATCTTCGTGCGGCCTGCAAAATGGCTGGGCGGGTTCCTTTGGAAGAAGGGCGACGGCGCGGTGATCGATGGTTCGATCAATGGCGTTGCCATGGGGATCATCCCGTTCTTCACCCGGCTCGCGTCACGCGCGCAGTCCGGCTACCTGTTCCACTATGCCTTTGCCATGGTTCTGGGCATCGCTGCCCTGATCACGTGGATGACGCTCTCGGGGGGCGCGCACTGATATGGAAAACCTCCTCTCCATCATCACCTTCATTCCGGCTGTCGCGGCGGCCATCCTTGCCTTGTTCTTGCGCGGGGATGATGCGGCGGCGCAGCGGAATGCGAAATGGCTGGCGCTGCTGGCCACGACGGCGACCTTCCTTGTTTCGCTGTTTGTGCTGTTCGGGTTCGACCCGGCTGATACCGGGTTCCAGTTCGTAGAAGAGTACGACTGGATCCTTGGCCTGCAGTACAAGATGGGCGTGGATGGGATTTCGGTCCTGTTCGTGATGCTGACGACCTTCCTGATGCCGATCACGATCGCGGCCTGCTGGGAGGTGGAGCATCGGGTGAAGGAATACATGATCGCCTTCCTTCTGCTGGAAACGCTGATGCTGGGCGTGTTCTGTGCGCTTGACCTCGTGCTGTTCTATTTGTTCTTCGAAGCTGGGCTGATCCCGATGTTCCTGATCATCGGCATCTGGGGGGGGAAGGAGCGCATCTATGCGGCCTTCAAGTTCTTCCTCTACACCTTCCTGGGGTCGGTGCTGATGCTGGTTGCCATGATCGCGATGTATATGGATGCGGGCACGACCGACATCCCGTCGCTTCTGGCGCATAACTTCGGGTCGGAGGACATGCAGGTATTGGGCGTCCATGTGGTGGGCGGCCTGCAAACGCTGCTATGGCTGGCCTTCTTTGCGTCCTTCGCGGTGAAGATGCCGATGTGGCCGGTGCATACATGGCTGCCCGATGCCCACGTGCAGGCCCCGACGGCGGGGTCGGTTGTTCTGGCGGCGATCCTTCTGAAGATGGGGGGCTATGGCTTCTTGCGGTTCAGCCTGCCGATGTTCCCGGTGGCGTCCGATCTGCTGGCACCCTTGGTCTTCTGGATGTCGGCGATTGCCATCGTTTACACGTCGCTGGTGGCGCTGGCGCAGCAGGATATGAAGAAGCTGATCGCTTATTCGTCGGTGGCCCATATGGGCTATGTGACGATGGGGATTTTCACTGCGAACCAGCAGGGGATCGACGGGGCCATCTTCCAGATGCTGTCGCACGGCTTTATCTCAGGCGCCTTGTTCCTGTGCGTTGGCGTCATCTATGACCGGATGCACACGCGCGACATCGACGCCTATGGTGGGTTGGTGAACAGGATGCCGGCCTATGCACTGATCTTCATGTTCTTCACGATGGCCAATGTGGGCCTGCCGGGGACATCGGGCTTCGTCGGCGAATTCCTGACGCTGATGGGTATCTTCCAGGTGAACACATGGGTCGCGGCTGTGGCGACGACGGGGGTGATCCTGTCGGCGGCCTATGCGCTGTGGCTGTATCGCCGGGTGGTCATGGGCGATCTGGTGAAGGAAGCGCTGAAATCCATCACCGACATGAACCGCCGCGAGAAGGCGATCTTCGCGCCGCTGGTGGCGATGACGCTGATCCTTGGCGTCTATCCGTCCTTGGTGACCGATATCATCGGGCCGAGTGTCGGGGCGCTGATTTCCGATTACCAGGCTGCGCTGCCCGTCGTGGACGGCACGCAACTGGCGCAGAACTGAGGGGACGTTCGAGATGACGCCGCAAGATTTTTCGACCGTTCTGCCCGAGGTGGTGCTGGCCGTCTATGCGATGGCCGCGCTGATGTTCGGGGTCTATACGACGAAGGACAAGGCTGCCCCCTTGATCAGCTGGGCCACGGCGGGGCTGTTCCTTGCGCTGGCCTTGTGGATCGGCGCAGGTGGGGTGGGGGAGCGGACGGCCTTTGGGGGCATGTTCATCGACGATCCCTTCGCGCGCTTTGCCAAGGTGATGATCCTTGTTTCTGCGGCGGCCGTGCTGATCATGAGCCAGGATTACATGATCCGGCGCGATCTGCTGCGGTTCGAATATCCGATCCTGCTGGCGCTTGCGGTCGTCGGCATGATGATGATGGTGTCGGCGGGCGACCTCATGGCGCTGTATATCGGGCTCGAGCTGCAATCGCTGGCCCTTTACGTGGTGGCGGCGGTGCGGCGCGACAGTGTGAAGTCGACGGAAGCAGGGTTGAAGTATTTCGTCCTTGGCGCTCTGTCTTCGGGCATTCTGCTTTATGGCGCGTCGCTGACCTATGGGTATGCCGGCACGACGCTGTTTTCGGGCATCTTGTCGTCGCTGCATCATGGCGCGCCGATTGGTCTGCTGATCGGTCTGGTGTTCATGCTGGCCGGGTTGGCCTTCAAGGTGTCGGCGGCGCCCTTCCACATGTGGACGCCGGATGTGTATGAAGGGTCGCCTACGCCGGTGACGGCCTTCTTCGCGACGGCACCGAAGGTTGCGGCCATGGCGCTGCTGGCGCGGTTGTCTTGGGATGCCTTTGGCGCGATCCCCGGTGATTGGACGCAAGTGCTGGCGGCATTGGCGGTGATTTCGATGTTCCTTGGCGCGGTGGCGGCCATCGGGCAGCGGGATATCAAGCGTCTGATGGCCTATTCGTCGATTGCCCATATGGGCTATGCGCTGGTCGGTCTTGCGGCGGGCACGGCGGAAGGCGTGCAGGCCATGCTGATCTATATGGCGATCTATGTGACGATGAACGTGGGCATCTTTGCCTTCATCCTGTCGATGGAAAAGGACGGGCGTCCGGTGACCAGCATCGACAGCCTGAACATGTTTTCCAAGAAAGAGCCGATGAAGGCACTGGCCATGCTGGTGCTGATGTTCAGCCTTGCCGGCGTGCCGCCGATGGTGGGCTTCTTCGGCAAGTTCTACGTGCTGAAAGCGGCGGTCGATGCCGATATGACGTGGTTGGCGCTGGCCGGGGCGGTGGCTTCGGTGATCGGGGCCTTCTACTACCTCCGCATCGTCTTCTTCATGTATTTCGGCAAGGAAACCGAGGGCGTCGAGTCCCGCATGGCCCCTGCGCAATGGGCGATGCTGGTGGCGGTGTCGGTTATCATGGTGGCGGGGATCGTGAACCTGTTCGGGATCGAACCCGTGGCCGCCATCGCGGCGGAAGCCCTTGTCCGGTAACGTGTCCGATGCGCCATGGCCGGAGGGGGTGGGCCGCCGCCTTCTGAATACGGTCGACAGCACAAATGCCGAAGCTTTCCGGCTGGCCCCGCAGATGGCGGGGCCTTGCTGGATTCTGGGCGGTGAGCAGACGGCGGGCCGGGGGCGGCGGGCGCGGGCATGGGCCAGCCCGCGGGGGAATTTCCACGGCACGCTGCTGTTGCATCCCAAGGAGCCCGCGGCAGAGGTGGCGCTGCGGTCCTTTGCGGCCGCGCTGGCGCTGCGCGAGGCTTTTGTTGCGGTGACGGGCCTGCCTGCGGCCTTTTCCCTGAAATGGCCGAATGATGTGCTGTTGAACGGCGGCAAGGTGGCGGGCATTCTTTTGGAGAGCAGCGGGGCAGGGCAGGGGGTGGCCCATCTGGCCATCGGGATCGGGGTGAACCTGATTGCTGCACCCGATCCGGCGCAGGTAGAGGCGGGGGCGGTGCGGCCTGTTTCGCTTTTGTCCGAGACGGGGGTGCGGGTTTCGCCAGAGGCTTTTCTGGCCGCGCTGGCCCCGGCCTATGCGCGCTGGGAAGCGATCTTTACGTCGCAAGGTTTCGCGCCATTGCGGGCCGAGTGGCTGGCCCATGCGGCGCGGCTGGGCGAAGTGATCCGGGCGCGGACGGGGGCTGAGACGCGCGAGGGCCTGTTTGAGACGATCGACGACAGTGGCGCGCTGATCCTGCGCCAACCGGGCGGGTCCGTCGCCATTCCGGCGGCGGAGGTTTTCTTCTGACAGGGGGGAAGGATGCTCCTCACCATCGATTGCGGGAATACGAACACGGTCTTTTCGATCTGGGACGGGACGCGCTTCATCGCGACGTGGCGGATCGCGACCGATCACAAACGGACAGCTGATGAATACCATGTGTGGCTGTCATCCTTGATGATGCTGACGAAGACCGAGGCCACGATCACGGATGCGATCATCTCATCCACCGTGCCGCGGGTGGTGTTCAATCTGCGGGTTCTGTGCAACCGCTATTTCGATTGCCGTCCGTTGGTGGTGGGGAAGCCGGAATGCCGCCTGCCCGTGGCGCCGCGCGTGGATCAGGGCACAACGGTGGGGCCGGACCGATTGGTCAACACTGTCGGCGCGCATGATCGCCATGGCGGCGATCTGATCGTGGTGGATTTCGGCACGGCTACGACCTTTGACGTGGTGGATACGGATGGGGCCTATATCGGTGGCGTCATCGCGCCGGGGGTGAACCTGTCGCTTGAGGCGCTGCATATGGCTGCCGCCGCGCTGCCGCATGTGGATGTCAGCCGCCCGGCCAAGGCCATCGGCACGAATACGGTGGCCTGCATGCAATCGGGCGTGTACTGGGGCTATATCGGGCTTGTCGAGGGGATCGTGCGCGAAGTGCGCAAGGAACGCGACCGCGAAATGAAGGTGATTGCTACGGGGGGCCTTGCCTCCCTTTTCGCGCAGGATACCGCGCTATTTGACAGCGTCGAGGATGACCTGACCATGCATGGTCTGATGCTTATCGATGCCTATAACAAGGAACTGGAACGCGCATGACTGTGAACCGGCTGATCTACCTTCCCCTCGGCGGTGCCGGGGAGATCGGGATGAACGCCTATGTCTATGGCTATGGACCTGCCAACAAGGAACGGCTGATCCTTGTCGATATCGGGGTGACCTTTCCGGATATGGACACGACGCCGGGGGTGGATCTGATCCTGCCGGATGTGAGTTGGCTGGAAGAGAATCTCGACCGTCTGGAGGCGATCTTCATCACCCATGCGCATGAGGATCATATCGGTGCCTTGGGGCATCTGTGGCCGAGGTTGCAGAAACCCGTTTACGCCCGTCGCTTTACCGCAACGGTCGGACGGTTGAAGTTCGAAGAGCAGGGGTTGCCCATCGAGGCGATCAACATCGTGGAGGCGCGGCCCGCCACGGTGGAGGTGGGGCCGTTCAAGGTTCAATTCGTTCCGGTCAGCCATTCGATCCCTGAAAGCGCGGCGCTGGTGATCGATACGCCGGCCGGGCGGGTGGTGCATTCGGGCGACTTCAAGCTGGACCCGAACCCGGTCGTGGGAGAGGCGTGGGACGACGCGCGGTTCACCGAGATCGCGGCAGAACGGCCGGTGAAGGCGCTGATGTGCGATTCCACCAACGTCTTCTCGCTGCATCCGGGGCGATCGGAAAGTTCGATCCGCGAGCCGATCCGCGAATTGGTGGCCAGCCGGGGCGGGCTGGTGGTGGCCACGACCTTTGCATCCAACGTGGCGCGTCTGAAGACGCTGGCCGAGGCGGCGAAAGCGGCGGATCGGTCGGTCTGCCTGATGGGACGCGCCATGAAGCGGATGGTGGCGGCGGCTGAGCAGTCGGGGGTTCTGACCGATTTCCCGCGCACGGTTTCGCCTGAGGATGCGGCGGATATCCCACGCGGGAACCTGATGCTGATCGTGACGGGATCGCAGGGCGAACGGCGGGCGGCATCCGCGCAGCTGTCGCGGGGCAAATATCTGGGGATGGAGATGAAGGCGGGGGACCTGTTCCTGTTTTCGTCAAAGACCATTCCCGGCAACGAGCGCGAGGTGCTGCGCATCGTCAACAACTTTTCGGAGATGGGCGTTGACGTGATGGATGACGGGGGTGGGAGATACCACGTCTCGGGCCATGCGAACCGCCCGGATCTGGAGCAGGTGCATCGGCTTTTGCTGCCTGACATGCTGATCCCCATGCATGGCGAGCATCGGCATTTGCGCGAACATGCCCGGATCGGGGCTGAGGCTGGGCTGGCGACGGCGGTGGTCACCAATGGGATGATCGTCGATCTGACGGGGGAGGCCCCGGTGACGGTGGGCCATGTGGAGACGGGGCGGCTTTATCTGGATGGCAGCGCCATCGTGGGGGCGTTGGACGGGGTGATCCGCGACCGCATCCGCATGGCGCTGAACGGCAAGGTTATGGTGACGGTGATCCTTGACGATGACAATGAGGTGCTGGGCGAGGCTTGGGTCGAATGCATGGGGCTGGCCGAAAAGGGCCGGTCGGGCGTTCTGGCCGAGGTGATCGAGGGGGAATTGAACGATTTCCTTGATGGTGCCGGGCGCAAGATCCTGTCGGATGACGACAAACTGGACGAGGCGCTGCGGCGCATCGTGCGGCAGGTGGGCATGGAAGAAATCGGCAAGAAGCCGGAAGTGACAGTGGTGGTCAGCCGGTTGATGGCGGAGTAATCGCCCCTTGGGGCGAAACGAAAGGCCGGTCCCTTGCGGGGCCGGCCTTTTCGCTTGGCGTTGGGGGGAGATTCTTCCTACGAAGAATCCTTGCCGGCGGTTTAGCCGTCCGTGCCGTTGGCGGGGCTGTCGTCCTCACCCTCATCCGCAGTGGGGGCGGCGATCTTGAAGCTGCGCAGGATGAAATCCGGCACATGGTCGCCCATCCCGACAACCGGGGGACCGGAACGGTCATCGCGGTCGCGGTAACGGTCGCGGCGATCGTCGCGCCCTTCGCGGCGGTCGTCCCGGCGGGGACGGTCTTCGCGGCGCGGGGCCGGAACTTCGGCCATCACGGGTTCGGGGGCTGCTTCGACAACCACCTCTTCGCGGCGTTCGCGGGGGGCGCGGTCTTCACGCGGTGCCCGTTCTTCACGCGGTGCCCGGTCTTCACGCGGTGCCCGGTCTTCGCGTGGGCCACGATCTTCGCGCGGGCCACGGTCGCGGCCACGGCCACGGCCACTGCGTTCACCGCCACGGCCGCCGCGATCTTCGCGCGGGCGGTCGGAGCCTTCGCTGGCGAGGTCCAGCCCTTCGGGTAGATCACCACGCGGGATGGACTGTTTCACAAGGCTTTCGATGGCACCCAGATATTTGTCATCGGCAGGCACGGCGATGGTGAAGGCCTTGCCCTGACGGCCTGCGCGGCCAGTGCGGCCGATGCGGTGGACGTAATCCTCGGGGTGGGAGGGCACGTCGAAGTTGAAGACATGGCTGACGGCGGGGATATCCAGCCCGCGCGCGGCCACGTCGGAGGCCACGAGAAGGTGAAGCGTGCCGTCCCGGAATTCATCCAACGTCTTCATCCGCTGCGACTGTTCCAAATCGCCGTGGATGGGGGCCGCGTTGAAACCGTGGGATTTCAGGGATTTCGCCACCACATCCACATCCATCTTGCGGTTGCAGAAGATGATTGCGTTGGTGCAGGCCTCACCCTCACCCCGGATCAGCGCACGAAGGACGGCGCGCTTTTCGGTGAAGCTGCGGTCTTTGCGGGTGGGTTGGAACTGGATCAGCTTCTGTTCGATTGTGGCCGAGGTGGTGGATTGGCGCGCCACCTCGATCTTTGCCGGGTTCGACAGGAAGGTGTTGGTGATCCGTTCGATTTCCGGCGCCATCGTCGCGCTGAAGAACAGGGTCTGACGCGTGAAGGGGGTCAGTTGGAAGATGCGTTCGATATCGGGGATGAAGCCCATGTCAAGCATGCGGTCGGCTTCATCCACCACCATGATCTGCACGCCTGTCAGCAAAAGCTTGCCGCGTTCGAAATGGTCCAGCAGACGACCGGGGGTGGCGATGAGGACATCGACGCCGCGATCAATCAGCTTGTCCTGTTCGCCGAAGGACACGCCGCCGATCAGAAGGGCCTTCGTCAGCTTTGTATGCTTGGCATAGATGTCGAAGTTTTCTGCCACCTGCGCCGCGAGTTCACGGGTGGGCGCGAGGACGAGGCTGCGCGGCATACGGGCGCGGGCGCGGCCTTGGCCCAGAAGGGTGATCATCGGCAGCGTGAAGCTGGCGGTCTTGCCCGTTCCGGTCTGGGCGATGCCAAGGACATCGCGGCCTTGCAGGGCGTGGGGGATGGCCTGTGCCTGAATGGGCGTGGGCGTTTCATAGCCCGCTTCGGTGATGGCCTGAAGTACGCGCGGATCGAGCGCGAGATCGGAGAATTTGGTCATATGCGTCCTTAAGGATGCGGGATCGGCCCGCATGGGTGAAGGGACGCTGCTGTCCGGGCGCCCCGGCGTCAATTCGGGCCCGAAAGGCCCGTTGCTGCGTTAGCTGAAATTACGACGAGGGTCAATGATCCGCCTTGGACGCCAAGGTTGACAGGGCGTTACGGGCCAAGTTACGACAATTCGGTTGGTTTTTGTGGCGAGTGGGGTGTTTCTTGATGGAGACGGCGCGCAAGGCGACCGATCCCGTCATGGCCGGGCCGGATGAGGCCTTGGCCTTGCCTGATGCAAATTCGCCTCCGCCACCACCGCCGCCTCAGCCCTCGCCTGCAGCCGATATGCCCGCCGCCACCTTGCCTGAAGGTGGGGTGCAGCCCTTGGTTTATTATGCGGTCTGGCTACCGGGGCCTGCGGGGGCGCCTACAGGGGCGCCGATCTATCTGCCCGCTGGAGGGGGCGCGTTGCCGCCTGTGGCAGGTAGTCCGCCCCCTGTAATGGCCCCGGCCCCGGCGCAGGCGCCTGGCGGGGCGGGCTCTGCTGCATCCCAAGCGCAGGCGCATAATCAGCGCCTTTTGGTCTGGGCGATCATCCTTGGGGTAATGGCCGTGCATTTGCCGTGGATCGCCTATCTGGTGGCCGTGCATGGCTGCTGGGGCACCTTCATCGATGCCTGCTGGCAGGCCCCGGTGACGGAAGGGTTACTGGAGGGCGAGATCGATCCTTTCGCCGAGACGGTGGGGGACCCCTATCTCTTTGCCCGGATCGTGTTTCTGATGCTGCGCGTGCAGGCCGTGCTGTCCGCCGATTGGGGGGAATACAGCCAGGCGATGCAGCTATCGACGGGATTGGGGTCATTTGTGCTGACCCGGATCGTTGCTTCGAACGGGCTGGTCTTTCAGGCGCGCGGGAAGGCTGTCTATCTGGCAGCGCTGTGCCTGACGCTGTTTTTCATCCTGTTCTGGGCCGAGTTGCACCTGACCTCGGACGAGGGTCACCCGCTCTTGGGGGATGATACGGTGCTGGATTACATCTCGCAGACCCTGCCGCCCGATTTCGCGAGTTATGGATCGGTGCGCGACGGGCTGATGCAACTTCTGCAATTCCTGCGGCTTGCCGATGCCCTGATCCTTGGGGCCTGCCTTGCTTTGCCGACAACCCAGAGAAAGACCGCGTGATGCCAATGCTATGCCTGTTTGCCGATTTTCGCCGTCTTGCCGCCTGCCTTGGCCTTGTTGCGGGGCTGGTCGCCTTGTCCGGGGCGGAGGGTGCAGCGCGCGAAACTGAGCTGCGGTTCGATTTCGCCTTTGTCGAGACGGGGTTGCCTGCGCCTGCGCCAGAGATCGTGGTGACGGATCTTTATTCGGATCGCCCCCTTTCGGTTGCGACGGTTGAGGCTGAGGCAGAGGGTTTGGCCCGTCGCGTGGTGCTGTTGGAGGCGGATCGCTTTGATGGGCCCTATGCGCGGCTGCGCGTGGCGGTATCCGGGCTGCAATTGCCCGCGGGCGACAGCAAGAGCGATGAGGTGATCCGTTTTGCCTTTGAAATGGTGCTGCGGCGCGATCTGTTGCCGGATGGGCCCTTGGAGGTGCGTATCCCCGTCGTCACCACATCGCGGCGGCAGGCGATGAAGCCCTATATGGCGATGCCTGAGTTGCAGGAGGACTTGCCGGATCGGTTCTTCATGGCGCAGCAGTGGATGTCGCTTTATCAGGCCAGCGCCGAGGCCGTGGCGGCGGCCCCGCAGGGCTTTGCGCTGCATCGGCTGATTGCGCGGGCGGTGGTGGATTTCGCCATCGCCACCGCGGATGCGCGACGTGGGCCGGTCCTGATCTTGCCGACGCCGGAACTGAAGCAGACGCTTGATCTCTATTGGGCGTCGATGCCGACGGGGCAACGGACGCATATCGCGGCCTATGAGGATGCGCGCACGATCCTGTGGCTGGAGGTGCCCTTGGCGGAAGAGATGTTGCGCCGCGCAAGGCGGAGCGGGATCGAGGCCCCCGCCGCCTGTGCGCAGGCGCGCGAACATCTGGATTTCTTTGCCCGACGTTTGCCTGCCGAAGAAGAGGCCGGGCGGGTGGATCGGCTGTTCCCTTCGCCCGGCACGCTTGCCGGGTATCTGGAGGGGCGGCGGCTGGACATCCTTTTTGCCTGCACCCGCTTGCGTATCTGAACGGGCGTAAACCTTTATCAAGACGGGCGATCTGTGACCGAAGTCGCATGGCGCGGCGGAGGGGGGTATGCGAGGATCAGACCATCCCGCACCTATGCAAGGCCCGCCGCCCATGTCTTTCGAACGTCTGGTGAAAACCCTCCATTCCTGGTTGGGCGTGCTGATCCTGCCTTGGGTTGTGGCGATCGGCTTTACCGGGCTTTATATGAACCATGACGACCTGATCCTGTCGATCTTCCCGACCGAGCATTATGCGACGGATGGCTTCGACAGCTCGCCGCTGGCGCGGCCGCAGGATGAGGCTTCGGCCGAGGCGATGGCGGCGCGATTGGCACCGGGGGCGGACCTGTTCCTTGACGATGAGGAGGACCGTTTTCGGCATCGGGATGTCTTTATCTTCGATGCCGGGGATGTCGACGTGATCGTGGATCAGGCGACAGGTTTTGCATGGACCGACAGCCGCTATATGACGCGGACCTATGCACCGGATGGGACGTGGCTGCATACAAGAGTGCGATGGTCGCGGGTGCTGTCTTCGATCCACGAAAGGGGCTGGGTGGGCACGGCGCTGGGTACGTGGCTGGCCGATATCACTGCGGGGGCCTTGGTGATCTTTGGGCTGTCTGGGCTTGTACTGTTTGCAATGCCGCGCCTGCGACGGCGGAAGAACCGCCGCGCGAAGGCGGCGATGCTGAAGGCGGTGGTGGCGCGCGGGTAGCGATTTCTGGCGCAGAAATCGCGTCGGAATTTGACGCAAATTCCGGTTTGTGGCGGGGCGTTTCAGTCTAGGTGCGTTTCAGTTCAAGGACGTGTGGGTCGCTGCGGAATGTGGGTCACATTCCAAGAGACCTTAGACCATCATCTCTTTCGTCGCGGTGAGTCTGAGTTCGGGATAATCGCGTTCCACCCGGTCGATGTCCCATTTCAGGCGCGTCAGATAGACCATGTCGCCGTCATTGTCGGTGGCGATATGGCCCTTGTTGACGTTGACGAAACGCTCCACCTCGGCCTTTGGGCCGGAAACCCAACGGGCAGAGGTGAACTGTGAGGCTTCGAACCGCACAGGAAGGGAGTATTCCTGTTCGATCCGGCTGGCCAGCACCTCGAATTGCAAAGCGCCCACAACACCCACGATGAAGCCTGAGCCGATCATCGGTTTGAAGACCTTGGCGGCCCCTTCTTCAGCAAACTGCATCAGGGCCTTTTCCAGATGCTTGGCCTTCATCGGATCGCCCGCGCGCACGCCTTGCAAAAGTTCCGGTGCGAAAGAGGGAATGCCCGTGAAGCGGAGGCTTTCGCCCTCGGTCAAGGCGTCACCGATGCGGAGTTGGCCATGGTTCGGGATGCCGATGATATCGCCCGCCCATGCCTCTTCGGCCAGTTCGCGATCAGCGGCAAGGAAGAGGACAGGGTTCGACACCGCCATCGGTTTCTTGGACCGGACATGCAAGAGTTTCATGCCCCGTTCGAAATGACCCGATGCAAGGCGGACAAAGGCCACGCGGTCGCGGTGTTTGGGGTCCATATTGGCCTGAACCTTGAAGACGAAGCCGGTGACGGGCGTTTCATCCGCCGCGATCTGGCGTTCTGCGGCCTTTTGCGGCTGGGGCGTGGGGCCGTATTCGCCCATCCCATCCATCAATTCCTTTACCCCGAAGGAGTTGATAGCAGAGCCGAACCAGATTGGCGTCATGGACCCGTTGAGGAAACTTGCCCGGTCGAAGGCGGGCAGGAGTTCGCGCGCCATCTCGACCTCTTCGCGCAGCTTGGCGAGGAGGTCGGCGGGGATATGGTCGGCCAGCTTCGGGTCATCCAGACCGTTGATCTTGACCGATTCCGCGACGCGGTTGCGGTCGGCGCGATCCATGATCTCCAACCGGTCATGGAGGAGGTCATAGGCCCCAAGGAAATCGCGGCCCATGCCGATGGGCCATGAGGCGGGCGTCACGTCGATGGCGAGGTTCTGCTGGATCTCGTCGATGATTTCGAAGGTGTCGCGGGATTCGCGGTCCATCTTATTGCAGAAGGTCAGGATCGGCAGGTCGCGCAGGCGGCACACCTCGAACAGTTTCTGCGTCTGGGATTCTACGCCCTTTGCGCCGTCGATCACCATGATGGCCGCATCCACCGCCGTGAGCGTGCGATAGGTGTCTTCCGAAAAGTCCGAGTGGCCGGGGGTATCGACAAGATTGAAGCGATACTGGCCATAGTCGAAAGACATGGCCGAAGCGGAAACAGAGATGCCGCGTTCCTGTTCCATCTTCATGAAGTCGGACCGCGTGCGCCGCGCTTCGCCCTTGGCGCGGACCTGACCGGCCATCTGGATCGCGCCCCCGAAGAGGAGGAATTTTTCGGTCAGCGTGGTCTTGCCAGCGTCGGGATGCGAGATGATCGCAAAGGTCCGGCGGCGGGCGATTTCGGGCGGAAGGGTGGGGCGGTTGTCCAGCATGGCGGGCATGTAGCCGAAAGCGCGCGGGCCGTCCACTGGGCAGGCGGCTTGCAGGGCGCGGCGTGGGCAGTTAGGCCTTGGAAAACCACGGAGGGCGACGATGGATCTGGGCATCAGGGGCAAACGGGCGCTGGTTTGCGCATCAAGCAAGGGGTTGGGCCGGGGCTGCGCCGAGGCGTTGGCTGCGGCGGGGGTGGACCTTGTCCTGAACGCGCGTGGGGCAGAGGCGTTGGAGGCGACGGCAGCAGCGATCCGGGCGCGGCACAATGTGGGCGTGGTCGCGGTGGTCGCCGATATCACGACGGAAGAGGGCCGCGCGCGGGTGCTGGACGCCGCGGGGGAGGTGGATATCCTCGTCACCAATGCAGGCGGCCCACCGCCGGGCGTGTGGTCGGACTGGACGCGCGATGATTTCATCCGGGCGCTGGATGCAAATATGCTGACACCCATCGCGCTGATGCAGGCGGTTCTGCCGGGGATGATGGCGCGGGGCTGGGGGCGGGTGGTCAACATCACCTCGCAATCGGTGAAGGCCCCCATCGCGGCGCTGGGCCTTTCCAATTCTGCCCGCGCGGGGCTGACGGGGTTCGTGGCGGGCACCTCGCGGCAGGTTGCGCCGCATGGGGTGACGATCAACAACCTGCTGCCCGGCATCCATGACACGGACCGGGCTGTGAGCCTTGATCAAGGGGTGGTGAAGGCTGAAGGGATCAGCATGGAAGAAGCGCGGGCGCGTCGCGCGGCGACGATCCCCACGCGACGCTATGGCGACCCGGCCCACTTTGGCGCGGCTTGTGCGTTTTTGTGCTCGCAGCAGGCGGCGTTTATGGTGGGGCAGAATGTGTTGCTGGATGGGGGGGCGACTTTGGCGACGTTGTGAGGGGGCATTTGCGCGAGCCTTCCCCTTGCGTTACCGTAGGGCGTCTTGTTGCCAAGAATTCGTGCAGCTTATGGGTTTCGGTGAGTTAGGGTGGTGTTTCGTTGCAGGTGGAATTTGACTTCGTACGAATGGATAGGTTCCATTACAGCTTTTCAGAATGCACTTTCCCCGAGAGTCCAGTCGGCAATCGAGGTGAAGTGTTAGATGAGCAGTTTCTTTTAGACCGAAATACTCTTACTAAAAAGCTTTTAGAGCGATATCAGAAATATCGCTCAAGTAGGAATTTCAGGTCCGGCGTTTATCATCTGTATAATCAGAAGGTTTTCGACAACTGGGGACTCGTCTTGTCTCAGGCAGAAGGGTCACTGTTGAATGGTTCTGATGGATTCGGTTGGCCCAAAGGGGCCTTTGAATTCATGGCTCGGAAGGGCTTATTGCAACTGGTGGATGATTCTGGTGGCGTCCTTCAGTTTCCTGATTTGGTATTCGATCGCACAAGTCGTGCCGCAGCCCTTTTGACATTTCCGGGAGCCTTAACCTACGGGCATTGGATCGTGGATATCTGGGGGCGTATCGAGATTCTCAAAAGATCTGGATTATTCTGGAAGATAGAACATTTCATTCTGCCGGCCCCACATCGAGATTGGATGAATCGTTTCCTGAAGCTTTTCGAGATCGATGAGTCGCGCGTCTTTCTGGTGGATAAGGTCAATGGCGTATTCTGCGAGGAACTGTTCGTTCCAACAGTTCCAACGCAGTCACCTGGTGGAATTATTCCACCAGAACTTGCGCGCAGTATATTTAGGCCAACGGCATCTTTCATTAATTCTTGGACCCTCTGCCCAAGAGAAGCAGACCGGGCCCCCCTTTTCATTATACATAAGCATTTGACATCCAGTCGAAGAAGGTTGCTGGCGAATGCGGATCAGGTTGCTCAGGCTGTGATTGAAATTGGTGGTCGCGTGATTGACCCGCTTGAGGTCGAGATTGGAGAGCTGCTTGCAGAAATCCGTCGCGCCAGCGTTGTTATTGGTCAGGATTCATCAGCTTTGCATAATTTGGCCTTCGTTGGCCGTGATCTGATTGTAATTGAAACCGAACCGCGTGCGAACCTCCTGCACTTTTGCATTCAGGATGCCTTGCAAAATCGAATTACCTATGTGAGCGCCCGCTGGATTGATGAAGGCTGGGTGGTCGAACTAGATGAGATCAAGAGGATGCTCCTCTCGATCTCATTGTCGTCAAAATAGACCTCGTTGTTTTATGTTCTGATTAAACGTTAGCGCTTTTCTTGGCTGAGTTGCGCTACTTTTCCATTCAGGCGACGAATTTCGTTCCACATGTCCACGATTGTGAAGTCGAGCTGTGCAATGCGTTTTGCCATGTTCTGAATCGTCTCATTTGGCATTGATGGCTCAATCCGCGCCTCGATATAGATGCGTGTCTTTTCGAAGAAATCATGATTGAGTTTCCTTGACTCTTCAAGAAAACTTGGAATTTCTGGCAGATTGCTGGCAATCGAAAGGAGTTCATCTTCGTTGAACGAGTTGCCGTCATAGAAGCCGACCGGATGTCGAAAATATCGATATTTGTCGACGCCAAGACGTGTAGAGGGAAGGACTGCCTTCTTACCCAAAAGCATCGCCCAATAGGCTCCATGATAGGAGCTTACGAGGATGACCTGTGACGACAGTATGTATTTTGCAACCTTACCTATCGGCTGTGCATTGGTTACGAATGAAGGAAGCCCTTCAACCGCGAAGTTTGTTTCTAAAGCGCTTTTGATTGTACCGATGGTTCTTTTGATTGGAACGCTATCTTGCGGCGTTAGAAATGCGGGATTAAGACAGGAAACACAGGGAAGATATGGTAGCCCCGATGGATGCATGTAGTCGCGCACGCCAACGATTGCAGCGCGATCATAGTGAATTTCTTCGGTAGCCGTCTTTTTTCCGAAGATATTGTCTTTATTGTATTTGTGCGTTCCGGCGCCCCATATAATAACATTATCGCAGCAATTGATCAGTCGATTGAGAACCCTGTTTAATTCATCGGAGTTGTCCAGTAATCCTCCTCCACCAAAGATGACAATGTCGTCACGCTCGATCTCATGCCAGAGCACTGCCCAATCGGAATGGAGGATGCAGGTATACTGCGCAAAATAATCCGGGAAATAGTAATAGGGGCAGCAAATCCAATCACCAAGATTCGCTGCAACGTAGCGCTTCTCGAGGTGATGAACAAAATGGATTTTTCCTGCTTTTTTCATTGATTTCGTCCGATGATGTTGAATTACGTTTCGTTTTTGACGTCGCTCACTCTCGCGCCCCAAACAACTCCACCGCCTCAAACGCGGCGCGCATGAGGGTGCGGCCCCTTTCGAAGGAATAGCTCCGCGCGGCGTGGGTGCGGGCGTTGTCGACGAGGCGTTGCCAGAGTGCGGTGTCGTCGTTCAAGCGGGCAATCGCTTCGGCCCAGTCCTGCGGGCGGTCGGCGATCAGGCAATCCTCGCCGTCGCGCAGGCCGGTGCCTTCGGCGGCGATGGGGCTGAGGACGCAAGGCGTGCCACGGGCAAGCGCGTTCAGCACCTTGCCCTTTATGCCAGCCCCGGAGAGGAGAGGGGCCACGAAGATGAGGTGCTTGTCATAGGCTTCGGCCGCGTCATCAACATAGCCGATGGGGAGGATGGTTTCGCTTGCCATCGCCTTGAACTTTTCCGGCATGCGCGAGCCATAGATCGACAGGCACAGGTCGGGGCGGGTGGTGGCAAGCGGACCCATCACCTCGCGCAGGAACCAATCGAGGCCTTCGACATTGGGGTGGTGCTGGAAACTGCCCAAGAAGGAAAGGCCAGAGCGTCCGTCGCGCGGGGCCACGGTTTGGGGCAGGTCGAGGACCCAAGGGCAGGTCATGACTCTGACGGCGCCTTCCGAGATTGCGTCGATCACGGCATGTTCGGTGGGGTTATAGGACAGGACGAGATCAGCGCTGCGCATCGCGGCGAATTCCTGTTCGCGGACGGCGCGAGCGTCATCGATCTGGGTGGGGTCTTTCTCCGCCATCGCCCGCCGGAGGAGGCGCAAATAGTGCAGATCGGCGTTGTTCATGATGATCCGCGCTTCGGGATTGCGCGCGCGGATGCGGGGGGCCGCGTTCTGCATCACGTGATAGCGGGTGATGTAGAAGGCATCGAATTCGCCTGCCCTTGCATCAAAGAATTCGTCAAAGCTGCGGTAGAAGGGGGCGACGATCACCTCGACCCCCATTCGTTGCAGGTCTTCGGTGTAGCTGCCCATCCATGCCAGATTTTCCGGCAGGAAGGTGACCTTGTAGCCGAGGGATTGCACCAGCCGAATTTCCTGAAGGGCGGCATAGCTGCCTGCGTCGCGGTCGGGTGCGGGTGTCGTGGTGTCGATGAAAAGGATACGGCCCTGAATCCCGCGGTCCTTTTCCAGATCGGGTGCTGTGCCGACCTTGGAGAAACCCGTGAAAGCCTTGGCCCAGCGGCGTTTGAACTTGGGGCGGTTGACTTCCTGATAGCGTTTGAAGCCAGACGAGGTATCCGTGCCGCTGGTCAGCCCTTCGTAATGGTAGACAATGGAGGACGGGATATACCACGTCGTGAAGCCTGCCTCGCGGACCTTGAAGGCAAGGTCGGTGTCTTCGAAATACATGGGTTCCAGATAGGTGGAGAGACCGTCCACCTTGTCCCAGATCGCACGGGAGGTCAGGAGGGCGGCGCCTGACAGGTAATCGGCCTGACGAGCATAGCTGAAGCGCGGGTCCCATGGGTTTTGCAGGCGGCCATAATTCCAAGGGTCGCCCGTGCCCCAGATGATGCCACCCGCCTCTTGCTGGCGACCATCGGGGTAAAGGAGGCGTGAGCCGACAAGGCCCACGCGATCAAAGCGCTGAAAGGCGTCGAGCAGCGCGTCAAGCCAGCCGGTTGTGGGTTCGGTGTCGTTGTTCAGAAGCGCGACATAGGTGCCGCGCGCCGCCGCGACGCCGGCATTACAGGCCTTGATAAAGCGTTGCGGCGTTTCGTTATGCAGGACGGTGATTCCTGTGACGATCTTTTCCAACGCCGCGGTTTCGTCGGTGGAGCCATCGTCGACGACGATCACTTCAAACGTCGCCTTGTTCCATGCAAGCAGAAGCGCACAGAGCGCGGCATAGGTGACCTTCACCTTGTTATGGGCCGGGATCACGACGGAAACATCAGGTTTCGAGACCTCGGGGAAGGACAGGGGTTTGAGGGTGAGTGCCTCATGCCCCGCTTCCAAGGCATCTATCGCGGTGTTCAGTTGGGCGATCAGGGCGGCGGGGCTGCCAGCGGCGCAATGGGCGCGCAGGGCCTTGTAGCGGTGGGCCGATTGGGGAAAGAGGTCGGGCGCGTGGGGGGCGCGGCTTTCGCGCTGCAAGTGTTCCAAATCGGTGACTTGGCGTTTCAGCAGGGTCCAGTCCTGCCAGAGGATTTGCATTCCGGCACGGTCACGCAGTTCAAGGCGGGCCTGGCGCCCAGTCAAAAAGCGGGGTGGAAAACGCAGGGCCGATTGGCCTGCGGGCAAAGTCACCGGAAAGGCGGCGGTGCCATTGATCCACATGACGCCCGAAAAGCCCGTTGTGCAATTGAGTTCCAACATATGACCGAAGTCTTTGGACAGCGCGACTTCGGCCAGACTGGGGGGGAAAAGCAGCTGCTCCGGTGCCGAGGGTTGGCAGAGACGGAAGGCCCGCCCTGCACCAAGCATCTGGGGGGGCAGGGTCGCGCAATACCAATGCGCGGGGGCCTGTGAGTGTAGGCGTTTGGCCACCGAGCGTGAAGTGCTGGGTTCGGGCCGGCCCATGATTTCCAGCCGGGGATCGGCGAAGAAAAACACGTAAGGGTCATCGGGGCTAATTTCGGCGGCACCGAGGAAGGAAAGGTCGATTTGAAGAACACTGCCCGGCGGGCTGTCGGGCAGGATAAGTTCTACGTGCTGATACCCTTCGACAGCGGAGCCGCCGCTGAATTGGATGGCATAGGGCACGTCGATGCGGTGAAGGTCCATCCCTTCGGCCGAAACGATGCGCAAGACAAGGTTCGCCCGCCCGCGATGAACAGCGATGCAGGCAGTGAAGCGCTTGGGATGGCTGCTTTCCGCGATCTCGATCGGAAGGGTAAGGGGAACGGTGACCCGATGGTCGAGGGCATCGGGAGGAAAGGCCAGCCTCAGACTATCCCATGTTTCGACCTGCCAATCGCCATGACCGTTGAGCGATTTTTCGATCCGGCCTTCGCTGGGCGACAGGTCGAAGGGCAGCAGGCGCGCGATACGCCCTGTCGCGACGGGATCGTCAATGCGGTCAAAGGCGATCTGATGGTCGCCAGAGGCGACATAGATGTTGGTTCCGTCAATCGGCATGTTGGTGGCGATGAAGACCTCGCCGTCGAGACATTGGACCTCTGAAATCCTGATTTGTTTGGTCAGTTGCGAAATGAATTTCATGCTGCCCTCAAGTCCCGAAATTTTGCTGCGTCGATTTATCGAAGCGCCCGGTCCTTGCAGACGGGCGCGGGTCAGGCGGATCCAGTTCTGATCTGCCGGATGGAATTGCCGCAGAAATGCATACATCTGCCGTTCTGCGTTTTCGGAATTGTAGCCACGGCTTTGCGGGTGGCGGATGGCGCAGGTCAGATCGCGGCAGATGCGCAACTTGGCGCGATGCGCGATGCAGATGGCCGCCCAATCGATGCCCCAGCCAAGGTTGTTTTCTGCGAAAGACAGGGTAGAGAGCGCCTCGGCCACAGGCAGCGAGAACGCCCAGACGACGCCATCGGTTTGCATGACGTCGATGCAACCATTGCCCCCGGGCGGCGCTGTGGCCACCAAATCGGTCGGCCATGGTGTTTCGTCGAGGTCGGGGGCCCAGATGCCGATGCGGCGGTCTTGACCCAAGATGGCCACACTGCGCCGTGCCAAGGAGGCCCAATCGTCATGGTCGCCATCCGCGCTGATGATCAGAAGATGCGTGGTCTTTGGCGCTGCATGGAAAAGATCGAGCGCCTTGCGGAACTTCCAGCCGAAGAACCAGCTTTGCGGCACCTCATGCCATGTGCCGCTGCCGGTTTCGGGCGTTCCGGCATGGTTCGAATAGATGACATCAAGGCGCGCGACAGCGGGAAGGACGGCTTCGGCGATCTGGGACGCCGCAGCATGCATGCCGTCCCAACTGATCACGACGGCATGTAGCGCGCAGCCAGACTGCGTGCGGGCGGTCAACATGCCACGAAGATCGTTCAAACTCGCACACCAGATCACACACTACGTGGACAGGCTATTCGGCTGGGGCGGTGCTTGCAAGATGCCGCGCGCGTCAGGGGATTTGTGCGGACCTCCCCCTTGCGTCCCATGGCGGTATCGCCTAATCACGCCACACCTCTGGAGCGTGGCGGGTTGGCGGAGAGGTTACGCAGCGGATTGCAAATCCGTGAAGACCGGTTCGATTCCGGTACCCGCCTCCAGAGCTTTTCTTCGCCGGACCGTTACTCCAGAACGCTTTCGCGCCATTGCGCGCGCGCGAGCCAGTCGGGGTTGATCTCCACGCCCCAGCCGGGTGCGTCCAGGACCGTGACATGGCCGTCCTCGACCCGGTAGGGATCGCCGAGGAAAAGCCCCTCTTGCCACGGGTAGTAGTCCGGGCCTTCGATCGAGAGTTCCAGATAGCGGCCTGCATTCGGCAAGGCCTTCAAGAGATGCATCGTGCACATGGTGACAAGGCTTAGGTTCGCGGCATGCGGCGTGATGGGCAGGCCAGCCGCGGCGCCCATGCGGGCCACTTCCAGCGTGCGGGTGATGCCGCCCATATACATGACATCGGGTTGCAGGATGTCGACCGATTGGCGGGCGATCATATGCGCCCAGGTGGCGAATTCGCAGTCCTGCTCGCCGCCCGTCACGTCGAGCTCGAGCGCGGCGCGCACCTCGGCGGTTTGGTCATATTCCCAATAGGGGCAGGGTTCTTCGAAATGGCCGATGCCTTCATCTTGCAGCCTTTTGCCCACTTCGATGGCACGGGCAGGGGAGTAGCAGGAATTTGCATCGACCAGCTTGTCGATCCCGTCACCCAAGGCGCGGGCAACGGTGGGGATGACCTCTTCCGTCCGGCCGGGCCATTCGTCGAGGTCGCGGCCGCATTCGCGGCCCACCCGCCATTTGAAGGCGGTAAAGCCCTTCTCGTCGCGCAGGGCGCAGAAGCGCGCGGCCTCATCCTTGGGCGTGATGTCGCGCTTCATGGAGGAAGCATAGGCGCGCAAGGGGCCCGGTGTGCCGCCGAGAAGGGCCACGACCGGCTGGCCCAGCCTTTTGCCGTTCCAATCCCAAAGCGCGGTATCAAGCCCTGCCATGGCGCGGCGTAGGTAAGAGCCGGGATATTTGTGTTCTCGTTCACCGATCAGGGCGAGGGTGTCGGCGAATGCGGTGGCATCGGTGCCAAGGGCGTGGGGCGCGATTTGACGGTGAAAGACCTGCGCTGTGATGTCGGCATTGTAGGTGGAAATCTGCCCCCAGCCTGTCTGGCCGTCTTCGGTGGTGACCCGCACGAAGGCGAGGAATTCATTCCCGAAGGTTTCCAGACGGGTGATGCGCATCGGTATGTCCTTTCATTTGGGCCAAGTGAAGCGGGGGGCTTGGGACAGGTCTGTTCCGGGCGCGACATGCTGGCGCGGTTTCCGGCCATGGCGGGCGGCATGCTTTTCGCAAGCAGGCGGTCGGGCAGTGCCCGGATGGCTGTGAGAGGCGAAAGACATGACGGCGATGACCTTCGATCTTGGGGGCGCGGCCCCCGTGACAGCGGGGGGCACGTGGGGGCCTGATGTCTTTGGCTACCTTTACACCGGGTTTCGCAGCTTTACCCGGTTTGAGGCGCAGCTGGCAGATCAGCAGGTGGGCATGCTGGTCTGGCCCGGCGGGTTCATCGCCGAGATGTTCCCCGATCGCTATGGCATGGAATATCCCGGACTTTTCAATCCGGCCTTCCCGCGTCCCGATCTGACGGAGATGATGGCCGATGCTGTGGCGCGGGGGGCGGGGTTGTCCGTCGTTCTTCCTTCGCTGCGCTATCTTGGGAATGAGGCGGCCTTGCGGGCCGATCTGCACGGGTTTCTGGATGATCTGCTGGGGGGCACCTATGGGCCCGCGCCGGATCGGTTGGTCTTGCAGGTGGGCAGCGAGTTTTATGGCACCATGCCTGATCCGGGGCAGGCGGCGACCGACTATGGCAAGCTGGCCGAGGTCTTCATTCAAGAGATTTCGGCGGCCCTGGCCGATCCGGCGGTGAACAGCACGGGCATGGAGGTAGAAATTGCCGTGCAGGGCGGCCGGGATCTGGCCGAAGATGCGGCGATCCGGGCGGAATTGTCGGATGCCTCGCTGCGCGCGGTGGATCAGGTGATCCATTACCGCTTTGCCTTGACAGCCGAAGGGATCGATGGGCGGGTCGAGGATGTGGCGGCAGTCATGGAGGCGTGGCGGGCAGAACTTGCCGTCTTGGGGCAGGAGGGGCCGGGGCTTTATCTGGGGTCATGGGGCGTGGCGTCCTATACACGGGATGAGGCGTTGAATGATTTCCTTGCGGCGGATGCGGCGGCGGGTGGGTCGCTGGGTCCGGGCGATGTCGATCTGGACGGGCGCAGCATGACGGCCTTTGAAGAGTTCTGGCAAAAGGCGATGGCGGCGCGGGATTACGGCACCGATCACCCGCGCCTGATCCTTGAAATGCTGACAGAATACGGGGCCGAGGGGATGACGACGGCGGCGGTCTATGGCACCGACGTGATCCATCCGGGGCGGACATCCTTCACCGATATAAATGGGGTGGCGCAGGATTTCGTGGGTCAGCGGATGCTGGATATGCTGGCCGAAAGCGTGGGCGGGACGCAGGCGCTGGATATCGGGCTCACGAATGTGCCCGGTGATGCGGTCTGGGCCTATGGGTTTGAAAATGAAGACAAACTGGTGGTCTTTCTGGCAAACGATGCGGCGGTGCCGGGTGGGGTGAAGCTGGACCTGCCGGGGATGGGATCAGTCTATAGGCAAGCGGCGGCAGACAGCCTGCGGGCCGCGGTGCCCGAGGATTGGATGGCGCGCTTTGGCATCCCCGACAATCCGGATGTGGACGAAAGCGCAGAGGGCGAAAGCTATGCGCTGGGTGCGCGGCAGGGGGCCGTGCTGCAGGTCGTTGACGGTGGTGTGGAGGTGGTCTTTTCCGCCCCCGGCGAGGTGATCCGCGTGGCCTTTGCCAAGACAGAGGCCGGGTTGGATGAGATTGCAGGCTTTACGGACGGGGATATCGTGGCGCTGGAGGCAGCGCCGCTGGACAATGGGGATAGCGGGGAGGATGACCTGCCGATGGTGCCCGTGCCCGAAGAGGTTACGCCCGAAGACGATGATGTTTTCGATGGTGGCGGCGTGGGCGACACCTTGGGCATGTTGTTGGGGATGATGCCGCTTTTGTTCCTGTTCGGGTTGGCCTGACGTCAGAGCGGCAGGGCGCGGGCGCCTTCGGCATTTGACGCCTCGGCTCGGTCCAGCATTTGTTGCAGGCGCGCGGCGCGGGCGAAATCGGGGATTGCGGGGCCTTCGCCCCGGATCGCGGCGATGAAGCGGCGATAGACGGTGGGGACGGGCGGGCAGGCGACGCGCCGCCATGTGGCGCTTTCCAGATCGGGGGAAAGGCAGGCGGAAAGGCGGCTTTTGCCCTTTTCAAAAGACACATCCAGCGCGCCCTTGTCACCATGAAGCCGGAGACGCAGGTCATTCAGATGCCCAGTGGCGAAGCGGGTGGCTGTGACGGTGCCGAGTGCACCATTTGTCAGGCGCAGCTGCATTGTGGCGCTGTCATTGGCATCAAGGACATAGTCGCCAATCCGGCCCCCCGGTGCCTTGTCGAATGTGGCAAGGCGGCAGGAGAGGTCTGCCACATCAAGACCCGCTGCAAAGGTTGCAAAATCAAGGATATGGATGCCGACATCTCCCAGAACGCCCTTTGATCCATGCGCCGTGGACAGCCGCCAGAGCCATTGGCTTTCCCGATCCCAATGGCCCCAAGCGGGCTGCACGAGCCAGCTTTGCAGATAGGATGCCTCGAAATGCCGGATCGTTCCGATGCTGCCTTCGGCCACCATCTGCGCGGCCTTTTGCAGGGCGGGGACGTTGCGATAGGTGAGGTTGACCATGGCGATCACGCCCGCGCGGGCGGCGGCATCGGCCATCTCTTGCGCGTGGGCGGCGTTCGTGGCGAGGGGTTTTTCGCAAAGCACATGCTTGCCTGCGGCCAAGAGGGGCAGGGTCGTGGGGTGATGCGCGGCATCTGGGGTGACGTTGGTCACGGCGTCGAACCCGCCCCATGCCAGCGCGGCGTCAAGGCTGGTGAAGCGGTGGGGAATGGCGAAACGGTCGGCGAAAGCGTCGAGCTGTTCGGCGCGGGTATCGACCCCCGCCACGATCTGCACGCCGGGGATTTTTCTGAAATGTTCCGCATGGTTGGCGGCCATTCCTCCGGTGCCGAGGATCAGAAGGCGGATGGGGTGGGGCATCAGCGGAACCCCTCTTCGCCGGCCTGATGCAGGCGGGGGCCGCGCTCGGTGATGGGTTCTGGTGCGACCTCGACCGGGACATTGGGGGCGGCATTGGGATTGGCGATCCGGGTGGCGGGGTTATGCGCCCATTTCACCGCGTTCAGGATGACGCGCTGAACGTTCGAGTCGTGATACGTTGGATAGGTTTCATGGCCGGGGCGGAAGTAGAACACATTCCCCGCGCCGCGCTTGTAGGTGAGGCCGGAGCGGAACACCTCGCCCCCTTGGAACCACGAGACGAAGACCGTTTCCATCGGTTCAGGCACGCCGAAGGGTTCGCCATACATCTCTTCATGCTCCAACTCGAAACTGTCGGGCAGGCCTGCGGCGATGGGATGGTTGCGAGAGGTGAGCCAGAGGCGTTCACGTTCGCCCGCCTCGCGCCAGGTGAGGTTGCAGGGGCTGCCCATCAAGCGCTTGAAAGGTTTGGCGAAATGGGCCGAATGCAGGAAGATCGCCCCCATGCCGGACCAGACGGCATCGCAGACGCGGTCGACGACGGCATCTTGCACATCGCCATGCGCGGCATGGCCCCACCAGACCAGCACATCAGTCGCGGCAAGGCGTTCAGGCGTTAGCCCGTGGTCGGGTTCCTGAAGCGTCGCGGTGGTGGCGGTGACACCCGGATCGCGGTTCAGCGCGGTGGCGATGGTGCTGTGCATCCCATCGGGATAAAGCCCCGCCACGATGCGGTTCTTCTGTTCGTGGACGTTTTCGCCCCAGACTGTGACGCGGATGGACATGGACCCCTCCCAAGCGTTGAAAGCGCTTTGGAAGGGGTAGGGGGGACGCCCCGCGACTGTCAAGGATTCGCGGGGTCTTGTGGTTCAAATCGGTTTGGTCAGCGCGCCTCGGCCACCGCATCGGGATTGCCCCGGTTCCAGCGGATGGAGGACCAGAGCGACAGGCCGATCAGCGCGGCACCACCAAGGCCGGTAATGACCTCGGGGATGTGGAACAGGGTTTGGCTGAACATGATCACAGACAGGATCAGGATGGCGTAGAAGGCCCCGTGTTCGAGATAGCGATATTGTTGCAGCGTGCCCTTTTCGACCAGCATGATCGTCATCGACCGCACATACATCGCCCCGATGCCAAGGCCGATGGCGATGACGAAGAGGTTGTTTGACAAGGCAAAAGCGCCGATCACGCCGTCGAAAGAGAAAGAGGCATCCAGCACCTCAAGGTAGAGGAAGGCCCCAAGGCCACCCTTCGCTGCCGCCGACATGGTTTCCTGTGATTTGTCCAGCAGGCCACCCACGGTTTCCACCACGAGGAAGGTCACGAGGCCATAGATGGCCGAGGAAACAAAGGCCGTCGATTCAGCACCTTGCAGGAATTTTGAGAAGAGGAGGATGGTGATCAGGACCACCCCCACCTCGACCCCGCGGATGGTTGCGGTGGCAGCAACCTTCTCTTCCAACCAGCGCACCCAATGGACATCCTTTTCGGCGTCGAAGAAATAGGTCAGTCCCACCATCATCAGGAAAGCCCCACCAAAGGCCGCGATGGGAAGATGCGCCTCATGCATGATGCGGCTGTATTCTTCGGGCTGGGTGGAGGCGAGGATGATGGCCTGCCACGGGCCGATATTGGCGGCCAAAACCACGATCAGAAGGGGGAAGACGATCCGCATCCCGAAGACCGCGATGAGGATGCCCCACGTCAGGAAGGCGCGCTGCCATTCGGGGCGCATGTCCTTGAGTTTGTTGGCATTCACGATTGCGTTGTCGAAGGAGAGAGAGATTTCGAGGACGGCCAGAACACAGCAGATGAAGAAGATCGACAGCATGCCCGACAGGGTGCCGGTGCTTGCCCAGCCCAGCCAAGCGCCAAGCGCAAGGCCAAGGCCGGTGACGATGAAGGCCCAGGTGAAATACTGAAGCGTCGATTTCTGTGCCGATGGGGTGGTCATGGGGTGATCCCTTGCCGAGGCGGAGATGGCAGACAGGCGGGGGGCGCGGCGCGAGGGGCGTCCGTGACGATCCGGCGGGTCGGTCAGGTCCTTGCGACTGTTGCTCCGCAGTGCCGACATCGCGAAAGCGTCGCAAGACTTTCGCCAGAGGGGCCCGGTCACCAGGGTTTTGCCACCCGACAGGGGGGCTGCGGTTGTTCATACGGTTTCGGATATGAAAATCAAACGATTTTTGGTGCGACCGGCCTAACCCTTTGCGAACGCTGGATTAAGGGGCGAACTGGGGTGAAAAAATTTGTGCCCTGTTTTGTGCCGGGTTTTGTGCCGCAACCTGTGGGCACGCAGCGCGCGGTGATCGGGCATTAACCAATCTATGCCTTGGTGAGTCGCGCGCATCTGGCCTTATGGCGACTTTCTCTCTGGCCCTATCGGCGCGGGCTGCGGTAGAGGATTATGGCAGGGATCGCCCCCGCCTTTTGCCGGGGCCTGCTGCATTTCATGAAAGGACGCACCCATGGAAGGGTTGGACCGTTTCAACGATATCTCGGAAGTGGTCGAGGCCGACCGCGCCCATGTCTGGCATCACCTGAGCCAGCACAAGCAATATGATGCCGGGGTCGATCCGCGCGTGATCGTCGAAGGCAAGGGGATGAAGGTCTGGGACGCCAAGGGCAAAGAGCATATCGATGCCGTGTCGGGCGGGGTCTGGACGGTGAATGTGGGCTATGGCCGGGAAAGCATCGCCAATGCGGTGCGCGACCAGCTGATCAAGATGAACTATTTCGCAGGCGCGGCGGGGTCGGTTCCGGGGGCGATCTTTGCCCAGCGGCTGATCGAGAAGATGCCGGGGATGACGCGGGTCTATTATTCGAACTCGGGCTCCGAGGCGAATGAGAAGGTCTATAAGATGGTGCGCCAGATCGCGCATCGCCACCATGGCGGGAAGAAGTGGAAGATCCTGTATCGGGATCGCGATTACCACGGGACCACGATCGCGGCACTGGCCAGCGCCGGTCAGGACCAGCGGGCGATGCAATATGGCCCCTTCCCGGATGGCTTCGTGCGGGTGCCGCATTGCCTTGAATACCGCAAGCAATGGGATGTGGAGAACTATGGCGAGCGCGCCGCGGATGCCATCGAAGAGGTGATCCTGCGCGAGGGCCCCGATACGGTGGGCTGCCTGATCCTTGAACCCGTCACCGCCGGCGGCGGCGTGATCGTGCCGCCGAAGGGGTATTGGGAGCGGGTGCAGGAAATCTGCAAGAAATACGATATCCTTCTGGCCATCGACGAGGTTGTCTGCGGCGTGGGCCGGACGGGGACGTGGTTCGGCTATCAGCATTACGGCATCCAGCCCGATTTCGTGACCATGGCGAAAGGCGTGGCCTCTGGTTACGCCGCCATCTCCTGCACGGTGACGACCGAGCGGGTCTTTGAGATGTTCAAGGACGACCCGACCGATCCGATGAGCTATTTCCGCGACATTTCCACCTTCGGGGGCTGCACGAGCGGGCCTGCGGCGGCGCTTGAGAATATGAACATCATCGAGCGGGAAGGGCTTTTGGAGAACACGGTGAAGATGGGCGACTATTGCCTTGGCAATCTTCAGGCCCTGATGGAAAAGCACAAGGTCATCGGGGATGTGCGCGGCAAGGGGTTGTTCCTGGGGGCCGAGTTGGTGGCGGATCGGGCGACCAAGGAACCTGCGGATGAAAAGAAAGTGCAGGCAGTGGTGGCCGATTGCATGGCGCAGGGCGTGATCATCGGGGCCACGAACCGCAGCCTGCCGGGGCTGAACAACACGCTCTGCCTGTCGCCCGCGCTGATTGCCACGAAGGATGACATCGACCACATCACCGGGGCCATCGACAGCGCGTTGACCCGCGTTTTCGGCTGATCTTCAACTGCGGTTAAGGTTAATGCGCGCGGCCCCCGGAAGAGGGGGCCGCGCATGTCTTTTGCGGCGCCTGCGCGCGTGCCGCGCTTCGGCTTTGAGATTTTTTGAGTATTTGGGCCAAGATGAAGGGGCAAGGTGCAGGGCTTTGGCTTCATCTTGGGAAAAATACTCTCGGGGGGAGGCCCGCAGGGCCGTGGGGGGCAGACAGCCCCCCATGCCACGGTGAGGCCGGGCTTGACGCCCGCCGGAGGGGCGCGCCTTATGGCCAGACCGAAGGGGGGATAGGTCCAGATGGCGATACCTGTGGAGCGTTTCTATCTGGCTGAGGGGGTGAGCGGGACGCTACAGCAGCGCATCCGTGCGATGGTGGCGGATGGCATCCTGACGGGGCGGTTTCGGGCGGGGGAGAAGATGCCCTCGTCGCGCGGCTTGGCGGCGCATCTGGGGGTGAGCCGGATCACCGTGACGCTGGCCTATACCGAATTGGTGGCGGCGGATTACCTGACGGCGCGGGGGCGGTCGGGCTATTTCGTGAGCGAGGGGGTGCCGGTGCAGCCGGAATTCCGTCCTGCACCGCAGGCCACCGGCACGGTGGATTGGGAGTCGCTTTGCGCCGGGCGGTTTTCAAGGATGGAGCGGGTGGAGCGGCCCGAGGATTGGCGCGCCTATCCCTATCCTTTCATCTATGGGCAGGCGGACCCTGCGCTGTTTGACCATCAGAATTGGCGGCTTTGCGCCTTGCAGGCTTTGGGGCGGCGGGAGTTCGAGACGCTGACGGCGGATCGCTATGAGCGGGATGATCCGCTGCTCATCGAATATCTGTTGCGCAACATCCTGCCGCGCCGGGGGATTGAGGCGCGGCCTGCGGAGGTACTGGTCACGATGGGCGCGCAGAATGCGCTGTGGCTGGCGGCGCAGGTCCTGTTGCGGCCCGGCGGTCATGCGGTGGTGGAGAACCCCGGCTATCCGGGGTTCCGCGCGATGGTGGCGCAGGCCGGGGCGCGGGTGACGCCGGTGGCGGTGGATGAGGGGGGGCTGTCGGTGGACAGCCTGCCCGAGGGCGTGGATGTGGTCTTTACCACGGCAAGCCACCAAAGCCCGACCAATGCCACCATGCCCGTGGCGCGGCGCACGGCGCTGTTGCGGGCGGCGGAGGAGCGGAATTTCCTTGTGGTGGAAGATGATTACGAGTTCGAGATGAGTTTCCTGACGCCCGTTTCGCCATCGATCAAGAGCCTCGATTCCGGGGGGCGGGTTGTGCATGCGGGGTCGTTTTCCAAGTCGATCTTTCCCGGGCTGCGCCTTGGCTGGCTGGTGGGACCGGAGCCGTTCATCCGCGAGGCGCGGGCGCTGCGCGCGCAGGTCTTGCGCCATCCGCCGGGGCAGTTGCAGCGGACGGCGGCGCATTTTCTTTCGCTGGGACATTACGATGCGTTGGTGAACCGGATGAAGGCGGCCTTCGCCAAGCGGCGCAAGGCGATGGAGGAGGCGATTGCGCTGCACGGGTTGCGGGTGGCGGGGCAGGGGGGATTTGGCGGGTCGTCCTTTTGGATGGAGGCGCCGGAGGGAGTGGATACCGAGACGCTGGCGCTGCGGTTGCGGCGGGAGGGCGTGCTGATCGAGCCGGGGCGGGTGTTCTTTCACCCCGGCACGGAGCGGCGGAACTTCTATCGGCTGGCCTATAGTTCGATCCCGGTGGGCAAGATCCCGGACGGGATCGCGCTGGTGGCGCAGGCGATGCGCGAGGGGTGAGGCGGCACGGGTGGCTGGCGTTGGACCGGGGGTGCCTTGCCCCCGGCCCCCCCGAGGAAATCATTCAGACAGAAAATCTGCGGGGCGGGTTGCAAGTGATTGCGGGCGCTGTGTTTATTTTCGGCATCAGGGGGCAAGGGCTGTGCCCTGTTCTGTGCCGGGTTTTGTGCCGCAAACTGTGGGCACGCGCGCTGAGGTTGGGGCGCGTTAACCTTAATGGGGCGTGAGGGGCTGTCGGGCGGGGGCAGGCGAACTGGACTTAAGTGGCCTTGCTTTCTGGCCCTAAGGCCACGGGGTGGCGGAGGGGTAGAAGGGGGCAAAGCGGCCTTGTGGGGCCGATAAGGATTGCCAAGGAGACGGCACATGCGGATGACGACGGAAGAGGCTTTCGTGAAGGTGTTGCAGATGCATGGCATCGACAATGCCTTTGGCATCATCGGATCGGCCTTCATGCCGATTTCCGATCTGTTCCCGCAGGCGGGCATCACCTTCTGGGACTGCGCGCATGAGGGATCGGGCGGGATGATGGCGGATGGCTTTACGCGCGCCTCTGGCCGGATGTGCATGATGATCGCGCAGAATGGCCCCGGCATCACCAATTTCGTGACCGCCGTGAAAACCGCCTATTGGAACCATACGCCGCTTCTTTTGGTGACGCCGCAGGCGGCGAACCGGACCATCGGGCAGGGCGGGTTTCAGGAAGTGGAGCAGATGGCGCTGTTCAAGGACATGGTCTGCTATCAGGAGGAGGTGCGCGACCCGAACCGCGTGGCCGAGGTTCTGAACCGCGTGATCCTGAACGCCAAGCGCCATTCGGCCCCTGCGCAGATCAACATGCCGCGGGATTATTTCACGCAAGTCATCGATATCGACCTGCCCGCGGTGGTGGAATTCGAACGGCCCGCAGGCGGAGAGGCCGCGATGGCCGAGGCGGCGGCGCTGCTGTCCTCTGCCAAGTTCCCGGTCATCCTGAACGGGGCGGGCGTGGTGATCGGCGGGGCGATCCCGGCCTCTATGGCGCTGGCCGAGCGGTTGTCGGCCCCGGTCTGCGTTGGGTATCAGCATAATGACGCCTTCCCGGGCAGCCATCCGCTGTTTGCGGGGCCTTTGGGATATAACGGGTCCAAGGCAGGGATGGAGCTGATCAAACAGGCCGATGTGGTGTTGGCGCTGGGCACGCGGCTTAATCCGTTTTCGACGCTGCCGGGCTATGGCCTCGACTACTGGCCGAAGGATGCGAAGATCATTCAGGTGGACATCAACCCGGCGCGGATCGGGCTGACGAAGCGGGTCACGGTGGGCATCGTTGGCGATGCCAAGAAGGTGGCCGAGGGGATTATGGCGAAGCTGGCTTCCAATGCCGGGGAAGCGGGGCGGCAGGCCCGGCTTGACCTGATTGCCACGACGAAGAGCCGTTGGGCGCAGCAATTGGCGTCGATGGATCATGAGGATGACGATCCGGGCACCACTTGGAACGAACGCGCGCGGGCGGCCAAGCCCGATTGGATGAGCCCGCGCATGGCGTGGCGCGCCATCCAGAGCGCGTTGCCGAAAGAGGCGATTATCTCGTCCGACATCGGGAACAATTGTGCCATCGGGAATGCCTATCCGACCTTTGAAGCGGGGCGGAAATATCTGGCACCGGGGCTGTTTGGTCCTTGCGGATACGGTCTGCCGTCGATCGTGGGCGCGAAGATTGCCTGCCCGGATGTGCCTGTGGTGGGGTTCGCGGGCGATGGGGCCTTTGGGATTGCTGTGACCGAACTGACCGCCATCGGGCGGCCGGAATGGCCTGCCATCACCATGGTGGTGTTCCGCAATTACCAATGGGGCGCGGAGAAGCGGAATTCGACCCTGTGGTATGACGACAATTTCGTGGGGACGGAATTGGATACACAGGTGAGTTACGCCGGGATTGCCAAGGCCTGCGGGTTGCAGGGCGTGCAGGCGCGGACGATGGAGGAATTGCGGGACGCTTTGGCCAAGGCGGTTGAGGATCAGATGGTCCATGGCAAGACCACGCTGGTCGAGGCGCTGATCAATCAGGAACTGGGCGAGCCGTTCCGGCGGGATGCGATGAAGAAGCCTGTCGCGGTGGCCGGGATCAGCAAGGCGGATATGCGCGCGCAGGTCGTTTGATGCCCTTTGATCTGTCCCTTGTCGGGACGGTCTGGATGGCGGTGGCCGTGCTGGGCGCCGCCTTCATCCGGGGCTATTCGGGCTTTGGCTATTCGGCCATGGTGATTGCGGCGTCATCCCTTGTGATGAACCCGCTGAACATGGTGGCGGTGGTGGTGATCCTTGAGACCGCGATGAGCCTGCAGGCCGCGCGGGGCATATCGGGCGATGTGGATTGGCGGCGGGTGGGCCTGCTTTTGGCCGGCGCGGCGGTGGGGCTGCCGCTGGGTCTGTGGCTGTTGACGGGGATTTCCGAAGATGCGGCGCGGGCGGTGATTTCGGCCTATGTGCTGTGCATGTGCGGGGTTCTGTTGGCCGGGTGGCGGCTGGCGGGCGAGGCGCGGGGTCTTTCCAATCTGGGGATGGGGGTGATCTCGGGTCTGGCGAATGCGCCGGGGATGGGAGGGCTTCCGATCGCGGCCTATTTCGCGGCGCAACCGATGCGGGCGGCGGTGTTCCGGGCGACGTTGATTGCGTATTTCCCGCTGCTCGACCTCTATTCCGCGCCGCTTTACTGGTATGCGGGGCTGGTGAGTTGGGACACGCTCTGGGCATCGCTGATCGCGCTGCCTTTGACATTCTTGGGGAACTGGCTGGGGGGGCGGCATTTCCTGAACACCGATCCGCAGGATTTCCGGCGGTTTGCTATCCTTCTGCTGGCGGGGCTGGCGGGGATGGGTCTGGTGAAGGCGCTGCTGTGAGCTTGGTTCTGGTCGTCAATGCGGGGTCGTCCAGCCTGAAGGTCGCGGTCTTTGACGCGGGCTTGCGCGAGGTGTTGGCGGGCCGGGTGACCGAGATCGGCGGGCCGGCCGCGCGGGTAGAGGTGGGGCCTCTGGTCGGGCCGCGCCCGGTGGCGGATCATGCGACGGCGCTGGCCTTGGTCTTTGAGGGGATGGAAGAGGCGGGCATTCCTGTCGCCGCGCTGACGGCGGCGGCGCACCGGGTGGTGCATGGGGGGGCGGCGCTGGTGGCACCTGCCCGGGTGACGGAGGGCCTGCTGACGCAGGTGGAGGCCTGTGTGCCGCTGGCGCCTTTGCACAATCCGGCGAACCTGACGGCGATCCGCGCGCTGGCGCGGCTGGCCCCCGATCTGCCGCAATATGCGAGTTTTGACACGGCTTTCCATGCCGGGATGCCCGAGGTGGCGGCGCGCTATGCCCTGCCTGCCGAGGCCGAGGCGCTGGGCCTGCGGCGCTATGGGTTTCACGGGATCAGTTACGCCTCACTTGTTCGAAAAGTGCAAGAAATGGCTGGGAATGGTGTTCCCAAACGGCTTCTTGCGTTCCATTTGGGCAATGGGGCATCGGCTTGCGCAATCCTTGGTGGGCGGTCGGTGGCCAGCACGATGGGCTATTCGCCCTTGGATGGGCTGACCATGGGGACGCGGGCCGGGGGGATTGACGGGAATGCCGTTCTGAGACTGGCTGAGGTGCATGGGATTGCGGGGGCAGGGCGCATCCTGAACCGGGAGAGCGGGCTTTTGGGCCTTGGTGGCGCGTCGGATATGCGCGCGCTGCACCGGGCGGGGACGGCGGAGGCGCGGTTCGCGCTGGCGCATTTCTGCTATTGGGCGGTGCGCCATGCAGGCAGCCTGATCGCGGCGATGGGGGGCCTTGATGCGGTGGCCTTCACGGGCGGGATTGGCGAGAATGATGCGGAGGTGCGGGCGGAAATCCTTCGGGGTTTGCGTTTTGCTGGCGTAGAGTTCGACGAAAGCGCGAATGCGCAGGGCGCGACGGTGCTGCATTCAGAGGGCGCGGGGGTTGCCGTCTGGATCGTCGCGGCGGAAGAGGAACGGCAGATTGCCATGGAGGCCATGCAGGTGCAGGCCGCCGAGCAGACGGGAGAGGCGTGATGGGGCAGCCGAAGGTGGAGACATCGCCGAAAGTGTCGGACGAGGTGAAGAAGACCACCTGCTACATGTGCGCCTGCCGCTGCGGGATCAACGTGCATCTGACATCGGGCAAGGTCACCTATATCGAAGGGAACCGCGACCATCCGGTGAACAAGGGCGTGCTTTGCGCCAAGGGGGCGAGCGGCATCATGCAGGTGACGGCGCCGTCACGACTGCGCGCACCGCTGCGGCGGGTGGGGCCGCGTGGATCCGGGGCGTTTGAGGAGATTTCCTGGGAAGAGGCGCTGGAGACGGCGGTGTCATGGCTAAAGCCGTTGCGGGAGGAAGCGCCGGAGACGCTTGCCTTCTTTACCGGGCGGGATCAGAGCCAGTCTTTCACGGGCTGGTGGGCGCAACAGTTTGGCACGCCGAATTATGCCGCGCATGGGGGTTTTTGTTCCGTCAACATGGCGGCGGCGGGGATTTACACGATCGGCGGGGCCTTCTGGGAATTCGGGCAGCCGGATTGGGCGCATACGAAGCTGTTCGTCCTGTTCGGGGTGGCCGAGGATCATGACAGCAACCCGATCAAGATCGGGATCGGCAAGCTGAAGGCGCGGGGGGCCAAGGTCATTGGGGTGAACCCGGTGCGGACGGGCTATAACGCCGTTGCCGATGAATGGGTGGGGATCACGCCGGGGACGGATGGGCTTTTGATCCTGTCGCTGATCCATTGCCTGTTGGAGGCGGGGAAGATCGATCTGGATTATCTGGCCCGCTGGACCAATGCGCCGCTTTTGGTGAATGGCACGGACGGGGCAGAGAAGGGGCTGATCCTGAAGAATGCCGAAAGCCAGCCCTTTGTCATCGACAAGCGGACGGGTGCGCCCGCACCTTGGGACGGGGCGGGGGTGCAGCCCGATCTGGGCGCGGTGTGGCAAGGGCATCGGACGGTGTTCCAGCATATGGCGGAACGCTATCTGTCCGACGACTATGCGCCGGAGGCGGTGGCGGAGCGTTGCGGTGTGCCTGCGCCGCGGATACGGGCCTTGGCGGCCGAACTGGCGCGGGTGGCGTTCGACGAGGCGTTCGAACTGCCTGTGGCATGGACGGATTTCCGGGGGGATCGGCATGAGAGCATGACCGGGCGGCCTGTCAGTTTCCATGCGATGCGGGGGATTTCGGCCCATTCCAACGGGTTCCAGACGGCGCGGGCGCTGCATCTGTTGCAGATCCTGCTCGGGACGGTGGAGGTTCCGGGCGGCTATCGGCTGAAGCCGCCATATCCCAAGCCGGTTGAGGCGCATCCGACGCCGCATTTCGTGGCGGCACCGGGGAAGCCTTTGTCAGGACCGCATCTGGGCTATGTCCGCGGGCCTGAGAATTTGGCGCTGAAGGAGGATGGCAGCCCTTGGCGGATCGACAAGGGGTTCACATGGGAGAACCCGTTCAGCGCGCATGGGTTGATGCATATGGTCATCCCCAATGCCCATGCGGGCGATCCCTACAAGGTGGATACGCTGTTTCTCTATATGGCGAATATGTCGTGGAATTCGTCGATGAATTCCGCCCGCGTCATGGAGATGCTGACCGACAAGCGCGAGGATGGGGCGTATGTCATCCCGCGCATCATCTATTCCGATGCCTATGCCTCCGAGATGGTGGCCTATGCCGACCTGATCCTGCCGGACACGACCTATCTGGAGCGGCATGATTGCATTTCGCTGCTGGACCGTCCGATTTCCGAGCCGGATGCGGCGGGGGATGCGATCCGCTGGCCGGTGGTGGAGGCGGATCGGGATGTGCGGGGGTTCCAGTCGGTGCTTCTGGACCTTGGGGCGCGGTTGGGCCTGCCGGGGATGGTGAAAGAGGACGGGACGCCGAAGTTCAAGGATTACGCCGATTATATCGTGAACCATATCCGGCGGCCCGGAGTGGGGCCCTTGATCGGCTTTCGGGGGGCTGAGGGTGATAAGGAAGGACGGGGCGATGCAAACCCCGACCAATTGGCGCGCTATATCGAAAATGGCGGCTTCTATCAGGCGCATGTGCCGGAAGGCGCTGCCTTTATGAAGCCGTGGAATGCCGCCTATCAGGATTGGGCTGTGGCGACGTCCTTTTATGAATCGCCACAGCCCTATCTGTTTTCGATCTGGTCGGAGCCGATGCGGAAGTTCCAGCTTGCCGCCGAAGGACATGGTTTCCTGCAACCGCCTGACCATTTGCGGGACAGGTTGAAGGTCGCGATGGACCCGTTGCCCGTCTGGTATCCGCCCTTCGGGGAGGCGGCGGCGGAGGGGTTCCCGGTCCATGCGATCACCCAGCGGCCGATGGCGATGTATCATTCATGGGGCAGCCAGAACGCTTGGCTGCGGCAGATCCATGGGAAGAATTACCTCTATCTGCCGACGAAGATCTGGGAGGCGGAGGGGTTTGCGGAAGGCGACTATGCGCGGGTGACATCCCCCACGGGCGAGATTGTGGTGCCCGTGGCGCATATGGCGGCGTTGAACCCCGACACAGTCTGGACGTGGAATGCGATCGGCAAGCGGCGGGGGGCTTGGGCGCTGGACGAAGGGGCGCCGGAGGCCAATCAGGGGTTCTTGTTGAACCATCTGATTTCCGAGCTTTTGCCGGGGGAGGGGCGGCTGTCGAATTCCGACCCGGTGACGGGGCAGGCGGCGTGGTTCGACCTGCGGGTGAGGATTGCGAAGGTGGGGCCGCGCGAGCGGGCGGAGCCTTCGTTCGAGGTGCTGCCGCAGGTGGTGCCGAAGGGGAGGGCGCGGGGATGAGGGAGGCGAAAACTGACGCAGTTTTCGCGTCGAATTCTGACGCAGAATTCGGGAAGCGGAGCAAGGCTCCGCTTTCGGAATGTGCGTCACATTCCGCGCCGTTTTCTGTGCCAGAAAACGGGGGCCTGCGATGACCGGATTGCCGGAGCGGACAGAAAAGAAGCTGGGTCTGGTGATCGACCTTGATACCTGCGTGGGCTGTCATGCCTGTGTCACCGCCTGCAAGGGGTGGAACGATCAGGGCTATGGCGTGCCCTTGTCGGACCAGAACCCTTACGGGGCCGATCCGTCGGGGACCTTCTTAAACCGAGTTCATAGCTTTTCAGTGCAACCTGATGAAATGCCTGCGCAAATCATCAACTTCCCCCGGTCCTGCCTGCATTGTGAGGATGCGCCCTGCGTCACCGTCTGCCCGACGGGGGCGAGTTACAAGCGGGCCGAGGATGGCATCGTTCTGGTGAATGAGGATGCCTGTATCGGCTGTGGCCTTTGCGCCTGGGCCTGCCCCTATGGTGCGCGGGAATTGGATATGGATGCGGGGGTGATGAAGAAATGCACCCTGTGCGTCGACCGCATCTATAACGAGGCTTTGCCGGAAGAAGACCGCGAGCCTGCCTGCGTGCGCACCTGCCCCACGGGGGCGCGGCATTTCGGGGATTTCGCGGACCCCACGAGCAAAGTCAGCCGTCTGACGGCCGAGCGGGAGGGGTTTGCGCTGATGCCAGAGATGGGGACGCGCCCCGTGAACCGCTATCTGCCGCCAAGGAAGAAGGATCGGCCGCAGGAGGCGTCATTGCTGGCCCCCCTGCTGGACATCAAGGCAACGGGGCTGGCCGGGTGGCTGGACCGGGTTTTGGGGAAATTGTGAATGCATCCGGCACCGTCTGTCATCATCTTTACCGTGCTGTCGGGGCTGGGCTTTGGGTTCCTTGCGCTGCTTGGGATCTTTGGGGCGCAGGGGATGGCGGCCTTTTTCCTTTGGGGCCTGGGCTATGGCCTGGCCGTGGCGGGGCTGGTGTCTTCGACCTTTCACCTTGGTAATCCGCAGCGGGCGCTTTTGGCCTTTACCCAATGGCGGACGAGTTGGCTGTCGCGCGAGGCTTGGGCCTCGGTCGTGACGCTGCTTTTGTTCGCGCCGCAGGCTTTGTCGGATTGGCTGGGCCTTGGCTGGGGGCGGGGCTTTGGCATGGCGGGGGCGGCGATGGCGGTTGTGACCGTCTATTGCACGTCGATGATCTATGCCCAGATCCGGGCCGTGCCGCGCTGGCATCATTGGACGGTGCCCTTGGTCTTTGTGGCCTATGCGCTGTCGGGGGCCATGGTGATGGGGGCGATGCGGCCCTTTGCGGCTTGGGCGCTGGTTCTGTTGGGGATCACGCTGGCGCTGCATTGGCATTTCGGCAAGGCGGCCTTTGCCAAGGCGGGGGCCACGATGGAAAGCGCGACGGGACTGGGCCGGATCGGGGCGGTTTCGGTCTTTGAGCAACCCCATACAGGGGGGAATTATCTGCTGCGGGAGATGATTTTCGTGGTGGGGCGAAAGCATGCGGATCGGGTGCGGATCATTGCCATGGTCTGTTCGGTGATGCTGCCTGCGCTGGCCTTGATGCTGATCCCCGGTATGGCATCGGTGATCGTGGCGGTGGCCTTTCATCTCTTGGGCGCGCTGGCGCAGCGCTGGCTGTTCTTTGCCGAAGCCGAGCATGTGGTGGGGCTTTACTACGGGGCGCGCTAGGGGTGGCGTGATGGGTGCGGGGCGCTAGGTTCCGGTGCCGGAGGCCCCTTGCTGTGTTCATCCTGACGCCTGACACGATCTGGAATCCCGGCGCATTGGAGATGCGGCAGGTGCCGCGGCGTGTCTTTGGCCGGGTGATGATCTTTCCGCGCCGGGGGGCGGGGGTGGGTCTGTGGCTGCGGCTGATCTTTGAGATCGAGGTGTTGCGCTATCTGGTGGCGCTGTTGCCGTTTCTGCTGGGGGCGGTGCTGTTCCCGCGCTATGCGCTGGCGATTTCGCAGGCGCCTTTGCCTATGCTGATCGTGATTTATCTGTTCGAGGCCAAGGTGTTGCGGCTGTCGAAGCCTGCGGCGAAGGCTTTGGCGTCGGAGGCGGAGGTGGAGCGCGGGCTTGACCTGTTGCGTGTGCGGGCGGTGGCGGTTCTGTCGAAGATCGCGGCAGGGCGGGGGATGGCCGAGGGGCGGCTGCATCTGGTGGTGGAGCAGTCCGAGATGTGGCGGATGCCCCCCCTGACGCTTGTCTCTGTTCAAAGCGAGGCGGGGCCGGAGGTGATGCGTCTCTCTGTGGACGAGCGGGCGCTGTTGGCGGGGCTGTTCGATGATGGCTTTTCGGAGCGTGATTTGTTGCGGGTGAACCTTGCGGCGGGGGCCTGTCTGCGGGACGTGGCCTTTGATGTGCGGGGCGTGTCAGCCCATGCGCGGTTGGCAGCCCTGATCGGTTAGCGCGAGAGGTCGAGCGTTGCGCCCCAAGGCGCGTGCGGCGCGTGGCGGGCGTCGGGGATGGCCCAGATCACGGGGAAGCGGGGTTTTGGGGGAAGCGGGGCCTCCATATCCGTCAGGACGATGAGGATGGAGGGGGTCAGGGCGGCCGCTGCTGCGAAGGCGGGGGCGAAGGCGGTGCCACCGCCGCGCGGGGCTTGCAGGGTTCTCAGGTGGGTGGTGGCGGTGGCGGGGTCGAGGCGGATCGCCGGGGCGGGGCTGTCGTCGAAGGGGATGAGGTGGATCTCGGCCCGCGTGCGGCGGGCAATGGCGGTGCATTCGGCCATGAGGAGTGTCAGGGCGTCATCCGTGATGCTGCTGGAGGTGTCGAGCGCGATGACCACGCGGGGGGCGGGGGATTGGCGGGCGGTTCCGGGTTGGAAGGCGGGTTCGGGTGTCTGGTCCTGTTGTGCCTGCGCCATGGCGGCGATGAAGGCGCGGGCGGGGCGGCGGTGCGTGGACTGGGGCGCGTCCAGCGTGGCGCGGCTGAGGAGGCGGCGGAGGATCACCTCCCACGGGGTCTGCGGTTGGGGGATGTCGGCTAGGCGAAGGTTGGCGGCACCGATGCCGCGCCCGGCGCTGCGGCCTGCCTCCAGTGCGCGGGAGAGGTGGCGGTGCCAATCGGCATCGGTCTTTGGGTCGGGGGTGTCGGCGGGGCCGGTGTCGGGGGTCAGGTCGGGGCGGAAGCCTTGGGCTGTGGCGTAGGAGAGGGCGCGGGATTGCGCGTCGCCGGTGCCGCCGGGGGTGGTGTCGCGCAAGGAATGATAAAGGCGGTCCACGTCCCAATCGGCAAGTGCCTGCCGGGGCGCGACGGTGGTGCCGAGGGCGTTGGCCAGAAGGCCCGTGAGGGTGAGGGCGGGGCGGGGCAGGGCGTAATCGGCGGCGAGAAGGGTTTCGTTCACGATGGCATCGGCGGCGATCTGCCAGAGGCGGGCGTCGAAACGGTCGCCCATGCGGAGGGCGAGGTTGGCGAGGCGGGGGGAATGGCGCAGCGCCACATGCAGGATGTGATGGGCGGCAAGGCCCATCTGTTCGTGGCGCGGCAGGGTGTCGAATTCAGGGCCGTAATGGATGGTCTGGCCCGTGGTTTCGGCGGGCGGGCCATGGTCGCGGTCGCGGTGATCGCACCAGAGCGCGAGGGCGGCCATCGCGGGGTCATGTTCGTTCAAGGCGCGCAGTGCGGTGGTGGCGCGGGCGGAGTGGCGGGTCATTCTGGCCCCCTCATTCTGGCCCCCTCATTCCAGCCCTTGGGCCTGCCGTTCGGCGCGGTATTCGGCATAAGCGGGCGAGGTGCGGAAGGCCTCGGTCAGGTTATGGGTCAGGGCTTTCTGGATCAGGAGTTCGAAGCCATGGGTGCAGAGTTCCGCGAGGGGGAGGCGGGCGAATGGGGCGTCGGGGCGCAGGCGGGGCAGGTGGCGGAGGTCGGCCATCACCTCGATCACCTTTGGCAGGGTGGCGTCGTCGGCGGTGCCGATCAGGGCATAGGTCAGGGCGGTGAGGCCGGTCATCGTTTGGGGGTAGAGATCGGGGCGTTTCCCCTTGGGGGCATCCAGCAGGTCGGCCACTTGGACGGTGGCGGCGATTTCCTCGACCACCAGCAGGAATTCGGCGGCGGCGGCGTCGCCGATGGTGCCCGCGATCATGGGCGCGCGCAGGCGCGGGTCGCGGATGGCGTGGAGGATATCGGAGACGCGGACCCATGACCGGGGGGTGCAGGCGATGGTGAGGCCACGGCGGAGCGCGTCTTCGGAGTTTTCCAGAAGGTCGGGGCGGGTGCGGATGAAGGTGATGACGGCGGGGTGCAGCCCGCGCGGCACGGCATAGCGGGTGAGCCAATCCGTCGCCTCGGCCTTTATATGCAGGTGGATGAGGCGGTCAGCCAGCGCCGTGCCCATCTCATAGGCCACCGCGCCGTCATCGGTGCCGTTTCCTGCGGCGACGAGGAAGCAGGAGGCGGGCAGTTGGTGGCGACCGACGCGGCGTTCTTGCAAGAGGCCGTAGACCGTGGGTTGCAGCGTTGGTGCGGCGGCGGTGAGTTCGTCGAGAAACAGGATTGCCGGGCGGGCGGGGTCATCCGGCAGGTCTTCGGGGCGATACCAGACGGTGCGGCGGGTGGCGTGGTCGTAGAAGGGCAGGCCGCGCAGGTCTTGCGGTTCGATGGTCGTCAGGCGCAGGTCGAAAAGCTGTGCGCCGGTTTCCTGCGCCAGTTGCGCGACGATGTCGGATTTGCCGATGCCGGGGCGGCCATGCAGCATCCATGCGGCGGTGAGGTGGCCCGACGCTTGCGCGGCGTGGGCGGCGCGGAGGAGGGAGAGCGCCTCGCCCGCCGAGACGGGGGCGGTGTTGACGGTCATGGGGCGTGGTCCTTTCGCGCGGGTCTGTGCGGGGGAAGGCTAGTGGTTGTGCGGGGCTTGGCAAGGCGGGGCGGTTGTTCTTGGAGCGGGGGAGGCCTAAGACTGTGCGCGGGGCCGTGCTTTGGGCGCGGTATGGGAAGGGAACGGGCAGATGGACGGGATCGAACTGGCGACGCTTTTGCCGGTGATCGGGGCTTTGATCGTGGCGGGGGCCTTGATCGGGCTGTTGGCCGGGGTCTTTGGCATCGGGGGCGGGGCGATTTCGGTGCCTGTCTTTTATGAATTGTTCCGAGTGCTGGATTACCCGGAAGACCTGTGGATGCCGATGGCGGTGGGCACGTCACTGGCGGTGATCATTCCCACTTCGCTGAATTCGGCGCGGGGGCATTATCTGCGCGGGACGGTGGATATGGACCTGATCCGTATCTGGGCCGTGCCGGTGATCTTAGGCGTCTTGGTCGGGTCGGTGATCGCGCGCTATGCCGAGCCGATTGTGTTCCAGCTGGTCTTTATCTTCGTGGCGGGGACGAATGCGGCAAAGCTTTTGACGGGCGGGAAAGGCTGGCGGCTGGCTGAAGGCTTGCCGGGGCGCGGGGTGCTGGTCGGCTATGGCGGGATCATCGGGCTGTTGTCGGCGCTGATGGGGATTGGCGGGGGGGCGATTACCAACCTGCTGTTGACGCTGCATGGCTATGACATTCGCCGGGCGATTTCGACGGCGGCGGGGGTGGGTGTTCTGATCGCCTTGCCGGGGACCGTGGGCTATATGCTGGCGGGATGGGGCAAGCCGGGGCTGCCGGGGGATGCGCTGGGCTATGTGAGCCTTTTGACCTTCGCGCTGACCATTCCCACCACGCTTTTGACCACGCGGTTTGGGGTGAAGCTGGCCCATACCCTGCCCAAACGGGTGCTGGAGACGGGGTTCGGGATCTTTCTTCTGACGGTCTGTGCGCGGTTTGTCTGGGACATGCTGGCCTGAGGAGGCGTTGATGGCTTTGGCGGTGGTGACGGCCGGAACCTCGGCCATCGGGCGGCATCTGGTGGTGGCCTTGGCGCGGGCGGGGCATGACGTGGCGCTGACGCATCTTGGCAGCGCCGATCTGGCCGCGCGGGTCGTGGCGGAGGTGGAGGCGCTGGGCCGTCATGCGCTGGCGGTCGAGGTGGATGCGGGCGATGAGGTGGCCGTGCCGGCCTTCCACGCACAGGCGGCGGACTGGGCGGGGGCTGCACCTGCGGTTCTGGTCAACAATGCGGGCATCCAGACATGGGCCGCACTGATGGACCTGCGGGCGGATCAATGGGATGCCGTGATGCGGACCAATCTGCGCGGCACGTTCCTAAACACGCAGGCTGCCGCGCGGTTGATGATTGCGGGGGGCATGGCGGGGTCCATCGTCAATCTGGGATCGGGCTGCAACAAGGTCGCCTTCCCGCGACTGGTGGATTACACGGCGTCGAAGGGCGGGATCGAGCAATTCACCAAAGCGGCGGCGAGCGAGCTTGGCCCCCATGGTATCCGCGTCAACTGCGTGGCCCCCGGCGCGATTGCGACCGAGCGGACGGCGGCAGAGGCGGGGGATTATGCGGGGCAATGGTCGCCGCTTACGCCCTTGCGCCGGGTGGGGACGCCCGAAGATATCGCAGGGCCGGTGCTGTTTTTCTGTTCGCCTGCGGCGGGGTTCGTGACGGGCCAGACCTTGTGGGTGGATGGCGGGGTCTTTTCGCAGGCGCCTTGGCCTTACGAGACCTGAGCCGCTTCGGGCCGGTTCAGGGGTGGGTCGGGCGCATCCTCCAGATGGCGGGCAAGCGTGCTGCGCAGGGCGGAAGGGGCCACGGGTTTCACCAGATAGTCGGACATTCCGGCGGCTAGGCCCGCGTCGCGGTCGCCTTCATCCGATTGTCCGGTAAGTCCGATGATCGGGACGTGGGCGCGGGCGCTGGGCAGGGCGCGGATGCGGCGGGTGGCTTCGATGCCGTCCATTACGGGCATCTGGCAATCCATCAGGATGAGGTCGACCTCGCGGTCAAGGAGTGCCTCGATCGCCTCGGCCCCGTTGCTGGCGGTGACCGTGTCAAACCCCTGATGGGAGAGAAGGGCGGCGGTCACTTCGCGGTTCATGGGGTTGTCATCGACAATCAGGGCGGCGCGGCCTGCGAAGGGCTTGGGTGCCGCGGGATCAGGGGCTTGGGTCACGGTCTGGCCCTTAAGGTCGGCACCATTGATCACGCCAATCAGGCGGGGGATCAGGACATCGGGATCGATGGGTTTCAGGACGAGGTCGCGGAAGCCATGGGCATAAGCCTCTTCCACGGCCTGATGGCCGCCGCGATGCGACAGAAGGACCAAGGGAGGCAGGGTGTCCCTCAGCGCGGAGCGGAGGCGGGCGGCGGCGATATGGCCGTCGGCATCGGGCATCCGGCTGTCGATGAGAAGCGCGTCAAAGCGGGTTTGGCGGGCTGCGGCGAGGGCTGTGGCGACATCTGCTGCAATGGTGGGACGGGCCCCGGCGGCGGTGAGTTGACGGCTTATGGCGGCAGCGGCGCGGGGATTGTCATCCAGAAGCAGGAGGCGGCGGCCCTTCAGCGGGGGCTTGCCTGCAGGCGCAAGGCCGGGCGCCGCATCAAGCGGCAGGCGAACCCAGAACCGGCTACCTGCGCCGGGGATGCTTTCGACGCCCACCTCGCCCTGCATGAGATCGGCCAATTGGCGGCAGATGGCGAGGCCAAGCCCAGTGCCTCCGTAAAGGCGGGCCGTCGAATCCTCGGCCTGCGAGAAGCTTTGGAACATACGAGTGATCTGATCGGGCGACATGCCAAGCCCGGTATCGGTGACGGTAAAGCGCAGGCCGCCTGACGGATCGGGGGCAACCTCAAGCCGGATCTCGCCGCTTTGGGTGAATTTGAGCGCGTTGCTGAGATAGTTCAGCAGAATCTGGGTGAGGCGGAGCGGATCGCCCATGAGGCGCGGTGGCAGGGCCGGATCGGCGTCGAGGATCAGCTCCAGCCCTTTATCGGCGGCGGCGGCGGCGATGCTGTCGCAGGCGGCGCGCAGGACAGCGTTCAGCGCGAATTCGGTGCGTTCGATGCGCAGCTTGCCCGCCTCGACCTTGGACAGATCGAGAACGTCATTGACGATGGACAGAAGATGCTGACCTGCGGATTGCAGTTTGAGCATATAGTCGCGCTGATGCGCGGTCAGCGGGGAGCCGAGCAGGAGGTCGCCATAGCCGATCATCGCATTGATGGGCGAGCGCAATTCATGGCTCATCTGGGCGAGGAATTCGGATTTCAGGCGGGCGGCCTGTTCGGCGATGTCGCGTGCCTGTGCCAGTTGCGCGGCGGCGGCCCGTTCCTGCGTCGCGTCCGAGATGACCCAGACCACGCCTTGGCCCGGATCGCGCGCATCGATCGCCTTGGCGCGCAGGTTTACCCAGCGGAGCGAGCCATCACCGCAGGCAAGCTGTGTGGAGGCGGAGAAGGTTTCGCCGCGCGCCATGTGATCCTGTGCATGGCTGCGCAGACGCGGCCATTCGGCGGGATCGGAGAGGAAAACGTCCGGGCTGGCCCCGATCAACTGATCCATCGGCCGCAGCAAGAGCGCCGCAAGGCCGGGATTGGCCGAGGCGATGCGACCGTCGCGGACGAGGGCGATGCCGCTATCGGCGGTGGTGAGGATGGTCTGGAGTTCTTCGGTGAGGGCGGTGAGTTCCTCGGTGCGGCGGGCAACTTGCGCCTCGAGCGTGCGTTGATAATTGGCGAGGGCAATTTCGGCCTGACGGGTGACGGTGATGTCGTTCCACAGGGTGAAGATGTCGACGTGATCGCCATCGGCGACGGCGGTGAGCATCACCTCGATCAGCACGGGCGAGCCATCGGCGCGCAGATGTTCCCAGTCGAATTTCACGCTGCCCTCGCGCAGGGCGCGGTCGATGAGCGCTGCGGATTTTTCCGCCGAGCCTGTGCCGTCGGGTTGGAATTCCGGCGAGATTTGGTCGGGGCGCAGGCCGATGAAGCTGGCACCGTTGCGATAGCCGAGGATGGTATGGGCGGCGGCATTGGCTTCGGTGAAGACGCCGTTTTGCAAGACGGCGGTGGCCTGTGCAGAGTGGTGGAAGGTGTGGCGAAAGCGTTCTTCGCTGCGGGCAAGGCGCTGTGTGGCAAGCGCGCCAAGGGAGCGTCCCGCAAGGCGGGACGCGGCAAGATCGACGAGAAGGCGTTCTTCGGGATACAAATGGGCGTTTTGACCTGCGCGGGCATAGACCGCGATTTCGCCCGCCTCGACCCCTTCGATCATCATGGGGCTGGTATGGACGGGAGCAGCGGTGTCGGAAGGTGCTGCATTATGCAGGGCATCGAAAAGACGGAGGCGGAAGCGGAACTGGCCCGGCGCTCCGATGGCGGTTTCCAAGGCCTGCGCCACGTCGGCAAGGGTGGCTTGCGTGGGCCGTGTCATGTCTTCGGTCGCAAGGAAGACGGCATGTAGCGCGTCGCTTTCGCGGATGCGCTTATGCAGCGCCTCGGCGATCACGAGGCGCGCTTCGGCAAGGCGGTGCAGTCTGCCGCGCAGAAGGATGGCGATGGCAAGCGCGCTGACGACAAGAAGGATGAGGGCAAGGACGGACCAGAGGCCAAAAGGCGCGGCGGCGACATCGGTCTGGGCTGCGGTCCGGTTGGGGGCAACGGCCAGGCCAAGAAGGGTGGGGAGCAGGATGCAAAGGGGGCGGGTGTTGCGGTCTTGGCGTCCGTGTGGGTGCAGCGGCATTCGGTCTTCCTGCTTTGACGATCCGTCGCATGGCCGACGTGGCGATTCGCCGCGACCTACGGCTTTTGCTGTGGGCCGCGGGGAAAGCTGTGTCGTTAAGAGAACTTTACAAGGTCAGATTCGTAGCGGCTTTGCGCCAGATCAAATCCACCATAGCGTGTTTTTTAGGGCGGTGGAAAATGGGACTATGCCGCGAATTCGCGCTTCGTGAATGATATTGCGGTTGGAAAATAAAATCTTTTCAGTGTCTTGGCCTGTTGCAGATCACGCGTTGCCCCGTGGTTGGGGCCTTCGCGTCGAGCGGTTGCCGCCGCGACGCATTCTGTCAGAGGTGGAGTGAGAAAAGAGTTCGCACCTGCTGCGGGGCGGTCGATGTGAAATTTCTCTTGATGCACATGAAAATCATTCGCATAAATTGCTTGTCCGGGATGGCTTGCCTCCATCCTTTGTCGACAGGCCCGTTCCCGCGACCCCGGGACGGGCCTTATGCTTTTTGGGGCTGGTCCATGCGTGTTGGGCTGCCCGAAGGCGGCTCTGATGATGAGCGTTGCATCAATATGCTATTCGGACTGGCCGACAAGGACGAGGGGCGCGCTGGGCGCAAGGAAAGGCTGGTGTGCGCCTGCGTCGACGATCATCAGGAAAAGCGCGACACTGGACAGCATCACGATGAACATGGCGGCGGACAGGAGGGCGAAGATGCGGTCCATGGTAAGCTCTCCAGACTGGGGACTGGTTGACTGAGATCAGCTTGAGCGAGGGAGGCCGGGGCTGGCAAGCGTGAGCCGTTAGGCCTTCTGTTTAGGTTGCCGCTGGGTGGGCGCGTTGTGCGTTGGGTTTAGGCGCAGGGCGGCGTTTTGGACCTGTGGTTTATGAAAAACCGGGGTATCGGCCCCAAAAATCGGCGCGGCGTGCTGTGGACTTGTGGCTGTGTCGCGGCGGGTCGGGGCAGCGATTGCGGCACGCAGGCAGGACAGGGCCGAATGATTCGCCGAATGATTCAGAGGTCGCGTCGTCGAGGAGGTGGGCCAGCATCTCTTCGATCAGCACCGGGTCGCATGCGACGGGGCGCTTTGCTCTCGATACATGGAAGGTGACATCGACGCTTTTGCGCAACCGGGTTTCGGCAAAGGCGCGGACTCTTTCGCGCAGTTGGGCCACGAGGTCGACTGTCTGCGCCAACGCCTTGAGCGGGCGGCCACGCCCCTGTTCAAGCGACAGAAGCGGTGAGGTGAGGCGGCCGGTCATGCGCGCGGTTTCGGCCAGAGCGCGCGCAGGGCTGATCGCGCCGGAGGCCTTGCTTGCGGCGCTGGATGTGTTTGAGGGCGGGCCGTTGACCGAACCGGCCGCCCCGCTTTTGCCGCATCCTCGGATGATCGCCACACCGCATACCGTTTTCGTGGCGGAGGAGGAGGTTGATCTGCAAGTCGTGGATGTCTTTGGTCCGGTGAATGTCGTCGCGGAACGGCGGCCCGTTCACCTTGTCACCCCGGCGGGCGTTTGACGCCGACCAGCCGCGCCGCGACCGGGGCGCCGAGGATCACCACCACCATACGTGTCAGGTGGTGGAGGATGACAAAGCCCAGATCGGCCCCGGTGGCCAGCGCCAGCACCGTCATTTCCGCCTGCCCGCCGGGGGCGAAGGCGAGGAAAGCTTCGACCGGGTGGGCAAGGCCGGTCAGGGTGACGAGTTCGGTAAAGAGCGCGGCGAGGGCGGCCAGCAAGGCGACGAAGGCAAGGCCCGAGAGGATGAAGGCGCGCAATTCGCGCAAGGTGACGCCGACATAATGGACGCCGATCCCGATCCCGATGAAAAGCTGGGCGGCCAGTATCGCCTCGGTCGGGGGGCGGGTATGGATGAGGTCGGAGAGCGAGAGCGCGGCCGTCAGGACCATCGGGCCAAGGATCGAGGCGCCAAACAGCCCGATCCGTTCCGCGATTTTCCAGCCCGCCACGGCGGCCAGCGCGAGCAGCGCCATTTCCCCCAAGGGCAGGTCGCGCGCCGGGGTGCCGATCGCGCCGCCCAAGCCCGACCCATAGGCCCAGGTCAGAATGATGGGGGCAAGGGTCACGAGGATAAGAACCCGTGTCGCATGGATCAGCGAGAGGGCGCGGATATCGGCCCCGGCCTCTTGGCCGAAGGTGACCATGTCCTGCAATCCGCCCGGCATGGCGGCATACCAAGCGGTGGCCGGATCGTGGCCCATGCGGCGAAAGAAGGGAAAGCCCACCAATCCGATGATGGCCACATAGACCGGCACCAGCGCCACGCTGCCGGCCATCGTGGGGATACGGGCGACGACATCGGGGGTGATCGAGGCCCCGACTGCCGCGCCAAGGACGGTGCGCGCTAGGGTCGAAACCGGCCCCATGCCCTTGAGCGGCGCACCGGCCAGCGCGGCGATCAGGCAGGCCGTCATCGGGCCAAAGAGAAAGGGCAGGGGCAGGTGCAAGAGGTGGAACAGCCCCGCGCCGAGCAGCGCAAGGGCGAGCGTCGCTGCGCGTCGGGCCAATTGGGGGGGCATGGGCCTCTCCTTGCCTCGTATTGTATCCAAGTGTATGCAGATGGACGCAATGAATGCAAGCGAGTCGATGGATGGTTGAGGAAAGCGAACTTCCGCAGGGGCAGGGGGCCTATCGCCGTTTGCTGGAAGAAATCCGCATGGGAACCCTGCCGCCCGGTGCGCGGTTGCGCGAGACGGAGCTTGCCGAAAGGCTGGGCATCAGCCGCACCCCGGTGCGTGAGGCGATCCGGCAGTTGGAGGCGGATGGTTTGGTGGCCCATCTGCCACGGCAGGGGGCCACGATCCGCAGCCTTGATCATGCGGAAGTGGTGGAACTCTATGAGATGCGGGCCGTGCTGGAGGGCACAGCGGCGCGGTTGGCGGCGCGCGCGGCGTCAGAGATCGAGCTTGCCGAATTGGCGGCGCTGAATGCGGAACTCGCCGCCAGCCCGGCAGGCCCAGATGCCCGTGAGGTGAACCGGCAGTTTCACCGAAGCCTTCTGGATGCCGCGCGCAACCGCTTTTTGCTGAAATCCATGAGCGCGCTGCAGAAGACGCTGCTGATCCTTGGCCCCACAACCCTTGCCGATCCAGATCGGGCCGTGGCCGCCGTGGCGGAACATGCGGCCGTGCTGGCTGCGCTGGAGGCGCGCGATGGGGCCGCCGCCGAAGCCGCGATGCGCACGCATGTGGGGGCGGCCTTGTCGGCGCGCTTGCGCGGGATGCGGGGGCGCGCCTTGCCGATGGAGGATGAGGGATGACGGCTTGGCCGGAGATTTTTGACCTTGCCGTGGTGGGCGGCGGCAATGCCGCGCTTTGCGCCGCGATCACCGCCGCCGAAGCGGGTGCGAGCGTCCTGATCCTTGAAAGTGCACCGCTGCCCTATCGGGGGGGCAATTCGCGCCACACCCGCAATTTTCGCTGCATGCATCAGGGGCCGATCTTTCCCCTGACCGACAGTTACGAGGAAGAGGAATACCTGCACGACCTGATGCTGGTGACGAAGGGCAAGACCGATGAAGGGCTGGCCCGTCTGGCGATCCGATCTTCAGAAGAATGCCTGCCATGGATGCAGGCGCATGGCGTGCGGTTCCAGCCGTCGCTGTCCGGCACCTTGTCGCTGTCGCGGACCAATGCCTTTTTCCTTGGGGGTGGCAAGGCGCTGGTGAACGCCTATTACAACACGGTCGCCGATCTGGGTGTGATCGTCGCCTATGAGGCCGAGGTGACCCATGTTCACCGAGAGGGCGACCGCATCACCCAACTGGAGGCGCAGATTGCCGGGCGCCCGGTGACGGTGAAGGCGCGAGCTTTCGTCCTTGCCTCGGGCGGGTTTCAGGGCGATGTCGATTGGCTGGCCCGCGCATGGGGGCCTGCGGCGCGCAATTTCCTGATCCGGGGCACGCCTTATAATCGCGGGGTGGTTCTGCGCGACATGCTGGATCAGGGGGCGGAAAGCGTGGGTGACCCCACGCAATGCCATGCCGTGGCCATTGATGGGCGCGCGCCGAAATTCGATGGCGGGATCGTGACGCGGCTGGATTGCGTGCCCTTTTCCATCGTCGTGAACAAGGAGGGCGACCGTTTCTATGACGAGGGCGAGGATGTCTGGCCAAAGCGCTATGCCATCTGGGGCCGTCTGGTGGCGGCCCAACCCGATCAGGTGGGTTTTGCCCTGATCGATGCGAAATCCATCGATCTGTTCATGCCGTCGGTCTTTCCCCCGGTGAAGGCCGACACGATCGAGGGGCTTGCCGTGGCGATGGGCCTTGATCCGCAGGCGGTGCGGCGGACGGTTGACAGTTTTAACGCCGCCTGCCGTCCGGGCCCGTTCCACCCTACGGAATTGGATGGATTGCGGACCGAAGGGTTGAACCTGCCCAAGACGAATTGGGCGCGCCCCTTGGATACACCGCCTTTCTATGGATACCAGCTGCGCCCCGGTGTGACCTTTACCTATCTGGGCCTCAAGGTGGATGAACGGGCGCAGGTCCACAGTGCCGAAGGGCCGATCCGCAATCTTTGGGCTGCGGGCGAGATCATGGCCGGGTCGATCCTTGGCGAAGGCTATCTGGCGGGCTTTGGCATGACCATCGGCACCGTCTTTGGACGCATCGCGGGCAAGGAGGCCGCCGCCTATGTCGCTTGACCAGACGCCCCTGACAGGGACGGCCACGGACGAGGCCCGCCGCCAGATCGAGATCTGCAATGCCTGCCGCTATTGCGAGGGGTTCTGTGCGGTCTTTCCTGCCATGACCCGACAAAAGGCCTTTGCGGCGGGGGATCTGACGCAATTGGCCAATCTCTGCCACAACTGCCGGGGCTGCTATTACGCCTGCCAATATACCGCGCCGCATGAATTCGCGCTGAACATTCCTGCCGCCTTGGCGGAGGTGCGGGTGGAAAGCTGGGAGCGGCTGGCGCGTCCGCAGGCGATGGCGCGGATGTTCCAGACGCATGGGGTGGCGATGGCCGGGCTTTTGGTCGTGGTGCTGGCGTGGTTCTTCTGGGCAATGTCGGTTTGGCGGCCTGAGGGAGGGTCGGGTTTCTATGCCTATCTTGCGCATGGCACGATGGTGGCGATTTTTACCCCGGCCTTTCTGGTGCCTCTTGCGCTGATCGCGCTGTCGCTTCGCGATTATTGGCGCGAGGTTGGCGGGGGGCGGGTGCGGCTTTCGCATCTTCAGTCGGCGCTGCATTCGGCGGCGAAGATGAAGAACCTGTCGGGTGGCCATGGTGAAGGGTGCAACTTCGAAGAGGGTGACCGCTTTTCCGACCGGCGGCGGGTGTTTCATCAGGTGATGATGTATGGCTTCCTTTTGTGTTTCGCCTCCACCGCCAGCGGCACGATCATGCATTACGCGCTCGGATGGGAGGCGCCCTATCCGCTGCTATCCCCGCCCAAGCTGCTGGGCCTGCCCGGAGGGGTGATGATGGTGGCGGGGACGGCGGGGCTGGTTTGGCTGAAGCTCCGCGCGGATCGCAATTTGGGCGCGGCGCGGGTTTGGGGTGGGGAGATGGCCTTCATTCTGCTGCTCGGCGGCGTGGCGGTGACGGGGCTGGCGCTTTATGCGGCAACCGGATCGGCCCTTGTGGGGCCGTTGCTTGCCATCCATCTGGCGACGGTCATGGTGCTGTTCCTGCTGATGCCGTTTTCCAAGATGGTCCATGGATTTTTCCGCCTTGCCGCCCTGGTGGCCGAGGCAGGGATGCAACGACCGTCGGGCAAGAGCTGAGGCCGGCGCTGTGCTGGTTTGGCGCTGAACATCCCGTCAGCGCGGGGCCAAGGCCATAGCCGCTCTTTGGTGGCGGGTGGCCGGAAGAAGGGGCGCGGCAGAGGTGCGAGCCGGATTGTTTCGGCCTTGCCTATGGGCCTGATCCGATCCTGCTTGCCGCGACGCGCGGGTCATATGGCCGCTTGCCCCGTTGGTGGCGGGGGCGTGCAGGGCGGAGAAAGATGCGCGGTATCTGCGCCAGAGCGTCGCGTCGGGCCAAGCGATCAGTCTGTCAGGCGGCCTTGCAGCAAGAGTTTGCGACGGACCTTGCGGCAATCGATCTGCGCTCTGTTGGGCGTTGCGTTAACGCCCTTGGATTGGCGTGAGCCGCCCTTGTCTGGGATAAAGCGTCGGCCCGACAGAACTTTTGAGAGGGCTGTTTTGATGACGGGCAGTCCGCTTGTCTTGAAGACCACGCCGCTGACGCCTGCCACGAAAAGTTCGATCACGGATGCCCGATCATCGCCGGTGAAAACGAGGATGTGGCAGCCGGGTGCTTTTTGCTTGATGGCCCGCACGGATGAGAAGCCCAGCATTCCCGGCATGTGCAGGTCAAGGATGATCGATTGAAAGGCAAGCGGACCGTCAAGGAGGCGGCTGAGTTCGGCGAAACTTCTCGCGGTCATGCAGTCATAGGCACCGTTTGCCCCGAGCATGCGCGCGAGCGCGTCAGAGATCAGGTCGTCATCTTCGGCGATGAGGATTTGCGCCTTTTGGTCAGGCCTTCCCGTACTCCGTCTGGTCTGCCCTTGGTCACGGCTTTCGGCAGGGAGCGTTGTTGCGAGGCTGGCCTTGCACTCATGCGGCGTCATGCTGGGCCCTCCTAAGGGAAATCGCCTATCACCCCTAGGCGGATTTGGGACATCCAATGCTCGGTAGGACGCAGTCCGATCCGGGCGATGTATCACGACCGTTTAATTAAAATATCAATTAATGTCACGCGCAGATGGCCAAATGCGTGGATCAGACCTAGGTCGAATGCCGAGAAAATTCCCCCCAATAGGGTGGGATAAAATTTTCCCAAGGTAGGAAAAAACCATACCATAATGTATTTTAATACATACCAATGACTAACGATTACGCCTTTGGGTGAGTCCGTCATCTGGGGGGCAGGTTGCGGAGATGGCGCCCCGCAGATGTTCCAGCGATCTTGATGCTTTGCGATCGGTCACTGGGGGAGCTGTGGGTGGCGAAGCGGAAGGGGCTTCTGGTGCGGAATTTCCGGAAAATGCATTTAAAAACAAATGAATATGATGTCTTTCTTCTGGCGTGACCAGCTTGGCGAAGGACGGAATCGGTGAGGCGTGACCTTGATTGACGTGCCGATTCAGCCTTGAATTTCTGGCGTTTTGTTGTTGCTGATCCGGTCTTCCCTGTGGCCGGACGGGGGGAGGGCGGCCTTAAATCTTGCAATTCCGAATTGCCACAATTGACCCCATCCTTATTTTAGCACCATCAAAAATTACGATGCGACCAAGGTCCAATCTACCTGGCGACCTTTATCGAAAACTCCGCAAGACCATGGGCGTTAGTTTCAAAGCTCATCCCGTGCCAAAAAAACCCATCCAATGAAGCAGTCCTTGCTGCTGCCCCCAAATACAGGATCGGGAATATGGTCAAGCTGAACATCAACGACCTCGCGCATATCATCGAGCAAATCCGTATCGCGGAGGCCCATACCGCCGCAATCGCGGCCGGGAGTGACCCGCGTGCGGCCTTGGCCGAACTGGTTACGAATCCGCTGATCCCATACGGGCTGCGGACGGTGACGGGGGAGTTGAACAATTTCCAAGTCGGGATGGTCACCAGTGGTGCGGCAGACCAACCGATGCAGCGCCTCTTGACCCCGGTGTGGCAGGCAGCCGAAGCCGATGCCCGGACCGGCGCACCCACCAGCTATGAACAGACGTCGGGTTCCGTCTATGACAGCCAGCCGCGGACGATTTCGAACCTTGTTTCCGACCAGACACTTGGCAACTTTGCCGCGATCTCTTCCGCGCTTGCGATCAATGGCGTCACCGGCGCCGAGAATCTGTCCCAGACGGCCGCGATTTGGGAGGTCTATAAGGCGGCGCTTGGCGCTGAGGTGACCTCGCCCACCGAAGCCGACCACATGCGCGCCCTTGAGGCTCCGGCCGTGCAAGAGGCGCTGGCGGCGCATGGCATTCAAATGGACGGGATCAACGTCCTGTTGGGCAACGTGGCGGCCGACCTTGGCGATACCGCGCCCTATAACAGCTTTTTCACCATCTTCGGCCAGTTCTTCGACCACGGTCTGGACCTGACCAACAAGGGGGGGAACGGGTCGGTCTTTATCCCCCTGCAGAAGGATGATCCGCTTTATGACGCGAACAGCCCGACGAATTTCATGGTGCTAACGCGGGCGACCAACAGCGTTGACGAGAATGGCAATGTCATCCGCGAAAACGGCAACAAGACGACGCCGTGGATCGACCTGAACCAGCTTTATACCTCGACCCCGTCGCATCAGGTGTTCTTGCGCGAATATGTGATGGTGGATGGCAAGCCGATCGCGACCGGCATGATGCTGGAAGGGGCGGCGGGCGGCCCGCCGACATGGGCCGATGTCAAGGCGCAGGCCCGTGAGGTGCTCGGGATCGAGCTTTCGGATCTGAACGTGCATTCGGTTCCGGCGTTGTTGACCGACCTTTATGGCAATTTCGTCCCGGCGGCGAATGGGATGCCGCAACTTGTGATGGGTGATGGTTCGGTCGTTGCGGGGAACTTGGACGCCCCGGTGAGTGCCATGTTGGCCGCCTCGACGGGGCATGCCTTCCTGGACGATATCGCGCATGCCGCGACACCGGGCTTTGTGGACCATGACCGCAATCCCGCCACAGGTGCGATCCAGAAGCTGCCTGATGCGGACGGGGATACGGCGAATGCGCAGCCCATCAATGGGTTCGGCCAGGCGACGACCTACGACAACGAATTGCTGGACCGTCACTTCATCGTGGGCGACGGGCGTGGCAATGAAAACATCGCACTGACCGCGATCCACACGGTCTTTCACAGTGAGCACAACCATCAGGTTGAGGCCATCAAGTCCACCCTGCTGGCAGGTGGGGATGTTGCGCTGCTCAATGAGTATCTGATCACCGATCTGCCGGTGAACAGCGACCCGGCGAGCCTGACCGCGGAAGAGATTGAAGCGCTTGTGTGGGATGGGGTGCGGCTGTTCCAAGCGGCGCGCTTCACCACCGAGCAGGTCTATCAGCATCTGGTCTTTGAAGAGTTCGTCCGGTCCGTTGCCCCGCAGATCGACCCCTTCGTCTTCTCGAACACGGCCGAAATTCCGGTGGGGATCAGCCAGGAATTCGCGCAGGTCGTCTATCGTTTCGGCCATTCGATGCTGAACGAGACGGTCGACATGTTCGGCTATCAGAACAACGAGTTGGGGCTGACCAAGGAAACGCTGTTCGATGCCTTCCTCAACCCTGTCATGTTTGATGCGCAAGGGATTGATGCCCATGCGGCGGCCGGGGCGATCCTGCGCGGGATGACCCGCCAGCAGGGCAACGAAATCGACGAATTCCTGACCGAGGCGCTGCGCAACAACCTTGTCGGGCTGCCGCTTGACCTTGGGGCGCTGAACATGGCGCGGGCCCGGGACACCGGCATTCCGTCGCTGAATGAGGCTCGCAGCCAGTTCTTTGCCCAAACCGGCAACACCTATGTGAAGCCATATGAAAACTGGACGGACTTTGCCGCCAATATCAAGACGCCGCTTTCGGTGGTGAACTTCATCGCGGCTTACGGCACGCATGAGACGATCACCTCTGCCACCACGTTCGAATTGAAGCGGGATGCGGCAACGAAGCTGGTGCTGGGGGGCGATACTTCCCCGGCAGACCGTCTGGACTATCTGAACGGGACAGGCGCTTGGGCCGGACGTGAAACCGGTCTGAACAATGTGGACTTCTGGATCGGCGGTTTGGCCGAAGCGAAGATGACGTTCGGCGGGATGCTGGGGTCGACTTTCACCTTCGTCTTCGAAGCGCAGATGGAAATGCTGCAGAACAACGACCGCTTCTACTATCTGTCGCGGTCGCAAGGCATGAACCTGCTGACGCAGCTGGAAAGCGATAGCTTTGCCGATCTGATCCAACGCAACACGGATGGTGAGCATCTGGGCCTGTCGATCAACGGCGCGGCCTTCCAGACGGCGGCATGGGTGCTTGAACTGGACCAGACGAAGCAGTGGAACCCGGAACTTGGTTCGGCAGACCCGACCCGACCGACGGATGTTCTGTCTTCGATGCTGGGCAGCGAAAGCCTTGTGGTTCGTAAGGACCTCGATAACGACGGGGATATGGACTTCATCAAGTACCTCGGTGGCGACCATGTCGTTATCGGCGGTACTGCCGAGCGCGACATCATTGTCAGCGGCGCGGGCGACGATGGTCTTTGGGGCTATGATGGGGATGACGATATCGAAGGCGGCTTCGGCGTCGATCACATCCATGGCGGTGAAGGGTCCGACCTGATCACCGATATGGGCACCGATGTTGGTGCAGCAGACGTCCTGAAGGGCGAGGGCGGTGATGACCTGATCAACGGCGGGATGGGTCTTGACCTTGTCTTTGGCGGATCGGGCCGTGACGTGCTGGCTGGCGGCGATGAGGCGAAGGACGTCTTCGGTGGCGAGGGCGACGACTTCATCCGCGCGGCATCGGGCGGTGGTGGCGTCTACTACGGCAACGAAGGCAATGACTGGCTGGAAGGCCAGGGGAATATGAACACCCTGACCGGTGACAATTCGGAACTGTTCTTCAACAGCCGCATCATCGGCCATGACGTGATGCTGGCGGGCGAGAACGACACCGATTTCGACGCGGAATCCGGTGACGACATCATGACCGGGGGCATCGGGATCAACCGCTATAACGGGATGGCCGGGTTTGACTGGGTCACCCATAAGGGTTCGGACTACCCCGTCGATGCCGATATGAATATCAGCATCTTCGTCAACCAGCAGAACCTGATCCTGCGTGACCGTTTCGATCTGGTCGAAGGTCTGTCGGGCTGGAATGGCGACGACAAGCTGACCGGGCGCGAAGCGACCGGCGGTGCTGTGGAGGGTGCGAATGCGGCAATCACCTCGCTGACTGCCCCGATCGCATCCTATTCCAACGCCCTGCTGGAAGAGAATGTTGACCGGATCGCGGGCCTGCGGGACCTGGTGGACCATCTGCAAACCTTTACGATCACGCAGCAAAACACCGGTGAAACCAAACTGGCCCGTATGGCTGCCGATGGAAACTCGGACATCCTTCTGGGCGGTGCCGGTTCCGATGTCATTCGGGGCATGTCCGGCAATGACATCATCGACGGCGACAAGTGGCTGAACGTTCGGATTGAAGTACTGGACGATGCCAACAACGCCTTTGCCACGACGGACGGCTTGACCAAGCAGGTCATCTCGCTGGTCGACGGTGTCGTCACCTATCTGGGCCAAACGATCAACGCGGTTGCAGGCGAAGCTTTGTTCGGTGGCAAGACGCTGGAAGCGGCGCTCTTTGCCCGCGAGGTGAAGGCGGCCGATCTGAATGTGGTGCGCGAGATCATTGACGGCGATCTGGACAACACCGGGATCGATACGGCGGTCTATTGGGATGATCGTGGGAATTACGACATCACGGTCAATGCCGATGACAGCGTGACCGTGACTCATGATGCCAACGCGAGCGGGCCGATAGACCCGACGACAGGCCGCGCCCTGCGCAGTGACGGGTCAGACCGTCTGTCCAACATCGAACGGATTCAGTTCGGTCTGGATGCCGGTGCACCCACGCTGAGCGTGATCAACGGCACGGATGCAGGGATCAGGATCGATGGCACTGCCTTCTCCGAGATCATCTTCGGAGGTGGCGGTAATGATCGGATCTTTGCGGACGCTGGCGCAGATACGATCTCGGGCGGTCTGGGCAATGACACGATCAACGCCGGGAACGGCAACGACACGATCCATTGGTTCGCAGGCCATGGGGTTGATGTGGTGAACGGTCAGGGTGGCAATCTCGACACCTTCGTCGTGCATGGCAATGACGAGGTGGAAACCTTCCGCATCTATGCGGTGGCGCTGAATGACGCGACGACACCGCGTGCCAATGTCACCAACAGGTCCAATCTGGAGCAGATCGGTGTCACCCTGCTGGCCAATACCGAGATCGTGATCACCCGCGTGGTCGGAGGTGTCGAAACGGTTGTGGCGCAACTCGACAATATCGAGGAAATCACGATCAACACGCTGGACCTTGGGGATCGTCTGAGGAACGGCACGTCGCAAGGCGATACCATCCAGGTGATCGGGAACTTCAACCCGACCAGCCTGAACTTCGACACCATCACGATCGATGGGTCGGAGGCCAGTGAAACTGTGGATATCTCGGGGCTTGAATCGGCGCACCGCATCCTCTTCCGGTCCAATGGCGGGAATGACTTTGTCGTTGGCACGCTGCGGGCACAGGATGTGATCGAGATCGCGGAAGGTTCCGATCCGGCCGCCTATACCGAGACGGACAACGGCGATGGCACCATCACCATGTCGGACGGCACCCATTCGGTGACCTTTACGGGCACGATGGACAGCCTGCCGACGCTGGCACCGAAGGGCACCCATCAGCCCGGCGAAGGCGTCGCGGATGGGTCGTCGGATACGGGCTCGGAAGGCGAAGGCACCGAGGGCGAAGGCTCGGAAGGTGAAACCGGGGATGCCGCCGAGAACGGGGCAGAAACCGTCTCGCCCGATGACGGAGCGAGCGGGTCCGAGGGCGAAGCGTCGGGCGGCCATGATGATGTCGCCGATGACGAGGCCGAGGATGCCGATGACGACGCTCCGGGCGCGGGTTCGGGCAGCGGCACGGGGTCGGGCACTGGCACGGGCACTGGGACGGGCGGCGGTGTGCCGGTTGTTGACGGTGTGGTGCTGATGCCGGGGTCTGCGGCGGGTGTCATGGTCGGCGATGCCGGTGATGACGTGATCGTCGGTGGCGAAGAGGGCGATGCCCTCCTTGGCAAGGGCGGGTCGGATATCATCCTTGGCAATGGCGGCAATGATGTTGCGGTCGGCGGCAGCGGTGGTGACGTGATCGAAGGCGGCGCGGGTCGTGACGTGCTTCTGGGCGGCGAAGGGGATGACGTCTTCCTCGCGGCGTCTGATGACGGGGCGGACATGCTCTTTGGCGGTGAAGGCAGTGATACGCTTGACCTGTCGGCCCTGACCGAGGATGCGGTGATCGATCTGGGGGCCTATACGGCGATCGGGACGGCGCGCATCGGCGGTGTGACCGATCACCTTGTAGGGATCGAGAATGCCACCGGCGGGATGGGCAATGACGTGATCAAGGCGTCCTTGTCGATCAACGTGCTGACGGGCGGGGATGGTGATGATGTCTTCGTCTTCGTCTCGGCTGGCACGGCGGATGGCGACGTGATCACGGACTTCCGTCCGGGCGACAAGATCGACCTGTCGGGCATCGACGCGATGGTGGGCATGAATGGCAATCAGGCCTTCACGCTGGCCGATCAGGGCACGACGGCGGCGGGCAGCCTGGTGATCCGGGAGGTTGCGACCGAGAACGGGGTGGACACGATCATCGACGGGTTCACCGACGGTGACGCGGATGCCGACTTCTCGATCACGCTGCGCGGGGCGCATACCCTCGACAGCTCGTCCTTCAACTTCTGATGACAATCACCCCCGGCCGGGCAACCGGCCGGGGGGCTGCAATCTTCGCAAAGTTCAAGGGAGTGCTCAGGATGCAAGGACTTGACGATTTCGGGCATCTGCAAGAGTTGATCAGCGAGTGGGCCGAAATTGGACGTGTTGATCTGGATATCTGGGATGCAGAGCAGGTCATATCGGTGATCTCAGGCAACCCAGATTTTCGTGAAAAGTTTGTCGCCTTGCTGGAATCTCGTCTGGCCGCATCGGTCCAGTGACTTTCAGACCGCCATCGACCCGTGAGGCGCAAGATATGCCGCGGGGCGCGCTTGTCCTTTCTTTACCTTAGGGTCGATCTGGCACCACCTCTCGATGTGATTGAATCCGCTGCCCGGAAAGTTCTGAGAACGGGTTCATGCGCCATAGATGGGCGGATTTCGCATAAGCCTTAGGTCTGACGTAATATCAGCTTGCGCCTGAGGCTTAAAATTACATCCATAAATTAAAATCGATATATACTTCTAATCGAAGAAAAACATACTTTTTGTATTTATGCATACCTTAGTATAATTTAAGCCCCTCGTCGCAAAGCAGCGGCAGAGCGTGTCTGCGAGCAGTCGTTTCGGAGAATCGGTCTGAATGTCTTCCTTCGCGCCTCTGGCTTGCGCGCTGGATTTCAGAGCTTTCCTTCTGTCCTGGTTGGACTTTTTATCAATAATATTCAATAGATTGTGATATTCCTATGTGTGCAGCTTCCTGACAGGACGACGCGCGGTGCATCGGTTTTTCCTGCTCTTTCTTGATGGGCGAAGTCTGATCTTCTGGCCAATAGGTCGCAATTTATTGGGAATTTGAGGATATTGGCAGGTCGAGGGCGGGGCTTCTGAAATTTCCGCTGCGGCAAGTCCCAAAATCCTGGGTTTTCGGGTCGGTTTCTGGGCCAGAATGCGGTTCGACTTTGGTCTAAAGATGCATCCAACTTTAATCTAAAATGTAATTGGACCATCGGAGTTACCAAAAATGCCTTCCACATGCCAAATCCCCCGCATCGGCATGGCAATTGAGAATGCTACTGCTTATCACATTCGCATAGGAAGATATCATGGTGACCGTCAATCGGAACGACCTGCAGTTCATCCTGCAGCAGATCAAGATCGCTGAAGCTGACGCACGCGGTGAGCCGCTGCTTGGCAACCTGATCCCGACGAGCGAACTGCCCTGGGGGCTCCGCCGAGTTGATGGGAGCAACAACAACCTGAACGCGGATCAGGGGACCTATGGGGCTGCGGCGCAGGAGTTTCCGCGTGCGACGACGCCGAGCTGGGTGAATGAGGGCGATGACGGGATGGCCTTTGGCCCGCCGATCATGCAAAACGGCGTGCCGGTCGATTTTGGCTTTGCAGCCGATGGTGTTCCCCCGGGCTACATCCCGCTGAACAACGGCCTTGGCCCGAACGGGACCGATCTGCCGGCGACCTATCTGTCGAACAATGACTATGCGCAGCGCTTCCCGAACGATCCGACGCTGGGGTCGCGTGCGATCCAGGCGGGCGACGTTGTGGACGCCGATCCGCGCATCATCTCGAATCTTGTGGTTGACCAAACCTTGAACAATCCTGTGGCGCTTATCTCTGCGTTTCAGATTGCAGGTCACGACGACCCCTATGCGGCGGCGGCACTGATCCAGGATCACTATTCCAACTACAAGATCGCGGTTGCCGCTGGAAGCATGGCTGATGCCGAGGAGCTGAAGTCGCTCATTCTGGCTGAGCTTGATCAGGCCGGCTTGCCCTATGAGGCGAGCCTGAACGGCGATCTTACGAAGCTGACGATTGTGGTGCCGAACGTGGCGCCGGATGAAGGGCTGTCGGCCCCCTTCAACTCTTGGATGACCTTCTTCGGTCAGTTCTTCAGCCACGGCCTCGATCTGGTTCAGAAGGGCGGCTATGGCACGGTCTATATCCCGCTGCAGGAAGATGATCCGCTTTACAATCCGGCGTCACCCAACACGAACTTCATGGTTGTGACGCGGGCCACGCTGAATGAGAACGGCGAGGCGATGAATGCTGTCACGCCCTTCGTCGATCAGAACCAAACCTATACGTCGCACCCGTCGCATCAGGTGTTCCTGCGGGAATATGTGCTGGTCGACGGCAAGCCGGTTCCGACGGGCAATCTGCTGAACGGCAATACCGAGTCCGGTGGCGGGATGGCCACCTGGGGCGATGTGAAGGCGCAGGCGCTGAACATCCTTGGCATCGAGTTGAACGACCTGAACGTCCATTCCGTGCCGCTGCTGGCGACCGACCCCTATGGCAACTTCATTCCCGGTCCGAACGGCCTGCCGCAGATCGTGAAGGTGGTGGGTGACCAGCGGGTGCTGGTAGAGGGCAATATTGACGCCCCGGTCAGCACGATCGGCGCCGTCTCGGCGGGCGTGGCGTTCATGGATGACATCGCCAATAACGCCAACCCCGGCTTCTTTGACCCGGATGGCCCCGGCCCGCTGGGTCTGGTCCAAAAGCTGCCGGACAGCGATAGCACCGTCAGCGTGGCGACGGATCGTCAGCCGACGGGCACCTATGACAATGAACTTCTCGACGCGCATTACATCGCCGGGGATGGGCGTGCGAACGAGAATATCGGCCTGACGGCGGTGCACCATGTGTTCCATTCCGAACACAACCGCCAAGTCGATCTGATGAAGACCATCCTCATCAATGATGCGAAGGCCATTCTTGCGGAAACCGGTGACGTCCTTGCTGCAACCGAGTTCTTGAACGAGTGGCTGGCGGTTCCGGTGACGACTGCGGCGGATTTGTCTGATGGCGCGATCAACGCTTTGGCATGGAACGGCGAACGGCTGTTCCAGTCGGCCAAGTTCGTGACCGAGATGCAGTATCAGCACCTTGTCTTTGAAGAGTTTGCCCGCAAGGTGCAGCCCTTCGTGAACGTCTTCGTGAACTATGACGGCGTGCTGGACCCGGCGATTGTCAGCGAGTTTGCGCACACGGTCTATCGCTTTGGCCATTCGATGCTGAACGAGACGGTGGATCGCTATGACGCGGCTTACAACGCCGATCACATCGACCTGATCTCGGCCTTCCTGAACCCGGTGGCATTTGCCGAAAGCGGGATCGATGCCGACGCGGCTGCGGGTGCCATTGCGCGTGGTATGACGCGCCAGCGTGGCAACGAGATCGACGAGTTCGTGACCGAAGCGCTGCGCAACAACCTTGTGGGCCTGCCGCTGGACCTTGCGGCGATCAACATCGCCCGTGGCCGGGAAACCGGCGTGCCGTCCTTGAACGAGGCGCGGGCGCAGTTCTTTGCCGGCTCGGGCGACAGCCAGATCAAACCCTATGAAAGCTGGTTCGACTTCGCGATGAACCTCAAGCATCCGGCTTCGATCATCAACTTCATCGCGGCCTATGGCACCCATGAGACCATTGTCGACGCAGAGACCGTGGAAGCGAAACGGGATGCGGCCACGCTTCTGGTTCTGGGTGGTGAGGGTGCGCCCACCGACCGTATGGACTTCCTGAATGCGACCGGCGCCTATGCGGGTGGTGATCTGGGTGGTCTTAACAAGGTCGATTTCTGGGTCGGCGGTCTGGCCGAGAAGAAGATGGTCTTCGGCGGCATGCTGGGATCGACCTTCAACTTCGTCTTCGAAGTGCAGCTTGAGGCGCTGCAGGATGCGGACCGGTTCTATTACCTGTCCCGCCTAGCGAACCTGAACCTGACGGCGCAGATGGAGAACAACAAGTTCTCTGAAATGATCCACCGCAACACGGATGCCACGCATCTGCCGGGCGATGTCTTCTCGACCCCTGATTTCTTCATCGAGGCGGACCAGTCCAAGCAGTTCAATGCAGAGCTGGGAGGGGCAGACCCGACGGAGGGTGGCGATCCGATCCTGTCTGCGATGATGCCGAAAGTCATCCGGGTGGATACCAATGGAGACGGGATCAGCGAGTCTGTGCGCTTCACCGGGGCCGAGCATGTGGTCATGGGCGGCACGGATGGCAATGACATCCTGATCGGCGGCAAGGGTGACGACACCTTCTGGGGCGATGCCGGCAATGACCGCATGGAAGGCGGCGAAGGCAACGACTTCTTCTTCGGCGGTGACGGTGACGACATCATCACGGACGAGTTCGGCGATGACGAGGTCCGTTCGGGCGCGGGCGATGACGTGGTCACGGCGGGGCAGGGGATCAACCTGATCATCACGGACACCGGCAGCGACTTTGTCTGGGGTGGCCCGGATACCGACGATATCTTGCTTGGCCAAGACAATGACTTTGCCCATGGCAGCATCGGCGGTGGGATGATCATGGGTGGGGAAGGAAACGACTGGCTGGAAGCCGGCGGTTCCAACAACCTGCTTCTGGGCGACAATGGTGACCTTGTTCAGGGTCTGCCGATCAAGCGCAGTGTCGACAGCCCGATCGTGGGCCATGACGTCCTGATCGGTGGTCCTGGCAATGATGATTTCGATGCCGAAACCGGTGACGACATCATGGTGGGCGGCAGCGGCACGAACAAGTTCTTTGGTCAGCTGGGCTTTGACTGGGCCAGCCATGCCAACACGCCAGAAGGCGTCACGGCTGACATGCTGAACCGCCTGTTCGCCCCACCGGCGGTGGCGGCTTCGCCTGCGACGGTTCTGGATCGCTATTCCCAGACCGAAGGCCTTTCAGGGTCGGCCCATGCCGATGTCTTGCGCGGCGACGACCAGACCGACCTTACCGTCGACCATGCGCTTCTGGATCAAAATGTGTCGCTGATCAATGGGATGGACGCCTTCCTCTCGGGTGTTGATGAGACGGGCGAGGTTCGTTTCAGCGCAGGCAACATGATCCTCGGCGGTGGCGGGAGCGACCTTATCGAAGGCCGGGCGGGAGATGATTTGATCGATGGTGATCACTTCATCAGTGCCAAGATCCGTGTCACGCCGGAGAACGGTGATCCTGCCTACTTCGTGTCCAGCATTGCCGAAATCCAAGCCAAGATGTTCACCGGTGAGATCAAGCCGCGCGAACTGAGCATCTGGCGCGAAGTGGCGGACGGCGGTGCGGCGGGTGATGTCGACGTGGCCGAATATTCCGGCAACCTCGCCGATTACACGATCGAAGGCCTTGACACGCTGACCGGCTCGGCGACCGACCTTGATGGGGACGGCTGGATCACGATCACCGACACCCGTGCCGGTGGCACCGATGGTGTGGACCGCGTCAATAACATCGAACGTGTCCTCTTTGCCGATGGCACGATCAAGATCGCGGAGCACGAAAACCGCATCGCCGAAGGCCGTGTCACGGTTCTGGCAAATGGTGTGGCCACGGCCGATGGTCAGCCCGTCGGGGTAGCCGGTCAGGTGCTGACGGCATCCATGGCCACGGTAAGGGATCGCGACAATATCTCGGTCGATAACGCGACGGGGACCATCGATGCCGGGGTCGAATACCGTTGGCAGGTCGAAACGGCAGCAGGCAGTGGCATCTTCACCGATATCCTGCGCATCGTGGCCGACAACTTCACCCCGATGACTGGTGAAAGCTACACGGTGTCGGCGGCAGAGGCCGGACTTGCGATCCGTGTCGTGGCCCGGTTCAAGGATGCCGACGGCGCTATCGAAACCGTCTATTCCAACGCCAATGAAGGCGGTAACCCGCCGGAGCCGATCCCGGCCACCGGGGCACCGATCATCAGCGACACGACGCCGACGGAAAATCAGGTGCTTTCGGCCGATACGACCGCGATCGCCGATGAAAACGGACTGGGCGCCTTCTCTTATCAGTGGCAATCCTCAGCTGACGGCGTGACCTGGGCGAATATCGACGGGGCGACCGCGGCCACCTTTGCACCTGCTCAGGCGGAAGTCGGATCGGTTCTGCGCGTGGAAGTGAGCTTTACCGATGGGATTGGCACTCGCGAAACACTCTACTCGGCTGCGACGGAAGTTGTCGGGGATCGGATCGACGGAACCAATGCTGGCGATCTGATCGACGGCACGGTTGGCGCCGACCTGATCTTTGGAAACAACGGTGCTGATACGATTGCCGGCGGTGCAGGTGCCGATACCGTGGATGGCGGTCTTGGACTTGATCGGATTGATGCCGGTGAAGGAGACGACCTCATCATTTGGAACGCAAATGTTCTTGGCACGGCAACCGATGGTCGAGACATCATCAATGGCGGTGCCGGGATCGATACGATCCAGATCACCACGCGGGCATTCGCGGCGGAAACCTACCGCATCTATACCCGTGACGCGGCGATTGCAGCAGGGATAACCCCCGGTGCCAACACGGAGATTGTCATCACCCGCAACGGGACTGACAACGAATCCCGTATCCTGCAACTCGACAATATCGAAGAGATCGTGATTACGGGTCCGCTTGGCGGCGCCATCGATGTAACGGCTCCGACGGACGGCGCGCCTGTGGGTGGTACGGCGAATGGCGACAGGGTCATCGTGATCGGTGATTTCTCGACCACGAGCCTTGCGCTGAACACGATCACGATCAACGGGTCGGATCAGGATGACGAGGTGGATATCTCGGCGCTCAGCTCTGCGCACCGGATCGTCTTCCGTACGGCTGGGGGGAATGACACGGTTGTTGGCACGCTGCGCCCGCAAGACGTCATCGAAGTCCCTGCCGGGACTGATCCTGCAGACTATGTGGCGATGGATAATGGCAACGGCACGGTGACCATGTCGAACGGCACGCATTCCGTGACCTTCACAGGAGCCATCGATGCTTTGCCCGTCCTGTCTCCGGAAGGGACCTACCATCATGATGGTGGTGCTCCGTCTGCGGGCGACACGGGTGGTGTTTTGTCGCCTGCGCCTTTGCTGACGTTGAATGATGCTGCGGGGCTTTTGGATCTTGTGCGTGGCATCAACCCGGATGGGAATGACGATGCGGCCAATGCATTGGGTGTTCGCACTTTGACGGGTGAGGGCAACAACTTTGCCGACCCGACGCTGGGCGCGCATGGGGAACCCTTTATTCGCATCACGCCGAACCGGTCGGGCACGCGTGAGGAAGGCGGGGTCAACAACGCGGTCAACCCGATCTTTGACGGGCTGGATGCGCGCACCATCTCGGACATCATCGGCACGCAGGAAGAGGGGCTTGCCCCAAGCGCGCAGGCCAACATCTTCTTCATGGCCTTTGCGCAATACTTCGACCATGGGCTGAGCTTCATCCCGAAGGGGGGGGCAGGCACCATTCAGATCGGTGATGTCGGCATGGGCGCCCGCGCCCAGAACCCGGCCGACCTGACCCGCGCCTCGGTGGTGGGCTTTGATGAGGATGGCGCGGCACAGCACCTGAACATCACCTCGCCCTTCGTGGATCAGAACCAGGTCTATGGCTCCACCAGCATGATCGGCCAGTTGCTGCGCGAAGGCGACGGGATGGGCGGTCTGGGGGCACGCGTGATCCTTGGGGCGGAGGATCCTTCGGCCCCGGGCTACAAGCTGCTGCCCACGCTGCGCGAGGTGCTGGAGCATCACATCGAGAATGGAACGGTCTTCCAGGGCAGCGATCTGCCCAATGGTGGCCAGACCCTGCTTGAGTTCTATCCGACGCTGAAGAATGAGGATGGCACCTATAACACTGACGTCGTGAAGGCGCTGACCGCGAACTTCATGGGCGAAGGCCAGCCTTTGATCCTTGATGCCAACCCCTTCATCAACCTGCTCGACCATGTCGTGGCCGGTGACGGGCGGGTGAACGAGAACATCACGCTGACTTCGATGCACACGATCTTTGCGCGCAACCACAACTATCATGTGGAGCAGCTTGAAGGTCTTTATGCCTCGAATGGCACGGTACTGACGGCGGAGGAACTTTTCCAAGCCGCCAAGATCGTGAACGAGGCCGAGTATCAGCGTGTGGTCTTCACCGAGTTTGCCGAGAAGCTGCTTGGCGGCGAGGGAATCCGTGGCGAAGGCGATCATGGCTTCACCGAATGGAACCCGGATACGAATGCGGCGATCAGCCAGGAATTCGCCTCTGCGGTTTACCGGTTTGGTCACACCATGATCGGTCAGACCATCTCGGTCAGCAATGCAGATGGGACGGTGTCGCAGGTGTCGCTCTTTGATGCCTTCCTCAACCCGACCAATGCCGAAGGGGCCTTCACGCAAAGCCTTCAGACGCTGGCGCAATACGGCTATGTCCCGCAGCCCGGCTATCTGCAAATCGGCGCGGCCTCGGTTCTTGAAGGCATCGCGGGTCAGGCGGCCGAAGAGGTGGACGTGAACATCGTGGACGGTGTCCGCAATGATCTGGTCCGGGTCAGCGCCGACCTTTTCGCCTTCAACGTGGCCCGTGGCCGCGATGTGGGGCTTGGCACGCTGAACCAGGTGAAGGCGGCGCTTCTGGACTCGGAGAGCCCCTATATCCAAGAGGCGCTCAGCTTCGTGGATGCGGGTCTTCTGCAACCCTACACGAGCTGGGAAGACTTCGGCGCGCGCAACAACCTGTCGGAGGCGGTGCTGACCCAGTTCCGTCAGGCCTATCCTGACCTTGTCTTGGAGGATCAGGCGGCTGCGGATGCCTTCTCGGCACTGAACCCCGAGATCGCCTTGGTCGACAATGGCGATGGCAGCTTCACCGTGAAGGGCATCGACCGGGTCGATCTCTGGGTCGGTGGTCTGGCCGAGGCCAAGGTGAACGGCGGGATCGTGGGCTCCACCTTCTGGGTGGTGATCCATGAACAGCTTGACCGTCTGCAGGAAGGTGATCGCTTCTACTACATCGACCGACTGGAGAACTTCGACCTCTACCAGAACTTCGTCGAGGGCCAGAGCTTCGCCGATATCGTGATGCGCAACACCGGCCTGACTGGGCTGGATGAGCGGATCTTCGAAGTGTCGGATGAAGACAATGGTGCAGGCGCCGGGACCGGCGGTGACGACACCGGTGTCGATGCTGGAAACGGCGATGCGCAAGCGCCTGGTTCCGAGACCGGGGATGCCGCCGAGAACGGGGCAGAAACCGTCTCGCCCGATGACGGAGCGAGCGGGTCCGAGGGCGAAGCGTCGGGCGGCCATGATGATGTCGCCGATGACGAGGCCGAGGATGCCGATGACGACGCTCCGGGCGCGGGTTCGGGCAGCGGCACGGGGTCGGGCACTGGCACGGGCACTGGGACGGGCGGCGGTGTGCCGGTTGTTGACGGTGTGGTGCTGATGCCGGGGTCTGCGGCGGGTGTCATGGTCGGCGATGCCGGTGATGACGTGATCGTCGGTGGCGAAGAGGGCGATGCCCTCCTTGGCAAGGGCGGATCGGATATCATCCTTGGCAATGGCGGCAATGATGTTGCGGTCGGCGGCAGCGGTGGTGACGTGATCGAAGGCGGCGCGGGTCGTGACGTTCTTCTGGGCGGCGAAGGGGATGACGTCTTCCTCGCGGCGTCTGGGGATGGGGCGGACATGCTCTTCGGTGGTGACGGCAGCGATACGCTTGACCTCTCGGCCCTGACCGAGGATGCGGTGATCGATCTGGGGGCCTATACGGCGATCGGGACGGCGCGCATCGGCGGTGTGACCGATCACCTTGTGGGGATCGAGAATGCCACCGGCGGGATGGGCAATGATGTGATCAAGGCGTCCTTGTCGATCAACGTGCTGACGGGCGGGGATGGCGATGATGTCTTCGTCTTCGTCTCGGCCGGCACGGCGGATGGCGACGTGATCACGGACTTCCGTCCGGGCGACAAGATCGACCTGTCGGGGATCGACGCGATGGTGGGCATGAATGGCAACCAGGCCTTCGAGCTGGCCGGTCAGGGCACGACGGCGGCGGGCAGCCTGGTGATCCGGGAGGTTGCGACCGAGAACGGGGTGGACACGATCATCGACGGGTTCACCGACGGTGACGCGGATGCCGACTTCTCGATCACGCTGCGCGGGGCGCATACCCTCGACAGCTCGTCCTTCAACTTCTGATGACAATCACCCCCGGCCGGGCAACCGGCCGGGGGCCACTCATCCCTCATAACGCTCTAAGGAATGTGCAAGATGCAGGTATTGGATGACCTCGCGCACCTGAACAACCTGATAAAGGAATGGGAAGAGGTAGGTAAGGTGGACTTGGATGATTGGAATGCAGATTTGGTGATGTCGCTCATCTCCTGCAATCCAGACTTCCGGAGGAGGTTCCTGTCCCTCTTGGAACAGAGGCTCAGTGGACCGCTTCAATAGGGATCACTCGGTCCGGCAAGGGAGCACCCCGTCCCGGACCAATCCCGAAATTGGACCTTAGTCCAAAAGACGATCAGACGCAGAGCCAAAGCAATCCGCCACCCCTGCTGGCATAAAGGTGGGGTTGGCGCGTTCGTCGCTTCCCGAAACTGGAAAGCAAGCGGCACTTCAGCTGGTTTTTTGTTTACCCACCGCGATTACGCATGAGAGGCAGTTATGGCGCATCCGATGTCGAGTGCAGATCCTTTGGCTTTGCGGAAGGCGCGTTCGTTGTTGAACGCGGACTTGGCGCGGTATGGTTGGGCGTTGTTTGGGATTTCTGGTTTGATCAGCGTTTTGGCGCTGACGGGTTCGTTTTACATGTTGCAGGTATATGACCGGGCGTTGACGTCTGGCTCGGTACAGACGCTGGCGTTTTTGTCGATTTTGGCTTTGGCCTTGTACATGGTTCAGGGCGGTTTTGACACGATCCGGAGCCAGGTTTTGGTGCGGATTGGGGCGCGTCTGGACCAGCGTCTTGCGCCTTTGTCGCACAAGGTTGCGATTGACATGCCGCGCTATGGGTTTTCGACGACGGAGGCGCTGGAGCGGGGCCGGACGGTGGACACGCTGCGGAACTTTTTGGGCTCGCAGGCGCCTGCTGCGATTTTTGATCTGCCCTTTGTGCCTGTGTTTTTGGTGTTTGTGTATCTGCTGCACCCTGTTCTGGGGGCAGTGACGCTGGGTGGCGCGGTTGTGCTGGCGCTTTTGACGATGCTGGCAGAGTTCAAGTCGCGGGATTTGGCCAAATCGGCGCAGCGTGCGCTGGTGGTGCGCAATACGATCTCGGAATCCAACACGCGCAACTCGGAAAGCCTGATCGCGATGGGGGCGACGGGGCGTGCGGTGGAACGCTTTGCGGCGGCCAACCGTCAGCATCTGGACCTTCAGACGCGGGCCTCGGACATCACCGGGACGATGGGGGCGATGTCGCGAGTGCTGCGGATGCTCTTGCAATCGGGGCTCTTGGGTCTTGGGGCGTTCTTCACGATCCAGGGCGAGCTGTCGGCGGGGGCGATCATCGCGGTGTCGGTGGCCTCGGGTCGGGCGCTGGCGCCGATCGATCAGGTGATTGCGAACTGGAAGGGGATTGTGTCGGCGCGGCACGCTTGGACGCAACTGCGCGACACGTTGGTGGCGCTGTCGGCGGAGAAGACGCCGGTGATGCTGCCCTCGCCGACGCAATCCTTGCGGGTTGAGAACCTGACGGTGGCCTCGCCTGCGAATGGCCGGGTGCTGTTGTCGGAGGTGAGCTTTGAATTGCAGGCGGGTCAGGCGCTGGCGATCGTGGGCCCGTCGGGCGGGGGCAAGTCGACGCTGTTGCGGGCGCTTGCGGGTGTCTGGCCGGTGCTGCGCGGGTCGATCCGCTATGATGACGTGGACCTTGCGCAATGGGACCCGTCGCGGATGGGCGAGATCATCGGCTTTTTGCCGCAGGAAGTGGGTCTCTTCAACGGGACGGTGCGCGAGAACATCAGCCGCTTTGACACGAACAAGGACACGGATGCGGTCTACAAGGCGGCGGTGGCGGCGAATGTGCACAAGATGATCGCGGGCCTGCCCGAGGGCTATGACACCGAGGTGGGGGCGCTGGGGACCGCGCTTTCCGCCGGGCAGCGCCAGCGGATCGGACTTGCGCGCGCGCTTTATCAGGACCCGTTCGTGGTGCTGCTGGATGAACCCAATGCCTCGCTTGATGCGGTGGGGGAGCGGGCGCTGAACGATACGATCAAGGCGATCCGGGCGCGTGGCGGCATCGCGGTGATCGTGGCGCATCGTCCGAGCGTGCTGGCGGCGGTGGATATGGTGGCGGCGGTGCATGCCGGTCGTCTGGCGGCCTTTGGCACGAAGGAAGAGGTTTTGGGCAACCGCGACGGCAAGGTGGTGGCGCCCACCACGGTGGCGGGCAGCGATCAGATCAACCTCGGCCCGGCCGAGCGCGAGTTGCAGGCTGCGGCGAATGCGAACTGAGGCGGCAGGCTGAGGTGGGGCCGCGGCCCCGAGTGACGGATGGGGCGCAACACGCCCAGCCAGAACAGACAGCAGGAACGGACAAAGGAAGGAGGCGGAGATGGAAATCAAGACCAAGCACCGCAAATCGGCCGAGGCGAACAAGCCGAAGGGGCGCGCCCTCTTCACCTTGGCCGAACGGAAGGAAGCCCCCTTTGCGGCGATGTTCGCGGCGCTGACCTTGACGCTTGCGGCCTATGTGAAGACGGCCTTTGGCGGCACCGCCCAGCCCAGCGACCCGACCGACCAGCCCGTCGACCGTCAGGCTGCCGAACAGGTGTCGGCCCCACGCCATCCGGGGATGGAGGAGGCTGCGCCGCCGGTGGAATTTGCGGAGCTGGACGAGGGTCAGCCGCTGATCACCGGCTCGCTGCCCGGTGAGGATGGCGATATGGGCCGCATCGGCCGCGGGCCCGGACAGCTGGATCTGTCGCGCTTCTTCCCCGATGCCGACCCGACGATGGACATGCCCGACCTCTATCTGGCCGACCGGCCCGAGATCGCCACGGCGGCGCTGCCCTCGATGTTTGGCACCAGCGGCAGCCTGCCGCTGATCCCCGGTGCCCCCGGCGGTGGTGCGGGGGGCGGCACGGGGGGCAGCACGGGGGGCGGCGCGCCCGGCAATACCGCTGGCACGGGCACGGGCGGCAATGGCCCTGGCGGGAATGGCCCCGGCGGGAATGGCACGGGCACGGGCGAGGACGATGCCACGGGCATCGTGGGCATCAGCTTCCAGGACCTCTTTGCCCAGCTGGCCTCTGTGGTGCGGCCCTTCCATGCCACCACGGTGCGCGACATCTCGAACCTCGCCATCGGCGATTGGGTCAGCCAGCACGAGCTTTACAAGCTGCGCGGCGGCGAGACGCGGCCCGATCTCGACACCGCCTATCTGGCCCGCGAAGAGCGCACCTATGACCTCGTCTCCAACCCGGAGTCGAAGGCCGCCTTCATCGAGGAATACTTCCCCAGCCTCGATACCCCGGGCAACAGCACGATGCCCGAGGCAAGCCTTGCCGAAGGCCCGGTGACCACCGCCTTCCTGACCGCCAATGGCATGGCAGGCGACATGAGCAATGACACGGGCCTCCAGCCCGACCCGCTTTTGGCGACCGATAGCGTGACGGGCCTCTTGTGATGGCGGCCCATCTGTCAGGCCCCGCGCGGGCCTGACGGACCCCGAACCCTCCTCCTCCCCCCCCTCCTCGGGGACCTGCCTGCAGGCCCCCGCCAAGCACCGAGTGACGAAGATGATGTCGATGGCCTCCAACCTGCCCTATCCGCCCGATCCGACCGCCGCCTTCTCGTTGCGCGGCCGCCTGATCGCCGCTGCAACGCTGACCGCCTTCCTCGTCGGGGGCATCGGCTTCTGGGCCGCGACCGCGCGTCTGGATGCCGCCGTGATCGGCTCGGGCTCCGTCCTTGTGAAGAGCGATGTCCAAAGCGTGCAGCATGTCGATGGCGGCACGCTGAACCAGATCCTCGTCGCCGCCGGGGACGAGGTCACGGCAGGCCAGCCCGTCCTCATCCTCGACACCTTCGAGCTGGAAACCCGCATCGGCATGCTCTCATCCCAATTGATGGAGGCCGAGGCCCGCGCCGCCCGCCTTGCCGCCGAACGCGACGGCAGCGAGATGGTGCTGCCCACGAGCTTTGACGCCGCCAATCCCGAGGCCGTCCGCATCCTTGAGGGCGAGCGCCGCCTGATGGAGGAAAACCGCCTCAACCGCGAGGTCCAGCTGACCGCCCTTGATCTGCAGGCCGATCAACTGCGCTTTGACACCGAAGGCCAGACCGCGCGCCGCCAATCGGTGGCCGAGGAACTGGCCCTTGTCGAGGCAACCTATGCCCGCTTCGACAAGCTGCAAAAGGCAGGCTCCGTCGAAAAAAGCCGCCTCGACGAGATCCTGCGCGACCTCACCCGCATGCGCGGCGAAATGGGCGAGATCAACGCCAACCTCGCCCGCAACGAAACCCGCCAGACCGAGATCACCCTCGAACGCGACCGCCTCATGGCCACCGCAAAGGCCGATGCCCATCGCGAGTTGCGCAGCCTCGAACCCCAGATCACCGACCTGCGCCAGCAACTGACCGCCGCCCGCGAGAAAAAGGACCGCGCCGTCCTGCGCGCCCCCGCCACAGGCACCGTCAATGAGGTCAATGTCTCAACCCTCGGCGAGGTCATCCCGCCCGGCAAGACACTCGTCACCGTCGTGCCCAGCGAAACCGACCTCATCATCGAATTCCGCATCTCAACCACAGATATCGACGCCATCGAACCCGGCCAAAAAGCACGCCTGCGCTTCCCAACCTTCAACCAGCGCATCACGCCCGAAATCGACGGCATCGTCGAAACCATCGCCGCCGCAGCCGTCATCGACCCCCAAACAGGCCTCAACTATTACAAAGCACGCGCCAAAGCGACCGGAAACCTCGATGACCTCGGTTCCAGAGGCCTCGTCCCAGGAATGCCCGTCGAAGTCTATATCCCAACTCAAGAACGCGTCGTCCTCTCATACCTCATACAACCCGTCCTCGACCAAATGAACCGCGCTATGCGCGAGGAATAAACGGGAAGGGCTTGGCCTTTAGGGGCAAGCCGAGGGATGAAACGGCATCTTGAGTGAAGCTGCCAGTTGAAGAATTGCATCCCAATGGCCAAACAAGGCCATTGGGATGTTTTTCTATTCCATTTGGTATTTCCGAATGAGATCGGAGTCATTTGCACAGAGTCACGGTCGGCTTGAGAAATACGAAAAACAATTGTTATTCTAGCCAAAAGCCAAAAAGGCATCGAGAGCAGATCAATCGTCAAGACTTACGTATCCAGCCATGACGAAAGATGGAGGCAAATTTGCGAGCAACTGTTTTTGTCTGTGACGAACATCCGATCATACATATCGGTCTTTCGGCCTGTCTTCGGGACGACGCCGATATTGTGGTTGTCGGTGCCGGCGCATGGTCCGAGGAGACGGTGGAGGCGGCGGCAAACTCCAATCCCGATGTTCTGATCTTTGACCTCAATCAGACCAAAGAGGGCAAGGCCCGCTTGCGGCGCTTGAACAAGGCATGCCCGAAGACAAAACTCCTTATTTTCACGGGTGATTCCGAGTTGGAGGATACCGTGGACGCGCTTCAGGCCGGGGCGTCGGGCCTGATCACCAAATGGGGCGATCCCGCACAGGTGCGGCTTGCGGTTTCGCGTCTGGTGCGCGGGGATAATTATCTTGAGCCCAATGTCGCGATGCAGGTGATAAGCGCGTTGAAAAAGGCCGAGGACCGTCGTCGTGAATTGAGTTCGATGCAACTGACCTTTCGCGAAGAGCAGGTTCTCAAATGTCTGCTGAAAGGCGCAACAAATTCGCAGATCGGTGAAAGCCTGAATATCAGCGAGAAAACCGTCAAGCATTATATTGGCTGTCTGAAGGACAAGTTCAATGCAGCGAACCGGCTTGAAGTTGTTCTGAGCGCCCAACGCTATTCCTTCGCCTGAATGCCTCGGCAGTTCAAAAAGCAGAGCGGGAGACGCGCATGAATATCCTGATCGTTGACGACGATCTTACCAATCGCCTTGTCGTTCGGTTGTTGATGGAACTGCGCGGGTTCTCGATCTTGGAGGCGGATGGAGGCCATGAGGCCGCGCGTGTTCTTCATGACGACAGGGTCGATGCCGTTTTCATGGATATCCATATGCCGGAAATGGACGGCTACGAGGCCACGCGTATGTTGCGACGTGGTGTTCTGGGGGAGCGGATACCTGTCTTCGCGCTGACCTCGGCGACTTCTGAAGAAACGCGCCAGCGTTGCATTGAGAGCGGCATGAACGGCTTTATCCGGAAACCCTTTGATGCCGGCATGGCGGAGCAGGTCCATCACGTCCTAGAGCAGTGTGCTGCCGGAGTGGACGATGCGAGCTGGCTTCTTGGCTAGGTGATGAACCGACAAGCGCGCTTGCTTTTGATCGCGCGCGGGGTTTGACCCCGCCAGTGACCCGAACGTCTCTTGTCGTTTGGCTTTTGCGTGCCGCCGACGAAAGATCAAGGACGTATGACATGTCTTTAGGGATGTGGCGGAGAGGGTGGGATTCGAACCCACGGTAGGCTTGCACCTACTCCGGTTTTCGAGACCGGCGCGATCGACCACTCCGCCACCTCTCCGTGCGCTTGGGGGTCGTTTGTGCGGCGGTGTCTAGCGGGGTCACGCGGGGCTTGCAAGGCCGATTTCGAGGATGGCGGGGGGATTTTCTGGGCGGATGAGGCGCAGGCTCGCGCAGATGTGGGGGCGGGTGGCTTGGCAAGCGGGGCGGCTTTCCTTAGCTGTGGGCAGAGGCGGTCTGCGTTCAGGAAAAGGAGAGGCTGTTATGGCGGATGCGATGGAGGCCAAGGCGATCGGGGTGCTGGGGCGGGGCGTGGCCCTTGCCGCGCTGATCGGGGTCTTTGGCGCGCAGGCCGTGCCGCAGCGGGCCATGGCGCAAGAGGGCGGGGCCGCGACGGAGGTGCAGGCCGAAGCAGCGGCGATCCGTCCCGAAGTGGCCACCTTGATGGAGACGATGCGGATCGGGGATATCGTCGCGCTGCTGCGCGAGGAGGGGATCGATTACGGCCGCACGCTGGAGAATGACATGTTTCCCGGCGCGGGCGGTGCGGGATGGGAGGCGACCGTCGGTCTGATCTATGACGGGGCGCGGATGCAGGCGGCTTTTGGCGCGTCGTTGAATGCCGCTCTGGACGGGCAGGGCGAGGCGACGGAAGCGGCGCAGGCGTTCTTTGGGTCTGACCTTGGCCAGAAGGTGCTGGGGCTGGAGATCGAGGCGCGGCGGGCGCTTTTGGATGATGTGACCGAAGAGGCGGCCAAGGTTGCTTGGGAAGAAATGGCGGCAGAGGGTGGCACACGGGTCGATCTGCTGGAGACCTTTGTCGCGGCCAATGATCTTGTCGAATCGAATGTGATGGGGGCGTTGAATTCCAACCTGGCCTTCTACAAGGGTATGGCAGAGGGCGGCGCCTTCGGGGATGACATGACCGAAGAACAAATGCTGTCGGATACCTGGGCGCAGGAGGGGGAAATCCGCGCCTCGACCGAGAACTGGATCTTCCCCTATCTGGCGCTGGCTTATGGGCCTTTGTCGGATGAGGAATTAGGCCAATATATCGACTTCTCGAAAAGCGCGGCGGGGCAGGCGTTGAATGTGGCGCTGTTTGCCGCCTTTGACGATGTCTTTACCCCGGTGTCGGGGGCGCTGGGTTTGGCGGTGGCGCGGCAGATGCAGGGGCAGGATATCTGAGCCCGCGCGGATTGCGGGATCGGGCTTGACTTCGTTTGGGCTTGCCCCGATAAGCGCGCATCCCGGCGAGGCGCGAGTCTGGCCGGGTTCGTATTTTCATGACGCCCGTGAGGGCGCGCTGTCCGAGGCGGGGAAACCCCGGAACGCCTGAGAGATCGGGGGCCACAGGGCGCGGAGCAAGGAAGAGGAAGACCCATGTTCGCGGTCCTGAAGACCGGTGGCAAGCAATACAAGGTGCAGGCGGGTGACGTGCTGCGCGTTGAAAAGCTGGCTGCCAATGCTGGTGACAAGATCCAGTTCAACGAGATCCTGATGGTGGGTGGCGACACCGTGACCGTCGGCGCGCCCACCGTGGCGGGCGCCGGCGTCGTGGCGGAAGTCATCGACCAGATCAAGGGCGAGAAGACGATCCACTACGTCAAGCGTCGCCGCAAGCACAGCTCGCAGCGCACCAAGGGCCATCGTCAGCAGCTGACGCTGGTCCGCGTGACCGAAGTTCTGGCTTCGGGCGCCGAGAAGTCGGGCGTGGCCGCTGCGACCGGCACGGCCGATGCGCGCCGCGCCGCCCATAATGCCGAAGCGGCCCCCGCTGCTGCCGAGGCGACTGCGAAACCGAAGCGCGCCAAGAAGGCCGCTGAAGCCGTTGCGGAATAAGGAGTAACACCCCATGGCACATAAAAAGGCAGGCGGTTCTTCCCGCAACGGGCGCGACAGCGCCGGTCGTCGTCTGGGCGTGAAGCTTTATGGCGGTCAGGCCGCCATCCCGGGCAACATCATCGTCCGTCAGCGCGGCACGACCTTCTTCCCGGGTCAGGGCGTCGGCATGGGCACGGATCACACGATCTTTGCTGTGGCCGAGGGCAAGGTGGCGTTCAAGAAAGGCCTCAAGGGCCGCACTTTTATTTCGGTTCTCCCCGTTGCGGAGGCAGCCGAGTAAGCCGAACCTTTACATTCGGAATGTAGATGGGGGATCGGCTGAAAGGCCGGTCCCCTTCCTCATTTCCGGCCCCGTGGCCCGGAGTTGGGGCGGGAGGAGAGAAATTGGCCGGGCCTTCGGGGCCGGTCATGGAAAGGTCGGAATGCGGGCTCAATTCCCTGGCAAGACGGCCGTAACCACTTGAACGGGGCGGATGCGCCCCCGACATGCGCTTCATCAGGAGGGAAGCCATGATGCTGGACAAGATCGCCGCACTGCCCGAAGGGGCCATTGCTGCCGGACGTTTCGTGCTGCGCCCCGTGCGCAAATCGGATGCCGGTCTCTTTGCGATGTATGCAGGTGACAAACGCGTGGCCGAGGCGACGCGATCCATTCCGCATCCGCTTCCCCCCGGCGCGGCCGAGGCCTTTGTCACGCGCGCGATGCAGGCGGGCGGGGATGAGGATGTCTGGGTCATGGACGGCGCGGCCTCGGGCCTTGCCGAAGTGCTGGGCGTGATCAGCCTGAAGCGGATGGACGAGACGAAATGGGATCGCGGCCAATCCGAGATCGGCTATTGGGTCGCGCCCGCCTTCTGGAACACGGGGTTCGCCTCGGAAGCTGTGCGGGCGCTGATCGCGGCCAATCCGCAGGGCAGCCGGACAATCTTTGCCGAGGTGTTTCAGGACAACGCGGGATCGGCGCGGGTCCTGACCAATGCCGGGTTCCAGTATCTGGGCGATGCCGAGACATTCTCGGTCGCGCGCGGCGCCCGCGTGCCGACCTGGACCTATATCCGCAAGCTGGATTGAGGGCAGGCCGGGGGGGCCATCCGGCCCCCCCGGACCCCCCTCTACCTTCAGGCCCTGACTTGGCGCTGGGGCCGGGCGTTTCTTTTTGAGTATTTGGGCCAAGATGAAGGGGCGTTTGGCGGGAAGGCTTGAGCCTTTGGCCTTTGTCCACTATCGCCTTTTGCAATGTCGCCTGTGGCGATCCTGATGAAAGCCGGATGAGATGAAATTCCTTGACCTAGCCAAAGTCTATATCCGCTCGGGCGGCGGCGGGGCGGGCTGCGTTTCGTTCCGGCGCGAGAAGTTCGTGGAATTCGGGGGGCCTGACGGGGGCGATGGCGGTAATGGCGGGTCGGTCTGGGCGGAAGCTGTCGAGGGGCTGAACACGCTGATCGATTTTCGCTATCAGCAGCATTTCTTTGCCAAGAATGGCCAGCCCGGCATGGGCAGTCAGCGGACCGGGAAATCGGGTGAGGATATCGTCCTGAAGGTGCCGGTGGGGACCGAGGTCATCGATGAGGATGAAGAGACGGTGATTGCCGACCTTGTCACCGTGGGGCAGCGGGTGCTGTTGGCCAAGGGCGGCAATGGTGGTTTTGGGAACCTGCATTTCAAGACATCGACCAACCGCGCGCCGGGGCGGGCCAATCCGGGGCAGGAGGGGGTGGAGCGCACCATCTGGCTGCGGCTGAAACTGATTGCAGATGCGGGACTTGTGGGCCTACCCAATGCGGGGAAATCGACTTTCCTTGCCGCTGTGTCGAATGCCCGGCCGAAGATCGCGGATTATCCCTTTACCACGCTGATCCCGAACCTTGGCGTCGTGGGCGTGGACGGGCGGGAATTCGTGATGGCGGATATTCCGGGCCTGATCGAAGGGGCCTCCGAAGGGCGGGGGCTGGGGATGCAGTTTCTTGCGCATGTGGAGCGGTGCAAGGTGTTGTTGCATTTGGTGGATGGGACATCGTCCACCATCACCAAGGATTACCGAACCATCGTGCATGAGTTGGAGGCCTATTCCGAGGTTCTGGGGGACAAGCCGCGGATCTTGGCGCTGAACAAATGCGATGCTTTGGATCAGAAGACGATCACGACGCGGAGGAAGGCGTTGGAGAAAGCGTCGGGCGGGCGCGTGCATGTGATTTCGGGTGCGGCGGGGATGGGGTTGCAGGATGTGCTGCGCGCCATCTATGCCGAGATCCAAGGGGCGGAGCCGGAGAAGGAGACGGGGCCGTGGCAGCCGTGAGCGGGGTGCGCGGCGCAGTGCCCGATGTGCGGGCGGCGCGGCGGATCGTGGTGAAGATCGGGTCGGCACTGCTGGTGGACCGGGCGACGGGTCTGCGGCAGGGCTGGCTGTCGGCGCTTGCCATGGATGTGGCCGAGGCAAAGCTGCGCGGCACGGATGTGGTGCTGGTCTCGTCGGGGTCTATCGCGCTGGGTCGCAAGGTGCTGGGCCTTCCGGCGGGGGAGTTGACGCTGGAGCAATCGCAGGCGGCAGCCGCGGTGGGGCAGATCCGGCTGGCGCGGGCCTATGAAGAGGTGCTGGCGCCACACGGGATCACGACGGCGCAGGTTCTGGTGACGTTGGAGGATACGGAGGACCGGCGGCGCTATCTGAACAGCCGCGCGACGATGGAGACGTTGCTGGGGCTGGGCGTGGTGCCCATCGTGAACGAGAATGACACGGTGGCGACGGACGAGATCCGGTTCGGGGATAATGACCGGTTGGCGGCGCAGATCGCGGTGACGGTGGGGGCGGATCAGTTGATCCTTCTGTCGGATGTGGACGGCTTTTATTCGGCCAATCCGAAGGAGGATGCCTCTGCCGTGCGGTTCGACGTGGTGGAGGCGATCACGCCCCAGATTGAGGCGATGGCGGGCGATCCCATCTCGGGCCTCTCCAAGGGGGGTATGAAGACCAAGCTGATGGCGGCAAAGACTGCCGTTGCGGGGGGCTGTGCCATGGCCATCATGGAAGGGTCGGTGATGCGGCCGCTGAAGGCCTTGACCGAGGGCGCGGCGCGGACATGGTTCGTGCCGGGGGCGGACCCGCAGCTGGCGCGGAAACGCTGGATCAATGCGATGAAGCCAAAAGGCGAGGTCGTGGTGGATGCGGGCGCGGTGGCGGCGCTGGCGATGGGCAAATCCCTTCTGCCTGCGGGTGTCCGGGCAGTGAAGGGGACCTTTGGGCGCGGGGAGCCTGTGGCGATCCTTGGCCCCGATGGCGCGGTGTTGGGCAAAGGGTTGATCCGCTATACTGCGGCAGAGGCCAAGGCGATTGCGGGGCATAAGTCGGGCGAGATCGAGGGTATCCTTGGCTATGCCGGGCGGGCGGCGCTGATCCATCGGGATGATATGGTGGTCTGAAATGGATGGTGTCGGACCGGGGGCCAGCCCCCGGACACCCGGAGTAATTCAGCCAAGATGAAGGGGCATTTGGCATGGACGGCAATTTCGCGGACATGATGGCCGGGATCGGGGCGGCGGCGCGGGCGGCGGCGGCGGAACTCGCCTATGCCGAGGCTGGTGCCAAGCGGGCGGCGCTCGAGGCGGCGGCGGACGCCGTCTGGGCGCGGCGGGACGAGATCATCGCGGCCAATGCCAAGGATATGGAGTTCGGGGTGGCGAAGGGGTTGTCGCCCGCGATGCTGGACCGGCTTAAGTTGGACGAGGGACGGATCGGCGGGATCGTCGAGGGCTTGCGTGCGGTTGCGGCGCAGAAGGACCCGGTGGGCGAGGTGATCGCGGAATGGGATCGGCCCACGGGGCTGCATATCCGCCGGGTGCGCACGCCCTTGGGTGTGGTGGGGGTGATCTATGAAAGCCGCCCCAATGTGACGGCGGATGCCGGGGCCTTGTGCCTTAAGGCGGGGAATGCGGTGATCCTGCGGGGGGGATCGGAGAGCTTCCATTCCTCGACCGCGATCCATGGCTGCATGGTGGAGGGGTTGCGCATGGCGGGCTTGCCGGAGGCGGCGATCCAACTGGTGCCTACGCGGGACCGGGGGATGGTGGAGGCCATGCTGCGGGCGGTGGAATGGATCGATGTGATCGTGCCGCGCGGGGGCAAGGGGTTGGTGGGCCTTGTGCAGCGCGAGGCGCGGGTGCCGGTCTTTGCCCATCTGGAGGGCATCTGCCATGTCTATGCCGATGGCGATGCCGATCTGGAGAAGGCGCGGCGCGTGGTCATCAATGCCAAGACGCGGCGGACGGGGATTTGCGGGGCGGCGGAATGTCTGCTGATCGACCGGGCCTTCTGGGAGAAACATGGCGGCGTCTTGGTGACGGACCTTTTGGAGCGGGGGGTCGAGGTGCGGGCAGAGGGCGATCTTCTTTCAGTGCCGGGGACGGTTCCGGCGGGGTCTGACGATTTCGGCTGCGAATTTCTGGACATGATCATCGCGGCGCGGATCGTCGATGGCGTGGATGGGGCGATCGACCATATTCGCCGCTATGGCAGCCAGCATACGGAAAGCATCCTGACCGAGAATGACGCCACCGCCGCACGGTTCTTTGAGCGGTTGGACAGCGCGATCCTGATGCGCAATGCGAGCACGCAATTCGCGGATGGCGGCGAGTTCGGCATGGGGGCCGAGATCGGCATCGCCACCGGCAAGCTGCATGCGCGGGGGCCCGTAGGGGCGGAGCAGTTGACCAGTTTCAAATATCTGGTGACCGGGGACGGGACGATCAGAAGCTGAAGCGGAGCGCGGCGGGCAGGTCTTCCAGTTCCGGGCGGCGGCCAAGAGCGGCGATGGCGCTGGCGGCGAGGGGGAAATGCACCTCGGAGGCATCCAGCGGCGGGTCGATGGCCGCAGCGGGCGACAAGAGCAAGGTTCTAAGGCGCGGGTCATCGCGCAGGCGGGGGGAGGTGAGGGTGAAGGACCAGCCCACCTCATCCCTGAGGGCGCGGATCTGCCCCGCGCTGCGCATGAGGGTTTCAGCGCAGAGGAGCGCGAGGAAGGCGGCCTTCACCTCTTCGCGGGGAAGATCGGCGGGGCTGGCCCAGTCGACCACAAGGCGGCCATGCGGATGCAGATCGGCAAGGATCGACTGGATTTCCGTCCGGCTGAGCGATTGGCCGGCGCGCGCGATGCCGAAGGCCACACGGAAGAACCGGATGCGTGCGTTGAGGGTGGCCACGCTTTGGGCGATGAGGGCGATTTCTTCGGACGGTGCGCCCTGCGTCAGGGCCAGCAGTTCGACCCCGTTGCCGATGGCCCCGATCGGACCGATAAGGTCATGGCAGAGGCGCGAGCCGAGAAGGGCCGTAAGGTCGGGATGGGGGGACATGGAACACTCCGGCACTGGGAAAGGAACAGGGCATGCATGAACTTCTGGAGCCGGGCATGTTCGTGCGCCATCCGACGGAACCGGATTGGGGGCTCGGGCAAGTGCAATCGAACATCGGCGGCAGGGTCACGGTGAATTTCGAACATCAAGGCAAGGTGGTGATCGATGCGCGCAGGGTGGACCTGACGCTGGTTTTCGATCCCGGCAGATGATGGGCTTTCACGCCCGATTTGCAATCCCCGGCTATAACGGTTTGATGTCGCGGGCGTTGCAATGGGGCGGGTCACTGCGTACATCCTTGGTCAATGGGCCGGGGCCAGAAGGACCGGGGGTGGGATCATGCCGGAAGACCGGATGATATCGGAGGAGTCCATCTACGCGCTGCGATTGGCGCGGGATGCGCGCGATCTGCAGGCGGCGCAGCGGCTGCGCTATCGGGTCTTTGTCGAGGAACTGGGGGCGGATGGCCCGCTGGTGGACCATGCGGCGCGGCTGGAACGCGACGTTTTCGACGAGATTTTCGATCACCTCCTGCTGATCGACACGCGCGTCGACCCGGAAACGATGGACCATGTTGTCGGGGTTTATCGCCTTTTGCCATCGGATCGGCTTGGCCCCGAGGGGCGGTTCTATTCGGAAGGGGAATATGACCTGACCCCCCTGCGCGAGAGCGGGCGAAAGCTTTTGGAACTGGGGCGGTCCTGCGTGCATCCTGATCATCGCGGCGGGACGGGGATGTTCCACCTGTGGAACGCGCTGGCGGATTACGTGCTGGAGCGGGGGATTGAGGTGCTGTTTGGCGTGGCGAGTTTCCACGGCACCGATATCGCGCGGCTTACGCCGTCCTTGGCCTATTTGCATCATCATCATCTGGCGCCGCCCGGCCTGCGCGTTGTGGCGCGGGGGGATGGGTATCAACGGATGGACTTGCTGCCGCCAGAGGCGCTGGACCGCAAGGCCGCGATGGCGGCGACCCCTGCGCTGATCAAGGCCTATTTGCGTCTGGGCGGGTTCGTGGGCGAGGGGGCGTGGATCGACCGCGATTTCAACACAACGGATGTCTGTCTGGTGATGGATACCGAACGCATGTCGGCGCGGCATCGCGGCTATTATACGCGGGGCCGGGGTTGAGCGCAGCGGAAGAGGAGTGGAAAGAGGCCCGGATGGAGGTGCCCGAGGTCGGCGCCATGGGCTGGGTCCGGGTTCTGTGGCGCGGGGCGCTGCTGGGGGGCGTGACCTATGGCTGTCTGGTCCTTTTGCTGGCGCTGCGGCTGGTGGAGCGGCCGCTCTTCGGAGTGCAGCGGCCTTGGACGCCCTATATCACGCAATTCGTCTGCAAGATGGCCTTTCGCATCCTGCGCCTGCCCCTGATTGTGCGGGGGCGTGTGATGCGGCAGCGCGGGGCGGTGGTGGCCAACCATGCGTCATGGCTGGATATTTTCGCGCTGAATGCGGCGCAGCGAGGGTATTTCGTCGCCAAATCCGAGGTGGAGCGCTGGGCAGCCATCGGCTGGCTGGCGCGGGCGACGGGGACGGTGTTCATCGCGCGCAAGGGCAGCGAGGCGAAGCGCCAGCAGGCGGTGTTCGAGGATCGGCTGCGGGCGGGGCATCATCTGATGTTCTTTCCCGAAGGCACCAGCACGGATGCGGTGCGGGTGCTGCCCTTCAAATCCACGCTTTTTGCGGCCTTTTGGTCGCATGGTTTGGAAGAGGTGATGTGGATCCAGCCCGTGACACTGGCCTATCGCGCGCCGGAGGGGTGCGATCCGCGCTTCTATGGCTGGTGGGGGGATATGGAATTTGCGGGCCATCTGCTGATGGTCTTGGCGCAGAGGCGACAGGGGCGAGTGGAGGTCGTGTTTCATGACCCCGTCCCGGTGGATGCCTTCCCGGATCGCAAGGCGTTGGCTGCCCATTGCGAGGCGGCGGTAAGGAAAGGGTTGGAAGGGCGGCTTTAGGGTGGGTCGAACCCCACCCTACCCATCACCCGAGCGGGGCGAGCAGGGCCTTCAACGCGGCGGCGGGGTCGTCCTTGGACCAGATTTCCTCGCCCACGGCGAAGAAATCGGTGACGGGGCCGAATTTTTCCACCAGTTCTACGGTCAACGCGCCTTCGGCGACGACGGGAACCTCGATCATTTCGGACCACCATTGGAACAGGTCCCAGTCGGCATGGGAGCCATCGCCCAAGGGCGTGGCGCCGATCGGGCCGAAGCAGACGTAATCGGCCCCAGCCTCGCCCGCCGACATCCCCTCATGCCGGGTGATGCCGCAATGTGCGCCAATAATGGCCTCGGGCAGGTCTTTTCTGACCTTGCGCAGTGAGCGCGCGCCGTCGGTGAGGTGGACGCCATCAAGGCCCAAGCGTTCCACCAGAAGAACATGGCGTTCGATGACGACCGCCACATCGCGTTGATGTGCCGTGAGGCGGATCGCGTCGGCGGCGCGCAGGATGCGGTCTTCGTCCTTTGTGGCAAGGGCGATGCGCAGGCAGGCGATTTCAGTCGCGTCCAGCACCGCTGCCAATTGGTCGGGATAGGCGTCGAGGTCCAGTTCGGGCGGGGTGATGAGATAGATCTGCGGGCGGTCTTGGTCGGCCATGGGGCGCTCCGGCGTGCGTTTTGGCGGGAATAGCGCAGATTTCCGGGGAAGGCGAGGGCGGCTTGGGGTTGTCCGGTGGGGCGCGGGCGCGTATCTGGCCCGGATATGACCTAACCAGAGGCCGCCCCCGTGACTGAGACGATCCCGCCCTGTTTCATCCTTGTTCGCCCGCAGATGGGCGAGAATATCGGGGCGGCCGCGCGGGCCATGCTGAATTTCGGGCTGGAACGGATGCGGATCGTCGATCCGCGCGACGGTTGGCCCAATCCAAAGGCGGTGGCGATGGCGTCGGGCGCGGGGCGGGTTTTGGATCATGCGGGGATTTTCCCCGACATCCCGACTGCGATTGCCGATTGCGATTTCGTCTTTGCCACCACGGCGCGGGGGCGGGAATTGGTGAAGCCCGTCGTGACGCCCGAACGCGCGATGGAGATGACGCGGGCCATGGTGGCAGAAGGCAAGCGGGTGGGGGTCCTGTTCGGCCCCGAACGCGCGGGGCTGGAGAATGAGGATATTGTGCCCGCCAATGCCATCGTGACCGTGCCCGTGAACCCGGATTTCCCTAGCCTGAACCTTGCGCAATGCGCGCTGCTGTTGGGCTATGAATGGCGGCGGCAGACCGAGGAGGTTGTGCCGGAAGTGATGGGTCTGGCGCGGACCGAATTCGCCACGCGGCTGGAGGTGGAACGGCTGTCGGATCATTTCGAGGAGCGGTTGGAGGTGGCGGGGTTCTTCTATCCGCCGGATAAGGCGCCGCATATGAAGCTGAATATGCGCAACATGTTCGCGCGGCTGGGCCTGACGCGGGCCGAGGTGCAGACCTTTCACGGGATGCTGCGGCAGATCGCCTATAAGCTGCGCAAGCAGGGGGAGTGAGGCGCCTGTGCTGGGCGTTGGACCGGGGGTTTTGCACCCCCGGACCCCCGCAGAGTATTTTTGCCAAGATGAAGCCGGGCGCAGGAAGACGCGCGCAGTTCGCCGCAGCCCCTTGAAGGGGGCGGGGGGTGGGCATACCCTCCGCGCCGAATGAGGGAGACGGCAAGATGGCGGGCAGGGACAGGGCTGGCAAGCGCAGCATCTTTGAAGAGGTGGGGCAGGGGGTGGCATCCGCCCCGCCGCAGGGGGGCATGATCGCCGCCAAGGCACGCGGCGCGCGGCGGGGCATCCGGATTTGGCTTGTCATGCTGTTCTTGCTGGTTGCGACCATGATCGCCGTGGGGGGGATGACGCGGCTGACGGATTCCGGGCTGTCGATCACCGAATGGCGGCCCGTGACCGGGGCCATCCCGCCGATGGATCAGGCGACCTGGGAGGCGGAGTTTGAGAAATACCGCGCCATCCCGGAATATCAGTTGCAGAACAAGGGGATGAGCCTTGAGGACTTCAAGGTCATCTATTGGTGGGAATGGGGCCACAGGCAAATGGGCCGGGTGATCGGTCTGGTCTGGCTGGTGGGTTTCTTGGGCTTTCTTGTTGCGCGGCAGATCCCGGCGGGTTGGACAGGGCGGCTGTTCGGTCTGGGTGTTCTGGGCGGGGTGCAGGGGGCCATCGGTTGGTGGATGGTGTCGTCGGGCCTGACGGGGACGATGCTGGATGTGGCCTCTTATCGCCTTGCCACGCATCTGGGGTTGGCCTTTGTCATCCTTGGGCTGATCGCGTGGTATGTCTTCCTGCTGGGGCGGACGGAGACCGAGTTGATGCAGGCGCGGCGGGGGCGGGAGGCAAAGCTGTTTTCCATGTCCACCGGGCTGATGCATTTCGCCTTTCTGCAGATCCTGCTGGGCGCGCTGGTGGCCGGGATCGATGCAGGGCGTGCCTTTCCGACATGGCCCTTGATGAATGGGCAGTTTTTTCCGGCGGATGCCTTCTATGTGCCGGATGGCAATGGCGGCAGCCTGCCCATCTGGCATGCTTTCTTTGAAAATCCGGGGCTTGTGCAGCTCATGCACCGGATGAGCGGCTATCTTCTGTTTGTCTTTGCCGTGGTCGTCTGGCTGCGGGGGCGGCGGTCGGCGCATGCGGCGACGCGCGGGGCCTTTCATGCCGTGCTGGCGATGATGGTGGCGCAGATGGGCCTTGGCATCGCGGCAGTCCTGACGGCGGCGCATGTGCATGTGGCGATCACCCATCAGATTGGGGCCGTGATCTTGTGGGTGCTGATCATCCGCGCACGACATATGGCCGGGTATCCGGTGGCAGGGTCTATCCGGGAGGGGACGGCATGACGGCCTATGACGATCTGATGGCGTTCCAGCGCGAGACCGAGGCGCTGGCGCAGGTGGCGGGACGGCTGGGTTGGGATCAGGAAACGGTCATGCCGCGCGGCGCGGCGGGGCAGCGGGCCGAAGAGATGGCGGCGATGGAGGGGGTGCTGCATGCGCGGCGCACCGATCCGCGCATTGCCGACTGGCTATCGGCGGCGGCGGCGGCAGATGAGGTGGCGGCGGCGCAGTTGCGGCTGATCCGGCGGAGTTATGACCGGGCGGTAAAGGTGCCTGCACGGCTGGCGCAAGAGATCGCGCGGGTGACGAGCATGGCGCAGGGCATCTGGGCCGAGGCGCGGGCGCGCGAGGATGTGCCGGGCTTCTTGCCCGTGCTGGCCGATGTGATCCGGCTGCGGCAGGAGGAGGGCGCGGCTCTGGCGCAGGGGGGCGATCCTTACGATGCGCTGATCGGGGATTACGAGCCGGGTGCCACGGCGGAAAGCATTGGTGCGATCTTTGATCGGATGCGGCCCCGGCTGGTGGCCTTGCGTGAGCGCGTGCTGGGGTCGGCCAAGCAACCCATTGCCATTGAAGGGCATTTTGGGCAAGAGGCGCAGATGCGCATGGCGCGCGATCTGGCCACGGCCTTTGGCTATGACTGGAGCCGGGGGCGGTTGGACCTCGCGGTGCATCCTTTTTCATCGGGGTCGGGGGATGATGCGCGGATCACCACGCGCGTGGCGGAGGCGGACCCGTTCAACTGTTTCTATTCCACCATCCATGAGGTGGGACATGCCTGCTATGAGCTGGGCATAGACCCAGACTATCGCCTGACGCCATTGGGGTCGGGCGTGTCTATGGGTGTGCATGAAAGCCAGAGCCGCATCTATGAAAACCAGCTGGGCCGCAGTCGTGCCTTTACCGGATGGATGTTCGGGCAGATGCGCGCGCGCTTTGGCGATTTCGGTGTTGCGGATGCCGACAGCTTCCATGCGGCGGTGAACCGGGTGCAGCCGGGCTTCATCCGCACCGAGGCCGATGAGGTGCATTACAACCTGCATGTGATGATGCGGTTCGATCTGGAACGCGCGCTGATCCGGGGCGATCTGGCGGTGGGTGATCTGGAGGCGGCGTGGAACGACCGCTTTGCCGCCGATTTCGGCGTGGCGGTGGATCGGCCGTCGCATGGCATGTTGCAGGATGTGCATTGGTCGGTGGGCCTGTTCGGCTATTTCCCGACCTATAGCCTTGGCAATGTTTACGCAGGCTGTCTGCACCGTGCGCTGCGGGCCGATATTCCCGATCTGGACGCGGCTTTGGCCGAGGGCGATGCTGCGCCTGCGACGGGCTGGCTGCGCGAAAAGGTGCAGCGCCATGGTGGGCTGCGGACGCCGCGCGACACCATTGCCCATGCCTGCGGGTTCGATCCGGATGAGGGGCCGCTTTTGGATTACATCGAGGCGAAATTCGCGGCGATCTATGACCTTTGAGCGAGGCGAGGGGCGGGCTGTCTGGACGCTCGCCCTGACGCAGGCGCTGGGATATGCCTGTTTTTTCTATATTTTCGCGGCGCTGCTGATCTATTGGCAGCGCGAGGCTTGGCTGTCGGATGGGGTCATCGCGGCGGGGCCTTTGCTGGCCACGGCGGTGTCGGCGGTGGTGGCACCGGGGGTGGGCCGCGCGCTGGACCGGGGGCGGGCGGTCGCGATGATGGCGGCGGGGCCTGTGATTGGGGCGGCGGCCTTGGTGGTGCTGGCTGTGGCCGAGGGGGCCGTGGGGTGGTTTCTGGGTTGGGCGGGGCTGGGGCTGGCGCAGGCCTTGTGCCTTTATGACGTCTGTTTCGGGATGATGATCCGACGTTTCGGGCCAGAGGCGCGGGGGGCGATCACGCGGGTGACGCTGGTGGCGGGGCTGGCCTCGACCCTGGCCTTTCCGGCGGGGGCTTGGCTGGCGGGCGAATGGGGCTGGCGGGGGGCGGTTTGGGTGGCGGTGGGCGTTGCGTTGGGCGTGATGCTGCCCCTGCAAGTCTGGGCGGCGCGGGTGATGGCGCGGGGGACGGAGGCCGAGGTCACGGCACGGGATGTGCCACGGCTGGGCTGGGGTAAGGTGCTGCGGATGCCGGGGTTTGTGGGGCTTGCGGTGTTGTTTTCCTTGGTCAATTTGAACCACTGGATGCTGGTGAACCATATCCGCCCGATGTTGGAAGCGCTGGCGGTGCGGGCCGATCTGGCGATTCTGGCGGCGGCGGCGATTGGGCCTGCGCAGGTCGCGGGGCGGTTGGTGCTGGCGGGGGCGGGGGCGCGGCTGGGCACCGGGGCGGCGGCGCAGGTGACGGTTGGGGCGCTGGTGCTGGCGCCCGGGTTTTTGCTGCTGGCGGTGGTCTGGCCTGCGGCGGCGGTGGGTTTCGCGATCTGTCAGGGGGCGGCGATGGGGATCATCACGATCCTGCGGCCCGTGCTGGTGGCCGAGACGCTGGGGCAGGAGAGATACGGTGCGGTGTCGGGGATGATGGCCATTCCGGGGCTGGCGGCGATGGCGGTGGCGCCCTTGATCGGGACCGGATTGGTGGCGCTGGGAGGGGTGTGGTTGATGATTGGGGTGGGGTTTGCGCTGGCGTTGACGGCGGCGGGCGCGCTGGCGGTAAGGCGTTGATTGCAGGGGATTAACGGGTTCCGAGCGGCGGTAACGGCTGTGCCCTGTTTTGTGCCGGATTCTGTGCAGCAAACTGTGGCCACGCGCGGTGGGAAAAGGGTGCATTAACCTTTCTTCGCTGGGCCGTGGGCCTATGGCCCATCCTAGAGGTCATTAATGGAGGTGATGGGCCGGATGGCCCATCCTACGGGGGCAGGATGGGTGATTGCCCCTCTATCCGATCAGGCCCAATCGGGTTTGCGCTTTTCCAGAAAAGCGCGGATGCCTTCATCCGTGTCGCGCCAGAGCATGTTTTCCACCATGGCGGCCCCGGTCAGGGCATAGGCCTGATCGAGCGGCAGGCCCATCTGATCGTAGAAGCTGCGCTTGCCGATCTTGACGGCGGCGGTGAGTTTGCTGGCCAGTGTCTCGGCCAGCGCGCGGGTGGTGGCGGAAAGCTCGGCCACGGGCGCGGTGCGGTTCACCAGCCCCACTTCGCGGGCGCGGGGGGCGGGGAGGAATTCGCCGGTGGTGAGCATCTCGAACGCCACGGCGGGCGGCACCTTGCGGGTGAGCGCCACCATGGGGGTGGAGCAGAAGAGGCCGATATTGACGCCATTCACGCCAAAGCGCGCGTCTTCGGCCGCCACGACCATGTCGCAGGAGGCGGCAAGCTGGCAGCCTGCGGCGGTGGCGATGCCCTGCACCTCGGCGATGACCGGCTGGGGCAGGAGGGGGAGGCGCTGCATCATGGCGGCGCAATCTTCGAACAATTGGCGGAAGAAGGCGGCCCCGCGATCGGCGGTTTCGCGGGCGGCCTGCATTTCCTTCAGGTCGTGGCCCGCGCAGAAGGCGCGGCCCGCGCCACGCAGGATGACGACGCGGGTGGAGCGGTCGGCGGCGAGGCGGTCGAGTTCTGCCGTGATGCGCGCGATCATGGCCACGGAGAGGGCATTCAGGCTGTGGGGGGAATTGAGGGTGAGCGTGGCGATGCCGCCCTCGTCTTGGCGTTGGATCAGGTCTTCGGTCATTGCATCCCCCTTCAGGCTTTGCCAGACGATAGGGGTTGGCGGCGGAAGAGGGAAGCGCATGGAATTGAAGATGGACCGCGATGCCTTGACGCTGTTCCTGCGGCGGGATTTCGCGCAGGTGGCAGAGGATTTCGCCGTGGAGCGGGCGGATGCGGGCGGCGTGACCCTGCGGTTGCGGGTGGCAGAGCGGCATTTGCGACCGGGCGGCACGGTGTCGGGGCCGTCGATGTTTGGATTGGCGGATGTGGCCTTGTATCTGGCGATCTTGAGCAGGCTTGGGCCGGTGTCGCTGGCGGTGACGACGAATTCGAGCATGGATTTCATGCGCAAGCCCGTGGCGGGGCGGGATGTTCTGGCGGAGGCGCGGCTGTTGAAGCTGGGCCGGGTGCTGGCGGTGGGGGATGCGCTGTTGTTTTCGGAAGGGGAGGCGGCGCCTGTGGCGCGGGCGTCGATGACCTATGCGATACCGCCGGGGGCGGTGGATGGGGGGAGGGCAGGGTGAAGCCTGCCTTCGGCGAATAAGTTCAAGACAGAGCGGCGTGGCTGTGATCTGATCCCGGTTAGGGGAGGAGTTGCCATGCATATCTATAAAAGCCCAAGGTCGGCCATCGCGCCGGCGGCTGTGTCTGTCACCGAGATGGTCTTTGCCAATCTGGAAACCCGACCTGATGAGGTCGTGCTGATCGATGGCCCGACGGGGCGCAGTCTGACGGCGCGGGACTTCATGGATCAGGTGCGCCGTTTGGCGGGCGGGTTGACGGAGGCCGGGTTCGGGGCGGGGCATTGCGTGGCGATCATGGCGCCGAATATGCCGGAATTCTGTGTGGTCTTTCATGCCGTCGCGCTGGCGGGCGGCACGGTCACCACGATCAACCCGACCTATACCGCGCCGGAGGTGGCGCATCAGTTGAAGGATGCGGGGGCGGAGCTTTTGGTCACGATCGGCCCGTTCCTTGAGGTGGCCTGCGCAGCGGTGCCGGGGACGGGGGTGCGCGAGATTGCGGTGATCGGGCCGGGGGAGGGGGCGTTGCCGCTGACCGCGCTGATGGGCGCGCCCTTGGCCGGGCAGGTTCCGGTGGACCTTGAGCGGCATGTGCTGGTTTTGCCCTATTCGTCGGGCACGACGGGGCTGCCCAAGGGGGTGATGCTGTCGCATCGGAACCTGACGGTAAATGTCGAGCAGATCGTCGAGATCGCGGATTTCCGCGCGGGTGAGGCGACGGCGGGGTTCCTGCCGTTTTTCCATATCTATGGCATGACCGTGCTGATGAATATGCATCTGGCGGGGGGCGGGACCTTGATCACCCTGCCGCGCTTTGATCTGGAGATGTTCTTGCGCCTGTCGCAGGACCACAAGGCGCGGCGCATGTGGGTGGTGCCGCCTGTCGCGCTGGCATTGGCCAAGCATCCGATGGTGGATCAGTTCGACCTTTCCGCCTTGGAACAGGTCTTTTCGGGGGCGGCGCCTTTGGGGCCAGAGCTTTCGGATGCGGTGGGGGCGCGGCTGGGCTGCATCTGTCTGCAAGGCTATGGGATGACCGAGATGTCACCTGTGTCGCATGCCAATCCGGGGCGCGCGGCGCGGGCGGGGGCGTCGGGGCTGCTTCTGGCCAATACCGAGGCGCGGATCGTTGACCCTGAGACGGGGCAGGATCAGGGGCCAGGGGGCGAGGGCGAGCTATGGGTGCGGGGGCCGCAGGTCATGCTGGGCTATCTGAACAATGCCGCAGCCACGGCGGCGACTTTGGATGCCGATGGCTGGCTGCATACCGGGGATATCGGGCGGATCGATGCGGATGGCTATCTGTTCATCGTCGATCGGTTGAAGGAGCTGATCAAGTTCAAGGGGTTTCAGGTCGCCCCGGCCGAGGTGGAGGCGGCGCTCATCGCGCTGCCGGGCATCGTGGATGCGGCGGTGGTGGGGCAGGCCGACCCGGAGGTGGGCGAATATCCCGTTGGCTTTGTGGTGCGCGCCGAGGGCGGGCCGGATGAGGCGGCGATCCGCGCGCATCTGGAGGGCAACCTTGCCCACTATAAGCAGTTGCATCGGATCATCGTCACCGATGCCATTCCGAAATCGGCTTCCGGCAAGATCCTGCGGCGGCTGTTGCGGGATCGGCTGGCGGCAGGAGCGGCTTAAGGCGCCTGCCGGGCCAAATGGAAACGGCCCCCGATTGGGGGCCGGTTGCGGCGCTGGCCGTTCGCGATCAGCCCTTGGGGCGGGTGAAGCGGCCTTCGATCTGCGCGCCGGATTCGATCACGAGGGAGGTGTAGTTCACATCCGCTTCGACCTTTGCGGTGGCGCGGAGGGTGAAGGTTTGGGTCGAGACGCGACCGTCAAGCTTGCCCTTCACCTCGACCGTTTCGGCGCTGACCGATCCTTTGACGGCGCCTTCGCCGCCGATCAGCAGGCTGCGGGCCGACAAGGTGCCGTCGATGTCGCCAAACACCTCGACCGCGCCGGAGGAGGTGATTTCCCCGGTGATCCGCAGATCAGAGGCGAGGATGGATTTCCCGGCATTTGTCGCAGCACCGGAGGAGGGGCTGCGGCTGGGCGGGGCGGGCGGGGCGATCGGGTCTGTCTTGCTGAACATGCATTCCTCCGGGGCACAGGGTCGATAAGGGGGGAAGCGGGGGCCGAGGTCAAGAGGAACGGGGCAGGCTTGCGGAAATCGGCAAGTGGGCGGAGGGGGATGTCGGTTCCGGGGCTGACAAGCGGGGGCAGGGGCGGTTGGATGGGGGCGGGAATCAACGGGCGAGAGGGGATGCGCGATGGCGGGGCAGGGGACAGGGCAGGGATTTTTCACGCCGGTATCGGGGTTTGACCTCCCACGATTCGCGGGCATCCCGACCTTCATGCGGCTGCCGCATGTGGGGCTGGACGATCCGCGTCTGGCCGAGGTGCAGATCGGGCTGATCGGCGCGCCGTGGGATGGGGGGACGACGAACCGCCCCGGCCCACGCCACGGACCACGGCAGTTGCGCGACCTGTCCACCATGATCCGGGCGCAGAATGGGGCGACATGGGTGGCACCCTTCGCATTGGCGCGTTGCGCTGATCTGGGGGATGTGGCGCCCAATCCGGGCGATCTGATGGATTCGCTGGCGCGGATGGAGGCCTTTTATACGCGCGTGGTGGCGGCGGGGGTTCTGCCCTTGACCGGGGGCGGGGATCACCTCTGTTCGCTGCCGATCTTGCGGGCGGTTGCCAAGGCGCGCCCCGTGGGCATGGTGCAATTCGACAGCCATACCGACCTGAACGACATCTATTTCGGCACGTCGCGCTATAATCACGGCACGCCCTTCCGCCGCGCGGTGGAAGAGGGGCTGATCGATCCCAAGCGATATGTGCTGATCGGCATCCGGGGCACCGCCTATGGGCGGGAGGATTGGGATTTCGCCGCCGCCAATGGCATCCGCATCATCCCGATTGCCGAGTTTCATCGCCGTGGGGTGGAAGATGTGATGGCCGAGGCGCGCGAGATTGTGGGCCAAGGGCCGACCTATGTGACCTATGACATCGATTTCGTCGATCCGACCTTTGCGCCGGGGACCGGGACGCCGGAGGTGGGGGGACCCAACAGCTGGCAGGCGCTGGAGGTGGTGCGGGGCTTGCGGGGGCTGGATATCGTGGGGGCGGACCTTGTGGAGGTGAGCCCGCCCTTTGACCCCTCGGGCGGCACGGCCTGGCTGGGGATTTCGCTGATGTTCGAGCTTTTATGTGTGATGGCGGAGCGGGTGGGGCAGCGGGGTTAGGGGGGCCTTGCCCCCCGCGCCGCCTTCGGCGACGCTCCCCCCAGAGTATTTTTGACCAAGATGAAGAAGAGGGCAGGGATGGACGTTGATCTGATCGTGATGAATGCGCGGGTGATCACGATGGATGCGGGGCGGCCCTTCGCGCAGGCCGTGGCGGTGCGGGCAGGCCGGATCGCGGCCGTGGGCGGGGCCGAGGTGGCGGCGCTGGCCGGCCCTGCGACGCGGGTGGTGGATGCGGGGGGGCGGACGCTCTTGCCGGGTTTCGTGGAAAGCCATCTGCATCTGGTTCTGGGCGGGGCCGAACTGGTGCAATTGCAGATCGGCGGCGTGATGGGGTTTGATGCGCTGAAGGCGGCCTTTCTGGACTATGCGGCCAAGAACCCGGAGCGCGCGCTGTTGATGGCGCAGGGGGCGGCCTATGAGATTCTGGGCGCGCCTGTGACACGGCATGATCTGGATCGGGTGATCGCGGATCGGCCCATCGCGATGATGGCGCCCGATCACCATACGGTCTGGGCCAATACGCTGGCCTTGCAGATGGCGGGGCTTTTGCATGGGGCGCAGATGCCGCATGGCCATGAGGTGGTGATGGGGCCGGACGGCACAGCCACCGGGGAACTGAGGGAGTTCGAGGCCTTTGGTCCGGTGCTGGCCCTTGGCGGAGAGGCGCATCTGCAACTGGGGATCGCCACGGGGGGCGAGCCGGAGCCCTGGCCGGATCAGGCGACCTTTGCGGCGGACCTTGATAAGGTCGTGGCGGGGCTTGCGCATTGCGCGGCGCAGGGGATCACCACAATGGTGAATATGGATGGCAACCGCTATACCTGCGCGCTGCTTGCGGCGCTGGAGGAACAGGGGCGGCTGACCGCGCGCGTGCGCGTGCCCTTCCATATGAAGCCGCATATGGAGCTGTCGGA